>JAIYAM010000046.1 GCA_027489065.1 Erythrobacteraceae bacterium | reverse complement strand
GACGCCGGGGCGGATTGCATCGGGCGCGGGAAACGCATCCACCACCGTCAGCACTACCATGTCCGCACCGACCGGACGGTTGCCGTTGGGCAGGCCGGTGAGGCGTGAGACGAACTTGAGCACGCTGCCGGACGTCAGCACCAGCGGCACGCCCGTCTTGCCCGGATCGACATTGGCAGCGGCGCTGTAAACGGCGTTCTGGGTGCTGGTGGCGGTCAGCGTGTCCCAGCCCTGCACGGTGTTGGTCGCGTTGTTCGCCAGCAGGCCGCCAGTCGCGAAGGCGCGATTGCCGGGATTGACCTGGGCGCCGTGGACGGTGCGGCCCGCGTAGCTGGTGTTGTTCCAGTTTTTCCCGTCGAAAAGCTGGCTCGCCGGGCTGATCGCGGTGATCGTGACCGGGCCCGGCGTCACCGGCTTCACCCACCAGTCGCCATTGGCATAGATGCCCGCCCAGACGGGGAGCGCGAAGTTGAAGGTGACGCCGAACTGACCGATCGTCAGGCTGCGGGTCAGGACCCGGCCCTGATCGGGTCTGGTGAAGCGCGCGCTCATCTCAGGCGCCCTGCATCCGGCCGGTGATGAGCGTGGGCGCGCCGGCGATCGCAGTGAAGGTGATCCAAATGTCGGTCTCGGCCGGCACGTCGATGTCGATGGCCGCCGCCGGTGTGCCGGCATTGAAGACGATGTCCTCGATCACCGGAGTGGCGCCGGCGAAGATCGTCGCGGTCACAGATCCGGTGCCCGCCTTCACGGCGAGGTAGAGATAGCCGAAGGTCTGCGCGGCAGGCCCGGTGCGGCCGAAGGGATAGGCGACCCCGGTGACGATCGCCTCGCCGGCAAGCGAGAAGTCCACCACCTGACCGATGGTCTGCGCCCATGCCCGGGCGACATCGGCATACTCCTTCGCGCTCTTGGTGCCCGGACCACCCGGAAGCGTGCCCTCCGCCCATGCCTGCGAAAGAACGCTTTCGGTTCCCGGCGGGCCCTGTACCCCTGCGACCGCCACGTCGATCACAGGCGCCGCCTGCACCATGATATCGAGGGAAACCTCCGCCGTGCTCATTTGACCACCAGCCAGATCTTGGGCGAGGAGCGATCGTCGCCATCCTTGGAGATGCGCAGGCGGAACCCGGCCAGCTTCCCGTGCGGGATCTGGTCGTTCCACCCGATCCGCACCCGGTAGGCACCGATCGCCGCGTCGACCCATTCGACTGTCATCGCCTCAAGCGAAGGGTGCGGCTCGAAGGCGCCGATGCCCCATCCTGTCAGGTCCATCGCCGCGCCGGTCTGGTCCCGCCAGGTGCCGGTAAGGGTGACATCGGAGCCGCGGTTGATGGTGATCTCGCTCATGCGGAAGGCGGCTCCGGCCAGTCGCTGCCGTCCATGTCGAGATCGCGCAGCGCCTGGCGATACGCGGCCCAGGCGGCCTTCTCTTCCTCGCTGAGCGGGGCATCGGGCAGCTGGGTCCAGTCGCTCGCGGCGAGCCGTTGATCGCGCCGCTGGCGACGCACGGCGCGTGCTTCGTCCATATCCACGCTGCGGGGCAGCGCCACCGGCTTGCCATCGCGCAAACCGATGCCAGCGCCCTCGCGCTGGGCGGCCATCAACTCGGTGAACCGGGCTTCCGAAATCTCGGCCGCGCCGGCGGGAATGCGGCAATCGGGGTTGTCGATCATCACCGGACGCTTGCCGGCGGCGCGCGCTTCCTCGCTCTCCCATTGCGGGATCTGGCGCGGGCCGAGGATGGCCTCGTGGTGGAAGCGGACGGTGCCGGTTTCGGGATCGATGTCGAAGTAGATCTTCATGGCTGTTACCTTCCGAAGACGATGAGGTTGACCGAGGCGCTGCTGTCGAGCGCGCTGTAGACAGACACGGTGCTCAGCCCGACGCCGTTGACGAAGGGTCCGTTGTCCTGGATGCCGGGACCTGCCGACCCGCCATTGACGAAGCCGGCCCGTCCTTCGAGCGGGAAAGCCTGCGGCAGGGTCAGGAGCGAGGTCCCGTTGGCGCCGATGACGGCGCTGAAGAGCTGCACGATCACCGGCCCGATCCGGATCACCCACGCGCCCGCGACCTCGGTCAGGCCGACGAGACCGGCGAGCCCGGCCGGTGTCACGGCGACGTCGTCACGCACCTGTGCCGAGACCTCGGCCGAGGTGGCCTTGGCGAGGCTGATGGTGCGGTCGGCCGCGAGGTTGCCGCCGCCGGTCAGGAGCCCGCCAGCGAGGATCTGCCTGGTGGTCGGGGCCGAGCCGCCGCCGGTGCCGACAACGCCCGCGATCAGGGCGACGATCGCATCGTAGAGCTGGGTGTTGTCGCCCTTGGCGAGCGCGATGCCGGCGCCGAGGATGACGGCGACGATCTCCTCCTGCACGGCGTTGAGCCAGTCCTGGTCGACCAGCGTGGCCTGTTGTCCGGTTGCGGGGTCGCCCGGGTGGAACCGGTTGCCGACGTTGCCGCTGGTGTCGATGCGATGCATGGGTTGCTCCTCAGCTTGTGAAATCGATCCAGAAATCGGGCTCGCGCTCGACCAGGTATGCGAAGATGACCTTCGTGTGCGCCGGCGCGGTGCGCCGGATCACGCACTCCAGATCGAGCGACCCGAAGCCGCGTACGCGCGTGCCGACCGGATCGCCGACCTTGAAGTGGGCGATCGAGAGCAGCGGGGCACCGGCGCCATCGAAGGGCTGGACGATGACGGTCCAGGCGAAGGCCCAGCTGGTATCCATGCACCGATCGCCGACCCGGAAGCCGGTGCGCAGCGGGCGGTGCTCCCTGATCTCGATCTCGAAGCCGATGCGCGCGGCAAGGTCGATGAAGTCGGCGCGCGACTGTCCGGTAATGCCGGTAAGCTTTTGGACCAGCGCGATCTGGCGCTCGCCGATGTTGTCGGGCGCGCCGGTGCAGGCATCGGGAAGCCCGGCCACGCGTTCCCAGTCGACCAGCGTCTCCAGCGCGGTGCGCGGATCGGCTTCGTCGAGCAGATCGAGCACGCGGACATCGATGCGCGCGAACTCGGCCGCCAGCGCCTCCAGCAGCCGGGCAAAGGTGCCATCGGGCGCGAAGTCCCACGCGGCCCCGCGCGGCAGCAGCTGGCGCAGCATCTGCGCATGGTCCGCGTCGCTGCGAGCGATGATCGCCGCGCTGGCCATCAGATGAAGGTCACCGCGCCCAGCGAGGCGATGTACCCGGGCTCAGGCGTGAAGTCGTTGTCGGGCAGCTCCAGCGAGTGGCTGAATTCGCCCGCGGCAAGGCTGACAGTTTCCGACAGGCGGCTGCGGTAGATGGTGCCGCCGGGCTCAGCCTCGCGGGCGAAGAAGTCGGCGAGCTCGGCAAGGATCGCATCGCGAACTGCCGCAGTGTTGGGCACGACCCGCAGGACGATATCGAGCGGGTCGGGCGTCGGCGCGAAGACCACCACATCAGCCGTGACCGGGCGAAGCACGTCGAGCGCGGCCTGCACCGCCTCGATATCGGCCTCGAGCGGGATGATGTCCTCGCGCTGGTCCATGACGAAGGCAACGCCAACCGTGCCGATGCCCATCCAGCCCGGATAGACCCACGAGCGCGTGACGCCCGGCTGCGCGAGTGCCCAGGCGCGGTAATCGTTGCTCGATCCGCCACGCGGCGGGGTCCGGATGCGGTCGAGCAGGCGGGCGAGGAGGCTTGCGTCGTCCTCCTCGATGGCGCCGCTCGTGCCGGCGGCACTGACCGCGATCGATGCATTCACGCCGACGATGGTGCTCGACAGGGTCAGCACCGTCCCGATGGTCAGGTCCGCGACCGGCCCGGCCTCGATCGCCTCGATCGAAAGCGTCGCAGCGCCGTCTGTGATCACGGCCGTCTCGGTCACCCGGTAGGCCTGCCCGTCGACGCGCAGCGCCTGTGTGCCGGCGGCGATCGCCGTCCCGTTGACGCCGGTCGCGTTGGCGGTGGCGGTGGCGGCGATCGCCGCCTTGCGGCGGATGCCCCAGTTGGACGCGTGCCGCGCGAGGAACTCGCCATCGGCTGTGTCGGGCAGGATCTGCTGGGCGAGGAAATCGAGATAGCCGTAGACACCCGACATCGCGCCGCCGTGCATGCGGGCGAGCACGTCGAGCACCGAGTGCCGCAGCGCGCTGTCCGCGCCCGGCAGGCGCGTGTCGATATCGCCGCGGTTGCGGTCGATCAGCTCGCTCAGGGTCGGGCGATTGAAGGGCATCAGGCGGGCTCCGGCGAAAGGGCGGTGAGGGTTGCGGTCGACGCGTCCCAGGTGAAATCGTGGCGCTGCCGGTTGGGGCCGCTCGGGCGGTCGATCTCGACGGCGATCGCGAGCATGTCGGGCGTCTGTTGGCCGGTGCGCACCTGCGCCTCGATCACCACGCGGACGGCCGAGGCGATCCCATCGCGCACCAGCCAGGCGAGCGCGTCGTCGCAGGACTGCTTGGCCTGGGCGAGGACGCGGGCGGTGATCTTGGAGCGTGACAGGAGCCACAGCAGCGAGCCGATCCGATAGGCGTCGCGCGCGGTGCCGGCATCGGGCCTCGCATCGCGGGCATAGGCATCGCCCCACCATCCGCGCCGATCGCCGCCCGCCTCGGGCAGCTCCTCATCATCGGCCGCCCGCGCATCGCTGAACAGCGAGATCAGGATCGCGGTGCGCATGCCGGCATCGGTGGCGAGCTGGCCATTGGCGAGCAGCAGATCGGCCGCCATGGCATCGGCATTCCAGACGAGGGCGAGGTCCGTCATAGTGCGCTCACCTTGCTGCTGCCGCTGATGATCTTGCCGCCGGCCACGTCATCGCCGACGCGCGCCACGGCCGCGCCGCCGCTGCCACCCAGATCGACGGTGTCGGCGGTGATAGTCACCGCATCGGCCGTCACTTCGGCGGTTTCGCAGGTGACCTCGATCGCCGGGGCATCGATGGTGAGCTTGCTTACCGCGGTGATGGCGATTGCCTCCCGGCCGAGCTTCACCACATTGCCGAGATCATCGTAGAGCGCGACTTCGCCCTCCTCGAGCGCGCGGAGCCGGTAACGCCGATCCTCAACCGCCAGCACCACGCCGTGGCTGCGCAGGCCGCCCGCGAACACGACCAGAGCCTCGGCGCCCGCATGGGGCACGCTGGTGAGGCCGTAATTCTGGAAGCGCTCGACCGCGTCCTGGCTCTCGTCGGAAAGCAATTCGACCTGCAGCTCCTGCGCCTGCCGTGCGTCGTCGACCAGACGCACAATCGCGCGCGCCACCATCCCGCGCACCCGGCCTTCCAATCCGCCCATCATCTCGCGCACCTGCCCGATCATGGTGTCTGCCTTTCCGCACGCCCGTCCGGGCGCGCGATATCCTCGCTCACACGCCCTGCGGGCGCGTCGCTGCGGGCGGGCGGTCGCCCTTGCGGGCCGCTGCGCAGCCCGTTCAGCACCGCCAGTTCGTGGGAAAGCTGCGCCGCGATCATGGTCATGAGTATCCGGCTGCTCATGCCTTGGGCTCCGGCTCGGCGAGCTGGGTCCATGCCTCGGGCGGGACGAGGTCGAAGGTGGTGACGGTGCCGCCCTCGGCGTCCCGGCTGAAGCTGAGGCGCTCGATCAGCAGCTGCCCCGCAATTCCGGCGCTGGGCACATCGCAATCCGCGCGCATGCCGTGAGCGAAAGGCTTGCCGTCTGCGGTCAGCCAGCCCGGCACAGTGATCTGCGCCTGCTGCGAGCGGCCGGATCGCACCGCCGCCTCCCACCCAGCGCGTTTCTTGAGCGAAGCCTGGTCGGACTGCTCCTCGCCAATGATCAGCAGCGGGCGGTAGCGCACGATGGCGGGGTCCTTCGCCTCGCCCTTGACCTGTGCGACGGCGGCGCCGCTGCGCTGGTCGTTGCCCGCCGCCTGCCCCTTGACGATGTAGTCGGAGAAGCGGTCGGACGTCGTGCCGGTCAGGCTGGCGGAGATCACGTTCTCGCCCTCGGCAAGGCGGCCGATGCTGGCGCCGCTGTCAGGGTTGCCGATCCGCAGCACGCCGTCGCCGGCCGACCAGGCCACGAGCCCGCGGTATCGGCACATGCGCTCGATCGCGGCGAACACCGTCTCGCCCTGCTGGAGCGCGAACTTCGTGAAGGCGGCGCCAGTGTCGCCCGAAAGCTCGATGGCGATGCCGAAGGGCTTCACCAGCTCAGCCGCGATCTGTTCGAGCTTGCGGCCGCGCCAGCTGCCCGGCTTGTGAATCGCCGAGCAGTCGACGAGGTCGGCGGTGCGATCGCGGCCGCGCACATCGATGCCGCGTTCATCCGGGCCGACAAAGCGGGTGAGGCTGTCGATATAGCCGGTGATCAGGGGCGCTCCTGCCAGAACGACCCGGCACTTTGCGCCCTCGCGGATCGGCCAGTCCTCGGCCCCGGTGCGCTCCCTTGCGGCGAGGCGCAGCGAGAAGGTCCCGGTCATCTGATCGATGCCGCGCTCGATGCTGACCGTGGTCCAGCCCGAATAGGCGGTGCCATCGACCTGCAGCTCGACAACGTGATCGGGCAGCGTGCTCATGCCGCGCGTGCTCCTGTTTCCGAAGCGGTGGTCAGCAGCTCGATAGCGACGCCGGCCGGCACGAAGCCGGGGTGCGCGATCCGGTTGCGCGCGACGATCGCCGCTGCGCGCGATTCGAGCGCCACAAGGTCGCGGCCGCGCCGGTCCACATCGCCGCCATAAAGCCGGTGGGCAAGCACGAGCGCGGGCTCGCTTGCGCTGAGCTGCAGCTGATAAACCCGCGCGAGGTTGGCCCCGCGCACCGCCACATCGCGCGCCAGTGCGCGCCGCAGCCGGTCGAAGGCCGATGCCGCCGCGTCATCGCCGCGATCGGCGGCGGCCAGCGCAAGGCGATCCAGGCGATCGGTAATGCTGTCACGCACCGCCACCGCCTCGTCATAGCTGGGATATTCGAGCGCGCCGGCGGTGCGGACCAGCTCGGCCGCACTGACGACCTGAAACAGGTGAGTGAGCGCGAGGCGGTTGTTCTCCTCGAGCGTGCGCTGGGGCGTGCGCACCGGGAACTCCATGTCGGCCGGCTGCCAGTCGACCAGCATCTCCAGCGACCGGAGCCGCGTGCGCCGCCCGCCGCCGCCCAGCGCCGAAACCGCCAGCACGAGGCCAGTGATCGACTGTGCCAGGGAAAGCGGCGCGCGCAGCAGCGAGGTGACGTTGGCGGGCAGAAAGCTGAGGCCGGCCTCGAAGGCGCGCAGCGCCGGGCCGACCCCGCCGCGCAGGCCTGCGGCGGCTTGCGATATCTGGCCCATGCCCTTGACGATATCGGCCGCCGCATCCTCGACGAAGCTGGCGGCTTCCTCGATCGAGAACTTCTTCCTGAACTCCTCCGGGGCCTCCTCGGTCACCTCGTCGGCAGCTGCTGCGCTGTCATCGCCGACAGCAGCGGCGACCGGCGCGGCGACAACCTGCCCAGCCTCGCCAAAGGTGATGCTGAAGCGGGCGATGCCGCCTTCCTCGGTGGTGTGGGTGCACGAATAATCGAACACCACCGCCATCATTCGCCCGTATTGCGGATGGACGAGGAGGCCGGGCCCTGCCGCTTCGAGCGCGGTCAGCAGCGCGTCGCGCCCGGCCATGAACTCAGGCCCGATCACATGGCAGTCGATCGAGAAGGTCTTCGCCCGCGCGCCGAGATCCTCGGTCACCGGATCGTCGCGGCCGGGAAACTCGTGGCTGACCACGCGGCGGCCGCCGCTGCGCTCCTCGCTCTCGGTGCGGAACGTCGCGCCGCGGAAGCTGCCCTTCTGGTACTGTTCGCGCCACGCCATCAGCCGGGGCTCCGCATATATCGGCCCGTGCGCACTTCAGCCGGCACAGACCAGCCCGAGCCCTGCACCGGTGTCGCGCGCACCTTGAGGTCGGATGAGCTGCTGACATCGATCTTGATCGTGCCGCCCACGTCAACGCTCGGTTGCCGGTTGAAGGCGGGGAGCCTCACACCTCTGACGCGCATCATTTCAGCGCCGACGGGCACTTCGCCCGGTTCGCGACCTTCGCCTTTGAGCGTTCTGAGCCCGTTGGGAAAGAATTCGTCGCTCGCCTTGTCGGTTTCGTCGAGCCAGTCTTTTGCCCGCTTCAGGGCGAGGATGCCGTCCGCAACAACGCCAATGGCCTCGGCAATGTCCCTGAACTCTTGGGCGGTAGCATCCCAGTCGCTGTTGATGAACTTCTCGCCCCACTCCCACGCCTTGATCATCTTGTCGGAGATCGTCTGAGCCCACTTTTGCAGCTCGCCGCTGGCAGCCATCTCATTGACCCTGTCGAGGAGCCCTTGGAGCTTGCGTTTCACGAAGTCGAAGATGCCCGCCTTGGCGACCATCAGCAGGAACTCGCTCCACATGCCCTTCAGGTTCGAGATGATCCCAAACAGGGTGGTGGCCTGCCGCTGCATCCCACCGCCGAAGCGTTCGTTGAAGATGCCGACCAGCGCCTCCTGGATGGCAGCGCCCTGACCCTTGGCCACGCGCGTGATCGTCTTGCCGTTCTTGACGTAGCTGAAGGTGGTGCGATCGCCCTCCTTCTTGGCGCGGATGCTGAATTCCTTGAGCCGCTCGTACTCACCCGTCATTGCATCCGCCATCGCTTCGACCGCGCTGCTGAGCGGCTTCGACATCCCGGAAGCCGCATCGCCCAGCGCCCGGAGCGAACCGTCCATCGGGTCGATGCCATAAGCCTTGAGGGAGACGAAGGCCTCCATCACCTGGTCGAGCTCGTAAGGAGTCTCCTTGGCGAACTGAGTGACCCAGCTCATCGACTTCTGGGCCGCTTGAGCAGACCCTTCGGTGCCTTCCAGCATCGCCTGATACTGCTCGAACTGGCCGGCTGTCCGGAACAGGTCGAAGAGGGCAAAGCTGCCCGCGCCCGCCGCGGCGGCGCCAGCGCCGAGGAGGCCGTTCTTCAGCATGCCGAGCCCGGCGCCGCCCAGCTTCCTGAGGCCGCGCCCGGTGGCAAACCCGGCGCGCTCCGCCAGCTTCAGCCGGCGCTCAAGATCGCGCAGATCCCGGCCAAGCTTGCGCGCGCCTGCCCCGGCGCGCTCGAACGCCTGCCTCAGGCCCAGCGCTGCCACTCGCCGCCCGCTGCGGGCGACGCCTGAAAGGCTGCGATCGCCGCGATCGAGATCCCCGGATGTCCGGCGCATCTGCTGGCCGAGCGTGCGGGCGGTGTCGCGCAGCCCCGAGACACCCGCCCGAGCGCGCTTCGCCGGGGCGCTGAGACGGTCGACCATTTCGAGGATCATGGAGAAACGCATCGCGGGTCAGTCCTTTTGCGCGTGGGCTTCCAGCTGCTCGGCAGCGCCCAGCCAGAACTCGATCTCCTCGCGGTCCAGCTCCATCAGTTCGGAAGGCTGGAAGGCGAAGTACTTGGCCAGACTGGCTAGGCAGAGCCGCCAGTCTTCGGGCCACCGCGCGCACTCGCGGCGAGCAAGTTTCCCAGCTCACCGAAATCGTCGGCGTCGAGGTTCTCGGCCTCGATGGTGCCGAGGTTCGAGCAGGCGACGATCAACTCGATCGTCGCCGCGATCTCCGCATCGCCGTGCTTGTCGAAGGCGCGGATGTCCTTTGCCTTCGGCCGCCGCATGGTCACGACGAAGCCGGCGGGCTTCAGCTCCTCGGTCTCGATCTCGTCGCTGCCGGGCAGCTTCTTGTCGATCGCGATGGGGTGCAGCAGCGTGTGGGTGATCTGGGCCATCAGACCAGCTCCTCGGCGGCCGGGCCTTCGAAAGTGACGCTGGCCTTGCCGTCCTGGCCGAAGTCACCCGCCTCCACGAAGTAAGCCTGGCGCATGACCCACGTCTTGCCCGTATCGGCCTTGAAGATCAGGGTGGCATTGTCGATCGCGCGCATCGCGGCGACGCTCACGCCGTCGCGGTGGAGCAGCGAGACGACGCATCGCGCCGGCACGGAGCGCTCCATGAAACTGCCCGCCTCATAATCGCCCGGCACGTTCTCACGCTGCGGGCCGCCGATCTGCAGGGTGCTTTCGCCCGAGGTCGGCAGGCGATCGCCGTCGACCTCGATCGTCACCTGCCCCAGAACCTGATTGCGATTGGCCATGTCTTATCGTCCTTTCAGAAGTGTCTCAGAGGGCTCTCAGAGCCGGAACTGGATGGCCGCGGCGAAGGCGCGGAACTGGTTGACGATGTCGGGCGGGACCAGCGCGTTGATGCGGTTGGGATCGCCCGCGTCCCGCTCGACGATCAGGTCGGCCTTGTACTGGTCGAGGTTCTCGACCAGCCCGGCCTCCTCCCACTCGCGCGCCAGGGCGAGCAGCTCGGCGCGGATCGTCGAAGGCGTGACGATCGCCTGCCCCGCGCCATACCGGGTACCATCGCTCGCCAGCTTGTGACGCGGGAACTTCTGCGCGATCCGGGCGCGCAAGCTGGCGCGCAGGAAGAACAGCGTGAGCGGCGTTTCGAGATCGAGCCAGGACACGTCCGCCAGCCCGAAGTCATCCGTCTGGTAAGTGGTGATCGCGCGTTCGATCAGGCAGGTGCCGCTCTGGGTCACGGTGAAGGTCGAGATCCCGTCGCGCAGCAGCAGCTCGCGCTGGGCGCGAGTGAAGCGGGCCTCCACCTTCGGCGCGACCATGCCCTTCAGCGCCAGCGTCTGGAGCGGGCGGGCCGGGTCGATCGCGCTGAAATATCCGCAGGCCGCGGCATAGATCGCGGCGACCTGCGAAGGGCAGGTCGGGCTGCTGCCGGCGCCGAGCACCGAGACCAGTTCGGAATTGAGGCTCGCGCCGAAGGCGGCGAGCGTCCCCTGCGTGCCGCGCCGTGCGCCGTAGGCGATGCTTTCGAGCATCCGGGCAGACCCCGCCCGATCATCCAGCTCGGCCGCGGCAGAGGCATACGTGGTGGCATCGATCAGGCCGAGCACGATGGTGCGGTAGTGGTTGTCGCCCAGCACCGGCCAGACGGCGTCGATGGAAGGATCGGTCGCACCGCCCGCCATGGCGGTGACCGCGAGGCCGACGCCGGCAGGCAGGGCTTCGCCCGCAAAGTGGCTGTGGCGAACATCGATGTCGTTGCCGCTGGTGCCGCCGTTGCGGGCGGTGAGGGTGACGACGTGCTGGTTGGGCGCGCCGCCGACCGCGGCGGTGACGGGCAGATCCGGGCGCGCGGTGATCGCGGCGGCGATCGCGGCGGCGATGGTGTTGGCGATCGCCGCCTGCGCCACGCCGACAGCGATGCGCTCGCCCGCGATCATCAGGGCGATCGTGCCGGCAGCCGTGGCCGGGCCGGTCACGGTCAGCGTGCTGGTCGCCTTGGCCGATCCGCCCGCATCGTCGAGCGGGATGGCGTGGACTTCGGAAAAACCGTCCGCGCCGAAATAGGCGGCGGCCATGCGGGCCAGCTGCGATCCCAGGCCGAACAGCGCTGCTGCCTCGCTGCCTGAGGTGATCGGGGCGATGGTCAGCGCAGCGGCGGTGCCGGCGGCGAGCTTCTGGCCGATGAGCAGCACGCGGTTCTCGATCCGCGCAAGGCCGGAGACCGCGCGGCTCGCGTCGAACTCGATATGCTGGCCCGGCGTGCGGAAGCTGGCCGGGATGGTGTTGAAACTGATGGTCATGCGGAAGTTCCCTTCTTCGGGCGGCGGGCTTTTCGGGGCGGAGCGGTGTGGGCGAGATCGCCATCGGCGATCAGGCGGCGGTAGAAGGCGTCGAGCACGACCCACTCGCCGCCGGCTTCGAACAGGCGGCCATCGGCATGGCGGACGCGGCGGCCGAACTTCGGGGCAAGGTGGTCGGCCTTGAGGGTGGCGGTCATGGCGCGGGGTCTCCGAGTTCGATCAGATCCTCGGCATCGGGATTGGCGGCGGGAAGCGGGCCAGAGGCGGGATCGTGGACGTTGCCGAAGGCGGGGATGTCCCAGTCGACGTGCAGCGTTTCGAGGGCGAACGGCTCCTCGGCGAACACGCCGATCGGGATCACCAGTTCGAGCTCCAGCGCCTGCATCGACAGGCCCTGCTTCTTCATCGCCTCGGTGCGGGCGATCGGGCGGGCGCTGCGGATGCGCACCGGCTCGAGCAGGCCCAGCTCATCGGCGAGCATGCTGCGCGACAGCACGCGGATGCCGTCGACCAGCAGTTGGTAGGACCCGGGCTGCGCCCCGTCGCCGTGGCGGGCGTCCTGCTCATTGCGCTTGTTCCCGGCGGCGAAGACGATCGCGAAGCGTGCCCGGGCGCGGAAGCCCAGATCATCGCCATCATCCTCGCCTTCGACCAGGCCGAGGAAGGTGGCCCAGGCGGCCGGCGTGCGCAGGTTGCGGTTGGCGGCCAGATACTCCTCGAACTGGTCGGGGAAGGTATCGGTGGTGGCGTAGCGGTAGCCCAGCACGCCGGCATCGCCCGCCGCGACCAGCGCATCGACCAGCTCCTTTTCGGTGGCGGCGATCATCGGAACCAACCCTTCGGCAGCAGCAGCTCGATCGAATGCCAGAACTCGAAGTGATCAAGCACCGGGTTCACCCAGTCGCTGATGATGCAGTAATGTCGGCGATGGTCGGGCACGTGATGGACCGCGTGGTGACGCGGCGATTGCAGCAGCCCGATTGCTTGAAGGCGCAGCGCCCAGTCCGGGGCAAGCGTCTTGCGGTGCGCCCAGGCATGGATCTCGCTGGCCATCGCCCCGCCGATCGCAGCGGCCCAGATCCACGGCTGCGAGCCGAAGGCCAGCAACAGGATGATCGTCAGCGGCGTGACTGCGGCCCACGTCGTCCAGTTGCGGCTGACAAAGCCGGCCTTCAGGAAATCGGTCGGATCGGCATGGTGCACGATGTTGGGGGTGAAGATCAGCGATCCCAGCACCGGCCAGTGCTCGCGGCCGGGGCCAAAGCGATCCTCGATCCAGTGCAGCACACCGGAAAGGAGATCCGCCAGCAACCAGCCAAGCAGCAGCTGCACGAGCACCATGAGGGCGTCGAGCAGGATCACTTGCGGAACGCCTTAAGCCTGGCGTCGATCCAGTCGCCGATCATCCAGATCGCGAAGATCACGAGCAGCGGCAGCCAGAACACCGCCACCAGCGCGGCCGTGCCGAGGCGCACCCAGAAGGGCTCATCGTCGCCGATGATGAACACGCCGATGAACAGGATGATCGAAAGAGCGATGTGCAGGGCTTCGTACCAGCTCATGCGAAACCTCCGAGGCTGGCCGCGTATTCCTCGGCGAGGTTGACCAGCTCGGCCTCGTCCTCGGCATTGATGCCAAGGAACGGGCGCGCCGGGATGGTGACCTGATCGACCGATCGGAAGCCGAGCCCGCCGGGCAGGTTGAACTTGAGCTTGCCGCCGCCCTTGGCCCGGATCACGCCGCCGTCGTTCATCATGCGCGCGTAGATCTTGTTTGATCCCCAGCGGACCGAGCCATTGGCGGGCTCGGCATGGATCGAGGCCTTCAGCCCGCCGTCCTTGTTGAGCGTCTGTCCGCCCTCGGCCTCGGCGCGGAGCGACTTCGACCAGCGGCTGCCATCGGGCGCGGTCTCGCTCTCGAAGCGTTCGAGGGTCGAGCTCTCGAGGTAGCCGCCGAATATCTCGGCCAGCGGTTCGAGGTTCTCGAAGCCGGCGATAAGGCCGCCCAGTGTAGCCTCGAAGGCGCGATCGCCGCGCAGGCGCAGCTCCATGGTCGCGGCCATCAGAAGCCACCCAGATTGTCACGGCCGAACTGCTTGTCGGCGGTGGTGGTGAGGATCTGCCCGGGGCGCGGCGCGGCGGTCTCTTCGCCCTGGTCCAGCATCAATGTGCCGGCAGCGATCTGCTCGAGCTGCTTCAGCGCCGCCTTCTTGCGGTCGATCACCCAGTCGGGCGGGTCCGAGCGCCAGAGCAGGTAGAAGGCATAATCGCAGGCGATGTCGCGCAGGATGGTGTTGCCGGCGAACTGCGCGGTGTTGCGGTGGCGCCGGGCAATATAGCCGGTGATCAGCGCGTCAGCACTGGTGAGCTTGTCCTCGATGCGCGAAGGCACGAGGTCGCCGGTGTTCTCGTGATCGGTAAGCTCGAGGAGGTCGCGGGCTTCGAAGCGCGCCTGCATGGCGGCGAGATCGGCAAAGATCGACAAGGCGTGCTCCTCCTCTGGCATGGGCGCGAGGCCCGGTGGGAAAGTGATGGCGAGGTCCGGACGGCGGCAGGAACTGGACCGCCGCCCGGATCTCTGCGGCCGTTGTCAGGCCGCGGTGGTCCCGCGCTTCTTTCCGCCGCCCCTGGAGGCAGGCGCCGGCTTGGCCGCGGGTTCGGGCGCAGGGGGGATCGGCTGCGCCGTCGGTTCGGTGATGGCAGCACCGCCCGCAGACGCAGTGCTGTCGGCGGCGGTGGCATCGGGGCCACCTGCCTGCGAGGCCTCGGCTCCGGGCAGAAGCCCTTCACCCTGCGGCTCGGCGGTATCGGGTTGAATGACCGGAGCGGGTTCCTGATAAGGTTGAAGGTCGCTGTTCAGTGCGATGAACAGCCCCGCCTCAACCTCGGCCCGCTCTTCGGCAGAGAAGGTTTGGAACTTGCCCCCCTCCGCCTCGATCGCGATCGCGATGTTGGGGTCGCGGAAGATGGCCAATGCCTGCTCCGGCGTGACATCGTTGCGCTCGACGAACGTCGGCGCGGCCGCGTTGCCGATGACCTGCCCGCCCCGCCGATAACCGGCAGGACGGGAGGTTGTCAGGCGAAGGCGCTGCCCGCTCACTTCAGGCGCCGTGCTTCGAGGATTTCGACGTCTTCGAAGTAGATGTTCGATTCGCCGCCGGCGAGGTTCATCTTCTTGAAGAGGTTGCGGGCCGCCGACTTGTTCGAGATGCCGACGATGGCGTGCGTAGGCTTCAGGCCGAGCGGTTCGCCTTCGTCATCGGTGATCGCTTCCATCGCCTGGCACGCGGCGACATAGTTCGCCTCGTTGACCGGCCCGGTGCAGCGATGCGCCAGCTGCCAGAAGGTGTAACCGGCGGCCGCGCGGGCCTCGGCACCCATCAGGAACTCGCCGGTCTTGAAGACGTGCTCGCTCTCGGGATCGACGATCATAGAGAAGGTCGGGGCCTGACGCGTCTGCATCAGCACCGGCTTCAGCGCCTGGCTGGCATCGATCAGGAACCACGGCTCGCGGCTGTTGTCGCCCGACATGTTCGAGACCACGCCATCGCCAACCGGGTGATCGGTGTCGAAGTAGTTCTGCCCGTCGTAGCAGGGGCGAACGTGACCCTGTTCGAGCGCCTCGAACGCAAGCCGGTCCATCAGCTGGCCAGCGCTGTCGCCCCAGCCATTCACCAGCGGCCCGTAGAGGCCGAGATTGTCGTCTGCGATCTTGTTCTTGTGGATGCCGCGCGTGACTTCGAAGTTGCGGTTGATCAGCTGGTAGGCCTTCTCCTCGACAGACTTGATCCGCTTCTCGCCGATCCACTCGCGGAAGATCGGGAAGTCGCCGAGGAAGCCGTAAGTCTCCAGCTTCGTCGAGCTGGTGACCGGGGTCGAGAATGCCTCGTACTGCGGCGTGGCCTTGACGAGGCCGGTCTGGAAGTCGCGCTTGAAGCCGGTACGGAGAGCTTCGAGCACTGCGATCGTGACGTGCATCGATCAGGTCCTTTCGTTAGGCCGCAAGGGCCGAATTGGTGAGAGAGACATCGACCCAGACGCCGTCCGGCCCGACTTCCTGCACGATGCCGGCAACGGCGCGCGTGCTGTTCGGGTTGGTCTTGGCGACGGTCTGATCGTCGATGATGAAGCAGGGCCGGCCGATATCTGCCTGCGCGATCGCGTCGCCGGCAGCGCTGTTGGCGAACAGGAAGGTGCCCTCCTGGATGTCCACGCGCTTGTCGCCGTTGGCCGCGCCGCCGGTAACGTCCTCCATGAACACGCCGACCGCGCGATAGGTGGCGGCGTCAACAGCCTTCGCGGCGTTGTCCGCGCCCTGGCCGAGACGCCCCGGCCGGGCGAAGCCTGCAGCAGCGATGGCAAGGCCGCCGGTGAAGCAGACGGCCGCCGCGGCGACCGGCAGGTTGCGGATGCCGCCACCTGCGAAACGAGCAGTCTTGCGACCCTTCGTGAGAGCAACCATCGATCAGGCTTCCTTCTTCTTCTGGTCGAGGAAGTCTTCCTCGGACCAACCCATCACGGAGCACACGACGCGCTCCTCCTCGGTGAGCTTGCTGGTTTCGGTGCCGGGCTTGCCGTCGATCACCTTGCCGCCCTTGAAGACGGGCGCGGTGGCGAGGAAGCTGTTGAGCTCGGACAGGTCCTGCTTGCCCAGCTTCAGCGCCCAGTCCTTCTGGGCCGGGGTGAGCTTGCCCTCCTCGATCGCGGTGTCGACAGCGGCGAGGACCTTGTCCTCCTGCAGCTGGCCGAGCCTGGTCTGCACGTCCTTCAGGGCGTCGATCGGCACGAACTTGGAAGGATCGGGCTCGCCGGCCTTGGCGGCGGTCTCGATCGCGGCGAGCACCACGTCCTCGCCGGCGTCGTCCGCCAGCTTGAACCGGGTGCGGACCGAGGCGAGGATCGCGGCATCGCCGTTCGCCCCCTCGACCAGCTTGTCGATCGCATTGATCGCGGCTTCGTCTTCGCTGTCGGCCTTCAGGCCCAGCGCCGTCAGCGCCGATGCCGACAGCAGCATTGCAATCTTCTTCATGGGGCTTCCTTCTGCGGATGCGCCGGCCTCCTGCGAGGCAAGCGCGGACACTTCGATGTTGGGGGAGTTGGTGAGGCCGACGTTGATGATGCGGGTCAGCTCGCCGGTGCCCGGGCGGGCACGGAAATGCGGGGAGTAGTAGCGGTACTCGCGCGCCTGGAGCGCAGCCTCGGCAGGCGCAGTCCATTCGGCCGAGGCGTAGATCCCGTCCTCGCCCACTTCGAGCGTGCCGGGATTGATCCAGCCGGCCGCCTTCGCGACACCGCCGACACCGGGGACGGCGGCGTACTCGGTCTGGTGGTCGTAATTGACCAGCATCTCAACGCCGTTGAGGAAGTCCTTGGTGGCCGCGATCACCTGCTCGGCGTGGGCCTTGTCCTTCAGATGCCAGGGGCCGCGGCCGTCACGGCCCTTGAACGTGCCGAAGGGCACGATCCGGAACCGCTTGGCCGGCGCGCCGCCCTCGACCGGCAACGCAATCGCGCTGGCGATAACGGCGACGTCGGCAGGGATGGCAGCGGGTTTCGACATGCCGCCTGCCTAGTAGGCGCGGCGCGGTGCGCGTTACCTCCGCCCCCGGAGCAAGGCGCATTTTCGTATCGATGTCGGGGAGAGCCCCATGCTTAGCCCCGCATTGCGGGCCTTGCCAAGCAGCTTTGATCGGGCGAGCCGATCAGGAGATCGGGCCGTCCTCACGCGTCCACACCAGACGGCCCCGGGCGATCGCCCCGCTGCGCGGCCCCATCCAGCGCCAGAAGCTGCGGGCGAAATCGACCGAGCCCCGCGCTCCCTGGTAACGCCGGACCAGCATCGCGCGGCCGTCGCGTCCGGCGATCCATAGCCAGCCGATCCGGTCGGGATCGATGATGGTGCGCGCGGCGTCGGCGAGGCCAGCGCCATCCTTGGCGTCCAGCGGTGAGATTTCCCCATCGGCGCGGCGCAGCAGCCCGGCCGAGATCGCCAGCGGCCAGCCCGCGACATCGGTGAAGACGCGCCCCTTCACCGCCGCCTCGCGCGACCTGAGGTTGAAGGCATCGAAGAAGGCTCTCACGCCCTCATAAGCCGCGTCTGAGAGCTGGGCATTGAGCTCGCTGGTGATCCCGTCGTCCGGATCTCGGCCGGGGCGCGGCGGCGGGGTGAGGCCATCGAGCGCGGCCTTGCCGACATTGTAGCTCCAGCCAGCATCCATGCCCTGCTCGAGCCGCGTGATCTCGCCGGTGCGGCGGTTAACGTAATCGCGCATCGGCGCGCGCGGGATATCGCCGTCCTCGGTGACCTCCCAACCGCGGCGCGCGATCATCCGCTCGTTGACCGGCTGCACGTCGCAGCGGCAGTTCCATCCGTTCGGCGGGAAGTGCGTGTCCCACCAGGGATGGTCGACCGGCAGGATCGTGCCGTCCCAGGCGGCGTGTTCGGGCCGCACGCGGGCGTCCTTCACCGAGACATAGCGCAGGAACGGGAAGGCGCTCTTCGTCCGCTCCAGCCGCGCCCAGCGTCCGGCCATGTAGCTGACGCGCAGGTTGGTCTGGTAGATCGTCCGCAGCCGGGCGGGCGAGCCGAGCCGCACGACCTTCTCGACGCCGTCGGCCGGATCGGTCATCAGCGCCCGGCCCCACCATCCGCGCGCCACCAAGCGCGGGCGCAGCTCCTTCTGGAACTGCTGCAAGGTCAGCCCTTCATCGAGCGCCCTGGTCACCGCCTCGCGGATGTCCTCGAGCAGATCGCGGCTCATCGCCTTGGCGACGGTGAAGGCTTTGGCATTCTCCTCCTGCCACACCTCGCGCCAGTCGAAGGCGATCTCGTATCCCTTGGCCACCAGCGCGGCAACGGCATCGGCGGGCGGCCCGATCGGGAGCGGTTCGGTGTCGGCCATCAGCTGCTCGCCAGCTGCCACAGCTTGCCGCGATAGCGGGCAAAGCCGCCGCGGTTCTGCGCAAAGCCCGCATGGGTGCCGATCGCAACGTGGTGCCCCGGGCTGGCAAGCAGGCTGTCGATCAGCCCGGCCGCATCGCGGGTGAAGTAGGCGCGCCGCACCATCGCCGCTTCGAACGCCTCGGGCGAGGAGGCGGTCAAGCCTGCCTCAATCGGGACGAACAGGTGGTAGACCGTCGCCTCGCGGGCGGAGAGGCTGGCGCTTTCGGTGAGGTCGGCCGGCAGCATCAGCGGGTCGATCGCCGCGCGGTCGGCGTCCGTCACCAGCAGGCCGCGGGGCTGGCCTGCCGCGTCATGATCGAAGCGCGGCACATCGGCCGGCGCGGTGCGGACGCTGCCATCGGGACCGCGCACGTCGGCGGCCTCGCACCTGGCGAAGTCGAACGCGATCGGGAACTGGTCGGCGCGCAGCACCGGCATGGCTCACCCGCTCCTGCTCATGCGAGGACGTCCTTCAGCAGCTCGGCCTGCTCGGCGGAAAGGTTGATCTCGGCGCGAGTGTTCGATCCGATCCCGATGATCTGGACGTCGCCATTGCTGAGGGCCTTGGCGAAAACCGAGTTCCCGCTGCGGTTCTTTCCGAGGGAGTGGGTGCCCGTCTTCATGCCTTGCCGCCCTTGCGCTGCACTTCGCCGATCATCCGCGCCGAAAAGCCGCCGCGCGCGATCAGCTGCTCGAACTCGGAGGTGTCCATCGCGCCGATCATCTGGCTGAGCCGGGCTTGCACCTCGGAGAGATCGACCGCTTCGGAGATCAGAGCATCGACCGGGGCGAGCAGCGCGTCGACGTGCGGCTCCCAGTCGCCGAGCATCTCGTCGACCGTGGCATCGATCGCGTCTCCATCCGGATCAGCGGACGGCATCTGCGCATTGAGAGCTGGCTGGTCGGCCCGATTGCCCGCTGAGCCCGTTTTAAGAGGGCCTAAGACGCCTGCCGCAGGTTTTTCCGGCGTCACCGGGCCTTGCGTGCCTTCCTGCGCGTTCTGAGGGCTTGGAGCGGGGGCCGCAGGCTTGAGCGCGGTCTCAGGCGATTTCGCGGCCGGCAGGCCTGCCCGTTCGCGCATCTCCTCGCCATCGATCTGCACGCCCATGTTCGCCAGCTTCGCGGCGCTGTCGATCTCGACCGCGACATCGACCTCGTCGGGCCGACCGATCTTCAGGCGCGGGTAAGCCTTGCGCGGGCCATGGTTGAACATCACGAAGGGGACGACGAAATCGCGGTTGAGCGTGCCGGCCAGCATCATCGCATCGAAGTCCTCGATGTCGCCGCGCACCCCGTCATGCACCTGCGCCTGGCCGGAACCGAGCCCGCCCGACTTGGCATCGGTGGTGTTGGTCTGGCCGAGCACAGCCTTCGACAGCTGATCGTCGATATACTCGGCCTGGCTGCGCCACAGATCGTTTGGCGCGGTGCCGGCCTTGCGGTCGACGAATTCGATGCTCATCGTTTCGGGGAAGGCGGCGGCCGCATCGGAGCCGAGCTCGAGCAGCGCGCGGTGCAGGATGTTCTTGTTCTCCTCGCTCTCATTCGGGCCATACTTGCCGATGCGCAGCGGGTGGCCGAAGCTTTCGAGGAAGGTCACCCAGTCCTTGATCGCGAAGTTCTTGAACATGTAGCCCCACGCCGCGATGCGGGCGAGGCCGGAGCGGATCGGCAGCCCGCTCTTGGAAGGGTGATAGTGGGTGATGAACTTGCCCGCCGGCAGCGGGCTCGGCTCGCCCACGCCGCTTTCTCCGCCGCGCAGCAGCAGCTCCGTGCCGCCGACCCGGTCGAACTCGAAGAATCGCGGATCGCGCCAGTGCAGCTTGGAGGGCTGCCAGAGATCGGGCTTCATGTCCCAGACCATCTCGGTGGTGCTCACGCCCTTGCCGATCGCGTCGAGCATGTCGAACAGCTCGAGCTGGAGCATGTCGCGCTTTAGCCAGGTCTCGATCAGCGCGGCGTCCTTCTTGGCCTCGGCGCTGTCGTCGGCGGGTTCGACCTCGATCGGCAGGCGCGCGACGGCGAGCTTACGGGTGCGCAGCACGGCGAGGTAGTGGAGATCCTTCTCCTCCATCTCCTCGGCCAGCTCGTAATAGGCAACGGCATCGCCATCCTCGGCTTCGCGCAGCAGGCGCGCCAGGCGCTGCGGGGTGAGACCCTGCGCCGGGTGGCCGGACTGGATGGTGCGCACGCTGGTGCGTGCCGGCGCGGCGACCTCGATGCCGAGATTGTCCTTCGCCAGCGGGCGGCCATCGGGCATGATCAGGGCGGGCGGCTTGCTGGCCATCAATTGTCCTCTGCGAACTGGGCGCGGCAGTGGCGGCAGAACTCGCCCTGCATCTCGCGCCTGGGGAATTCATCGCCGCACTCTTCGCACAGGTGCAGCCCGTCGAGGCTCCTCACCATGCGCCGCGCTCCTGAAAGCGGGTGCCGTTGGCGGCATGGGCGGAGGCATCGTCGGGGTGCTGCCAGCCTTCCTCGCCCCGCTTGGGACCGCCAGTGGCGCGGCCTTCCTTGCTGACACCGCGGTATTCGAAGAGTGCGCCTGCCATCTCCAAGGCCTGCCACATCAGGGCATAGGCCCAGAATTCGTCGGCGTGGACATCGCCGTCATTGATGATGCGGATGCCGCCGCTCTCCTCGCTGCCCATCTTCTTCAGGGCCATGAGATCGGCGCGGGTGCGAGGGTTCGAACGGATGCGGATCTTGCGCTGCTGGAAGGCGCGCTGCAGGCCGAACGCGAGGTTGATGCGTTCCGGCCCGGTCAGCAGCACGCCGACGACGCGCGAGCCGCCATGCTTGCGGACCTGATCCTCGACCACCTTTTCACCCATGCCGGTCTGGTCGACCCGCCACTGGACCATGCGGAAGCGATCGAAGCTGTCGTCGAACCATGCGTCCTGGTGCGCGAAGGTCTGGCCGGTCTCGCGGTAGCCGTCGCGCTCCCACAACACGTCGCCGACCTTCTCGCCCACGAGCTGGATCTGGCCGTCCCGGCGACGGGCAACGTCGCGGCCGCCGTAGCACAGCCCGCCCAGGTAAAGCTCGGGCAGGCCCGCCTCGTCGCTCTCGCAGGCGATGATATCTTCGAGGCTGATGAGCGCGCCGCTGCCCTTGGACGGAATGCAGTCGAGCTCTTCCGATGCATCTTCGCCGTAATAGCCATAGGTGTCGGCGATGAATTCTTCTTTGGTCGGCACCGGCATGCCGCGCGTTTGCTTGATCAGCGCGGTGCGTTCGGCAAACCCATCGGCGATTGCGTCCATGAAGGTGATCTTCAGGGTCTCGCCCTTGCGTTCGCCCGCGCGGATCTTGTCGATCAGCACGTTGAACGGGTTGCTCACCCCGTCATGGGTGGAGATCACCACGACCTGACCGCCCCAGATCAGCAGCGCCATGGCCGATTTGATCACCTCATTGACGTTCTTGTGGAACGCCGCCTCATCGATGATGACGATGCCCTGCTTGCCGCGCAGCGCGCGCGGGACCGAAGGCAGGGCGGTGATCCGGAACCCCGACGCGAAGCGGATGCTGAAGGCCTTGACCCCGTGCTCCTTGCCGTTCTCGTCGGTGACAAGAACCTCTTCTTCCTCGAACTCGCCCGCGACGATGTCGAAGGCACGTGCCCACATCGCGCAGACCTCGATGAATTCGAGGGTCATGTCCTTGTCGTAGCCCATGTACCAGACGTTCTGGCCGCCCGCTTCCATGCTACTGGCTGCCTTCAGCGCGGCGAAAGCGGCCACGCCCCACGTCAGGCCGATGCGGCGCGACTTCTCGATCACCAGCAGAGGGCTGCCTGCAAAAAGCCTATCGACGGTGCGCTGCTGGTAGCGGAGGAGGACGTCGCCCTTGGGAAGGGTCTGGAAGGCCTCTTCTGCGGCGGCGCGGTCCTGCGCGCGCTCGTCGGGCGTGGTCACTGCGGCTTTCATTCGCCGCTGCCCAGCACGAACTGGCGGAACCCGTCGACCATCTCCTTGGAGAAGCCCTTGGACCTCGCAAACTTCGCTGCCTTGTCGGCGCTGGCCAGACGCTCCTTCTCGGCTGCGCGCTGTTCGGCCTTGGCCACCACTTCCAGATCGGTCTTGCGCATCAGCGCGATGTTGCGCAGCGCTTCAGAGAACTCCTTGGCCTCCTTCGGGCTGAGCACGATTCCCTCGCCTTCGCGCTCGGCCAGCATCAGCTTGAACATGTTGGCCTGCAGCAGCTGCGCGTTCATGTCGAGCAGCTGGCTTCCGCTCTTGCCGCCCGCTTCCCGGGCCAGCGCCTCGGCATAGATCTGGGTCTCGCGCAGATCGGCCGAGACTTCGGCCAGACCGCGCACGTGGCGGCCCAGTGCCGAGCGGCTCGGCACCCGGTCCTCGCCGATCACCTTGACCAGAGCGGCGCGGATCTCGTCGATCGTGAAACCCTTGTCGACGCGCAGCTGGGCGATCAGCTCGCGGATCTCCGGATCGAGCCGGTCGATCGACGACGGCGTCGACTTCTTCAGCGCCGCCTTGCGCCGGGCGGCCTTGGCTGCAGCAGCGGAGACCACCGGATCAGGCCCCTCCGTTTTCGGCCGCAGCCACGCCGGCGATGCGGCTGCGGCCGCGCGCGATATCGTGCCCCCGTTCGGTCAGGGTGGCGACCACAAGGCCGCTGCTCATCCGCAGGTCGAGCACGTGAAGCGCGCCCTGACCCTGAAGCCAGAAGATCAGCTCGCGCATCTTCTCCCGGCTGCAAACGTGGCCCATCGCGTTCACCGCTTCGCACAGGCTGGCATCATTCGCCGAGCCGCTGGGCTGGTCGGCGAGCAGCTGGAGGATGATGAGGCGCAGCTCGGTGAGCAGCTTCGCCGCGATGTCCTGGGCGATGCTCATCAGCTCATGCCCTTTTCAACGATGACCTTGTAGATCCGGTCAAGCTGGCCGGCCGTGGACTTCGCCAGGGCGCCGCGCTCGGCCGCTTCCTCACGGATCGCGGAGATATCGCGGCCGACCGCCTCGAGCTTGCCGTCGAGCACCTCCTGCCGCTTCTCGAGCCGCTTGATGTCCGAGGCCTTGGCGTAGTGGTTTTCCATCTTCTCCACGCGCTCCTCGATCTGGTCGATCTGCGAACGCATGCCGCTGAGCTCGGCGTCGAAGGTCTTCTGCCTGGCATCGAGCCCGCCGGTCCCGACCGGGTTGGCTGCGCCGCCCTTCCACGTCGCCCACAGTACCACGCCGATCCCGACGATGATGAAGAGGATGATCAGGATCTCGAACCAGTTGGAATTCACTACTCGTCTCCCTTGGGCGGGGTGCTGCCGCCAATCGTCTGGCGGGCCTTGTCGAACACGTCGGTGATGAAGGTGCGGACCTGCTCGCCGAACAGCTCGATCAGCGAGTATCCGGAGAAGCCCATCCCGATCGAAACGACGAAGGCGTAGAGCCAGCTCGGCCGGCTCTCGATGACCCACAGCAGCACCACGATCAGCATGATCAGGGTGACCGCGGCGAAGCTGAGCCAGCCCAGCGCGGCCTCGCTGCGGCGCGCCAGCAGGCGCGAGAGGGCGATACCCAGCACCGCGAACAGGCAGGTGGCGATCGGCACGGGAACGCCGCCCAGATCGAAGATGAACATCTGACCCAGCGCGGGCGCGGGCGGCGGCGCGACGCTGACGGCCGCCATCGCCGGCAGCCATCCGGTCAGGAACTCACGGACGGAGAGAGAGGGATCGGTCATTCAGGGCTCTCCGCCGGGGCAAAGCGGATCAGCGACTGCCCGATCGCCCAGTCGATCAGCCGGTCGTGGCGGTGCGCGTCCTCGCTGGCCTTCTCGGCCTCGTCGATCGTGAGGCACACCAGTCCGGCCGGGCAGAGCGGCTGCGGGGTCAGGTCCCCGGCGCTGAGCTCTCCGGCGGCAGGAAGGTCTTGATCACCGGTCGCACCAGCAGCTCGCCCGGGGGCGCCGCCGGGGCCGGACAGATCAGCCGCTCGGGCACCGCCGGAATGGACTGAGGCGGCGTTTCGCGCCCGCAGGCGGTCAAAGCGGGCAGTGACAGCAGCAAGATCGCTGCGCAGATCGCGGGTGACTTCATGGGTGACGGCCTCCTGTTCGGCGCGGACGCGAGCTGCATTGGCCTCGGCCTCGCGCTTCGCCTGCGCGCTCGCGTCGATGTAATTGCTGATGGTGCCGAGGTGGGCGAGTTGGGTGTCCTCGATCAGCTGCTCGCTCTGCGTCAGAAGCCGGTCCATCCGGGGATTGAGGATGAAGTGGTGAAAGCCGCCGAACAGCGCTAGCGCCGTGATGGCGAGGTTCCGCCAGTCCGCCAGCAGCCACTTAAGCGCCGCTGAGAGGCCTCTCAGAAGCCCGTCAAGCGCGCCCGAGGCGAGCAGTTTGAAGGCAGCCAAACTGATCACGCAGCACCGGCATTGCGGGCCAGCGCGGCGCGGACTTCATCCTTGATGTCGATCTCGCGGCCGCTCTTCCAGTCCGGGGTGCCGTTGGGCCGCACGCGCTCCCACAGCAGCACCACGCCGTCGCCGCTCCACTTGCCGTCGAAGAACAGCGCGCGCTCGGCCTTGCGGCGGTCGATGATCTCGCGCGGGCTCGCCCAGTTCATGAACTCTGCCCACGCCTTCTCGCGGCGGCCGAGCAGGAAGGACTGCACCCAGTCGGCCTGCCCGATCGCGCCGGTGTTCCAGTGGAAGGAGAGCGCGGCGGTGAGCTGCGCCTCGGTCAGCTCGCGCCCGCGGAAGGCGGCGCGCACCTGGGGGAGGTACCGGGTCCGCAGCAGCCATTCGAACACCTCGACCGCGCGTTCGACGGTCGATGGCTTCTTGAGGTAGCGCCCGACCTTGTGCCCGCTGTTGTTCGTAACGCCGAAGCCCCAAGTCCAGACGTTGACGCTGTCGAGGTAAGCCTCGAGCACGAGGCCTTCGTGCTCGGCGATCTCGAGCAGCATGCGTTCGGAAAGGAGGGGCTGGATCATACCCCGCGACTAACGGGGGAGCGCGGCAGGCCGTTACCTCCGCGCGCGGAGCAAGTCCGCTAGAAGAGCCGCGGCTGCGCCTCGTCCTCGCGCCAGCGCTTCAGGATCTCATAGACCTGAGCTTCGCGAATTTTCAAGTGACGCGCGATTTCGCGCCGCGTCATCGTGCCGGCATCGTCGAGCTGCTTGACGGCGTGGTGCAGCACGGCCCGCACCGGGATCGAGACAAGGGTGCCCCACATCGCATCGCACAGGGTGCGCGCCAGCTCCTCGCCGATCGCCTGGGCGATGCGCGGTTCGCGCGCCGGGTCCTTCGGAATGTAGACCCGCTCGCCCCGGAACGCGCAGCCCAGATCGAGCGCCGCCCGGGTGCCAATCACCCCGGCGATCTCGTCAAGCACGCGCGATCCGGTCGAGGCGAAGGCGGTGGTCACTGGTGGGCGGCGTCCTGCTCGGCCGGAGCGCCGGTGATCGTGGCCTGCGCCAGCGGCAGCGGGTGGTCGCAATGCGAGCACTCGGCCGTGACGCGACCGACGTGCCAGCCCTTGTTCTGGCACTGGGGGCAGCGGTTGACCTCGCCCTCGTGGTAGCAGAGCGGCGCGAGACGCTCCCGGATGGCACGGCGGAAGCCGGGGCTGGCGAGCGCGTTCATGTCGGCACCTGTTCGGTCTGTCCTGCCATCGCGGCGATGACCTCACGGTCGAATTCGTCAGCCTCGCGCGGCTTGATCTTGACGAATGCAAGGGCGCAGTAGCTGGCTTCATCGTCCGTGCCCTCGTTCATCCTCCGCACTCCAACGAGGTCAAGGCAAGTGCAAAGCTCCTCGGGGTCGTGCCAGTTCGGGATGTTGTGCCATACGGCGCCAACGGTGTGGATCGACCCGGGCTGGACCTCTGCCGGCCAATCCTCTTGTTCGAGGACGCACAGCGCCAGATCACCCGGCTCCCAATTCTCGCTCATTGCAGCAGCTCCCGATCTTCGAAGAACTCGGCGACGAAGGAGGGCGGCATCATCGTGTGAAGGATGCTGCGGAACGCCCAGCTCGTGGCGACGATGCGGCCGAAGCCCGCGAACGGAGCGGCGTCAAACCATTGCACCGCGTTCATGACCGCTCATCCGCTTCCTTGGCTTCAACGGCCGCGATCGCGGCATCGCGCGCCTCTCGATACCGGCGGAGCCGGGCGACCGCGTCGTGGCCGCCGTATCCATCCATATCCGCGTAGGTTTCGAACACGGCGCGGTTGAGCGGCTTCGGCACCCGCCGCCAGTGTGGCCAGCACATCAGCTGGTTGCGCTTCGCGTGCGCTGTGCATCCCTTCACCGGGCAGGGCTTGCCCTCAGCCGCGCTCATGCCGCACCGCCCGCGTCGCGCAGCTTCGCGCCCAGCGCCTGGGCGAGGCGCTGGTAGCTTTCCGCGTTCATCGGGCCTTCTGCCCCGAGCTCGATCCCGCACAGCCGCCAAGCGGCGATATCGATGGTCCAGTCGGGCCGCGCCTCACCGTGCGCGATCAGCTTGGCGAGGATCGCCTTGCACAGCCCTTCATTGAGCCTCAGGACCGAGAGGTTGTTGCCCTTGGCATCGGTCTGCGACCAGCCATCCTTCTCGGCCATCTTCTTCAGCGCCTCGATCAGCTTGTAGCCATCGGACTGCTTGGCCCAGATCAGCCGCTCGCAGCCGATCTGCCGCTTGGCGAAGGCCTCCAGCGCCTTTTCGTCCCGGCTGCGCACCGCGCCGAGATGGTAGAGCGAGATCCACAGCGCCCGCGCCTTGCGGGCCATCGGGTTCTGCGCGACGCCCTTGGCTGCAGGCTTGGCCAGCGGCTTGGCGCCGAGCGCGGCGAACCGGCCCAGCACCTTTTCGAGCTGGCGTTCGGTGCAATCCCTGGCCGAGGCGTGGCCGGTTTCCTGCATCAGGATCTGGCGGTAGTCGTCCTCATCGAGGCCGAGCTGCTTCTTCTGGACATGGACCTTGCCGAGCATGGCCTTGCGGCGCTGCTGGCTGCGATCGAAGGTGGCGGGCCGCGCGGGCGCGACCGAGACAAGGGACAGGGCCATGATCATGCGTCTCCTGTGATGGCGGCAAGCCCGATCGCGAGGATCGCGAACACGCCTAGGGTGATGAGCATTCCGATCGCGTCGGACCGGGCGGTGCCGGCGCCGCGCGCGGCATCAAGCTCGCGCGCGGCGTGGCGGTAGAGGGCGAGGAAGCGGGTCATTCGCTCAGCCTTTCGAGATCGAGCTTCGGCGCAGGATTGAGCGCCTTGTCGCGCGCGCGCTCCCACTCCTTCGCAGCGACCATGTCGATCTCGCCGCCGTGCTGCTTGCCGGTCCGCTCCCGAATGAAGCGGATGAAGCAGCGGCGCACGTTGTCCGGGCAGGTGTCCCACCAGTATGAGCAGGAGCCCGAACCTGCCGTAAGCTGGCGGGCGCAGATGCGCGGACGGCTCACAGGACCGTGCTCGAATTCTGCTGCCAGGCGTTCCTCAGATGCTTGATCGTCACCTGCGAATTCTGCGCCACGGCAAGCATGTGGGCGACCTCCAGCACGAAGGTGGCACCTCTAAGCGCGCCGGGCTTGCCGACCATCTCGCGGATGAAGTTGACCATCGCCGGGTCGGAGATGTTCCACGCCGCGGCGAGCGCTTCCGCGTCACCCGCCACAGCCCGCTGCCGAACGAGGCGAAGCCCGATCCGGCTGAACAGTTGCGCGAAATCCGCCGCGCGGCTGACCCCGTCGATCGACTGCTGCACACGTTCGTTGCCCATCAGGACCAGCCCGGCGCCGGTCGCATCGTAGATGCTGCGCAGTTCGTCGAGCGCCTTGATCGACAGGTGCTGCGCCTCATCGACGATCAGGGTCGCGTTCTTGCGGTTGTAAAGCTTCTCGCAGATCATCTCGGTCAGCGCCGCGGGCGAGCCGATCACATGCTTCTCGCCCAGCGACCGCAGCACCTTCTGCTGCATCGGCATGATCCCGCTGGTCGAGGGAGTCATGGTCGCCATGTAGCTGCCGCTGTTGTCCTTCAGGAAGCGGTCGGCCGTCGTCGACTTGCCGAGACCCGCGCCGGTGACGATCAGCACCAGGCGGCCGCGCTGGGCCCAGTGCAGGTAGTGCATGATCGCCTTGCTGGTCGGCGTCTCGAAATAGCCCGGCTTCTCGGGCAGATCGGCGGCGATTTCGGACTGCGCCGTCAAGGTGTGACGATAGGCCGCGATCATGTCGGCGTACTTCTTGCGGTTGCCGTTGTAGGTCCCGGCCATCACGTTGCTGATCGTGCCGTAGGCAATGCCGGTCCAGTCGGCGATTTCCCTGAAGCTGGCGCCCATCTCCTCGCGGTGCGCATTCAGCCAGGCGATCTGTTCTTCGACGAAGCGTTCTTCCGGCGTGAGCGCGGCCTGCTCGATCGTCGCGCTAAGGGTTTCCTGTGCTTTGCTTGCCATGTATTCTTACCTCCAGTTCCATTGTTGGGACGATGCGCGGGGGTGATTGGTGTCGGCCCCGCGCATCACTTGCTCATTCGACCAGCCTGAGATTGAACCTCCCCAGGGCGTCGATGATCTCTTCTTCACCCTCGCTCGGCACCGCGGCCGCCTGCGGCTTCAGCGCGGCCGAGCCGACCGTCGCGCGGTGGCGGAACGGGCGGACGATGGTGGCTTCTGGCCGCGGCGCTGCCTCCAGCGGGATCTGCGCGGCGGCGATTTCGGCCGCGCTGAGGGTGCGGTGTGCTTCCTCGGCTGCGCGGACGGCGCGGCGCGCTTCCTTCTTGCGCTTGCCTGCCTCGATCGCACCGGCCTGCTCGCGAAACCCGTAGTCCTGCATCAGCTCGGCCTGGGCGAGGTACTGGCCTGCCTTGTCGTAGACATGGACTTCGCGGTGCAGGTCGGCCGGATCGAAACGCACGGTGACACGCTCGCCAAGGTGCTCGATGAATACCGGCGAATAGTAGCGGTTACCGTAAAGCGCGATCTCTCCGGTGCGGCTGTCGAGCCGCTTCCGCTCGGCCGCGAGGAGCGCCATGCGCAGCTGCACCTCGTTCGCCTTCACGATCTCGGAGACGGCATAGCTCTCTGCGAAGGTCGCATCGCGGCTGCGCCCCTTGCAGGCCCCGCCGCGGCTCGCGCGGGCGTTGTGGGCGGCGATCCCGCGTGCCACGATTGCCTCGAACTCATCCCAAGGCACGGCTCGCTGGCCGTAGTTCGCCGGTTTGTTCGCCGGACTGTTGCCAGCATAGGCACCGGCGCAAGCCGCACCGCGGCTGATGTGATCGCAGAACTCGCGCCAGGCGCGCTCGATCGGCTTTGAGCTGCCGCTGTAGATCTGCGCAAAGCGGACCTCGATGCCGAGCGAAACGAGCAGGCCTGCAGGCTCTTCCGGATCGATCTTGTAGCGGTAGCGGGTGGCCGCGCCGGCGGTCAGCGCCTTCGATGCGAAAGTGCGGCTATTGTCGAGGAGGCAGACCTTGGGGATGCCGAACTCGCGAAGCACATGCGCGAAGGCCATCCGGGTGGAGAGCACGTTCTCGGACAGGTCGATGTGCCAACCGAGGATCTTGCGGCTGTAGACGTCCTGAATGCCGACCATCACCGGGCGCACCCACTTCTTCGGGTCGCCCGGGAAGTCCGGGTGTTCGACGAAGACATCGAAGGTGTGCCCGTCGACGTTGACAACGTGCATCGCGTGCAGGCTGTCGACCGACCGACGGACCTGCGGGAGGTTGCGCTCGAGTTGTTTTTCGCCTTTGCGCGCCATGATCTGCACTGACCGCGGAACCTCGGCCTTGAGGCGGCGCAGCAGGGTGCGGGGATGAGGCAGGGTCAGGCCGCGATCCCTCGCGATGCGCTCGGCTTCCTCGTAGCATGCTGCGAAGGGCGGCTCTTCCGGGCGCAGCCAGTCGCTCTTGATGATCGCCCACAGTTGCGGATCGACCTCGATCTTCTTGCCGCCGCCCTTGCGGTTGGTGGCCAGTGCCGGCAGCCAGTCGCCTCGCTCGACGCCGCGGATATCCTTCAGCCATTCGTAGACCGTGGACGCGCCGACGTCGTGCGCCATCGCCGCCCGCGCCACGGCTGCCGTCTTGGTGGCACCGGCCCTGCAGTGCAGCTCGATCTCGTTGACGATCTCAAGCCGCTTCTGCGCCTCGGCCTTCACGCTCGCCTTATGCGCATCGAACCGCGCCCAGCGGGTGGCGCTGGCGGTCGGCTCCGGCTTGGGCTGGGCGCAGGCGAAGCCCCGGCGGGCGAGATCGGCCTGCGCTTCTGCCGGCAGAAGGCTGAAGTGGTATTCGTTCCCTCCGCCGCGCCCCTGCCGGGCGCGGACCAGCAGCTTGCCCTCGGCCGATTGGCGCGAGGCCCAGCGTTCGTTCTGCGCACGGCGGTTGATCGAGCGTTTGTCGCCCGGCAGCCCGGCGAGGCAGAGCGCCTCCAGCTCCGACGCGGTGAACCACGCCTGGGAAAGGTCGGCCTCAAGGAGCGCAGCGGTAGGCCTCGAAGAACGTTCGGCTTGCTGGGCAAGAGGAAGTGCAGCGCCACGCGCCATCAGTTGGAGCCCTTCCGGTGTTCGTGAATCGGCCGTGCGCGGCCCTTGATTTCGCGGATCTCGCGGCGGGCCTGTTCGACCACCTGCTCCAGCTGACCGATGCGCGCGGTTTCGACCTCCGCGCCGATCAGCAGGCTCACGCCGAGGCTGCCCATGATGTCGCGCAGCAGATCCTGCCGATCGGTGACGATCACCAGCGCGGCGAGGCGGGAGAAGGGAACGCGGTGATCGTCGCGCGCGGGGCTCGAATAGGCATCGAGCATCGACTTGGAGATGTCCTCGTCGAGCAGCTCGCTCATGCGCGCGGCGATATCGTACCGGGAGCGGGGATCGCTCGCGAGAATTGTCCCGACAAGCGCGTTCACGCGGCGCTCGAAGCCCGCAAGCGCACCTTCGCCGCGCGCCGGGACGGGCACGCTCCAGTCAAAGCCAAGCTGGCCGGGATGAGCCTTAGCCTTGGGCATTGGCCCTCCGCATCGAGCAGTGGCGATCACGGCAGCTTTCGGCAGTGCCCTTGTTCACCCGCGCATCGCACTGGTCGCACCACGCCTTGCCGTCGGGAAAGCGATGATCGGGCGAGAAGGAAAGCGGCGGCAGTACCGGCTGCATCACGGGTGCCGGGACCCTGACGGTCACCGGTTGCGGCGGCGGTGGCCGCCCGTGGGCGACGTCAAGCTCTCGCTTGATCACCAGCGCGCTGGCGCGGCCGAAGCTCAGCTTGGGATCGTCGGCACGTGCCCGCAGAACGAGAGCCCGCCAGTGGCCTTGGCCCCGGGCCCTAAGCAGCGCGACGAGACCTTCAGCCTGCCCGCCGGCGCAGATCGCCACGATCCCCGGAAAGATCGTCCCGGCGAACTGGATCACTTCCCCGTCGAAGGCTCGGCCGAGAATGCGGAGTGCCTGCAGCGTCACTTCGGGACCGTGCCGCCGCCATGCCGTCTGAATGCCAGCGATGTTCCCGACCATCCCCGGCTTCCACGCGACCGAGGTAAGGTGCGGCGCAATGGTGAGCCCGGCGGTGGTCATGGCCTGCATGATTGCGGCTGCTTCCTCTTCACCGCTGGCGATCGCGGCGCGGAACAACTCGATCGCGTTGAGCGGTCGGCGGTGCTGGTTGAGCTGGACGAAACTCGCTGCCTCTTCCTCGGCCCCGTCGCACTCGACGAGGACGCAGGGTAGCGCGTCGATATCGCCGCGAAGGCGGGCGGCCTCCAGACGGTGCTGGCCGTCGATCACGAACAGCGAGGCACCCTCGTCGCGCGCTGACACGACGAGAGGCTGGCACAGCCCCCAGTGCCAGTGCTGTGCAATGTCGCGGATCAGCTTGCGGCTCGCCTTGTTGTCGACGCTGCGCTGATAGGATGGGTCGATCGACAGCTCGTCGATCGGGACGATCTCGAGCACCGGCAAGGTGCCGCGCTGCGGATCGAAGGCGGTGGTTGCGACCGTTTCAACCATCGCTCAGTTCCTCATCATCCAGCGCGCTTCGAAGTCGTCGAAGCGCGGCGCGGTCGGTTGATCGGCCGTCAGGCTCAGCGGCGGCAGGGCGGAGCGCAGGCCGCGGCGGGCCATCTTCGCGCGGTGGCGCTCGCGCGCCTCGACCGCCTTCATACGGGCCTCGGCCTCGATCGGCGTGACGCCCAGCTCCAACGCGAGCTCCATCACCTTGCGGTGGTGGCGGTAGTATTCGGCCTTGCTGGCAAAACGCGGCATCAGCGGTGTCCTCCTGCTTGCCGGACGAGCTTGCCGAGCCGTCGGCTTTGCGCGCGGAAGCGCTTCTCCTGCCGCCGGACGCGCCCCTCGTCCTCGAAAAGGCGCTGCTCGATATTGCGCACGGTCCGCGCGCTGATCCCAAGCCTGCAGGCGATCTGCTCCCGCGGAACCCCTTGCTCGTACAGGACTTCGATCGCGCGTTCGGTGTAATTGAGGCCCATCAGTCCTGTACTCCGATGCGCACCAGGTGCAGCGGCTCGCCATCCGGCGCGCGGGGCACCGGGACGGGCTGGAGCACCTGCAGCTTGCGATTGCGCGAGTGCGGGGCGCGGCGCAGCCGTCCCTCGATCACCAGCGAGCGGACGACGTACTCGGCGGTCGCCTGGCTGCCATCGAACTGCCCGTCGGCTAGATCGGCAGTCGACGGGCTGCGGCCGTGCTTCAGCTCGAAGCCGGTGATGAAACGCACCGCGTCATCCTTCTGCTCGGTGAGCATGGTCATCGCGGCCCCGCCTTCTCTGCGTCCCGCGCGGCGATCAGCATCAACCGGAAGTTGATGCTGTCCCATTGGGCTTGCGAAGCTTCTTCCTCGGTGAGAGGGCGGCGGAGCGGCTCTTGCCAAATGCTCATCGCACCGGCCTCCTCAGCTCGGCGAGGATCTGCTGGCGCTGCTGGATGCGGCGGATCGCCGGGAACCGGTCGAGCCCGGCTTCCTGCATCTCGCGCGCGATCGCTTCCTCTGATGGCAGGCGCGGCTTCACAGCAGGGCCTCCAACGCGATGCGCGCGGCGGTTGACAGCGTCTGGGCCCACCAGATCAGGCCGGGCGTCACGATCGCCACGATCGCCAGCGCCAGCAGCACCTCGATCAGCGCATCTCTCATTTCGCGCCAGGGCATCAGAGCGCCTCCTCGAGCAGCAGGATTTCGGAATTGCGGTGCAGGTGCGGGTGCTCGGGGTGTGGCTTACGCCCGTAGGGGCGAGGGAGAAGCAGCCTGATCCAGACAACCGGCTCGCAGCTCACGCCATGGACCCGGCGCACCCACGTCCACACAGTCCTTGCATGAACACCAGATCGGTCAGCCGCTCGCGCAACGGCCGCGCTTTTGCTCGCGCCGAGGTTGCAACGCGCCACCACGTCCATCACGATAAGGAAGCGGCGCAGTGCCTCCTCGCACTCAGAGTGACTGGCGTTTATGCAGATGCTTGCGCACATCTCAGGCGAAAGACCGTCAGGCATCGCCATCTCCCAACTCGGAGAGGCGCAGCTCGACTGCCTCCTTCATCGCCAAAGCCTGTGGTCGTGTAAGCAGGCCCGCGAAGGTCGGGATGAACTGCATCTTTCTGTGCTTGAGGCGATCCCAGTTGCCGACGATCGCGTTCTTGAACTTCTCTGTTGGGTCGAGTGGCTCTTGCTTCGCCAGTGCAACGCCCGCGGCGACAAGGGCCTGATCGGCACTGAGCGCGGGGTCTGCCAGCAGCGCCTCGATGACCTTGCGCCGCGTGTCGACCTTCTGAACGCGCGCGATCTCGCGCAGCGCTTTGGCATTCGATCCTACGATGGGATGCTTGGCGAGGCTTTCGACAAGCTCGGGAAACGGCTCGATGATCTGGCGGAAAAGCAGGACGTCGCGCTTCACGACATCAATGCTGACGCCCATCGCCTCTGCTGCAGATTCCCGCCACCCGTATACGCGGTGCATCGTGCCCCGCGTATCCTCAGTCTCCTGATCGACCGCAGGATCCAGCTTGTCCTCACGGGTGTCGACCCGAGCCCAGCGCGCCTTGATGGCAATCTGCTGCTGATTAAGATCCTCGCCATGATCCCGGGCAAGGCGCGCGCGGGCTACAGCAGCGAGCACGCCGGTAAACTTCGCGCGCTCAAGCGGACCAACGTCCCGCCTGTGCATGTTCTCGCTGGCCTCGAACTCTTCGAGATCTTCGGTCTTGCCCGAAACCTCGATCGCGAGAACATCGATGCCTTCAAGAATGCAGCCCTGAAGCCGGTGCATCCCGACGACCAGCTGCCACGGAGCCTTGCCCTCCGCAATGCAGTCTTCGACGCTCTTGCTCGGCAGCAGGCGCGTCACCTTGATCGGGTCGCGCTGCCCGTCGACTGCCATCATGCGCCCCAGCGCAACCGCCTTGTCCTCAAAGAAAAAGCCGATCCGCTTCGGCACCATGATGGCCGCAGGGTCGAGGCTCATGACAAGCGAGCCACCCGCAACGCGACCCTTCTTGGCGCGCGCGCTCATGCCTCGTTCCCATATTTGGAGGCGTCACTTATTGGCTGACTCTCACCGCCCGGCGCGGCAGGTTGCTTGCGGGCAACAGGAGTTTCGCCAGATGTGGATGCATGATTTCGCGCAGAAGGCTTTTCAGGAAGTCCTTCGCTGGAACGATCGCCTTGAGCAGGAAGGTCTAGAGGAGCTTCGCCAGAGCTACGAGGCGATCGGGGCAGCCGAGCTGCGCCGCTTCGCCAAGGACAGCCATCGCATCCTGGATGAGCTGCTTCGCGCGCGGAGCGCAGCCGCAAGGGAACGAGTTCTGGCAAGGGCACCTGATCGGCTGCATCGTCATGCGATGCTTCTATGTGCATCATGGAACGCACGATCTGGCTGGGCCTTCCTGGCGTCAGCATCACATCGATCGCTCGAGCCGTCTCCCGGATCAGCAGACCGAGATGTGTGCGCAAACGCTGCCGAAGCCGCCAGCGCGTTCCGAGAGGAACGGCTTCCGATGTGGCCGTTCGAGAATTGAGCAATGCAGGGTTCTGCGCCCGGGTGCCTTCGAGCACTGCCAGGGCGGCCGCATGGTCGAAGAAGCCGTGGTCGGGCAGCAAATCCGCACGGTAGCGCGGCCCGTCGTGTGCGAGCCAGAAGACCGCCACTTGATCGTCATTCGGGAGAGCGCTGGCCGATACCCAGCGACCACCGAACCGCTCGCTATCGAGCGACCAGAAGCGGCGCCCGTCGATTGTCAGGCAGCCACTCAACGCCACGCGAACGCGCAATGCTTCTCCATCTTGGAGACCGTGCAACGTCATCATGCCGCCACCGCCTTCCCGCGACCGGAAGGTCGCCTGGACAGCCGTTTGGCATCCTCGGCATCGATCTTCGCCAGCTCACGATAGAGCGCTTCGATCGAATGGAAATTGGCCCCAACGGGAGCTGGATTCTTTGGGCCCTTCTTCCAGCGGAAGAATGTCGTCGGGTGGATGTCCGCCCGCCGGCAAAGCTCGGAAAGAGGGATGCGGGCTGCCTTAGCGCGCCGCTCGATTTCTCGGATCGTCGATTGCTGGTCCATGCCGCGTCAATAATTGCATTAAATCACGATTGCAATTGATATTATGCAATTACGATTGCAACCCGAGTTTAGGTATCCGAGGCTGATGGAGGGTCTCGAACAGGACAAGGCGCTGATCCGCGGCCTCATCGCATTCTCGGGTACCCACATCGCGGGTCTCGCCAAGAAGGCTGGTCTGTCGCCATCGACCTTGAACCGGCCTGCAAATGGGAGCGCAACGACGCGGTTGAGCCAGAGGACTCTCGAGAAGCTCAGGGGTGCATATCCCTCGTTCCCGGGCTGGGCAGGATTTGTCATGCCCTCGGTCGATGTGCCGGACGATCAGTATGAAGACGTTGTCCCGGTTAGAGAGATCGACCTCACCTTCGGTATGGGTTCAACCTACTTGGACGTGCCAATCACCGAGGAGGTCCATCGCTTCCCGCGCGCCTGGATACGTCGCTACACCCGTGCTTCACCGGACCGGCTGTTCTTCGCCCAAGGCCTTGGCGACAGCATGGAGCCGACCCTCTATGACAGCGATCTGCTCCTGATCGACACCAGCCAGCGCACATTGAACATGGCCGAGAAGATCTGGGCCGTCGCCTACGCCGACTGCGGGATGATCAAGCGCCTTCGCCCCGTCCCCGGCGGCGGGGTCGAGGTTTGGTCCGACAAGAAGGAGGTCTCCCCCTTCACCGCCTATGACGGTGAGCTCGAAATCATCGGCCGGGTCGTTGCCGTGCAGAGGAAGCTTTGAAGATGTCTGTTTCAGGCGAGGGCGGTCTCAAGCGAGGTGCGCCGGAGGTTCTGGCTAAGCACCTCCGCGAAGCGGTCGAGACATTGGGCTATTTCGATGTTGATGCTCTCCCTGCGCTTCTCGGCTTCTACCAGCAGCGATGGGATTATCAGAGCTCCCAATCCATGCTCACGAAAGACGAGGTTGCCCCTTTGCTTTCCGACAAGGGGCGCGCGAATCCCCGCCACGCCCAAGCCGCGACTTTCAACCGGGCCACGTTTAATGTGTATCGTGAGGCGGATCTTGCTAAAGACGAAGTGTGGCTGAGGTTGGGGACCGAAGTGCGCTTCTCAGCGAGCGTAAAGCTGGTCTGCAACGAGGCGCGGTCCAAGGATGGCACGACCGTGCCGATCGGTGAACGTTGGCCTCTTCCATTACCCGGATGCGGCCAAGAATGGTGCCCTTGCAATTGGCGTCTCGTTTATGTTCGCAAGAGCAAGAGAGGTGACGGCAGCACCGCAACTGCAGTCTGAAAAACGCGCCCACTTCCGATTAGCTATTTCACCCGCACGAAGCACCGAAGGTCGAAAAAGCGCAATGATTTCAAGAAGTGCCCAGTTCGGGCTTCTTTTCACGAACTGGGACACCGCATGTCCCAGTTCATCGCTTGATGAGAGGCCTCTCAGATGCCAGTAAGAGGCCTCTGAAGAGCCCATGAACCGCAGAATTCCGCCACTAAGACGATCACCTCTTAAAATCTCCGGGAAACCACCGCGACCAGCCGAAAGGCCCCGGAGAGCCAATAAATCAACCATCGCTCTAGACACTCACGCCGAAGGCCGAATTTTTGCAGCGCCCCATGGAAAGCCCGGATTTGAGCCATTCCCGTGCCGCGTTGTCCCGAAAAGTCCCGGGAAATCCCGGCCAACCATCACTCCAGTCCCTTGTGTCCACTAACAGCGGATCGAACCGGCCGCTGGCGGGGGTCTGGACCCACCCTGCGATTTCGCGTCCCCCCGAAACGGCGAAAGGCCGGCGCATGCCTTGGGGAAAGCACACGCCGGCGTTCCGCGTGTCCGGGCGCATATGGGGACAGCCGGGAGGAGCGGGACACTTGTCCCGGCCCGCGCCCGCTTGGGGATCAGTCGTCCGAGTCCGCGTCCGGCCCGGCCATCATCTCCCCGGCGACCTGATCGGTGCGGCTGCGGATCGCAGCTTCCAACCGGTCGCAAACTTCCGGGTTCTCCTTGAGGTAGGTCTTGGCGTTCTCACGCCCCTGCCCGATGCGGATCGAATCGTAGGAGAACCAGCTCCCCGACTTCTCGACGAGGCCGGCCTTGACCCCGAGATCGATGATCTCGCCGATCTTGGAGATGCCTTCGCCGTACATGATGTCGAACTCGACCTGCTTGAAGGGCGGCGCGACCTTGTTCTTGACCACCTTCACGCGGGTCGCGTTGCCGGTGATCTCGTCGCGGTCCTTGATCTGGCCGGTACGGCGGATGTCGAGACGCACCGAGGCGTAGAACTTGAGCGCATTGCCGCCGGTGGTGGTTTCCGGGTTCCCGTACATCACCCCGATCTTCATGCGCAGCTGGTTGATGAAGATCACCATGCAGCGCGAGCGGCTGATCGAGCCGGTCAGCTTGCGGAGCGACTGGCTCATCAGGCGTGCCTGAAGGCCGACGTGGCTATCGCCCATCTCGCCTTCGATTTCCGCGCGCGGCACCAGGGCTGCGACCGAATCGACCACCAGCACGTCGATCGCGTTGGAGCGGACCAGCGTGTCGACGATTTCCAAGGCCTGTTCGCCCGTGTCGGGCTGCGAGACGATCAG
>JAIYAM010000033.1 GCA_027489065.1 Erythrobacteraceae bacterium | reverse complement strand
GCCACGATCGGTCTCTACCACGCCGGCCCGTTCGAGGCGCCCGCAGCCGCCTATGCGCGCTTCTTCCGTGACGCGGGGCATACCCTCGCCCTCCCCCACTTCGCGAACCGCGCCGCGCCGATGACCTTCCGCCATCACACCGATCCTTACGCGCAGGACGATCTCGAGGTCGGCCCCTTCGGAATGCTCCAGCCCGCCGCCGCAGCCGAGACACTAGTGCCCGACGTCCTGTTCGTGCCCCTGGTTGGTTTCACCCCCGCCCTCGACCGGCTCGGACAAGGCGGCGGCCATTATGATCGCTGGCTGGCGGAACATCCCCCGCTGCTTGCCGTTGGCCTCGCATGGGACGTGCAAATCCGCGAGACCCTGCCGACCGAACCCCATGACAAGCCGCTTGATGCGGTCGTCACCCCGACCCGAGTCTACGGAAACCTGTAAATGCGCGAGACCCCCACCTGGCGAATTCCTTTCGGCGTCTTCGCGCTGTTTGCGGCCCTGATGGTCTACGGCATCGTGGTCGCGCGCTATGCGCCGGACATCATCGGCAGCTGGCCGGGCGCCGCGCAGACCGTCGTCTACGTCGTGCTCGGCCTGATCTGGCTGCTGCCCTTGCGGCGCTTCTTGATCTGGATGGAAACGGGCAGCTGGAGCCCGCCGGATCAGGCAAAAGAAAAGGCGGACTGACGCCCGCCTTTACATGGCCTTCAAAGCCCGTCCCTTCGGAACAAGTGGCGCGAGTGACGGGGCTCGAACCCGCGACCTTCGGCGTGACAGGCCGACGCTCTAACCGACTGAGCTACACCCGCGCATCTTGTACCTGCGAACGTTCCGGCGGTGCCATCCCGTTCGTGGAGCAGCGCCATTAGGGCCGGTGCATCGGGCTGTCAACGGCGATCTCGGCAAATTTTGAAGGGGCCGTGCGCCCTCAGCAGTTCTCGTACTTCCAGTTTCGCTTGCGCCCTTCGGCGAGCCATTCGACCGCCTGGGCAATGCGCTTGGTCTGGGTCTCCTCGCGCTTCGCATCGGCGATCCATTCGACATATTCGCGGCGGTGCGATGGGGCGAAAGCGTCGAAAACCGCGCGCGCTGCGGGCGCTGCTTCGAGCGCGGCGGCAAAGGCGGGCGGAACAGGCATTTCGGGCTTGGGCGCGCGTTTGGGCCGGGGCGCGGACAGCGCAGCCGGACGGGCCTGAAAGCGCGCAATCAGTTGCTCGTCCGGTGGAAGGTCAGCGAGGCTCGTCAGCTTGCCGAGCGCGCCCATGCCTTCCCCGGCGGTTTCCTCGTGATGGATGATGACCGAAGCGTGGGCCTTGAAGGCGGCGAGGCCGACGATGTTCCTTCCTTCGACCACGAAGTGCGGCATGCCCCACTTGATGGTTTCCTCCGCCCCGGGAAGCGCCGCGTGCACCAGCGCACGGGCATGGGTGAGGATCGGCTGCGCGAAGGCCGCGGCCTTGGCGATGTATTCATCGATACGCGGGTCACGGGTCATGTCGAAGGCCTTCCCGCCCCGACATTACCGTAATCAGTCGACCAGCAAAAGCGCCGGCGTCTCGATCAGCTTCTTGACGCCCTGGATGAAGCTTGCCGCATCGTGCCCGTCGACCACGCGGTGATCGCAGGAAATCGAGATGTTCATCAGCTTGCGCTTGGCAACGCGCTCGCCGCCCATGCCATCGCTGACGAACATGGGCCGCTCGACAATGCGGTTGGGGCCGATGATCGCCACCTCGGGGCGGTTGATCACTGGGGTGGTAGCAACGCCGCCGAGGGGGCCCAGCGAGGTGACGGTCAGCGTCGAGCCCGAAAGTTCCTCCGACGTCGCCTTGCCTGTGCGCGCGGCCTCGGCCAGACGCCCGATTTCGCGCGCGAGCTGCCACAGGTTGCGGCTTTGCGCATCGCGAATCACCGGCACCATCAAGCCGCTTGTCGTCTGCGCCGCCATGCCAAGGTGCACGCTGCCATAACGGGTGACGACATTCGCCTCGTCATCATAGCGGGCGTTGATCATCGGGAACCGGGGGATCACCTTGCAGATCGCGGTGATCAGCAGCGGCAGCATGGTGAGCTTGGGCCGATCACCCCGTGCCGCGTTCAATTGCGCGCGAAGCTCTTCCAGATCGGTGACGTCGCACTCCTCGACATAAGTGAAGTGCGGGATGTGGCGCTTGGCCGCGGCCATGTTCTGCGCGATGCGCTTTCTGAGGCCGATGACCTTGATGGCTTCATCGCCCCGCGTCTTGCCCGCTGCGCCAAAGCCGCTCCCAGCATTATAAGCGAGGAAAGCGTCAAGATCGGCGTGGCGCACGCGGCCATCGGCGGCGGGCTTCACCTGCGCAAGGTCAATGCCAAGCTCGCGGGCGCGCTGGCGTACGGCGGGGGAGGCAAGGACCTTGGTATCGCTCTTTTGCTCGGGTGCAGGGGCGGGCGCGGCGAGTGCCGCGTCGTCACCATCCGATGCGTCGGGGGTCTCGGCCTCGATCCGTTCGGCCACTTCCTCGGACGTCGGCGCGTCCGACATATCGTCCTCGATCTGCCCAGCGGCCGCTTCGGCTTGTTCTTCGGTAGCCTCGCCCCCAGCGTCAGCTTCGGTCTCGATCACCAGCAGCATCGCGCCGATCGCGACCACATCGCCGACTTCGCCCGCGAGCGTCGTCACCGTGCCGGAGACCGGGCTTTCGATATCGATCGTCGCCTTGTCGGTCATCACGTCGACGATGTGCTGGTCTTCCTCGACCCGGTCGCCGACCTTGACGTGCCATTCGACGACTTCCGCCTCGGCCACGCCTTCGCCCACGTCGGGCATCTTGAAAATGAACTTGGCCATGTGTCGGGTCAGTCCTTGAGAAGCTTGTCGATCGCCTCGCCGATGCGGACGGGGCCGGGGAAATAGGCCCATTCGAGGCTGTGGGGATAGGGCGTGTCGAAGCCAGTGACGCGTTCGACGGGGGCTTCGAGGTGGTAGAAGCAGCGTTCAGTGACCAGCGCGGAAAGCTCCGCGCCGAAGCCCGAAGTGCGGGTCGCTTCGTGGACGATCAGGCAGCGGCCGGTCTTCTCGACCGAGGCTTCGATTGCCTTGATGTCGAGCGGAACCAAGGTGCGCAGGTCGAGGATGTCGGCATCAACACCCTTGGCCTTGCACACCGCCTCGGCAACATGGACCATCGTGCCATAGGCGAGCACGGTCAGCGCCTCGCCTTCCTGCACGACGCGCGCCTTGCCGAGCGGGATCTTGTAATAGCCTTCGGGCACCACGCTATCGGGGTGCTTCTTCCAAGGTTCGACCGGTTGGTCGTAGAAGCCGGTGAAGGGGCCGTTGTAGATGCGCTTGGGCTCGAAGAAGATCACCGGATCATTGTCTTCGATCGCCGAAATCAGCAGCCCCTTGGCATCGTGCGGGGTCGCCGGGATCACGGTCTTGAGGCCCGCCACATGGGTGAACAATGCCTCGGGCGACTGGCTGTGGGTCTGGCCGCCGAAAATCCCGCCGCCAAAGGGCGAGCGCACCGTCATCGGCGCGATGTAGTCACCCGCCGAACGATACCTGAGGCGCGCGGCTTCCGAGATCAGCTGGTCGAGGCCGGGGTAGATGTAATCGGCGAACTGGATTTCGGGCACGGGGCGCAGGCCATAGGCCCCCATCCCCACCGCCACGCCGATGATGCCGCATTCGGAAATAGGCGTATCGAACACGCGGGTCTTGCCGTGCTTGGCCTGCAAGCCAGCGGTCGCGCGGAACACCCCGCCAAAATAGCCGACATCCTCGCCCATTATGATCACATCGGGATCACGGGTGAGCATGATGTCGAGCGCTTCGTTGATCGCCTCGATCATGTTGAGGCGGCGCTCCGGGAGGACATTTTCGCCCACGCCGGCAGGCTCGCTTGCGGTTTCGTGGCTCATCCGAAGGGCCTTTCGGTGCCGAACTTGGCGATGCGTTCGCGGATCGCCTGGGCGGCCTGTTCTTCAAGATGCCAGGGCAGCTCCTCGTAGACATCCTCGAACATGGTGTGGAACGGGTGGTGGAGACCATGGCCGAGGATGCCGTTCTTCTCGGCCTCCTTGGTGGTCGCCTTGACCTCTTCGGCGCAGGCGAGATCCATCGCCGCCTGGCGATCATCGTCCCATTCGCCGATGGCGATGAGGTGGTTCTTCAAGCGGTTCACGGGATCGCCCAGGGGCCATTCCTCGCGTTCTTGCGCCGAGCGGTAGCCGCTGGGGTCGTCCGAGGTGGAGTGGCCCTCGGCGCGGTAAGTGAAATATTCGATCAGGGTCGGCCCGTGGTTGCCGCGCGCACGGTTTGCGGCCCATTCGGCGGCGGCATAGCAGGCCAGCGCGTCATTGCCGTCCACCCGCAGCGCTGCGATCCCGTAGCCGAGCCCGCGCGCCGCGAACGTCGTGCGCTCCCCGCCCGCGAAGCCCGAGAAACTCGAGATCGCCCACTGGTTGTTGATCACGTTGAGGATTACCGGCGCGTTGTAGACGGCCGCGAAAGTGCAGGCCGAGTGGAAGTCGCCCTCGGCGGTGGAGCCTTCGCCCACCCAGCTCGCCGCGATCCGGCTATCGCCCTTCGCCGCGCTCGCCATCGCCCAGCCCACCGCCTGCGGACACTGCGTGGCGAGGTTGCCAGAAATCGAGAAGAAGCTGTGTTCCCGGCTCGAATACATGATCGGCAGCTGGCGGCCCTTCAGCTTATCGGCCTTGTTCGAGTAGATCTGGTTGATCATCTCGAGCAGCGGATAGCCGCGCGCGATCAGGATCCCCTGCTGGCGATAGGAGGGGAACACCATGTCGTCGCTGGCGAGCGCCATTGCCGGCGGGATGGAGGTCGCCTCCTCGCCGGTGCACTTCATGTAGAAGCTGGTCTTGCCCTGGCGCTGCCCGCGGAACATACGCTCGTCGAAGGCGCGGACCATCGCCATGTGGCGGAGCATGGTCTTCAAGGTATCGGGAGACAGACGCGGGTTCCACGGGCCGTGGGCTTGATTGTCGTCCCCCAGCACCCGCACCAGGCCGTATGCGAGGCCCGCCATCTGCGAGGGGTGAATGCCCTCGTCGGGGCGCGGCTGGTCACCGGGCTGGCCGATGTCGATGTGCGAGAAGTCCGCCTGATCGCCGGGGCGATACTTGGGCTCGGGCACGTGCAACGCGAGCGCGGGGCGGTTGCCCTCTGCCGGTTGTGCAGGATCGGCCATCAGTCGCGCTCTCCCTCGTGGCACCCTGCCGAATGCCGGTGCAATCATTGCTTGAATACGTATTTTTATTTCAAGCGCCGGGAGCGGTCAAGCGCGGTGGAGGCTTGGTCCCTATACCGCAACGGGAGCACTGATCGGTGGCAGCGGCGCGTAATCATGCACCACAAAATCCTCGATCGCGTAGTCGAAAATTGTTTCGGGCGTCCGGGTGATCGCAAGCCGGGGGTGGCTCTGAGGGGCGCGGGACAGCTGTTCCTCGATCAGATGGGCGTGGTTGAGGTAGAGGTGGACGTCGCCCCCCATCCACACCAGCTCGCCCGGCTCCATGCCCACCTGCTGCGCGATCATCGCGGTGAGCAGCGCTGCCGACCACAGGTTGAACGGCAGTCCGAGCGCGACGTCGCAGCTGCGCTGGTAAAGCAGGCAGTTGAGCCGCGCGTCGGGCCCCTCCCCTGCGACGTGGAACTGGTAGGTCTTGTGACACGGAGGGAGCGCCATGCGGTCGAGCTCGGCGACGTTCCAGCCCTCGATGATGTGGCGGCGGCTGCCGGGGCTGGTCCTGAGGCTCTCGATCACGGCTGCGATCTGATTGATGCCCTCACCTTTCTCGTAGAGCCCGTCGGGACGGTAGCGGTAGGTCGGCCAATCGACCCACTGCTTGCCGTAGACCGGCCCGAGATCGCCCCAGCGATTGGCGAAAGTCTCGTCCTCGGCGATTCGTGCGACGAAATCCTCGAGGCTGAGCGGATGGCCCGTCTCGCGGACGTAGCGAGCGTGGGGCCACTCGTTCCAGATCTTCACGCCCTGCAGCACCAGCGGGCGGATGTTGGTTTCCCCGGTCAGGAACCACAACAATTCGCGGGTCGCGGTTTTCCAGTACACGCGCTTGGTCGTGAGCAGCGGCATCGCACCCCCGCCCAGATCGAATCGCAGCATCGCCCCGCACACTGATCGCGTGCCGATCCCGGTGCGGTCGACGCGTTCGCTGCCCGTCTCCCAGACCTGACGCATCAGGTCGAGATATTGCTGCTCGGGATGGGGTCGTGCCCCCGACGGGACGGAACCGGAAAAGGGATTCGCGAGGCTGGCCATGCTCATGACCATAGCGCGCATTTGCCCGCTTGCCACTGTGCTCATCGCCACCTATAGGGCGCGCCTTGCCTCGATCCACGGGGGGTTTTGCCCTTGTGGAGCCGACACGGTCGGGGAGTAGCTCAGCCTGGTAGAGCACTGTCTTCGGGAGGCAGGGGCCGGAGGTTCGAATCCTCTCTCCCCGACCAATTTCGCTGCAAGGCGCTGACGGTAAACCGCTTTTGCCCGGCGTGAGGCGAAGCGCGATGCCGCGTGCCGCATGGCGGCTCACCAGCGCACTCCCTCTCGGTACCCGCCGCTCATACCGGGACGGTTTTGGCTGACCGATCCCTCCGCGGTGGCAAGCCTTTCCACGACATTTCCCGCCGCTCGCCACCTGCGAGGGACAGCGATGGCTTCGCACTGCGCCATCGGTGCAGTGTTTCACATGAAACATCGGCTGAACCGGCCCCTGGAGGGGGTCGAGACAGGGTTGGAGGGGGTCTAGCGGGGGTCTGGGCGGGCTCTGGACCCACCTTGCAGCAATCAAACCTGCCTTGCGCCGGATCGGCTCGCGCCAGCGCCGACCTTGCGCGCCAAACATCGCTTTCGAACCGATGTTATGGCGAAAACCCTCGCTTTTACAGATGATATACTCGGCATTTTTGATGCAATCGGGATTATCAAGGAAACGGCGATGGGTCGGCAGTATAATGATCTACGCGAGTATGTAATCGAACACCCCAAGACTATGCGAGTGACAGACCACACGGTCTATCGAGGCGCACATTACTATAGCCATACCCCGATGATCAGGATCATGCTCGATCTCGGCAGGTTGGAGCAATGGCCGACAACGCGGCTGGAGGGCTTTGCCGAACGTCTGCTCGGCGCCCTCCCCGGCCTTGCCCGGCACCAGTGCAGTCGCGGGCATGCGGGCGGTTTCGCCGAGCGCCTGCACGAGGGAACGTGGCTCGGCCATGTCGCCGAACATGTCGCGCTGGAACTGCAGTGCGAGGTCGGCAACCGCGTCACCCGGGGCAAGACCCGCGCGGTCAAAGGCCGGCCCGGCGTCTACAACGTGATGTTCGCCTATGCCGACGAAGAGGTCGGGCTGGCCGCCGGACGGATCGCGCTCGAACTCGTCAACGCCCTGCTGCCGGACCGGCTCGCAGGCATCGAGGGGCTGGACCGGCTGGCCGAGATGGAGAGCGGCTTCGACCTCGCCGCGAGACGCGCGCAATTGCAGCGCCTCTCGGATCGCCGCGCGCTGGGCCCGACGACCCGCGCGCTGGTCGACGAGGCGCAGCGGCGCGGCATTCCCGTCACCCGGCTCGGGCGCGGCAGTCTGATCCGGCTCGGCCAGGGGCGCTACCAGCAGCTCATCCGCGCCAGCATCACCGGCAAGACGCCGCTGCTCGCCGCCGAAGCGGCAGGCGACAAGGATTACACCAAGCAGATCCTCGCCGCGCACGGCATCCCCGTGCCCACGGGCGAGGTGGTGCGGGACGAGGACGCGGCAGTCCGCGCCGCCGCCCGGCTCGGCTATCCGCTCGTCACCAAGCCGCGTGACGGCAATCACGGGCGCGGCATCACCGCCGGCATCATCGAACCCGGGCAGTTGCGTGCCGGGTTCCAGGCCGCCCTGCCCGCAGCCAAGGGCGGCGAGGTGATCGTCGAGCGATTCTTCGCCGGCCGCGATCACCGCATCCTGGTGGTGGACGGCAGGGTCGTCGCGGTCGCCGAGCGCGTGCCGGCCTGCGTCATCGGCGACGGGACATCGACGGTTGAGGAACTCGTCGCAGAGGTCAATCGCGATCCGCGCCGGGGCGTCGGCCACGAAAAGGTGATGACCCGCATCAAGCTCGATGCCGCCGCGCAGGATCTTCTCGCGAGGGCCGGTCTTACCCCCGCAAGCGTTCCGGCCCGCGGCGAAACCGTGTTTCTCGCGGTCACCGCCAACCTTTCGACAGGCGGCACCGCGATCGATCGCACCAACGAAATCCACCCGGACAATGCCGCCATCGCCGCCCGCGCGGCGATGATCCTCGGGCTCGATGTTGCAGGAATCGACTTCATCGCGCCCCACATCGCGCAGAGCGTGCGCGAGACCGGCGGCGGGGTGATCGAGGTCAATGCCGCGCCCGGTTTCCGGATGCATCTTGAACCTTCGCAAGGCGCCTCGCGGGACGTGGCGCGGCCCGTCATCGAAATGCTGTTCCCGCGCGGCAGCCGCTCGCGCGTGCCGATCTTCGCGATCACCGGCACCAATGGCAAATCGACCACTGCGCGGATGCTGCGCCACATCTTCCGCTTCACCGGCAAGATCGTCGGCATGACTTCGACAGCCGGCGCTTTCGTGAACGACACGCTGATCGTGCCGGGCGATGCCACCGGACCGCGCAGCGCGCGCATGGTGCTGAGCGATCCCTGCGTCGAGGTGGCGATCCTCGAAACCGCGCGCGGCGGCATACTGCGCGAAGGCATCGCCTATGGAGAGGCAGACGTGGGCGCGGTGCTCAATGTCACGGCCGATCACCTTGGGCTCAAGGGCATCGACACGGTCGAGCAGCTTGCCGAGGTCAAGTCGCTGATCATCGAAAGCGTGCGCCGGCGCGGGGTTTCGGTGCTGAATGCGGACGATCCCCTGACCCGCAAGATGGCGCGGCGCGCCCGAGGCTCCGTCATGTGGTTCTCGCTTGAAGGCGGCGAGGCCGAAATGGCGCCGTGGCTCGCACGGCACATCGAGAAAGGCGGCGCGGCGATGGTCCGCGAGCCGGGGCCGGACGGAGGCACGATCGTGCTGCACCGCGAAGGCCTGCGCGAAGTGATTCTGCCCGCCGCCTCAATCCCTGCGACGCTACATGGCCTTGCCGTCTTCAACATCGCCAATGCGCTCGCGGCCTCGGCGATGGCGGCGGCGCACGGCATTTCCCTGCCGACGATCCGCACCGCGCTGGGCACCTTCCAGTCGGATTTCGAGCAGAACCCCGGCCGCCTCAATGTCCACGACGCGCACGGCTTCCGGGCCATCGTCGACTACGCCCACAACGTCGCCGGGCTCGAAGCGCTCGGCGCGGTGATCGACGGGCTGCGGCATCGCTACCAGCGCACGATCGGGGTCATCTCTGTGCCCGGTGACCGCCGCGACGAGGACGTGCTCGAAATGGCGCGCCTCTCCGCCCGGCTGTTCGATGAACTGGTGTTCCGCGAAGACCCCGTGACCCGCGGGCGCCCGCGCGGCGAACTGCTGGCTCTGCTCAAGCGGGGGGCGGAGGAGAGCGGCCTGCTGCGCGGCCAGGTGCGGGCCGTGACTGCGGAGGCCGAGGCCAACGCGATCGGCCTTGCCCTGGCCGGGCCGGGTGACCTGCTGGTTCTGACGCCCAGCGATGTCGAAGGTTGCTGGCGGCAGGTCGTCAATTTCCAGCCTGACGAGGCCAGACCCGGTATCGTCCAACCGCTGACCATGACCGCTCAGGCGGGGCACAGCCTGTGAGCGGCCGGATGACGGGCTGGACGATCCTGATCCACGGCGGCGCCAAGACCATTGCTCCGGAGGAGGAAAGCGACAACCGCGAGGGCCTCGATGAAGCCGTGCGCGCCGGGGCCGATGTGCTCGCGGCGGGCGGTTCGGCCGTTGCTGCCGTGGAGGCGGCGATCCGGGTCATGGAGGACCATCCGGTGTTCAACGCCGGGACAGGCGCCGTTCCCAATCGCGCCGGCGGGATCGAGATGTGCGCCGGGATGATGGACGGAGCATCGCTCGCCGTCGGCGCGGTCGCCGCGCTGCCGCTGGTGCGGCACCCGGTCAGCGTCGCGCGCGAGGTGCTGAGGGAACGCGAGATCCTGCTCGCCGGAAACGGCGCGCTCGCCTTCGCAAGGGAGCGCGGGGCTGAACTGAAGGACGACGAACAGCGCCAACCGGTCCGCGCCGTGGTGAGCGCCGATGCCGCCTGCGACACGGTGGGAGCGGTGGCGCTCGACAGCAATGGCGATTTCGCCGCCGGCACCTCGACCGGCGGGCTCGAAGGCACACGGGTCGGCAGGGTCGGCGACAGTCCGATGCCGGGCTGCGGCTTCTATGCCGACAACACGCTCGGCGCGGTGGCCCTTTCGGGGGATGGTGAGGAGATCGCGCGGACGGTGCTGGCCTCGCGGATCATCGACAAGCTCGGCCGGATGGACGTGATGCCGGCGATCCAGTGCTCGCTCGCGCGGCTCGCGCGGCTCGGGGCGGAAGGCGGGGCCGTCGCGCTCGATCGCAAGGGCCAGCCCGGCTTCGGGCACAACAGCTCGCACTTCGCGGTGGCGCTGATGCGCGCAGGGGATGAGGATCCGTCGATCTGGCTTTCCCGGGACGAGGAGGAAGGCCCATGAGCGAGGCATCTCATGAGCGCACACCGGGGCCGCTGTTCATCATCGGCGGACATGAGGACCGCGATCCCGATGGCCGGCGCACGATCCTTGCCGCCATTGCCAAGCGGCTCGGCGGCGGGAAGCTGGTGATCGCGACCATCGCCAGCCACTCGCGCACCGGATATTTCGACGATTACCGCGCGGCCTTCGAAGGGCTGCACCGGGGCGAACTCGTCGAACTCTACCTCGATCAGCGCAGCGATGCCGATTCGCCCGCCACCCTCGATCTGGTCGAAGGCGCAAGCGGGATCTTCTTCACCGGCGGCAACCAGACGCGGCTTGTCAGCATGGTCGCCGGCACCGCGCTGGGCGCGTGGCTCGCCCGGCTGCACGAGGAGGGCGGCCTGATCGCGGGCACTTCTGCCGGAGCCTCGGCGATGAGCGCGACGATGCTGGTCTCGGGCGACAGCGACGACAGCGGACGGCGCGGCGCGGTGGCGATGGCCCCTGGGCTTGGGCTCATGGAGGACACCATCATCGACCAGCACTTCGCGCAGCGCGGCCGCATCGGCCGGCTCGTGGCGGCTCTGGCAGCGGCGCCCGGCTCGCTCGGGCTGGGGCTCGACGAGGACACCGCGGCGGTGGTCGAGGACGGGAAGCTGAGCGTCATCGGCTCGGGCGCGGCCTATCTTCTCGATCCGGCCGGGGTGTCCTTCTCGGACGTCTCGGAGGTGCGAACCGGCGCACCGATCACGGTCCATGATCTGTGCGCGCATGTGCTGGGCACGGGGGCCGAATTCGACCTTGCGACCCGCAAGCCGCTGGCCGTCTCCGACGAAGACGCAAGGCATGGCTGACGCAGACCCCGGCAGGTCGCCGCTCGAGCGACCCGGCACCGCGCCGGCTGCGCCCCATGTCGTCATCATCGGCGGGGGATTCGGCGGCATTGCCTGTGCCAAGGCGCTGGCCCGCGCGCCCGTCACCGTGACGCTCATCGACCGCAACAACTACCACCTCTTCCAGCCGCTGCTCTATCAGGTGGCGACCGCCGCGCTCTCGCCTGCCGACATCGCCGAGCCGATCCGCAAGATGCTGCGCCATCAGCGCAACGCCGAGGTGCTGCTCGCCGAGGTGACCGGCATCGACACGCGCCGCAAGGCGGTGCTGACCGAGGACGGCGCGCGGATACCCTACGATACGCTCGTGATCGCGACGGGCTCGGTCTACAACTACTTCGGCAATGACGCCTGGGCGGAGCACGCGCCCGGCCTCAAGACCATCGACAACGCCCGCGCGATCCGTACGCGGGTGCTGATGGGCTTCGAATGCGCCGAACGCGAGAGCAACGCCGCAAGGCGGCAGGCGCTGATGACCAGCGTGATCATCGGCGGCGGGCCGACCGGCGTCGAGATGGCAGGGTCGATCGCCGAACTGGCGCGCCACGCGCTCGCCCGCGACTTCCGCCACATCGACCCGCGCGAGGCCCGCGTCGTCCTGGTCGAGGCTGGCCCCCGGATCCTTTCGGCCTTCCCCGAGGAGCTCTCCGCCTATGCCTTGCAGCGGCTCGAGGCACTGGGCGTCGAAGTGCGGACGGGCGAGGCCGTCGAGGATGTCACTGCCGAGGGCGTTCGCTTGCCGGGCGGATTTCTGGCTGCGAACGCGATGGTGTGGGGCGCGGGCATCCGCGCTTCGCCCGCCGACCGGTGGCTAGGCATCGCGCCTGACCGCGCCGGGCGCATTCCGGTCAGCGATCGGCTCGAGGTGGCGGGCTTTCCCGGCATCTACGCGATCGGCGACACCGTGGCCGCTCCGGGGGCAAGCGGCGCGCCCCTCCCCGGCCTCGCGCAGGTCGCCAAGCAGCAGGGGGAGCATCTCGGGCGCGAACTCGCCCGGCAGGCGCGCGGCGCGAGCGGCGCGGTCGCGCCCTTCGCCTTCCGCAACCGTGGCAATACGGCGATCATCGGCCGCCACGCCGCCGTTTTCGACTTCGGCAAGCGCCGGCTGAAGGGCTATCCCGCCTGGGTGCTATGGGCGGTGGTTCACGTCTATCTGCTGGTCGCCTTCGAACAGCGCGTGCTGGTCAGCCTTCAGTGGCTGTGGCGCTATGTCACCTTCCAGCGCGGTGCGCGGCTGATCACCGGCGTGCCGAAGGAACCGCAAACTGCGCAAGGTTCGGCGTAACTTCCGGCCTCAAGGCGACAAGAGGCCCGCTGAACGGGACCTCGCAAGCCTGCGTTCCTGTCGATCAGTCGCGATAGGTCAGCTGGCCGGCACGCGTTGCCGCTGGCCGGAATTCACCGCGCTCGAGCATCCGGATCGCCTTGCGGGCGAGCTTGCGCGAATCCGTCGTGGTCCCGTCGGCGGTGTCGAGCTCGATCACTTCCTGGCAGGTCAGCGCCTGCTGAAAGGCTGCGCGGGCCTTCACCTCGTCGCCTGCGTGCGCATAGGCGATACCGAGATTGATGAGCACCGCCGGATCGTGCGGATCGGCTGCGCTGGCTTTCTGGAGCGTCACCAGCGCTTCTTCCCCTCGTCCAGCCGCGAGTGTCTCGGCGGCGAGTTCCGGGGCCGCCGCGAGCGTCGCGGGCAGCGCACCCGACGAAGGCGATGCGGCAGTCAGGGCGAGAGCGAGAGCGGAAACGAACATCGGCAGGACTCCTCCAGGAACCTGCGGATGATGACTCACCTCGAGCCCGCCTGCAACAAATCTGAAACATTGTCTTTTTTTTGTAATGCAGAGCCTTATGTGCCTGCTTTAGCGCCACAATTTCGTGACATCCCGGCAACCGAGCACATCAGCCATTCAGCTCGCCATGTCATGTTTCGGTCATAATCGCGATTGTGACACGCAGCTGTAATGCTGCAACAAATCGGTCACGACCGACCCGTAGCGAGCCCCCAGCGCATCCGATCCGACGCGCATCACCGATTCTCGGCACTAGAGGGGACCGCACGCTGTGAAGAACTTCCATCGCACTCTGATTCTGGGTTGTAGCCTCGTGGCTCTGGCGGGCTGCGGCGCGGACGAGATCGCCTCGCCGGGCTCGGGCGGCGACATCATCATCAACAATCCGGCCCCCACGCCGACCCCGACCCCGCCGCCGGGCCCCGCGCTGGTGACCCCCGCGGCCGGATGCCCCACCATCTCCACCGTCGCCGGCCTCACCGATCAAGGGACCATCACCGGACCGACCGGCACCTACCGTGTGTGCCGCCTGCCTGCGACCTTCACGTCCAGCGACACGCTGCGGTACATCCCCGGCCTCCTCTACGAGATCCGCGACCGCGTGAACGTCGGCACCGACCGCGGCTTCTCCAGCACCGGAACCGCCGTCACCCTGACGGTCGAACCGGGCGTGATCCTGTTCGCGCAGGGCAACTCCTTCCTCGTCGTCAACCGCGGCAACGCGATCCAGTCAAACGGCACGGCAACCCGGCCGATCATCTGGACCAGCCGCGACAATGTGCAGGGCCTTTCCACCGACAACTCCGACGCACAGTGGGGCGGCGTGGTGCTGCTGGGCCGTGCGCCGGTGTCGGACTGCAACACCGGCGTGTTCAACACGGCCACCACTCCCGGCGCTAACGCGACCTGCCAGCAGCAGCTCGAAGGGACCGCGGTTGCGACCCCCTATGGCGGCTCGAACAGCGCGGACAGCTCGGGCTCGTTCCGCTTCAACCAGATCCGCTTCTCGGGCTTCGAGCTTGCGTCGGGCAACGAGCTCCAGGCGCTCACCACCGGCGGCACCGGATCGGGCACGGTGATCGAGAACCTGCAGACCTTCAACAGCTCGGATGACGGCGCGGAGTTCTTCGGCGGCACCGTCAACGTCCGCAACATGGCGGTCATCGGCGCATCGGACGACGCGCTCGACGCCGACTCCGGCATGCAGGGCAATTTCGACACGGTGATCGCGGTGCAACGCGCCTCGACCGGCGATAACCTAATCGAGCTGGATTCGCCTGACAGCCTCACCGCCAACACGCCGAGCAATGCGATCCCGCAGAGCCGGATGTTCGTGAACAACTTCACCTTCGTGCAACGCTCCAGCCTGTCCACCCAGGTGGTTCGGGCGCGCGGCGGGGCGGGTCTGTCGCTCACCAACGGGGTCATCGACGCACAGAACGTGTGCTACCGCATCGACGAGGCCCCGACCTTGGCGGCGCTGATCCGGATCGATTCGGTTGTCGGTTCGTGCAGCAAGACCAGCCGGCCCACGCAGGGTTCCTCGGGCGTCACCGATGCGCAGATCCTCGACCGGGTCAACGCAGGCACCAACAACAGCATCGCCTTCGCTATCACGCTCACCAACAACGTGGTGAACGGTGCGGGCGAGACCGGCGTCACGGCCTTCAACGCCAACCCGGTCTCGAGCTACTTCCCGACCCGCACCTATGTCGGCGCGATCCAGAATGCGGCGCAGCTGACCAGCGTGTTCCAGAGCTGGACCTGCAACTCGTCGATCCAGAACTTCAACAGCCCGCTCGGTCTGTGCACCTCGCTGCCCGTCTACACGAGCTGATTGCGGCCACACCAACACGGGAGGCGTCTTCCGGGACGCCTCCCGCTTGCCGTTTGCGAGCCATGCGCTCGCCCGATTTCACAAAGGCATTCATGAGGGGGCCTTGTTCCATGTCGAAGGTTTCGCGTCTGGCGGGGTTGCTGCTGCTGACTTCGTCACTGTGCTGTCCCGCACTACTCCACGCCCAGGAAAAGCAGGTCCCCGAGGACGCGCCCCAAGATGTAGCCACCCAGACCGCGGACCCGGCCGATGTGGCGGCGGACACCGCCGAACCCGCGCCTGAAGATGACATCACCGATCCCGAGGTTTCGCTCCCCGGCGGCGGCATCATCGTCACGGGCAAGCGCAACCGCAATCCGGAACGCTCCTCGGGGCAGGTGCTCACCGTGCTGTCCGAGGCCGACATCGCCCGCACCGGCGAGAGCGACATTGCCGGCGCCCTCGCGCGCGCCTCGGGCCTGTCGCTGGTCGGCAACGGCCGGGTCTTCGTGCGCGGTCTGGGTGACCGCTATTCGCTCGCCCTGCTGAACGGGCTGCCCCTCCCCAGCCCCGAGCCTCTGAGCCGTGTCGTCCCGCTCGACATCTTCCCGACCAACGTCATCGCCTCGAGCCTTGTGCAGAAGACCTACTCGGCCAACTTCCCCGGCGAGTTCGGCGGCGGCGCGATCAATCTCACCACCAAAGCGATCCCGAGCGAGACCTTCCTCGACGTGAGCTTCGGGGTCAGCGGCGACACCCTGACGACCTTCCAGAACGGCCTCACCTATTTCGGGTCCAACCTCGATTCCTTCGGCTTCGACAACGGCAATCGCGATATCCCGTCCAACCTCGCCGCCTTCCTCGAGAGCGGCAAGCGGATCAGCGATCTGACCATCGCCGAGCAGGAAGGCATCGCCGGCCAGCTCATGCCGATCAATCTGGTGACCTTGCAGAGGGTCCCCAACCAGCGCGCCAACCTCTCCGGCTCGATCACCGCGGGCACCGCGATCGACATCGGAAGCGACGCGACGCTCGGCCTGATCGCCACCGCATCGCTCAAGAACCGGCTGCGCAACCGCACCGTCAAGAGCCAGGTGGCGAACGCCGACTTCAGCGAGATCTTCGAAAATTCGAGCACCTTCATCACCGACGAGAACGTGCTGTTCAACGCGCTGCTCGGGGTCGGGCTCGATATCGGCGAGCACACGATCCGCTGGACCAACCTCTACATCCGCGACGCGCTCAAGACCGCGCGGCTCGAAACCGCCAACAACGTGCTGTTCGGGGCGACGGGCTTCGACTTCCTCAACCAGCAGACCGCCTGGTTCGAGCGCCAGCTGATGGACAGCCAGATCGTGACCGAACTGCGCTTCGATCCTGTCAAGATCGATCTGCGCGGCGGCTATGCCCGCACCGATCGCGAGGCGCCCTTCAACGCCAATGTCAGCTACACCCGCACCAATGCGCCGGGCAGCCCCTACGGCAACCAATACGTCGCCTACCTCACCCAGGTTTCGGACGCAGGGATCACCAGCGTCGCCTTCGACGACCTCAAGGAGGAGCTGTGGTATGCGGGCATCGACCTCACCTACGAGGTCACGCCGTCGCTCAACGCCACGATCGGCTATGCCTATACCGACAACACCCGCCGCTCGACGAGCCGGGAATTCCGGCCTTTCCTGTCGGGCGACGTGCTGCCCGGCGAACTAGCCCCGGCCATCGGGCTGCGCCAGCCCGGCTTCCTGCTCAACGGCGCCACGCTGGCAGGCTTCAACGTCACCCTCACCGAAGCGACGCCCTTCCCGGTGTTCGACGCTGCGCTGACGATCAACGCCGGCTACGGTCTGGCGCGCTGGGCGCCGACCGACCGGCTGACGGTCGAAGCGGGCGTGCGCTACGAAGACGCCAAGCAGACCGTCGCGCTCGACCAGTCGATCTTCCTGATCCCGATCGCCGGATCGGTCCCGACCAACCTTGCCAACAGCTACTTCCTGCCCGGCACGACGATCACCTGGGAAGCGATCGATGATCTCCAGCTGCGCTTCGCCGCCTCCAAGACCATCGCCCGCCCGCAATTCCGCGAGCTTGTCGAGCAGACCTATTTCGATCCCGAAAGCAACCGCCGGTTCCGCGGCAACCCGTTCCTGCAGGACAGCGATCTCATCAACCTCGAGGCGCGCGCCGAATACTACTTCGGCGGCCCGCGCAAGGTGAGCCTCGCCGGCTTCTTCAAGAAGATCGACAACCCGATCGAGAACTTCCTGATCTCGGCCTCGGGCGAGCTTCTCACCAGCTTCGCCAATGCGCCGAGCGCCGAGCTTTACGGTGCGGAGCTCGACCTTGCCTATGGCTTCGACCTTGCGAGCTGGCCCGGCAGCTTCTTCGAGGCCAAGCAGCTGCTCGTGCTGCTCAACTACACCTACACCAAGTCGAGCATCTCGGTCGGACCGGCCGATCTGGCGCCGATCCCGGGCAACACGTCCCAGCTTGCAAGCCAGCTGTTCGATCAGGGCGCGCCGCTCGTCGGCCAGTCCGATCACATCGCCAACCTGTCGGTGGGGATCGAGGACAAGGACAAGGTCCAGCAGGCGACCATCCTTCTGAACTATGCCAGCAAGCGCGTGACCGCCCGCGGCGGCGCACTGCCGGACGTGCTCGAGGACCCCGGCCTGACGGTCGATTTCGTCGCCCGCTCCGAGGTCAAGCTCGGCCGGCAGCCGCTCGAGGTCAGCTTCGACGTCCGCAACATCTTCGGGCGCGACAATCTCGAATACCAGGAGCTGAACGGCGTCAGGATCGACATCAATTCCTTCCGGGTCGGCACGTCCTTCTCGGTCGGGGTGAAGGCGCAGTTCTGACCTTTTCGGGCGGGCGCGGCTGACGGTTGAGGCTCGACAAGATCGGGCGCATCGCGCAGTCACGCAGCTGTGGAGATAATCGCGCACAAGGGGCCTGAGGCTCGCTCGTGGCCGGGCTGGCTGGCCGCGGGGCTGGCCGGCTTCGCGGCCCCTGCCCTTGCCCTGCTGCTGCTGTCCCGCGCGCCCGCGGCCTCGCCGTTCGCTGTTGTGGCAGCGCCGATCCTGGCGGTGGGCTTGATGGGCGCAGGGATGATCGCCGCCGCCGCGGGCAGGCGATGGTGGATCGGCCTCGCGATCGCGCTGGCGACCGGGGCCGTGCTGATCGCGTTGGCGGGAGCGCTGGGCATGCCTGCGTTCCCGCACCTGATATCCACCGGCTTCGCGCTCGTGATCGCCAGCGCCAGTTTCGCCGCGCGCGGCGCGCTGTTCGCCCGCTCCGCTGCTGAGAAAGGCTGGTGGATCGCCGTGGCCGTGGTGGCGGGCGAGGCCGCGATGCTGGCGACGGCCGCGGCCATGCCCGGGAGCCTGCCCGATTGGCTGCTGGCGCTCCTCCCGGCACAATGGGCGAGCACCGCGATCCGGACCGGGCTCGCCGGGACCGGAGCGCTCGCGGCGAGCTCTGAGATGCTGGCGCTGGCTGCCACCGCAACGACGACGATGATCGTCGCCCGGCTATGGCCGCGCCGCTGGCCCTACCTGCTGATGTTCGGCGCATGGCTGGGATGTTCGGCACTGGTGCTGCACCGCCCCGCTCCCGGCCCTGCGCCCGCGACGCCGAACGCGGACCAGCTCGTCGCCGCCAGCGCGTCCCTGCCCTAGCCCTCCGCTACCAGCGCCGGGCCGGAGTCACGTCCTGCGCCGGTGTGCCGAGCGGCGCCATCGGCATCGCCTTCAGTGCCGGCACAGGTTCGCGCGCGATCCGGTCGGTGAGCAGGCCGACCGCCGTCTCGAGCTGCGCATCCGTGCCGTTGAAGGCCGCGTAAGGCAGGTTCTCCACCTCGAAATCGGGCGCCACGCCGAGGCCTTCGAGGATCCACCGCCCGTCGATGGCGAATTGCGGGCTCTCCGCGGTGCGCGCAATGCCGCGGTCGGCGAGAATCTGGCGATCCGACAGCCACACCCCTGCGCCTGCGGTGCGGGTGCCCACCAGCGGCGCGATGCCGAGCGCCTTGATCCCGGCGGCGAAGGTCTCGCCATCGGAATAGGTGCGCTCGTCGACCAGCACCGCGATGTGCCCGCGATAGGCGTTCTGCATGTTGGTGCCGCCGATGCCCGAGCCGGACCAGAAGGCCCAGGCCTTGCGCATCAGCATGGAGATGATGATGCTGTCGATGTTGCCGCCGTTGTTGCCGCGCACGTCGATGATCAGCCCTTCCTTGCCGAGCTGCGGGAAGTAGTCCCGGGCGAAGGTCGCAAGGTCATCCGGCCCCATCGCACGCAGGTGGAGATAACCGATCCGCCCGTCCGAGAGCCGCTCGGCCTCGGCGCGCTTGCCCTGCACGAAATCGGCGTAATTGGCCTGCCGGTTGCCGTCCGCGGTCATCGGCTCGACGATCGCGCTCAGCTTGCGGGTGTCGCGTGTGAGGTCGAGCCGCACCTGCTGCCCGGCCTTGGTGGCAAGCGCCAGTTGCAGGTCGGCAAGGCTCGCCACGGGGCGGCCATCGACGAGGCGGATCACGTCGCCCGGCTGCACGTCCACGCCCGGCCGGCGCAGCGGCGGGAGCTGCGACACCAGATCGGCTTCGGCGCGCAGGATGCTGTCGATCCGCAGGCCGTCCGCCACCGGCGAAACCTTCGCGCCGAGGAAGGCCATTGCCGGGTTCTCGCGATCGGCCCGCTGGTCTCCGCCGCCGATCTGGCTGTGCAGCGCGCCGACCTGCGCGGACATCTCGCCCAGCACCGTATCGAGTTCGGAGCGGCTGCCGATCCGGTCGAGGAAGGGCTCGTGCGCGGCGCGCACCGCGTTCCAGTCGACCCCTCTGAGCGCCGGATCGAAGAAGAAATCGCGGCGCAGACGCCAAGCATCGACGAACATCTGGCGCCATTCGGCACGCGGATCGATGGTCAACCGCCAATCGCCGAGCCGCACCAGATTGGCCGCTGGTTTTTCGGGGAGCTTGCGGTCGGCGGGCACGATCGACAGCACCGGCTTGTCGGGTGTGCCGCCCATCACCAGCGCGTTCTGCCGGTCGCTCGACAGTTCCATGCCCCTCGCCCCGGGCGCGAAGACCTCCTCGCGCGGGTCCTTCTTGTCGATCGCGATCGAGACGAGGTCATCGCCGCGCCGGGTGTAGAGGAACTTCTCGTTGGCGAGCAGCAGCCCCTCGACCCCGGCCTTGATCGGCAGCTTGTAGAGCCGCGCGGCCACGCCATCGAGAACGATGTTGACCTTGGGCGCAGGGGGCTTGGCCTTCTTGTCCTTGCTCTCCTCCTTTGCGGGGGCTGCCACGTCGGGTTCCGCCTTCTCGGGCGCGGCGGCACGGGTCAGCTCGTTGTCGGCGCGCATCCGGAAGGGCGACGCGGGGTCGAGCTGCAGCCCGTAGACCTCGCCGCGGTCGGGGAACGCCGGCCCCATGTTGCGGTCACCCCAGGGGCCGCCCGGATCGGGCGCGAAATTGCGATCCGACAGAAAGTAGAGCCATGCCCCGTCATGCGCGAAGGCCGGGGCATAGCTGTTGTACTTGCCCGAGGTCGCCTGCACGCGGCGGCCGGTGGCCAGGTTCTGGAGCATGATATCGGCGACATCGCCGTCGTTGAGCTTGCCCTGCTCCACATAGGCGATGTGGCTCGAATCCGGGGCAAAGACGACATCGTAGATGGCTTCGTCCGCGCCGCTTTCGGCCCGCGCCAGCAAGGTCACGCGGCCTGTTGCGACATCGACCTTCTGCAGCCGTGCCTGCTTGTCCCAGAACACGATCGTCTTGCCGTCGGGCGCGATTGCGAAGGACCAGATGTAGCCCTCATAACCCTTCGTCACCGCCACCGGCGCGCCGGTGCCGTCTGCCGACATGGCGTAGATATCGCCGCGGTCGCCCTGATCGAGGATCATGTAGACCTTCTTGCCGTCGGGCGATTGCACCGCCTGGCGCGCCCGCGCATCGAGCGGGATGGGCAGCTCGACCCGGCGCAACTGGCCCGGTGCGGCCAGCGCCGCGCGCCCGCGGGCGGTGATCGCCACCATATCGCCCGACCCGGCGATTCGCGCGCCCTCGAACCACCGCAGCGGATCGTCGATCGCGCGCACGCGGGTCTGCTCGCGGTCGGTGACGAGGTCGATGGAGAGCTTCTGGAGCGTGCCGGCGGCAATCGACAGCACGTGAAGATCCGCGCCGTTCTGCAGGAACACCTCGCCGCCATCGATATTGGCCTGGAGAACCGGGAAAGCGAGCTCGGGCGAGACCTGCCGCACGTCGCTGCCGTCCTCGGCGACCGACCAGACCGCGTCCTTGCCGCTCTTGTCGGAGATGAAATAGATGCGCCCGCCATGTCCCATCGGCATGCGGATCGGCGCGCCGAAATCGGCGAGGAGCTGCACGGCTTCTGCCTGCGAGCCGGTCTGCCAGCACCACAGCTGCTCCATGCCGCCGCCGCGATAGAGCACCGCATTGTCGCGGGCGCGGGTGTAGAGGCCGCGGCGGGTGAAGAACAGCGTTGTGCCGTCGGCCCCGAAGGTCGCGTCATTGGCGCGCCACAGCGGCACCGGCGTGGCCTCGCCGCCGGCCGGATCGAGAGTGTAGAGCACCTCGCCCTGGCCTGCGCCGGTGGCAGCGGAGGAATAAATCACGCGCCCGTCCGGGGTCCAACCGATGGTGCGCACCGCGCCGCCTTCATAGGTGAGGCGCCGGGGCCGCCCGCCCGCCACGGGCATGACATAGATATCCCGGTCGCTGTCGTAGCTGGCGCTGAAGGCGATCAGTTTGCCATCGGGCGAGATCGCCGGTTCGCTCTCTTCGCCCTCGTCGTTGGTGAGCCGGACGGCGGTCCCCCCGCTGCGGGCGGTGCGCCACAGGTCGCCCTCGCTGGCGAAGACCAGCACGTCGCCGCTGGCCACAGGGTGCTGGTAGAAGCCCTCCTCGGCCACCGCCGGCGCAGCGATCAGAGCGAGCACGCTGCCCGCGCTCAGAAGAAACGACTTCATCAAACACCCTCCGATTGGTTCGGCAAGCTAGGTGTATGACCTGGATTAACTTCGCAAGCGGCAGGTGCTGTTTTTGCGGCAGACGCCCTAGCGAACGTTCGCCGCCGGGCCGCCGCTCCTGTTGTGCAGGATGATTTCGATGTCTGAGTGGGGAAGTGCCCGAAGAGCAGGGCTGTCTGTAGCCTGCGGCTAGGGCAATCTTTCGCTGCTTATCGTCAGGCCCAAGGCCCGGGGCTATCCGCGGCCGATCAGAGCTTTAACCATCTGGAGCGGGACTGAGCCTCTTCGTCCCGCAGCATGGGCCCATCAGGCCTTGGCCCTGCTGAAGGCAGGCAGAAACGAAAAAAGCCCCGGTTTCCCGGGGCTTTTGCGAATTATGTCATCCGCTTTTTAGCGGGTGGAGCCGAAGCACCAATCAAAAAATGCCCACATGATTTTCACTCCATCGGCGTAATCACCGTGGAGGGGTTTAACACATTATTAACCTTAATCAAGCGTTAAGTGCGAGCTGGCTGCCTCCCATCATCGCCAGCAACTCGCGCATGGCGATCGCTGGCGAGAAAAGGTAACCCTGCGCCTGGTCGCAGCCCATCGCCTTGAGCGTCGCAGCCACCGAGAGGTCCTCGACGCCCTCGGCAACCACGGTCTTGCCGAGCGAGTGCGCGATTTCGATCGTTGCGCGCACCACGGCGCGGCTTTCCTCAGAGGTCGCCATGTGCTGCACGAAGCGCTTGTCTATCTTGAGCTCGGAGCTCGGCAACTTCTCGATGTATTCGAGGTTAGATTGACCGGTTCCGAAATCGTCGATGGACAGGCTTATCCCGCGTGCCTTGAGCGCCGCGATCGCCGGGGCGATGCGCTGGTCGTCGAGCTTGGCGGTCTCGGTCAGTTCGAGCGTCAGGTTCTCGGCCGGGAAATTGTAGCGCCCGAGCATCGTCATGATCTCGAACAGCAGGTGGGTGTCCGACAGGCTCTTGGCCGACATGTTGACCGCCAGCTTGAAGCGCGGGTCGAGCGCGATCGCCAGCTTGCCCTCGACCAGTGCGGTCTCCAGCACCACCAAGGTGAGCTCGTTGATGCGATCTCCCGCCTCGGCGGCGAGAACCAGGTCCTGCGGGTTGACGAAGTCGCCCCCGTCGGGCCGCCAGCGGATCAAGGTTTCGGCGCCCACGATGCGGCCCGAGGCAAGGTCGATCTTGGGCTGGTAGGCCACCCCGATGTCCCGGTCGCGCAGGCCCCTCTCGAGCACGCGGACCAGCTCGAGGCGATTATTGCGTGCCTCGAGATGGGCGGCATCATTGATGATGAAGCGCACGCCGCGTGTGGCCGCCTCGTCCGCCACCTGCATCGCCTTCTTGATGCGCAGCGCCACGGGCAGGTCATGGTTGGTGTCGATCCCCAGCGCGGGCGAGCTGTTTGACGACTGCCAGTCGTGGCTGATCGCTGTCTTGAGCATCAGCGCGAGGCCGTCGGCGTGACGCTCGAGCTCGCCTGTGTCCATGCGGGGGGCAAGCCAGACCAGCAGGTCGCGCTCGAAAGCGACGTCACCGACCTCGCCCGGGCCTTTCACATAGGCGATCAGAGTGTTGACGAAGTCGCCGATCTCGCGCGCCGTCCAGTCCTCGGACAGCTCGGCAAGGTTGGCGATCTTGAGCGCATAGACGTCGCACTCCTCGCGCGGCAGTTCGGAAGCGATCGCGGTGGTGGTCATCGCGTCGACCGTGCGGCTGTAATACTTCCGGTTGATCAGCTGGAAGCCGTAGGCAGCAGCAGCCAAGGCAAGCAGCGGCGACATGATGTCGACGTTCACGCCGAAGTCGTCGAGCACGAAGGGCACGAGAAGCAGCCCGGTTGCAGTCAATAGCAGAACGCCGGTCGATTTCGGACGGCTCCGCGCCATCCACACCAGCACACCCAGCAGGACCGCCATGCCGGGATACCAGGTCAAGTCGACCGGCACGCCGCGCTTGAGGGTCTGCGCGCCCATGATGTGGAAATAGGCCCCGGGAACACGCCCGCTGCCCAAGGGCATGTAGAAGAAGTCGGACGTACGGAAATGCGCCTCGCCGATGATGACGTTCTTGCCGGCAAGCGCGCCCTGCGGGACCTTGCCGTTGAGCACGTCGATATAGCTGAAGGTCGGAATGGTGCGCGGATCGAAGGCGAAGTCGGGCCTGTAAGAGCGCTCCGGGCCGGTGTAGCCGGCCAGCACCGCGGACAGTGAGGGATAGGAGCGCCCGCCCGTTTCGACGCGGGTCGGGAATATCACCGACAGGGCGAAAGGCGAACCCCGACCGTTCATCGCCGCCAATTGTGCGTGACGCTGGAATTCGCCGAGCGGCAGGACCTGGTCGACCTGCCGGAAGGCGATCGCTTGCTGCGGGATCATGCCGATCCACACTTTGCCGGGGTGCCGCGCGAGTGAGGCGGCGAAGGCCGCATTGGCCTTTGGACTTTCCTGAGAGGCGTGTGCGCGGTCGAAGGCGATACGGTTCACGCCGAGATCGGCGAGCCGGTCGACGATCTGCGCTTCATGGATGCGGTTCGGCAATCCGCCGTTCAAAGCGCTGAGCGTCTTGTCGTCCACCGCGATCATCACGATGTCCTGCGGCGCGGGACGCGAGCGGACGTCGGCGCGGACCGCGCGGTAGAAATCCTCGGCCGGGAGCGGCAGGTCTATGGCGGCCGAGACGGCTCCGAACAGGATCGCGGCGAGCGCCACGCGCACGCGCTTGCTGCGAAGCAGGGCACGGCCCGAACGGCGCGTGTTTTCGCCTTGCAGTTCAAGGCTTTCCGGGTCCGCGGGCGCCCGGGAACCGCGCAGCCTGTCGGCAAAGGAAGATAACCAAGCAATCATCAGGCGCGCATATCCCGCTGGGAAACCCGCCCAATTCCTAGATCGCAGTGGTTAATTCATTGCAAAGATTTGCTCCCGAGCCCCGCAGAGCCTTCAGATCACCTGCGGCGCGAGCAGCCCGAGCGCTATGGTCAGAGCGCCGAGCCCGATCGAAAGATGCCAGCGCAGGCGCAGGAAGTCGGCCGGCGCAAATCCCAGCGTGCGGTCGATCACCGGCGAGCCCAGGATCAGCGCCCCGAGATAGAGCAGCGCCGGCCCGGGCCATTCCCATCCCAGTGTCCACGGCAGGAACAGCGCCACCGCGATCAGGCTCGGCATCACCGCGACCACGTAGGCGCCGGTCGACGCGGGGCCGGTCGCTCGGGCGTTCTGCACCGCCTGCCCCCACCACACGCCGCCCAGAAAGCTGAAGATCGCCGCCGCATAGGCAAAGCCGCCGGCCAGCGCGACATAGCGCCATTCGTGCCCGATCAGGATGAGGCCGACGCACAGCGCCTGCGGCAAGATCCCCGCATATCCGAGCGCGCGCGCGGTGCCCGAAAGCGAGGGTGTGGGTGTCGATGTTTGTCCGTCCATGGCGGCACAAGTCCCATGGGGCCCGCCCGGTTCCCGCCTGTCTTGCCTCGGATGAGCCTTTGCGCCACTTGGGCAGGCATGGACCTGTTCGATCTCAGCGGCCGCGTAGGCCTCGTCACCGGCGGCAACGGCGGGCTCGGCCTCGCGATGGCGAGGGGCCTTGCGAAAGCCGGCGCCCATGTCGCCATCCTTGCGCGCAACGAAGCCAAGAACGCCGCCGCGCTCGAGGAGTTGCGCACGCTCGGCAAGGGCGAGGTGATCGCGCTCGCCTGCGATGTCGCCGATGACGCGCAGATCGAAGGCGCGATTGCCCAGACCCTCGCGCAGCTCGGCCGCATCGACGTGTGCTTCGCCAATGCCGGGATTTCCGGTGCGGGCACGGCGATCCCCGATATCACGGCCGAGGGATGGGACCACACGCTTGCCGTCAACACCCGCGGCGCGGCGCTGCTCTACAAGCATGTGACCCGCCACATGATCGAGCGCGCCAAGGATGGCGATGCGGGCGGCAAGCTGATCGCCACGTCCTCGGGCCAGTCGATCATGGGGGTCAACCGCTCGTCCGACTATGCCGCCTCCAAGGCTGCCCTCAACGGCCTCACCCGCGCTGCCGCCTTCGAGCTGGCGCGTTACCAGATCACCGCCAACGCCTTTCTTTTCGGCTTCTACGAGACCGACATCACCGCCAAGGCCGACCCGAAATTCGCCGAGTGGATGAGCCGCCGCATCCCGCTGCGCCGTCCGGGCGATCACGCCGGGCTCGAAGGCCTCGCGGTGTTCTTCGCCTCGCCCCATAGCGATTACATCACCGGCCAGTGCCTGCCGGTCGATGGGGGGCTTTGCATCTCGTAACGGGGCACCACTTTGGCGGAACAGGCCGCCGCTCTGGCCGTTGCTCCCCAAAGCCCCTTGCAACCGAAAGCCCCCTTCCCCGTGTCCGACGACGACAACCAGATCCCCGACTTCGCTGACCGCCCCGAAGACCGCAACCGCCAGCGCGCCGTGCCCGCCGGGCGGGTGGCGCGAATCGGCACCTTCGGGCGGCTCGTCGGCGGGGTGGCGGGCGGCATGGTGGCAGAGGGCGCGCGGCGGCTCGCCAGCGGAGAGGGCATCTCGGCGCGGGACCTGATCCTCACCCCGGGCAATGTCCAGCGCATGACCGACCGCCTCTCGCACCTGCGCGGCGCGGCGATGAAGATGGGGCAGATGATCAGCCTCGACGCGGGCGACTTCCTGCCCGACGAGCTTTCGAAGATCCTTGCGACCTTGCGCGATCAGGCGAATTTCATGCCGACCAAGCAGTTGGACCAGGTGCTCAAGGCCGAGTGGGGGCCCGACTGGCGCAAGCAGTTCCGCTGGTTCAACCCGCGGCCCATCGCTGCCGCCAGCATCGGGCAGGTCCACAAGGCGCTGACCCGCGACGGCGAGGAACTGGCGATCAAGGTGCAATACCCGGGCGTCGCCAAAAGCATCGACAGCGATGTCGACAATGTGATGACGCTGCTCAAGGTCGCCGGCTTCGCTCCGCCCGAGCTCGAGATGGACAAGCTGATGGCGGCGGCCAAGCAGCAGCTCCACGAGGAAGCCGATTATGAGCGCGAAGGCGCGCAGATGGAGCTGTACCGCCAGCAGCTGGCGGGCACCCCCGGCTTCGTTGTCCCGCGCCTGCACGCCGGGCTGACGCGCGGCTCGATCCTCGCCATGAGCTTCGAAGAAGGCGTCTCGATCGAGGAGCTGGGCAGCGAACCGCCCGAACGCCGCGACGAGGTTTTCGCCCGGCTGATCCGGCTGGTGGCGCGCGAGCTGTTCGATTTCGGCGTGATGCAGACCGATCCCAATTTCGCGAACTTCCGCTACCGGCGCGAGACGGGCGAGATCATCCTGCTCGATTTCGGCGCCTGCCGCCCCGTCGATCCCGCGGTGGCGAACGGCTATCGCCGGATGCTCGAGGCGGGGCTCAGGGGCAATGCCGAGGAAGTGCTCAAGGCGACCATCGAAGCCGGGTTCATGATGCCCATCGTTGCCGAGAAACACCCTGATCGGGTGAACCGGATGATCGGCATCGTCATCAACGAGATGCGCGAGGACAAGCCCTTCGATTTCGGGGATCGTGCCTTCATCCCGCTGCTGCGCGACGAAGGCTTCGCGATCGCGCAGGACAAGGACACCTGGGCCTTCCCGCCGATCGAGACGCTGTTCGTGCAGCGCAAGGTCTCGGGCACGGCGCTGCTCGGTGCGCGGCTGAAGGCGCAGGTCAACATCCGGCGGATCACCGAAGAGGTATTGGCGAGCACGAGCCCCAAACCGGCTGCGGCGGCCTGACCGGGTCCAGACCCCGACTAGACCCGCTTCAAACCCCCTCTAGACCCCCTCCAGCCTCGTTTAGAGGCGTGCTTAACCCCGTGTTAGTCCTGTTTCCGCAGCAATGCCGATGTTTCACGTGAAACCAACATGATAGTCTGTGGACATCGCGGCGCTGATCGATTAACCCGCATCCATGCACGGGGGGATCGAGCATAGAAATGGGGTGCTGTTCGTGTGTCTCGGCAATATCTGCCGGTCACCGATGGCCGAAGGCGCGCTGCGCGAATTGGCGCATGAACGCGGCTTTGCCTGCCTCGTGGATTCCGCCGGAACCGCCTCCTACCACATCGGCAGCCAGCCCGATCCGCGCGCTGTCGCGGTCGCCGCAAGGCATGGCGTCGACATTGCCGGACAGGCCGCGCGGCAGATTGAGCGCGATGATTTCTACCGCTTTGCCAATATCATAGCCCTCGACCGTGCCAATCTCGAAGGCATCCGCTCGCGTGCTCCGCGCGACGGGACAGCGCGGCTCTCGATGCTGATGGACGCCGTCGAAGGCCGCGCCGGAGAGCCGGTCGCGGATCCCTATTACGGCAACGAGGCGGCTTTCGAGGCGGCTTGGGACGTGATCAACATCGGCGTCGAAGCATGGCTCACGCGCCTGATGCGCGAGACTGCAAGCCTGAAAGCCTAACCGCCGCGCAGGAGCTGCACGCCCCAGTCGCGCTCGAACAGATACAGCAGCAACCGCGCCGCCTCGCCCCGCGGGGACGTGAGGCCGCCGTCGCGCTCCATCAGCAGCCGCGCATCGGCGTGGGCTGCGGGAAGCAGGCGCTGGACCTGCTCGAGGTCGGCAATCCGGAACCCCGCCTCGCCCGATTGCCGCGTGCCAAGCAGCTCGCCGCCGCCCCTGAGTGCAAGATCTTCCTCGGCAATGCGGAACCCGTCCTGCGTCTCGCGCATCAGGGCAAGCCGCGCTCGGCCCGTCTCGGAAAGCTGGGCAGAGCGCAGCAGCAGGCAGGTCGACTTCTCGGCACCCCGCCCCACCCGGCCGCGCAGCTGGTGGAGCTGCGCCAGCCCGAAGCGTTCGGCCTGCTCGATGACCATCAGCGTGGCCGAAGGCACGTCGACCCCGACCTCGATCACCGTCGTCGCCACGAGCAGCCGCGCCTGCCCGCTGGCGAAGCGCTCCATCGCGGCGTCCTTGATCTCGGGCCGGAGCTGCCCGTGGACGAGCACCACCGCATCGCCGAACCGCTCCTTCAAGGCAGCAAAGCGCGCCTCGGCAGCGGCAATGTCGGCAAGATCCGGCACCCCGTCGATCTCGCGCACCATCGGGCACACCCAATAGGCCTGTTGACCCCCGGCAAGGTGGCGTTCGATCCCCGCCACGACTTCCTCGATACGCTCTATCGGCACCACCCGGGTATCGATCGCCTGACGACCGGGCGGCAGTTCGTCGAGGCGGCTCACGTCCATCTCGCCATATTGCGCCAGGGTCAGAGAGCGCGGGATGGGTGTCGCAGTCATCGCGAGGGTATGCGGTGACCGGCGGCCTTTCGCTGCCAAAGCAAGACGTTGCGCCACCCCGAAGCGGTGCTGTTCGTCGATCACCACAAGGCCGAGGTCGCGGTAATTCACCGTGTCCTGAAAGATCGCATGGGTGCCGACGAGCAGCTGGATCGAGCCGTCGAGCAGCCCCATCAGAATGCTCTCGCGCTCCCTGCCCTTGGCGCGCCCCGTCAGCAGCGCCACCTCCACCCCCGTCGGGCCGAGCATCTTGCGCAGCGTCTCGAAATGCTGGCGCGCAAGGATTTCGGTCGGCGCGAGGAGCGCGGCCTGCTTGCCCGCCTCGACCGCGATCAGCATCGCGTTAAGTGCGACGACCGTCTTGCCCGCGCCCACATCACCCTGCAGCAGGCGGAGCATCGGTGCTTCCTGCGCCATGTCTCCCTCGATCTCGCTGATCGAGCGGGTCTGGGCGCCGGTGAGGCCGAAGGGGAGGCTCAGCTTGCCTCTCAGGCTCCCATCGCCCGCCAGCGCCTGACCCTTGCGTCGCCGCCCGTCCGCCTTGACCAGCAGCAGCGCCAAGCTGTTCGCCAGCAATTCGTCATAGGCAAGCCGGTCGCGCGCCTTGGCGTCGGTGCCCTCGTGCGCAAGCTTGAGTGCCGCTGACCATGCGGGCCACCCGGCGCGCTCCAGCTGGCTCGGCTCGATCCATTCGGGAAGCTCGGGGAGCCGCGCCAGCGCCTGCTCCGCGAAGTCTGCCACGCGCGGCTGGGTCAGGCCCTCGGACAGGCGATAGACCGGCTCCGACATGCGCCCCATATGCGCCGCGCTTTCGACCTCGATGTGGTCGGGGTGCACGATCTGGAGCATGTCGCCGTAGCGGTCGAGCCGCCCTGCGATCCAGCGCAGCTCGCCCACCGGCAGGAGTTTCTTCGCTCCGTAGGCCGCCTTGCCGAACCAGTTGAGCGAGCAGATGTTGCCCGCCGCATCCTGCGCCAGCACGCGATAGGGGCCGCGGCTTCCCGGACGCGGAGCCCGGTGCTCGACCGGAGTGAGCGCGAGGATGACCTGCTCACCCTCGCCCGCCTCGTCGAGATTGGCGATGGCCCGCCGGCTGACGAAACGCTCGGGGAGGTGATAGGCCAGATCCTTGACCCGCGTGAGACCGAGCTTCTCGAGCGGCTTCATCAGCTTGGGGCCGACGCCCTCGAGCGTCTGGACTTCGGCAAAGAGCGGATTGAGAGCCTCGGGGCGCATGGGTGGTATCGCTAACACCGCGCTTGCCTCTTTGCGAGTTGAAGCAACGCAGACCTGTGGCTAGGTGAACGCCATGACCGAAACGCCCTCCTTCGAACAGCGTCTCGCACGCGCGAAATTCCGCAGCTGGCACCGCGGCACACGCGAAGCCGATTACATGATCGGCGGCTATTTCGACCGCTACCACGCAGACTGGGGGGAGGACGAGCTGGCCTGGTTCGAGGCGCTGCTCGATGAAGACGACGTCGATGTCATGGCCTGGGCACTCGGCTCGCAGCCGCCGCCGGAACATCTTGCGGGCGAGCTCCTCGCGATCATGCAGAAGCTCGACTACGTCGATATCCCGCGCTGAGGCTGCGCCCTGTCGCTCGCGGTTCGACAGGTCCGCTGCGAGCCGCTAGAGGCCGGAACCAATCGCCCGCCGCGGCGCTTCGGAAATGGCGCGCGCATTGCCTGCCATAACCACCGATTACCCTCCCCTCGGATGAGGCGGGGGCGCTCCTGCATTGAAGTGACCTTATGCCCGATCTCTCCCGCATCCTCTCGGCCAAGGACCCGCTGACCCTCGCCTCGCTGCCGCGCGGGAGCCTGCCGCTAGTGCTGTCCGACCTCGCCCGCGCTGCCAAGCGCCGGGCCGTCTTCATTGCGCCCGACGATGCCGCGATGCGCGCCGCCGCCGAAGCCGCGCGCTTCTTCGCGCCCGAGATCGCGGTGATCACCTTCCCGGCTTGGGACTGCTTGCCCTATGACCGGGCGAGTCCTGCGTTGTCGATCAGCGCCGAACGATTGGCCGCGCTCCACCGGTTGCAGCAGCCCGGCACCGCGCAGCAGTTGCTGGTGACCACCGTCAATGCCGTGCTCCAGCGCGTGCTTACCCCCTTCCGGGTTCGAGAATCCGTTCGCGAGTTCAAGGTTGGCACGCAGATCGGCCACGAGAGCCTGGCCGCGCTGCTCTCCCGACAGGGCTACAGCCGCACCGACACCGTGATCGATCACGGGGAGTTCGCGGTTCGCGGGTCGATCGTCGACATCTTCCCCTCCTCGCTCGACAGCGGGTTACGGCTCGACTTCTTCGGCGACGAGCTGGAAAGCCTGCGCCTGTTCGATCCCGCCACCCAGCTGACGGTCGAGCGGATCGACAGCCACCTCCTGCTTCCGGCTTCCGAGGCGCTGCTCGACGAGGAGAGCATCAAGCGCTTCCGCAGCCATTACCGCGAATTGTTCGGCGCCAACGCGACGCAGGACCCGCTTTACGAAGCCGTGTCCGAAGGACGGCGCCTGGCGGGCATGGAGCACTGGCTCCCGCTCTTCGAGGGCAAGCTCGCGACCCTGTTCGATCATCTCGCCAAAGACGATGTGGTGGTGATCGATCAGGGCGCCTTGGGGGCCGCCGAGGAGCGGCTCACCGATATTGCCGATTATCATGACCAGCGCAGCCGAATCGCGAGCGAAAAGAAGGGCAGCTACCGCCCGCTGAAGCCTGATGCGCTCTACGTCTCGCGCGCCGAGCTGGACGCGGCGTTGGCCGCGCAGCCCGTGCACCGTGCCACGGGATTTGCATCGGACGAGGGCGCGCAGGTCCTGGACTTCGGCTTCCGCTCCGCCCGCGACTTTTCGCCTGAACGCGGGCGCGGCGAGAATGTCTACGAAGCCGCTGCCGCGCACCTCAAGGCGGTCGCCAAGTCGGGTCGCAAGCCGCTTGTGGCCGCCTATTCCAATGGCAGCGCACGGCGCATCGCTTCGATCCTCGACGAAGCGGGCGCGAAGACCGCGCTTGCGGGCAGCTGGCAGGAAGCGCTGGGCCTTGCGGCCAAGAACAAGGTCGCGGTCGCCGTCCTCCCGCTCGAGACCGGCTTTGCCAGCGACACCATGGAGCTCGTCACCGAGGCCGACGTGCTCGGCGATCGGCTGGTGCGGCGCAAGAAGAAGCGCAAGGATTCCGACGCCTTCCTCGCCGAACTTCAGGCCCTCGCCCAAGGCGATCTGGTCGTCCACGTCGAACACGGGATCGGCCGGTATCTCGGGCTCGAGGCGATTCCCGTCGGCCAGAGCCAGCACGATTGCGTCGCGCTGGAGTACTCCGGCGGCGACAAGCTGTTCATTCCGGTCGAGAACATCGACGTCCTCACCCGCTACGGCTCGTCAGAGCAGGCGGTCGCTCTCGACAAGCTCGGCGGCGAGGCATGGCAGCGCCGCCGCGCCAAGCTCAAGGAGCGCATCACCGCAATCGCCGGCGAGCTGATGCAGGTCGCCGCCGAGCGCGCGCTCCGGCAAGCCCCTGCCCTCCCGGCGGACCCGCAGACGCTCGGTCAGTTCACCGACCGCTTCCCGTGGTCCGAAACCGAGGATCAGGAACGCGCCATTGCCGACGTCCTCGGCGATCTCGAAAGCGGCCGCCCGATGGACCGGCTGGTGTGCGGCGATGTCGGCTTCGGCAAGACCGAGGTGGCCTTGCGCGCGGCTTTCGTCGCGGCGATGCACGGCCAGCAGGTTGCCGTCGTCGCGCCGACCACGCTGCTTGCCCGGCAGCATTACCAGAACTTCGCAGAACGCTTCGCCGGATTCCCTCTGAAGGTCGGACGGCTCTCCCGCCTCGTCACGGCCAAGGAAGCTGCCGAGACCCGCGAGGGGCTGGAGAGCGGCGATATGGATCTGGTGATCGGCACCCATGCGATCCTCTCCAAGTCGACCAAGTTCAAGAACCTCGGGCTGGTGATCGTCGACGAGGAACAGCGCTTCGGGGTGACCCACAAGGAGAAGCTGAAGCAGCTGCGCGCCGACGTTCACGTCCTCACCCTCACCGCGACCCCGATCCCGCGCACGCTGCAGATGGCGATGAGCGGCCTGCGCGAACTCTCCACCATCCAGACCCCGCCGGTCGACCGCCTCGCGGTGCGCACCTACGTGATGGAGTGGGACGACATGGTGATGCGCGAGGCCCTGCTGCGCGAACATCACCGCGGCGGGCAGAGCTTCATCGTCGTGCCGCGCATCTCGGACATGGCCGATGTCGAGGAGTGGCTGCGCGAAAACGTGCCCGAGATCAAAGCTGTCTCCGCCCATGGCCAGATGAGCCCGAGCGAGGTCGAGGAGCGCATGGGCGCCTTCTACGACCGCAAGTATGACGTGCTGCTTTCGACGACGATCGTCGAAAGCGGGCTCGATATCCCGAGCGCCAACACGATCATCATCCACCGCGCCGACCGCTTCGGCCTCGCCCAGCTCTACCAGCTGAGGGGCCGCGTCGGACGGGCCAAGCTGCGCGCCTATGCCTACCTCACTCACGAGGCGGGCGTCGCGCTGTCGGAGATCGCGCAGAAGCGGCTGAAGGTGCTGGGCGACCTCGACACGCTGGGTGCGGGCTTCCAGCTTGCCAGCCATGATCTCGACATTCGCGGGGCAGGCAACCTGCTCGGCGACGAGCAGTCGGGCCACATCCGCGAGGTCGGCTTCGAACTCTACCAGGCGATGCTGGAGGAGGCGATCCTCGCCGCCAAGGCGGGCGAAATGGGCCTCGAGCGGCCGCGCGACAAGCTCACGCCGCAGATCACCGTCGACGCGCCGATCATGATCCCCGAGGATTACGTCCCCGATCTTGCGGTGCGCATGGCGCTCTACCGCCGCCTCAATCAGGCCGAGGGACAGCATGAGATCGAAAGCATGGCAGCCGAGATGATCGACCGCTTCGGCGACCTGCCGCAGCCGACCAAGAACCTCGTGCGCCTGATCGAGATCAAGCATCAGGCCATCGAGGCGTGCATCGCGAAGATCGACGTGGGCGCGCGCGGCACGCTCGTCACCTTCCACAATGACGACTTCCCCGATCCTGCAGGCCTCATCGCTTATGTCGAGCGGCTCAACGAAGGCGGCAAGGAGACCGCCAAGCTGCGGCCCGACATGAAGCTGGTAATCAACCGCGCCTGGGGCGATCCGCAGAGCCGCATGAACGGCCTGTTCCAGCTGACCAAGGGTCTTTCGGGGATCGTCAAGAAGGCGGCGAAGGCGAAGAAGGCCGCCTAGACGCGCGTCTGCGGTGAGGCCTGCCGGGCAAGGATCTCGAACTCCACCGCATCGTGGGCGCAGAACATCCGCACCTCTCCGGCATAATCGAGCGACAGACGCCTCAGCCGCGCCTGATTGGCAAGGCGTGCGGCGCGGTCGACCTCCATCAGGCGCTGATAACCGCGCAGGGCCGGCGTGCAGGAGTATTCCTCCGCGCCGACCTCGCCGCGGTAGAAATAGGCGTCGCCTGCATGGAGCATCCAGCCATCGCCGTCGCGGATCGCCACCCCGGAGTGACCCCAGGTGTGCCCCGCAAGCGGCACCAGCAGGATCTCGGGCGGCAGGCCCTCGAGGTCGCGAACCGCGTCGAAGCCGAACCACCTTTCGCCGCCGCCGAAGGGGTAGAGCCGCCAGTCGCTTGCCTCGTCCCACTGCTCGGGTCGGTAGCGGCGGGTGCCGACGAAAACGCCTCCATCACGGGCCTCGGCGACCTCTTTCTCGCGCGAGGTGACATGGACCCGCGCATTGGGGAAATCCTCGATCCCGCCGGCATGGTCGAAGTCGAGGTGCGTGAGGATGATGTGCCGCACATCCGCCGGATCGAAGCCCAGCGCCCGCACCTGCGCCAATGCAGTCTCCTCGCGGCGCAGCTGGATATTGTTGAGCGTGAGAAAGAAGGGCGACAGACGCCGCGACGGGTGGTCGACGTCGCGCGTCCCGAAGCCGGTGTCGACGAGCACCAGGCCGGCGTCGGTCTCGATCAGCAGGCAGTGACAAACGAGGTGTCCGAAGGGACTGTCGCTTGATCCGTCGAACAAGCGGCCACCGACCGGGCAGCAGGTGCCACAATTGAGGTGGTGGACCCTCACGGCTCAGTCTTTCCGGTGAGCGGACGCAGGCGAGCCTCTGTGCACTGCCGTAGCGCTTTCTCATTCTGCTTGCTCCAGACCCAGGCCGCAACTGTCGCACCGGCCAAAGTCAGGAGAGCAACCCGAGACGGCGTGACACGCGGGGCTCTGCCGCGCGAGTCAATCTCGCCCACGCCGTTCCTCCTTGCGCATCGCCGCTCCTGCAAGTGCATCGGCGACAAGCGCGCTCGCAACGAAGGCCACACCGCCCCACGCAGCGCCTTTGCGGGTGCCCGCCGCGCGCAGCACTGCAGTGAGCGCGGCGAGGTCGATTACATCGCCTGCTACCCTTGCCCAGGCATTGGCGCTCGCCCTCGGCCGGGCGACCAGGCCCACACCGGATACCAGTTCGCGAACCCCGAATGCACGGACGATTCCCGCCCGCCTCGGCACACCCAAACGGCGCGCAAGGCTCTTTGCGGCGACGATCTCGATGATTCCCAGACCGAAGCTGAGGGCGGCAAGGCCGTATCCGGCGATCGTCAGGCCGTCACGGGCGTGGCGGGTGGTGGCCATGATCACGCCTTGCCCTTGCTGCCGGAGCCACCGTCCGTCTTGTCCTCGTCCTTGCCCTTCGCGGTCGACTTCTTGCCGCGGGCGTTGTTACCGCCGCCGCGTCCGGTGCCCGTGCTGCCGCCGGCTCCGTCGCCGCCCCTGGTGGTGATTGCTCCCGGGTTTCCGCCCGCACCTTTTACCGCCATCCGTCATCTCCTTGTGATGCGGATATTGTGGCTCGGGGCAGGGGCGCGGCCATGACCTATGCTACGAGCATCGGCAGGGCCTCATCTCGTGGTCCGCCGGACGGGGCGGCTCAGCCCTCGGATGCTATCCGTGCCCCATGCCCCGTGCCGTGCGTGCGAGAGACACCACGCGCTCGCTGGGCATCGGCTGGGCGCGCAGGAAGCCCTGCCAGTAGTCGCAGCCTTCGGCCGTTATCGCTGCGCGCTGGATCTCGTCCTCGATTCCCTCGGCATAGACCGCGAGCCCCAGTGCCTTTGCCAACGCGACGATCGCGCGCAGAACGGCAAGTGCGGTGGCATCGGCGGGGACGCCCTCCACCATCGCCTTGTCGAGCTTCAGTGCGTCGAGCGGCAGCTCGCGCAAGTAGCGGAAGTTGCAGAACCCCGCGCCGAAATCGTCGAGCGCGGTGCGGAAGCCGAGACCGCGCAGAGCGTTCAGCGCGCTCGCCGCCTGAGGGAGGTTTCTGAGCAGCAGATCCTCGGTGATCTCGAGCATCAACCGCTGCGGGGCGATCTCGGAGCGGCCGATCAGCGCCGCAAAATCGGCGGCGAAGCGATCTTCGCCCAGCTCCTCGGGGGTGATGTTGAGCGACAGGGTCAGATTGTCCGGCCAGGTCGCAGCGTCCTCCAAGGCGCGGGCGACCACATGGCGCGACAGCGGAGCAACCAGCGCCGCCCGCTCCGCGACAGCAAACAGATCGCGCGCGCCGATCGACCCCAGCGTGGGATGCCGCCAGCGCGCCAGCGCCTCGGCCCCCACCAGAGCACCGGTCGAGCAGGAGAACTGCGGCTGGAACAGCACCTCGATCTCGCGCCGGTCGAGCGCGCGCAGCAGGTCGGCTTCGAGCACGCCGGGGCTGACGCCGGGCAATCGCCCGCGCACAGGCCCACGCAAGGATGTCCGACCCTGTTCCATCACGCTCCTCTTGCCCCCGCCCTTCTTACCCGTTGATTTCGCCCCTGCCTCGCATCAATTGCAATCCGCCCGAATCTGGCACATCAGGGCAAACGCCAAGTGACGCGCCGGGGATAAGCGGTGTGGCCCCGCTTTTGTCCTCGGGAGGGGGAAGAATGTCCGGCAATACCGGCAATCGCGCAGTGAGCACAGCCAGCTTCGAGCGGCTGGCGCTGGTCGCCTCGGACACCGAGCGCGCGCAAGAAGCCCGCACGGCGCTGCTCGCGCAGGGGCCATGGGTTCCGTTGGCCGAAGCCGATGCCGCAGTGGTGCTCGGCGGCGACGGGTTCATGCTTCAGACCCTGCACGCGATGCTCGATGCCGGCCGTGTGGTGCCGGCCTATGGCATGAACCTCGGCACGGTCGGCTTCCTGATGAACCGTTACCACAATCGCACCGCCATCGCCGCGCGTGTAGCCAAGGCACGCCGCTGGACGATTGCGCCGCTCAAGGTCGAGGCGGTGACGCAAGATGGTGAGACTCACCAGCTGTGTGCCATCAACGAGATCTCGCTGCTGCGCGAAACCAGGCAGACCGCCAAGATCGAGGTCACCGTCGGCGACCGGGTACGGATCCGAGAACTGGTCTGCGACGGGGTGCTGGTTTCGACCCCGGCGGGCTCGACCGCCTACAATCTGTCGGCGCAGGGCCCGATCCTGCCACTCGACAGCAGGATGCTCGCGCTCACCCCGATCAGCCCCTTCCGTCCGCGGCGCTGGCGCGGTGCGATCCTGCCAGACCGGATGCCGATTACCTTAAGGGTGCTCGACCCCGCCAAGCGCCCGGTGGCCGCGGTCGCCGATCAGAAGGAGCTGCGCGACATTGCCGAAGTGCGCCTCCAGATCGCCCGTGACAGCGACCTGACCCTTCTCTTCGACCCGGGCCAGAGCCTCGAGGAACGGATCGTGGCGGAGCAGTTCGTTACAGCGTAACTTGATGAACTGAAACCGTGAGCCTCGTGGGGAATGGGATCGAGGAAAACCCTCTTGCAATCCCCCGCACCCACCCATATAGGCGCGCTTCCGCTCTTCCTTAGACCGCTTGGAAGAGTTGCTCCCCGATAGCTCAGCGGTAGAGTAGGTGACTGTTAATCACTTGGCCGTAGGTTCGAATCCTACTCGGGG
>JAIYAM010000038.1 GCA_027489065.1 Erythrobacteraceae bacterium | reverse complement strand
GGGTCCTCGGGCGCGAACCCGTTTGCCTGCATCGCGGCCGGCATCGCCTGCCTGTGGGGCCCGGCGCATGGCGGCGCCAACGAAGCGGCGCTCAACATGCTCAAGGAAATCGGCACGCCCGACCGCATCCCGCACTATATCGAGCGCGCCAAGGACAAGAACGATCCGTTCCGCCTGATGGGCTTCGGTCACCGCGTCTACAAGAACTACGACCCGCGCGCGACGGTGATGCAGCAGACCGTGCGCGAAGTGTTCGAATCGCTCAAGGTCACCGACCCGCTCTTCGAAACCGCCCTGCGGCTGGAGGAGATCGCGCTCAACGATCCCTACTTCATCGAGAAGAAGCTGTTCCCCAACGTCGACTTCTACTCGGGGATCATCCTCTCGGCGATCGGCTTCCCGACCACCATGTTCACCGCGCTCTTCGCCCTCGCCCGCACCGTCGGCTGGGTGGCGCAGTGGAACGAAATGATCAGCGACCCCGGCCAGAAGATCGGGCGTCCGCGCCAGCTCTACACCGGCCCGACGCAGCGCGATTACGTGCCGCTCGCCAAGCGCTGAGATTACGAAACCCATGCTGATGCTCAGGGCGACAGGACTGTTTCTTGTCGTTCTGGGTATCATCTGGGCGTTGCAAGGGCTCGGCCTGCTCGGCTGGCCTGCGGGCAGCTTCATGCTCGGCGAGCGGGAATGGGCGCTCTATGGCGGCCTGCTGGTTGCCGTGGGCGCAGTCATCCTGTGGGGCGTAAGCCGCCGGACGCGCCGCTGACGGGGGCTAGTTGGCGGGTAATTCGAGCCGGAACAGCGCTCCGCCACCGGGCGCCGCGCCGACCGTGAGGGTGCCGTCCATCGCCTCGGCCAACCGGCGCGAGATGTAGAGGCCGAGGCCCGAGCCCCCGTCCTTGCCGCCCCTGCCGCTGTCGATGTCGCGGCCAAGACGTTCGAACTTCTCGAAGACCCGCTCCGCCTGCTCCGGTGCCACGCCGGGCCCTTCGTCGGCGACAGTCACTGCCACGCGCCCGTCACCCGGCTTTTCTTGTGGGCCTACCGCTTCGCTACTTGAGGCCGCCAGCACGGTGATCGTCACCGTGCTCGCTGCCGGAGCATAAGCGATCGCATTGCCGATGAGGTTGATGAGGATCTGCAGCACGCGCCGGAACTCGGCCGTGGCTATCGCCTCGCCGCGCTCGCCTTCGACCACCACCACCGTCTCGCGGTTCTGCGCGCGCACGCCGAGGATGCCGGCCGCGCGCGTCGCGGCGTCGGCGAGGTCCACCGGCTCCCTCGCCGTGGCAAAGCCCGGCGTCTCGACCACTTCGAGGTCGGCTAGGTCGTCGAGCATCGCGGCAAGGTGCTGTCCGGCGCTTGCTATTGTGCCGGCATACTCGCTGTATTCGTCGCGCAGGGGCCCGGCGAGGCGCGCGCGGATCGTTTCGGCGTTGGCGATGATCCGCGCCACCGGCTGGCGCAGCACCGGGGTCAGCGACGTGCCCACGAGCCGCGCCGGGGATGCGTCCGTGCCGGGCTGCGCGGGTTCGCTGCTCTCGGCGAGCGGCTCCTCGGCGATCAGCAGCAGCTCGAAGCCCGCGGGGTTCTGCGCATCGGGGCCGAGCGGGATGAGCCGCACCCGCCATTGGCGCTGCGAGCCGGCAAAGCGGCAGCTCGCCCCGTCGAGCAGACGCCAGTGGAGCGGCTGCTGGTGGGCGATGCCGGTGAGTTCGACAAGCTCGCTCCACACCCGGCCCGGCTCGTCGAGTGCGGCGTCCTGAAGTGCGGCGGCATCGGGCGCGCGGGCGCTCAGCACCTGCAGGCGCTGGCGACCGTCGAGCCGCGCGGTGACCTCGGCCGTCGCCCGGTCGATCGCGTCGAGCCGCTCCGCGAAATCGCGCTGCGAAGGAGGGGTGAGCGGGCTGCGCTGCCAGTTCTCCACCAGCACCTCGCAGCCGCCGCCGTCCGCCTCGGCAATTGGGTGGATTCGCGCGAAGCCCGAGACCTCGGCATCGCCGTCGAAGGCGCTGAAGGCGCGGGCGATGCGCAGGCCAAGCGACCGCGCCTGCTGCACCAGGGCGAGCAGTTCAGGGATCGCCAGCGTGCCCGGCAAATCGCCGCCGCAGCGCTCCTGCAAGTCGGCGAGCGGCGCGTCGGCGCTCAGCAGCCGGTCGCGCGCGTCGGTGAGGCCGTAGGCGCCGAACAGGCTTTCGGTGCGATCCATCGCGTTCATCACAGCGGCTCGCCCGCGTGGGCGAGCGCTGCAGCCTGTTCGGGCGAGAGTTGCGCAAGCCCGCGCGGCAGGCGTGCGGCAGGCGCGACCAGCAGGATCTGGCGTTCGGCGGCCGACGGTGTCAGGCCGGCAGCGCGCAGCAGCAGCGCGAGCCGCGCCGCCTGACCTTCGTGGCACACCAGCACGGCATCTCCGCGCGCCGTGCGGGCCGTAGCGGCAAGCGTGCTGGCGAACAGCGCGAGGCCGGCATGGTCGAGCGCGAGGCCCGCCACCGCCCCGCGGCGCATGGCGGCGACCAGCCTCGCCATCAGGCCGAGGCGCGTGCCTGCCTCGTCATAACCGGCTTGCAATCGCACCAGCGCGCCGCTGTCGGGCGCGGAAGCCTGCACCTGCGCGACGAGAGCATGGAACAGCTCGGCCGGGAGTTCGCCGATCGGCAGCTCCATGCGCCGCTGGCTCTGGACGAAGCGCGACTGGGCAGCGAGCGCGCTCATCGCCAGACCCGCGACCTCGGTGTCCTGTGAGGCAATCAGCTCCTGAAGGAGCGGGCTCAGCACCGGATCGAGCGCCTGGCGTTGCTGAAGGCGGCCCGCGATCAGGCTTTCGGCGGCAAGGGCGTGGCAATGGCCGAGCAGCGCCTCCTCCGCCATCAGGCGTGCGGCAAGGCTCTCGAGCGCGGCCGGGTCTTCGCCGGGGCCTGCGCGGGTCGCCGGATCGCGCCCTGCGGCCGCCGCCCCGAGTTGCGCGGCCAGATCGTGAATCATCCCGCGCACCCGCGCGAGGATCGCGTCGCTCACCAGCGCATCGGCATCGGAACTCAGAAGATGGCGCAAAACAGGGACGACCGCAGCCAACGCGCGGGCTTCCCGCGCGAGCTCGTCCCGCAGGATCGCCTCGACAGCATGGTCGGCGGCAAGGTCCATCGTCTCTTCGCGCATCCTTCACCGGACATAGCGCCCGCTTGGTTAAGGACGGGTTAGATCATTCCTTTGCGCTGCGCAGCAGCAAAGCTGCAAGCAGCCCCAAGGCGAGACAGGCCAAAACGGAGGGCAAGATACCGGCCAATGCGGCGGCGGCGAGCAGCAGGAGCATGGCCGCACGGTCGGAGGAGGCTTTCGCCAACCCGCCTGAGGGGGCCCGCGCGACAAGCCGCGCAAGGCCGATCACCAACGGGCCGACGACGGCAAGCGGGTTCCATTCGGGCCACGGCGCAAGCGCGAACCACAAGGTGAGCGCCGCCAGACCATCGATAGCCGCGCCGAGCAGTGCAGGCCCGCGGCCTTCTTGCATTTCGCGGCGCAGGCGCGCCGAGATCGCTGTGAAGTTGATCGAGACCTGCGCGGCGAAGGCCCCCAGACCGGCAATTCCAAGCGCTCCGGCAGGCGGACCGAATGCCGCGACGAGCACCGCAGCGAGCATCAGCACCAGCGCCGCCGCGCCAGCGATCAGCCCGCCCTCGCGCAGTCCGCGCGGCACCATTGCTCGCACACACAGGGAAGCCAATGCCGCCGCGGGCGCGCGCCAGTCCGCAGGCGGCGCGGCGCGGGCGATCAGGCCGCTCTCGTGCCGTGCGACGGCCGCAGCGCTGTCGGCAAGCAGCCAGCTTTCCGGCACAAGCTCGCGAGCGGAAAGGTCGCAGGTCGGCGTCCCCGCCTGCAGGCCAAGGCGCAGCAGCAGACCGATGGCGTCGGCATCGGCAGGCATGTCGGCGAGCTGCTGGACCGGCGCCCCGCGCATGGCGAGCACGCCTGCCCAATGGCGTGCGGCGTCGATCCGCTCGAAATCTTCCGGCTGGGCTGCAGCCAGCGGATGGTCGGCCGGAATGGTCGCGACGGCGCGGAGCAGGCTCGCCCCCTCTTCCCCGCCCAGAACGGCGCGCACCACCGCGGGATCGGGGACAAGTCCGTCGGCAAGGATCACGAGATCGTCCTCCGCACGCACCAGCGCGGGGATCGCGGCGAAGCCCTTCAAGGCGTGGAAGGCGGTGCCGCCGGTCTCGAGGGTGTGCTGGAGCTGCAGCACCTCGCCGCCCGCCGTGGCCCCGTCGGTGAGGCACAGGACCCGTTCCACCCCCAGGGATTGCAGCAGCGCCGCCTGCCAGGCGAGCACGGAGCATCCTGCGAGCGGCAGTTCGGCACGCAGAGCCCCCTCCCCGCTGCGCCGGAGCGCGGCAATCAGGCCAATGCGCATGCCACTCCCCTTCGACCAGACCACGCCCCTCGGGCGCGGCAAGGTTGGCCGTTTCGCAGGCAAGGTTCAAGCCGGGACGCGCGCTTAACCCCTGCGGGCAGCACGTCATGGCGGATCAGGGCCGCGGATCAGGCTCGGCGGGTGTCGCGGCCCTGGGCGCGGGCGAAGCGGGCAACGACGGCCTCAACCTCGCGGATCGCCATCGGCTCGCCCGGTGCCGCATGCAGGGCGATCTCGGCCGCTTGGAGGAGGTCTTCAGCGTGGAAGCTGGCGGCAAGTCCCTTCAGACGCATCGCCGCGACGTGCCAATTGCCGTCGCAGCGGGCCCGCTTGAGCAGATCGAGCTGGCGCCGGACACTGTCGTAAAAGGCCGAGCGAAGCTCGCTCAGCAGGGCGGCATCGTCGCCGGCCGCCGCCGCGAGGGTCGCATCGAGGGCTCCGTGGTTGAACGCCATCCTCAGGCCATAGCCACACAGTGGTTAAAGCGGGGTTTATCCCGAAACCCGATGTGGTAAGCTGGACGCCATGACAGGACGGCACAGAATACGCGACTTGGGGCGCACAGGCGGAGACAGCGGCGCGGCGGGACCGGAACGGCCCGAGCCGTACAGCGGCGGCACAGCCGATGAACCTCTCGAACTCGAAACCGCGTGGAGCGATGACGAGGCGGAGCATACCGCTTCGCAGCCCTCCCCGAGCGCACGTTTTGGCTGGCTCGCTCCGGCGCTGGCGGTGCTGGCCGCGGCGGGCTGGACCGCGTTCTTCGGCTGGGCTCTGCTTGACGATATCCGGACTGGCGCAACCCCGCGCGAGTGGGCGGGATGGGTCGTCCAATGGTCCGTCCCGGTCGCGCTGATCGGGATCGCATGGCTGCTGGCGATGCGCTCCTCGCAGGCCGAAGGGCGGCGTTTTGCCGCCACCGCCGGGCTGATGAACCGCGAGGGGGAAGCGCTCGAAGCGCGGCTCAAGGTCGTCAACCGCGAGCTCAGCCTCGCCCGCGAGTTCCTTGCCGCACAGGCGCGCGATCTCGAGGCGCTCGGCCGGATCGCGGCAGAGCGGCTCTCGGCCCATGCCGGCGAATTGCAGGGGCTCATCACGACCAACGGCGCGCAGGTCGAGGTGATCGCCACCACCAGCGAAACGGCGCTCGGCAACATGAACCGGCTGCGGGATGACCTGCCGGTCATCGCCAATGCCGCCCGCGATGTCGCCAACCAGATCGGCAGCGCGGGCCGGGTTGCCGAGGACCAGGTGGCGCGGCTGACCGACGGCTTCGAGCGCCTCTCGGCAGTCGGCGGCGAGAGCGAGACACGGATCGGGCGTCTGAACACGCAGATCGGCGAAGCCATGGGCGCGCTGGAGACACGCTCGAGCACCATCGCGAGCGAGGCCGGAGCGATCGCAGCGCGGCTTGCCGAGGCGAGCGACAGCGCCGAGGCGCGCTACGCCGCCGCAATTGCGACGCTTCACCAGAACCTCATGGAAAAGCTGCGGCTGGTCGAGGAACTCGACAAGAGCACCAGCGCCTCGGCCCACCAGCGCATTGTCCACCTGCGGCAGGAGGCGACCCGCTTCGACGACCACATCGAGGCGCGCAACCGCAATTTCGACGAGCTGATCGAGCAGCGCCGCGCCGCCTTCGAAACGCAGGCCGCGCAGGCGAGCGAGATCCTCGCGCAGCGCCTCGCCTCGCTCGACGACGAGCTCACCCGTCGGCGCGAGGCGCAACTCGCCGACATCGCAAAGCTGGTCGCCGAGGGCGAGGTCATGGCGCAGCGCACGGCGGAACTGGGCCGGGTGGTCGGCGATGTGGCCGCCACCAGCAACGCCGCGCGCGAAAGCCTCGGCGAAGGTATGGGCACCCTTGTGCGCCAGCTCGCCGAAAAGCGCTCAGCCTTGGCCGAGACCGAGACCCAGCTCGCCCAGCTCACTGACAGCAGCGTCAGGTTGCTCGAGATCCTGCAATCGGGGAGCCGCACCTGCCGCGACGACCTCGGCGCGGGGATTGACGCCGCCAATGCCGCACTCGAAGGTGCCGAGTCCCGGGCGCGTCATCTCCACGGCTTGATGCTGAGCAGCGCGCAGGCGGGCGGCGACCTGTCCGATTACCTGACCCGCACCCGCTCTGAAATCGATGCCGCCGATCTGGCCGTCGCCGACTTCCGCACGCGTCTTGCAGCCGAAACCGAGGATGCGCTGGCGCGGCTCCAGGGCCTGCGCGGCGGCTTTGCCCGGCTGGCCGAGGAAAGCGGCACGCTCGCGAGCGATACGCAGGACGCCTTGCGCGAGGCCCTCGCCACGCTCGAGGCGGCGATCGTCCAGACCTTCGCGACCCTTGACGAGGGCGCGCGCGAGAAGGTCCCGGCGCTGGCCTCCAGCCTCGCCACCGACGCGGTCGAAGCGCTCGAGAAGTCGCTGCGCAACGAGACCGCAGCGACGCTCGGCAAGCTCGAGCAGTCGGCCGCCCATGCCGCGGGTGTCGGGCGCGAGGCGGCGATCCAGCTGCGCGATCAACTCGTCAAGGTGAACGAGCTCACCGGCAATCTCGAACAGCGCGTGACCCGCGCCCGCGAGCTTGCCGAAGAGCAGGTCGGGAACGATTTCACCCGGCGCATGGCGCTTATCACCGACAGCCTCAATTCGGCCGCCATCGACATCTCGGGCGCCCTGTCGAGCGACGTCTCGGACACCGCCTGGGACGCCTATCTGAAGGGAGATCGCGGGATCTTCACCCGCCGCGCGGTGAGCCTGATCGACAAGGGGACCGCCAAGGACATCGCCGCGCTCTACACCGCGGACGAGGCGTTCAAGGCCAATGTCAGCCGCTACATCCACGATTTCGAGGCGCTGTTGCGCCAGACACTCTCCACCCGCGACGGGCACGTGCTGAGCGTGACCATGCTCGGCTCGGACATGGGCAAGCTCTACGTCGCGCTCGCTCAGGCGATCCAGCGCTTCCGTTAGAGCTGGTCGCTCAGGGTTGTGGCGGTTTGGGAAGGATGTCGATGTCCGCCGCCGTGACCCAGCCATAGGCATAGTTGGCGGCGAACAGCGCGGTCAGGACGGCCGCGCTGATCGTGGCGCGCAGGGCGAGCCTGCCCGGACGGAAATTGACCGGCGCGCTGTCGGCCTGCCCGGGGATTGTGGCCTCGCCCGCCTCTTCCGCCGTGCGCACGCCGAAAGGGAGCATGAGGAAGGCACTCATCACCCAGAACAGGAAGTAGATCGCGGCAATCGACGTGATCTGCATCAGGCGGCGGCCCCCGGCATCACCACGCGCACCTGCGGCTTCTTGCCCGACCAGCGCTGCGCGGCGCGGCGCGCGGCAAGGCGCGCAGCCTCGCGGATCACGCTCTCGTCGCGGGCATCCTTGCCCTTGAGTCGATTGATCGCCGTAAGCACGTCACCCGCGGCTTCCTCGAGGAAATCGGGGAGGTCCTCGTCGAGCGGCAGGCCGATCGCCTCGATCACCGGCTTGGCGCCGCGCGCGAGCACGACCACCAGCACGCCTTCGCCCGCGATGCGGCGGCGCATGGTGATGGCCTCGCCGTTGGCGGGCGAGATGATGTCGCCGTCAAGCACCAGGCGCCCGGCGCGCACTTCGGCGACCTTGCCCGGCTTTCCCGGCGCAAGGCGGACGAGATCGCCGTTCTTCTGCACCACTTGAGCGGGAATGCCGCTGGCCTTCCCGACGCGCGCCTGTTCAGCCATGTGGCGGATCTCGCCGTGGACGGGGACGAGGATTTCGGGCTTGAGCCAGCTGTAGAGCGCTTCCAGCTCCGGCCGCCCCGGGTGGCCCGAGACGTGGATCAGCGCCTGCCGGTCGGTCACCATCTGGATGCCCCGCGCGGCGAGCTGGTTCTGGATCTTGCCGATCGCAATTTCGTTGCCGGGGATCTGGCGCGAGGAGAACAGCACCACGTCGCCCGCCGCCAGATCAATGGGGTGGTTGTTGTCGGCCATCCGTCCGAGCGCAGCGCGCGGTTCGCCCTGCCCGCCGGTCGCGAGGATCAGGATCTCGCCGCGTGGCAGGCCCATCGCGGTGTCGAAGTCGACCGGCTTGGGGAAGTCCTGAAGGTAGCCATTGTCCTGCGCCACCTCGATGATCCGGTCGAGCGAGCGGCCCGCGACACACAGCTGCCGCCCGGTTTCGCGCGCGACCTCGCCCAGCGTCTGGAGCCGCGCCACGTTGCTGGCGAAGGTGGTGACGACGACGCGCTTGCCCTTGTGGCGCGCGACCTCCTCCATCAACGCGCGGTGGACCGCCCCTTCGGAGCCCGAGGCGTTCGGGTTGAAGACGTTGGTCGAATCGCAGACAAGCGCGAGCACGCCCTCGTCGCCGATTTCGCGGAGTTCTTCCTCGGTGGTGGGCTCGCCGATGATCGGTTCGTCATCGAGCTTCCAGTCGCCGGTGTGGAAGATGCGCCCGTGCGGCGTGTCGATCAGCAGGGCGTTGCCTTCCGCGATCGAGTGCGCAAGCGGCAGGTAGGTGATCGTGAACGGCCCGAGTTCGATCTCGCCGTGGTCTTCCTCGATGATGTTGAGCTCGACCTTGCCGAGCAGCCCCGCTTCCTCGAGCTTGCGCGCCACCAGATCGGCGGTGAAGGGCGTGGCATAGAGCGGCACGCCGAGGTCGCCCGCGAAGTAGGGCACTGCGCCGATGTGGTCCTCGTGCGCGTGGGTCAGCACGATGCCGATCAGGTCCTTCCGACGTTCCTCGATGAAGTCGAGGTCGGCGAAGACCAGCTCAACGCCGGGGTATTCGTTGCCCGAGAAGGTCATGCCGAGGTCGACCATGATCCACTTGCCCTGGCAGCCGTAGAGATTGACGTTCATGCCGATCTCTCCGGAGCCGCCAAGGGCGAGGAACAGCAATTCGTCTTCGGGAGTGAAATCTTTTTTCAAAGGGTATCCGGTTCTGTGAGAGGTGTCAGGCAGCTTCGGCCTGCCGCGCGAGGATGGCGAGGCCATCCAGCGTCAGGTCGGCATCGACGTGATCGAAGATCTCCGTCGCGTCATCGAACAATATGGCGAGCCCGCCGGTGGCTACAACCTTTGCGGGGCGACCGATTTCGGTCTTCATCTTGCCGACCATGCCTTCCATCATCGCGACATAGCCCCAGAAGACGCCGATCAGCATCTGGTCTTCGGTGTTGCGGCCGATGACGCTGCGGCTGGCGGGGGCCTTGATGGCGATGCGCGGGAGCTTGGCGGTCTTGCCGACCAGCGCGTCGAGCGACAGGTTGATCCCCGGCGCGATCGATCCGCCCTTGTAGGCGCCTGTGAAGTCGACAGCCTCGAACTTGGTCGCGGTGCCGAAATCGACGATGATCAGATCGCCGCCATACTTGTGGTGCGCGGCAAGGATGTTGAGCGCGCGGTCGGCGCCCAGCGAGGAGGGCTGGTCGACATCGATCTCGAAGCGCCAGCGCGCTGCACCCTGCCCGGCGAACAGCGGGGTGATGCCGAAGTACTTCTCGCACAATACGGTGAGGTTGTGATCGGCGCGCGGCACGACCGAGGCGACGATGATTTGCTTGATTGCGTCGCGCTCCACGCCCTCGATCTTGAGGAGCTGGAGCAGCCACACGGCATATTCGTCGCCGGTGCGGCGCGGATCGGTGGCGATCCGCCAGCGCGCGCGGATCGTGTGCGTGCCGTCCTCGCCATAGGCAAACAGCGCAAAGACGACATTGGTGTTCCCGACATCGGCGGCGAGCAGCATTCGAGTGGTTCCTTGGCTTACGAGATGTCCCCGGCGCGAATGACACGTTCGCTGCCATCCGCCAAGCGCAGCCGCAAGGCGCCGTCGCTTTCCTCGAGCCCGGCTAAGGAGCCGCTGAGGATCGATCCGTCGGTGTCGTGGACAGTTACGGGCGAGCCCGCCGCGTGGATCGAGCCGGCAAGAAACGCCTGAAGCGTCGCGCCGAGGCCGTAGGTGCGCCAGCTTTCGAGGCGCCGGTCGAAGGCGGCGGCCAGACTGGCGGCGAAATCCTCAAGGGTCGGCGGAGCGATGACGTCCGCGAGCGCAGCCGTCTTGCGGTCGGGCAGATCGGGCGCGCGGGCGAGGTTCACCCCGATGCCGACCACGATATGGCCCCGCACCATCTCGAGGAGGATGCCCGAGAGCTTGCCGCCGTCCAGAAGCACGTCGTTGGGCCACTTGAGGCCCAGCTGTCCATCATCCGGCAGCGCTGCGGCCGCCGCATCGCGCACCGCAAGCGCGGCGACGAAGCTCAGCGAGGCAGGCGGAGGGCCACCCTCCCCCAGCAGCACGGCGGTCGATCCCATGAAATTGCCCGCGCCGTCGAACCATTCGCGCCCCTGCCGTCCGCGCCCTGCGGTCTGACGGCGGGCGACCAGCCATTGGCCTTCGGCCCAGCCCTCGCCCGAACGGATCGCCGCGGCGCAGTCGGCGTTGGTCGAGCCGGTCTGTGGGGCGATCCGGATCAAACGGCGAGGAACAGCGAAGCGGCGGCCTTGTCGGCAAGGTCGGTCAGCGAGGGCGTCAGAAGATAGCCCAGCGGCGAGACGATCAGCGCGGTCAGCCCGAGCAGCACCCAGTGCGCCGCCCCGCTCTTGCCGGTGATCACGCCCGCAGGCTCATCGAAGAACATCACCTTGACGAACTTGATGTAGTAGAAGGCCCCGATCACGCTGGCCGCGATGGCGATGGCGCCGAAGGCGACGAGCCCGGCCTCGATGGTGGCCTGGAAGACCACGAACTTGCTGTAGAAGCCGAGCAGCGGCGGAATGCCCGCGAGGCTGAACATGAACATCAGCAGCGCCCATGCAATCGCGGGCCGCGTGACCGAGAGCCCGCGAATATCGGCGAAGGTTTCGTAGAGCGTCCCGTCCTCGCCCCGCAGCATGAGCAGCGCGGCGAAGCTGCCGATGCTCATCGCGACATAGATGAACAGGTAGACCAGCATGGCGCTCGCCCCGTCGGCATTCGCCACCGCGAGGCCGAGCAGGATGAAGCCGATATTGTTGATCGAGGAATAGGCGAGCAGGCGCTTCAGGTTCTCCTGCCCGATGGCCCCCAGCGCGCCGAAGATGATCGAGGCGAGCGCCATGAACATCACGATCTGCTGCCACGCGGCGACCTGCGCGCCGAACACCTCGAACACCACGCGCGCGGTCAGCGCCACGGCGGCAACCTTGGGCGCGGTCGAGAAGAAGGCGGTGACCGGGGTCGGCGCGCCTTCGTAAACGTCGGGGGTCCACATGTGGAACGGCACGGCGCTGATCTTGAAAGCGAGGCCCGAAAGCACGAAGATCACCCCGAACAGCGCGCCGGTGCCCATCTCGCCGGTCAGGCCAGCGCGCACGGCAGTGAAGGCTGTGCCGCCGGTGAAGCCGTAAAGCAGGCTCATCCCGTAAAGCAGGATGCCCGAAGCCAGCGCGCCGAGCACGAAATACTTGAGCCCCGCCTCGCCCGAGCGCGTGTCGCGGCGCAGGATCGCGGCGAGCACGTAGGAGGTGAGACTGGTCAGCTCGAGCCCGAGGTAGAGCGTCATAAAATCGCTGGCCGAAGCCATGATGCTCATGCCAACGCTCGAGAACAGGATAAGCACCGGGTACTCGGCGCGCATCCCGCGCTCGGTGCCCGCAGACGGGCTGTCGAAGAAGGCGGGCGCAATCATCAGCGCAGCAATCGCGGCGAGGTAGATCAGCGCCTTGGCGAACAGCGCAAAGCTGTCGATCTTCATGAGACCGCCGAAGGCCAGCGTCGCAGGGCCATCAGCCCCGGTGTGCAGGGCCGGCACCAGCAGGATCCCCGCAGCGAACAGCGCGGCGGCAGCGGCGATGGCGATCGGGCGCCCGGCCTTGTCTCCGCCCCAGGCAGCGACGAGCAGCAGCACGAGGCCTGCGCCGGTCAGCACCAGCTCGGGCAGGACGAGGGCGAAAGAAGCGGCGAAATCCATCAGTGCGCGCCCTCCTTGGCGCTCGAAGTCTCGGAGCCCTCGTGATGCTCCATCGCATTGGCGGCGTGCTCACGCGGAGCGCCTGGCGCCAATCGCGCATCGCCCACCGGAGCAGCCGCCGAAAGCCGGGCGTCGAGCGCGGCGATATCGGCGCGCATCGGCGCGAGGAAGCTTTCGGGATAGACCCCCATCCACAGCACCGCTGCGGCGATCGGAGCCATCATCGCCCACTCGCGCGCCGAAATGTCCGACATCGCGGCGGCGTCTTCATTGACCTGCCCACCAAAGGCGACGCGGCGGTAAAGGTAGAGCATGTAGGCCGCGCCGAGGATGATCCCGGTGGTCGAGACCAGCGCGACGAGGCTCGAGGTCTGGTAGATGCCTGCCAGCGCCAGAAACTCGCCGACGAAGCCGCTCGTCCCCGGAAGCCCGATGCTCGCCATGGTGAAGAGCAGGAAGAACAGCGCGTAATAGGGCATGTTGATCGCAAGGCCGCCGTAGCGCGCGATCTCACGGGTGTGGAGGCGATCGTAGATCACGCCCACGCACAGGAACAGTGCGCCCGACACCAGACCGTGGCTCAGCATGACGATCATCGCGCCTTCCAGCCCCTGCACGTTGAAGGCGAACAGGCCGACGGTGACGATCGCCATGTGCGCGACTGAGGAATAGGCGATCAGCTTCTTCATGTCGGACTGCACCAGCGCGACCAGCGAGGTGTAGACCACCGCGATCATCGACAGGGCGAAGACCAGCCACGCCCACTCGGCCGAAGCCTCGGGGAACATCGGCAGGCTGAAGCGGATGAAGCCATAGCCGCCGAGCTTGAGCAGCACGCCGGCAAGGATCACCGACCCTGCGGTCGGCGCCTGCACGTGCGCGTCGGGGAGCCAGGTGTGGAGCGGCCACATCGGCACCTTGACCGCGAAGCTCGCGAAGAAGGCGAGCCACAGCCACGTCTGCGCACTCGCAGGGAAGCCGTATTGCATCAGCGTCGGGATGTCGGAGGTGCCGGCTGCGGCGACCATCCAGAACATCGCGATCAGCATCAGCACCGAGCCGAACAGCGTATAGAGGAAGAACTTGTAGCTCGCGTAGATGCGGTTGTCCCCGCCCCACACCCCGATGATGAGGTACATCGGGATCAGGCCCGCCTCGAAGAAGACGTAGAACAGGAACAGGTCCTGGGCGGCGAAGGTGCCGATCATCAGCACTTCCATGAACAGGAAGGCCGCCATGTATTCGCCGACGCGCTTGGTGACCGAATCCCAGCTGGCAAGAATGCAGATCGGCATCAGGAACACGCTGAGCATGATCAGCATCAGCGCGATACCGTCGATCCCCAGCGCCCAGGAGAAGCCAGCGAACAGCGCGGCGCGCTCGGTGAACTGCCACTGCGGCCCGCCGATCTGGTAATTCGACCACAGCATCACGCCGAGAACGAAGGTGACGAGCGTCGCCCCGAGCGCGATCCAGCGGGCCGCGCTGGCACCCGAGAACAGGCACGCCACCGCGCCAGCCAGCGGCACGAGCATCATCAGCGACAGGATGGGAAGGCCTTCCATTACGAAGCGCGCTCCTAAAGCAGAACGTAGGTGACAGCGGCGACCAGCCCGAGCAGCATGATCAGCGCGTAGGTGTAGACGTAGCCCGACTGGATCGACTTGGCCGCGACCGCCGAACGGTTCACCACCCAGGCGATGCCATTGGGGCCGACGCGGTCGATCGTGCCGACATCGCCGAGCTTCCAGAAGGCGCGGCCGAAGGCGAAGGCGGGCTTGACGAAGATCGCGTCATAGAGCTCGTCGAAGTACCACTTGCGGAACACGAAGTTGTGCAAGGGTCCGAAGGCGGCGACGAACTTGCCCGGGATGTCGGGCTTGGCGATGTAGGCGAGATACGCGCCCGCAAGGCCTGCAGCCATCACCACAGTCGCGGTCAGCTTCACCCACAGCGGCACACCGTGCATCGCGTGGATCAGGTCTTCGTTATAGAAGATCGCGCCGTTCCAGAACGCTGCATCGTCGATGAACTGGTGGTGGAACACGAAGCCCGCGAAGATCGCGCCGAGACTCAGGATGCCGAGCGGGAGCAACATCGAAGCAGGGCTCTCATGCGGGTGGTAGCCCGCCGTGCCGTCGTCCTCGTGTGCCGAGGGAACAGCGTGATGCGCGTCGTGCCCGGCGTGCTCCTGGCTGGCGGCGTTGCCGTGGTCGCCGTCGTGGTGCCCATCGTGAACCGCGTGCTGGATGTGCTCCGAGAGCGCCCAGCGCGGCTTGCCCCAGAAGGTCAGGAACATCAGGCGCCACGAATAGAAGCTGGTCAGCAGCGCGGCGATCGCGCCCGCCCAGAAGGCGAACTGGCCCGCTCCGTTGCCGCGTGCGAAGGCAGCCTCGAGGATCGCGTCCTTGGAATAGAAACCCGCAAAGCCGAACACGCCGATGATGCCAACCCCGGTAATCGCCAGCGTGCCTGCGAGCATCGCCCAGAAGGTCAGCGGGATGTGCTTACGAAGGGCGCCGTAATAGCGCATGTCCTGCTCGTGGTGCATCGCATGGATCACCGAGCCTGCACCAAGGAACAGCAGCGCCTTGAAGAAGGCGTGGGTGAACAGGTGGAACATCGCTGCGCCGTAAGCGCCGACGCCCGCGGCGAAGAACATGTAGCCGAGCTGCGAGCAGGTCGAATAGGCGATCACCCGCTTGATGTCCCACTGCGTCGTGCCGATCGTGGCGGCAAAGAAGCAGGTCGCAGCGCCGACGATGGTGACGATGGTCAGCGCGGTCGGCGCGGTCTCGAACATCGGCGAGAGGCGGCACACCATGAACACGCCGGCAGTGACCATGGTCGCAGCGTGGATCAGCGCGGAGACCGGTGTCGGGCCTTCCATCGCGTCCGGCAGCCAGGTGTGCAGGCCCAGCTGCGCCGACTTGCCCATCGCTCCGATGAACAGGAGGATGCACAGGATATCCATCGTGTAGAGGCGCATGCCGACGAAGGTGATCGTCGAACCGCTCATTGATGGGGCCGCTGCGAGGATCTCGGGGATCGAGGTCGTCTGGAACACCAGATAGGTGCCGAAGATGCCGAGCATGAAACCGAGGTCGCCGACGCGGTTGACCACGAAAGCCTTGATCGCCGCCGCGCCCGCAGAGGGCTTCCTGAACCAGAAGCCGATGAGGAGATAGGACGCAAGGCCCACCCCTTCCCATCCGAAAAACATCTGCACGAGGTTGTCGGCGGTCACCAGCATCAGCATCGCGAAGGTGAACAGCGAGAGATAGGCGAAGAACCGCGGCTGGTCCGGGTCCTCGTCCATGTAGCCCCAGGAATAGAGGTGCACGAGCGCGGAGACCGAGTTGATCACCACCAGCATGATCGCGGTCATGGTGTCGACCCGCAGCGCCCAGTCGAAGGTGAGCGAGCCGCTCTGCACCCACTTCAGGACGGGGACGACTTCCGGCGTCGCGGTGCCGCCGAGGAAGCCGAGGAAGATCGGCCAGCTCAGGCCCGCAGCGAGGAACAGCCCCGCTGTGGTCACGGACTTGGCCGCGACATTGCCGATAAAGCGATTGCCCAGGCCCGCGATAAGGGCAGCAGCGAGCGGCGCGAAAACGATGATCAGGATCGGATGCACGGGCGTCTTACCCCTTCATCCGGTTGATATCGTCGACCGCGATGGAGCCGCGGGTGCGGAAATAGATCACCAGGATCGCAAGGCCGATCGCCGCCTCGGCTGCGGCCACGGTCAGCACCAGCATCGCGAAGACCTGTCCGGCCAGATCCTGCATGAAGGCGCTGAACGCCACGAGGTTGATGTTCACCGCGAGCAGGATCAGTTCGACCGCCATCAGGATGACGATCACGTTCTTGCGGTTGAGGAAGATCCCCAGCACGCCGAGCACGAAAAGGATCGCGCCCACGGTGAGGTAATGTTCGATGCCAATCACAGCTCGATCCCCTGCCCGACTTCCGGGCTCTTCATGACAGTTGCATCTTCCGGGCGGCGGCTGATCTGCTTGCCGACATCCTGCCGCGCGCGGGCGCCGGGCTTGGGCGGCTGGAAGGTCAGCACGATCGCGCCGATCATCGCCACCAGCAGGATGATCCCCGCGATCTCGAACAGCACGATGTACTTGCCATAGAGCAGCGCGCCGAGGGCGGCGATGTTGCTCGTGTCCGCAGCCTGCGCGAGGCGGTCCTGCGGGGTGCCCAGCTGGAGACCGCCCGCGTTGTAAGCGCCCACCGCCAGCAGCAGCTCGGCCAGCAGCACCGCGGCGATTGCAAGGCCGAGCGGCGCGTTGCGGCTGAAGCCTGCGCGCATTTCGGCAAAATCGATGTCGAGCATCATGACCACGAACAGGAACAGCACGGCCACCGCGCCGACATAGACGATCACCAGCAGCATCGCGATGAACTCGGCGCCCAGCAGCACCATCAGGCCGGCCGCGTTGAAGAACGCGAGGATCAGCCACAGCACCGAGTGCACGGGGTTGCGCGACCAGATCACCATGACGGCGCTGGCAACCACGATGGCCGCGAAGAAATAGAAGGCGATGGCCTGTATCATGATGTGTCTCCGCCGATCAGTGACCCCGGCACCCAAGAAGTACGGGCAGCCGGAGTCCGGAAAGCGGCAATGTGATCCCTTAGTCCAAGCTTTGCCCCGGTGCCGCGATTCCCTCGGCGCCGGAGTGACGATAATTCTGACCCGTTCCCCTCGTCGCCGCGCGCCCTAGCGGTAGGGCGCGTCGGCTTCAAGGTTGGCCGCGATGGCCCGTTCCCATTTGTCACCGTTCGCGAGCAGCTTGGCCTTGTCGTAAAGCAGCTCTTCGCGGGTTTCGGTCGAGTATTCGAAGTTCGGCCCTTCCACGATCGCGTCGACCGGGCAGGCTTCCTGGCAGAAGCCGCAGAAGATGCACTTGGTCATGTCGAGATCGTAGCGGGTGGTCCGCCTGCTGCCGTCCTCGCGCGGTTCGCTCTCGATGGTGATCGCCTGCGCGGGGCAGACGGCCTCGCACAGCTTGCACGCGATGCAGCGTTCCTCCCCGTTGGGATAGCGCCGCAGCACATGCTCGCCGCGGAAACGGGGCGAGAGCGGCGCCTTCTCGAAGGGGTAGTTGATCGTCACCTTGGGCTTGAAGAAATACTTCAGCGTCAAGGCGTGCGCCTTGAGGAACTCCCAGAGGGTGAAGCTCTTGATGAGGTGGGCAACGGTGGTCATGACTGGCCTCTCACAGCCTTGGGCTGCGCGGGGTTGGAATGGACAATGGTGGAGGTGTCGGTGGCGGCAGGCGCCGCGACCCTGTCGAAATGCCCCGTCGCCATGAGGTAACCGCTGGTTGCCGCAACGAACAGCAGGCTCATCGGCAGGAACACCTTCCACCCGAGACGCATCAGCTGGTCATAGCGATACCGCGGCACGGTCGCCCAGATCCAGCTGAACATGAAGAAGAACATGAAGGTCTTAAGCAGGAACCAGATGATCCCCGGCACGAGGTAGAGCGGCGCCCAGTCGACCGGCGGCAGCCACCCGCCCCAGAACAGGAGCGTGTTCAATGAGCACATCAGGAGGATGTTCGCATACTCGCCGAGCCAGAACAGCGCGAAGCTCATCGAGGAATATTCGGTCTGGTAGCCCGCAACGAGCTCGCTCTCGGCCTCGGTAAGGTCGAAGGGCGCGCGCGCGGTTTCGGCCAGCGAGGAGATGAAGAACACCACCCACATCGGGAAGAGCAGCGGGTGGACGACATAGGCGTTGATGAAGCCGAGGCCGAAGCCCTGCTGCGCATTGACGATGCCGCTGAGGTTGAAGGTGCCCGCGAACAGCACGACGCAGACCAGCACGAAGCCGATCGAGACCTCGTAGGAGATCATCTGCGCCGACGCGCGCATCGCCGAAAAGAACGGGTATTTGGAGTTCGACGCCCACCCGCTCATCACCACGCCGTAAACGCCCATCGACGAGATCGCGAGGATGTAGAGCAGGCCGACATTGATGTCGGACAGCACCACGCCCGCCGAGAACGGGATCACCGCCCAGGCCGCGAGCGCCACCGTGAAGGTGATGATCGGCGCGAGCAGGAAGATGCCCTTGTTCGCCGCGCTCGGAATGATCGTTTCCTGCAGGAAGACCTTGAGGCCGTCGGCGAAGGATTGGAGCAGCCCGAACGGCCCGACCACATTCGGCCCGCGCCGCAACATGATCGCGCCCAGCACCTTGCGGTCGACATAGATGACCATGGCAACGCTGAACATCACGAGCAGCGAGATGATCAAAATCCCCGCGAGCGTCGCGACGGTCCAGGCCCAATCATAGCTGAGGCCGAGGGATTGGAAGAAGGCGGTCATTCGCCCGAGCCTTTCAGCTTATCAAATATGGCGATGAGAACGTGCAGCATCGCACCGTTCGCGACCATGTAAGCCGCTTCGACGACAGCACCGTAGATTGCGACCGATTTCTGGTAGCCTTCCACCTGCTCTAGCGAAACGTCCGAAAAGGTTGCCATGGCATTGATATTCAACCATTGATTGGCAAGGTTCCACACGAACAACAAAGCCGCGAACGTATAGAACAGATACGGCAAGCGTCGCAGATAATCGGGAAGCCCAGTCATTCCGCCGCCTCCTTCTGCCTATTAGCCCAAACCATTTTCAACGCAGTTCCGAGGGCAATGACGAGAATTCCTAGTCCGGCAACGACCGGCACGAGGGCGCTGAAGGCACCCTTCGCCATCTGCCGAACAGAATCCACATCGCGTGGGTTCAGAGGCCCCTGCCCATGCGTTGCGGTGTCATTGCTGACGGCGGCCAAGAAGGCAGTCCCGACAAGCATGACGATCGCAATGACGAACGACACAAAGAGGATCGACTTCAGAGTCACTCCGCAGCCTCCCGCACGTCCGCCCCGTGCAGCAGCTCGTCCGAGCAGCGCTGCATCACCGCGCTGGCGCGGGCGATTGCGTTGGTGAGGTAGAAGTCCTTGATCGGATAGCCGGCAAGCTCACCCTCGAACTTGGCGCCGCTGTCCGCCTTGGGCAGCGCACCGTAATCCGCGAGGCCCTCTTCGCCCAGCGAGGGCACGGCGGCGATCATCCTGGACTGCAATTCGCTGAAGCTGTCGAAGCCGACCGTTACGCCCAGCGCGTCAGCCAGCGCGCGCAGGATGGTCCAGTCCTCGCGCGCATCGCCGGGGGCGAAGACCGCCTTCTCGGCGAACTGCACACGGCCTTCGGCGTTGACGTAGGTTCCATCCTTCTCGGCATAGGAGGCACCGGGCAGGATGATGTCGGCGTGATGCGCGCCCTTGTCGCCGTGGTGGCCGATATAGACCTTCAGCGATCCAGCGTAGGGCGCGTAATCCATCTCGTCCGCGCCGAGGCTGAGCAGCACCTTGGGCGCGGCCTTGGCGATGTCGCCCATCCCGCCGGGCAGCGTGAAGCCGAGCATGAGCGAAGCCATCCGCGCCGCCGAAATGTGCAGCACGTTGAAGCCGTTCCAATCATCACGCACCAGATCGAACTTGCTCACCAGCTTGAGCGCCGCCGGAAGCGCGCCCTTGGCCAGCGCCGCTGCGCCCACGACCACCGCCGGGCGCTTGGCGTTCTTCATCGCGTCGCCCAACTCCTTGGGAATGCGGTTGAGGAGCTTGAGATCGCTGCCGAGGAAGGTCGCCGGATAGGTCGGCTCCCACGCGGGGCCGATGATATAGACCTTGGCTCCCGCCTTCACCGCCTTGCGCAGGCGGACGTTGAGCAGCGCGGCTTCCCAGCGAACATTGCTGCCGATGATGAGGATGGCGTCAGCGGTCTCGATCCCCGCAAAGGTGCTGTTGAAGTTCACCGCCGCCAGGTTCGACACGTCATAGGTCATGCCGGTCTGGCGCGCTTCGGTGAGCTGCGACCCGCAGGCGTTCACCAAAGCCTTGGCGGCGAACATCGTCTCGGCATCGAGCAGATCGCCCGCGACCGCCGCGATGCTCGCTGTGTCGCCTTCCAGAGCGCCCGCGATCATGCCGAAGGCTTGCGCCCAGTCAGCCGGCTGGAGCTTGCCATCACGGCGCACCCACACGCGGTCGAGGCGGCGCTTGCCGAGCCCGTCGACCTGATAGCGGCCCTTGTCCGACAGCCACTCCTCGTTGACGTCGTCGTTGACGCGCGGGAGGGCGCGCATCACTTCGCGGCCGCGCGAATGGAGCGTGATGTTCGCCCCCACCGCGTCCGAGACGTCGATGCTCAGCGTCTTCTTCAGCTCCCACGGCCGCGCCTCGAAGGCATAGGGCCGCGAGGTCAGTGCGCCGACCGGGCACAGGTCGATGACGTTGGCCGAAAGCTCGTGCGCCGCCGCCTTCTCGAGGTAGGTCGTGATCTGCATGTCCTCGCCGCGGTACAGCGCGCCGATCTCGTCCACGCCCGCGATCTCTTCCGAGAAGCGCACGCAGCGGGTGCAGTGGATGCAGCGGGTCATGATCGTCTTGATCAGCGGGCCCATGTACTTCTCGGTCACTGCGCGCTTGTTCTCGTGATAGCGCGAGCCGCCGCGGCCATAGGCGACCGCCTGATCCTGCAAATCGCACTCGCCGCCCTGATCGCAGATCGGGCAATCGAGCGGGTGGTTGATGAGCAGGAACTCCATCACCCCTTCGCGGGCCTTCTTGACCATCGGACTGTCGGTGCGGATTTCCTGACCATCGGTGGCAGGGAGCGCGCAGGAGGCCTGCGGCTTGGGCGGCCCGGGCTTCACTTCGACAAGGCACATGCGGCAATTGCCGGCAATGCTGAGGCGTTCATGATAGCAGAAGCGCGGGATTTCCTTGCCCGCCAGCTCGCACGCCTGCAGCACAGTCGCGCCCGCCGGGACCTCGATTTCCTGACCGTCTACGGTGACCTTGGGCATTACTCGGCTGCCTCTGCAAACTTGGCGTTATGCTCGTTGATCCGCCGCTCAAGCTCGGGGCGGAAATGGCGGATGAGGCCCTGGATCGGCCATGCGGCGGCGTCGCCCAGCGCGCAGATGGTGTGGCCTTCGACCTGCTTGGTCACCTCGTGGAGCATGTCGATCTCCTCGATCGCCGCGTCGCCCGTGCGCAGGCGCTCCATCATGCGCCACATCCAGCCCGTGCCTTCGCGGCAGGGAGTGCACTGGCCGCAGCTTTCGTGCTTGTAGAAATAGCTGAGGCGGCTGATCGCGCGGACGATGTCGGTGGACTTGTCCATGACGATCACCGCCGCCGTGCCGAGGCCCGAGCCCAGTTCCTTGAGCCCGTCGAAGTCCATCGGGGCGTTACGGATCTGCGCGGCAGGCACCAGCGGCACGGACGAGCCGCCGGGGATCACCGCCAGCAGATTGTCCCACCCGCCGCGAATGCCGCCGCAGTGCTTCTCGATCAGCTCCTCGAAGGAGATGCTCATCGCCTCTTCGACGACGCAAGGCTTTTCCACGTGGCCGCTGATCTGGAACAGCTTGGTGCCCTTGTTGTTCTCGCGCCCGAAGGAGCTGAACCACGAGGCCCCGCGCCGCAGGATCGTCGGCGCGACCGCGATGCTTTCAACGTTGTTGACCGTCGTGGGGCAGCCATAGAGGCCCGCGCCCGCCGGGAACGGGGGCTTCAGACGCGGCTGGCCCTTCTTGCCTTCGAGGCTCTCAATCATCGCGGTTTCTTCGCCGCAGATGTAAGCGCCCGCGCCGCGGTGCATGAAGACGTCGAAATCGTAGCCCGAACCGCAGGCGTCCTTGCCGAGGAAGCCTGCCGCATAGGCCTCGTCGATCGCCTTCTGGAGTGTCTCGGCCTCGCGGATGTATTCGCCGCGCACGTAGATATAGGCCGCCCGCGCGCGCATCGCGAAGCCGGCGACCAGTGCGCCTTCGACCAGCTTGTGCGGATCGTGGCGCAGGATCTCGCGGTCCTTGCAGCTGCCCGGCTCGGATTCGTCGGCATTGATGACGAGGAAGCTCGGACGACCGTCGCGCGATTCCTTGGGCATGAAGGACCACTTCAGACCGGTCGGGAAACCCGCCCCGCCCCGGCCGCGCAGGCCCGAAGCCTTGATCTCCTCGATGATCGCATCCTGCCCGCGCGCGAGCAGCGCCTTGGTGTCGTCCCAGTCGCCGCGCGCCTGGGCTGCCTTCAGGCCCCAGTCCTGGAAGCCGTAGACATTGGTGAAGATGCGGTCCTTATCCGCGAGCATTGCTGCCATCCCTCTTTTTGGCGCGCTTGATGCGCACCAGCGAAATCACCTGAAAGACAAGGCCGAGGCCCATCAGGACCACGCCCATCTCGTTCTGGCCCGTCACGCTCAAAACCGCGCCGCCGGCAAAGCCGGTGATACCGAGGATCGCGAACAGAAGCGTCAGGCCGTTCATCCGAAGCTCCCTTGCGAATAGGCGACCGCCAGCCCCACCACGATGACGAGGATCACGCCGACGCGCAGCAGCCCCATCAGCACCTTGAAGGCGATGAAGGCGAGCACCAGCGCGACGAGGATGTAGATGATCTCGTTCACGAGCGGCCGCGCCCCTGCCAGATCCGCGCCGCCGCCGTGAAGCCGCCGAACAGGAACGCGAGGATCGCCCAGGTCACCCAGCCATCACCCTGCACCAACTTGATCACGGCAACCGCCAGAAAGATCAGACCGAGGACGCCGCCGCCCTGTTCGATCTTCTTTTCCATCACCATTCCCCCCGGTAATCGTGATTGGCGCCGACCATGTCCTGCAAGGTGGTCGGCCCGCCCGAAGGCTCGGAGGTGTGACGACCCGGCTCCTGCGTGCCCGCCTTGGGCGTCTGCCCGGCAGCGAGCGCATCGAGCACCGCGTCGAGGCGCTCGGGCGTCAGGTCTTCGTAATTGTCGTCGTTGATCTGGACCATCGGTGCGGTCGCGCAATTGCCCATGCATTCGACTTCGGTGAGGGTCCACAGCCCGTCCGCCGAAATCCCGCCCTTCACCATCCCGCGCTTCTTGCAGGCGGCCATGATGTCGTCGCTGCCGCGCAGCATGCAGGGCGTCGTGCCGCACACCTGCACGTGGAATTTGCCCACGGGGCGCAGGTTGTACATGAAGTAGAAGCTGGCGACTTCGAGCACGCGGATCACCGGCATCCCGAGATAGGCCGCGACATACTCGATCACCGGCAGCGGCAGCCACCCCTGCGTATTGGTCTCCGCGCCGACCTGCCTCTGGGCCAGATCGAGCAGCGGCATCACCGCCGAGCGTGCACGCCCTTCGGGATACTTGGCGATGTGCCAGTCGGCGGTCTTGCGGTTCTCCGGCGTCCATTCGAACGCGCTCCAGCGGGCGCGCAGTTCGGGGGTATCGGGAGCGGGGGTACGGTCAGCCATTAGCGGATGAACTCCACGCGAGAGCACTTGTCGCCCTCGAAGGAATAGACGGCGATCACATCGAAAGGCTCGACCAGCGGCGAGCCGTCGGTCGCAGGGCCGCGGGTCACGTGTTCGCGCATCAGGACATAGTTGCCGATGGCCTGCGCCTGCGTGATTTCGGCACGGTTCTGCGGCCAGCGCGCGAAGGCGGCGGCAAGCCCGGAACGCGTGCCTGCCTTGCCTTCCCGCACGACATCGCCGCGATAATTCGCTTCGCAGGCATCGTCGGTCATGAACGCGACATAGGCGTCGACGTCCTGCGCGTTGTAGGCGTCGATCATCGCCTTGGCGGTGTCGAGGTTGCTCACCGGTCGCACTCCCCGAACACCACGTCGATCGCGCCCAGAATAGCGGTCGCGTCGGGGAGCATGTGGCCCTTGGACATGAAGTCCATCGCCTGAAGGTGCGAGAAGGCGGTGGGGCGGATCTTGCAGCGGTAGGGCTTGTTTGTGCCGTCACTGACGAGATAGACGCCGAATTCGCCCTTGGGGCTTTCGGTCGCAACGTAAACCTCGCCCGCAGGCACGTGGAAGCCTTCGGTGTAGAGCTTGAAGTGGTGGATCAGCGCTTCCATCGACTGCTTCATCTCGCCGCGCTTGGGGGGCACGACCTTGCTGTCGCTGCTGGCGATCGGGCCTTGCGGCATGTCGCGCAGGCACTGGCGGATGATCTTGGCGCTCTCGTAGACTTCCTTCACGCGCACCATGAAGCGATCGTAGCAATCGCTGTTGGTGCCGACCGGGATGTCGAACTCCATGCGGTCATAGACGTCGTAGGGCTGCGATTTGCGCAGGTCCCAAGGGATGCCGGCAGCGCGGATCATCGGGCCGGAGAAACCCCATGCGATCGCATCCTCGCGGCTGACCACCGCGATATCGACATTGCGCTGCTTGAAGATGCGGTTGTCGAGCACGAGGCTCATCGCGTCTTCGAAGAGCTGGAAGAAGCGGTTGTCGAGCCAGTCGCCGATGTCGACGAGCAGCTTTTCCGGCACGTCCTGGTGGACGCCGCCCGGGCGGAACCATGCCGAGTGCATGCGCGCGCCCGACGCCCGCTCGAAGAAGTTCAGGCAATCCTCGCGCAGGTCCATGATCCACAGGTTCGGCGTGAAGGCGCCGACGTCGAGGATGTGCGCGCCCATGTTGAGCAGGTGGTTGCAGATGCGGGTCAGCTCGGCGAACAGCACGCGCAGATATTGCGCCCGCTCGGGGACTTCGAGGTTGAGCAGCTTCTCGATGGCGAGCACCCAGGTGTGCTCCATCGCCAGCGGCGAGCAATAGTCGAGCCGGTCGAAGTAGGGCAGCGCCTGAAGATAGGTCTTCTGCTCGATCAGCTTTTCGGTGCCGCGGTGGAGCAGGCCGACATGCGGGTCGATCCGCTCGATCACCTCGCCGTCGAGCTCCATCACCATGCGCAAGACGCCGTGCGCGGCGGGATGCTGGGGGCCGAAGTTGATCGTGTAGTTGGTGATCACCTCACCGGTGGTGGTGAGCGATTCCTCGCGTTGCATGCTCATCGGCCACCCTCCTTCGAGGTGGGATCCGGGGCTCCGGGCGCGGGTTTGCCGGTGTCCTTCTGGATCGGCGGCGGCGGGGAGACGATCTTGGCAGCGGCCTTGTCGGCGGCCTTGCCCGCGCCGGTCTGGCCGGTGTTTTCCGTCGTCTTGGCCTCGGCCACAGGCGGCGTGCCGCGCGACTTCTCGTCACCCGGCAACACGTAGTCCGCACCTTCCCACGGGCTGAGGAAGTCGAAGGTCCGCATTTCCTGCGGCAGCACGACAGGTTCGTACACCACGCGCTTCTCCTCTTCGGAATAGCGCAGTTCGGTATAGCCCGTCATCGGGAAGTCCTTGCGGAACGGGTGCCCCTCGAAGCCGTAGTCGGTGAGGATGCGGCGCAGGTCCGGGTTGCCGGCGAAGGTCACGCCGAACATGTCGAACACCTCGCGCTCGAGCCAGCCGGCGTTGGGCCACAGGGTGGTGACGGTCGGCACGGGCGTGTCTTCCGAGGCCGAGCACTTGACCATCACGCGGTGGTTCTTGGTGAGGCTCTGGAGCATGTAGACGACCTCGAAGCGCTCGGGGCGGCTGGGGTAGTCGACCCCGGCGATTTCCATGAGCTGCTGGTAGGCATGATCGTCGCGCAGGATCGCCAGCACGCGCGGGATCGCATCGCGTTCGACGCGGAAGATCACCTCGCCGTGCGCTTCGGTGGCCTCGATCAGCCAGACCGAGATGGTCTCGGCGACGGCGTCGATCACGCCTTCGTTGGAGGCGAACTTGGGGGCCGAGTGGACAACAGCCATCGCGCTTACCTCTCGATCGTGCCGATGCGGCGGATCTTCCGCTGCAATTGCATGACGCCGTAGAGCAGCGCCTCGGCGCTCGGCGGGCAGCCGGGGACATAGATGTCGACCGGCACGATGCGGTCGCAGCCGCGCACCACCGAATAGGAGTAGTGGTAATAGCCGCCGCCATTGGCGCAGCTGCCCATCGAGATCACGTATTTGGGGTCCGACATCTGGTCGTAGACCTTGCGCAGCGCCGGGGCCATCTTGTTGCACAGCGTGCCCGCCACGATCATCACGTCCGACTGGCGCGGGGAGGCGCGCGGCGCGGCGCCGAACCGCTCCATGTCGAAGCGCGGCATGTTGGCGTGGATCATCTCGACCGCGCAGCACGCAAGGCCGAAGGTCATCCACCACAAGCTGCCGGTGCGCGCCCACTGGAACAGCTCCTCGGTCGAGGTGACGAGGAAGCCCTTCTCGCCGACCTCGGTCTGGAGCGAGTTGAAGAAATCCGCATCCGGCGCCTTCACGGCGCCGCCGGGTGCGTTTGTCAGTGCCGAAATGTCAGGCAATCCCTGGGGAGGAGAAACGATATTGGTCATTCCCAGTCCAACGCCCCTTTCTTCCATTCATAGGCAAGGCCGACCGCGAGGATGAACAGGAATACCATCATCCCGCCCCATCCGGTCCAACCTGTGACATCGAGGCTGACCGCCCAGGGGAACAGGAACGCGGCCTCGAGATCGAAGACGATGAAGCTGATCGCGACGAGGTAGAAGCGCACGTCGAACTGGCTGCGCGCATCCTCGAAGGCGGGGAAGCCGCACTCGTATTCGGAAAGCTTCTCGGCATCGGGATTGTGCACCCCGGTGAGCCGCGAGACCGCCATCGGCGCGACCACGAAGAGCACCGAAAGCCCGAGAGCCACGAGCACGAATAACAGTATCGGCAGATACTGGCTGAGGTCGACCACGGCGATGTCCAAGCTATTAATCCCGCGTGCGCCCTAAGCCTGTAGCAACGTCGGCGCAAGGGTGCGACTCGGGGAAATGCCCCAAGGTATGTTGCACGAATTGGAACACGCGTTGCGGCAGTTTGCCGCCCGAGCGCCCCCTGCCTACTTCATCATGCGAGCCGCGGCTGCCTCTGTCGCCTTGCCATAGGGCGGCTTCAGCCCACCGAGCTTGGCGATGTCGATCTTGGGCTGGTGATAAACGGCGCGCGCATGGCTGAACTCGCGGAAGCCCTCGACCGCGTGGTAGCTGCCCATCCCCGAAGGGCCGACGCCGCCGAACGGCAGGTCCTCCATCGAGACATGGAACACCACGTCATTGGTGGTCACGCCGCCCGAGATCGTGCGGGTCAGCACCCGCTCCTGCTCGCTCTTGTCCTCGCCGAAGTAATAGAGGCCGAGCGGACGGTCGTGCTCGTTGATGTAGTCGATCGCCTGATCGACCGCCTTGTAGGTCATCACCGGCAGCACGGGGCCGAAGATTTCCTCCTGCATCACGGTCATGTCGTCACTGACCCCGCGCAGGACAGTCAGCGGCATCTTGCGCTGGTTGGCATTGCCGAAATCCTCTTGCCCTGGATTGACCTCGATCACCTCGGCGCCCTTGCCCTTCGCGTCGGCAACGAGGCCCTGGAGCCGCTCGAAATGGCGGTCGGAGACGATCGACGCATAGTCGTCATTGTCGAGAATCCGCGGATACATCGCTGCCGCCGCTCCGGTGACACCCGCGACCGCCTCGTCGGCCTTGTCCTCGGGCACCATCAGATAATCGGGCGCGAGGCAGATCTGGCCTGCGTTCATCATCTTGCCGATCGCGATGCGCTCGCCCGCCTTGGCGAAATCGGCGCTGCGTCCGAGCACCACCGGCGACTTGCCGCCCAGCTCGAGCGTCACCGGCACGAGGTTCACCGCGGCCGCCTGCATCACGCGGCGACCGGTCGCGGTCGATCCGGTAAAGACGAGGTGATCGAAAGGCAGCGAGGAGAACGCTGCAGCGACTTCCGGGCTGCCGGTAACGACCGCGACTTCCTCGGGCGCGAAATATTCCGCCGTCAGCTCCGCCATAAGATCGCTGGTGCGCTCGGTGAATTCCGAGGGCTTGATCATCGCCCGGTTGCCCGCGGCGAGCACCTGCATAAGCGGGCCGAAGGCAAGCTGGATGGGGAAGTTCCAAGGCGAGAGGATGCCGATCACGCCCTTGGGCTCGAAGCGCAGTTCAGCCCTCGCACCCAGCAGCCCGAGCGGGAACTGGACCTTGCGCTTTTCGGGCTTGGCCCACTGGTCGATGTGCTTGAGCGCATGATTGCCCGCGCCCACGGTCGCCGCGATGTCGGTCAGCATCGACTGGTGCACCGAACGGCTGCCGAAATCGGCGCTCATCGCCTTGGCGAAGGCCTCGCCGTGATCCTTCACCAGCGCAATGGCGCGCTTGATGCGATCCTTGCGCTGCGACAGCGCCTCGGGGCGCGAGGCCGTGAAGGCGGCACGCTGGCGCGCCAGCAGGGCTTCGAGTTCTTCGCGGCGGTCGTCGGCCATGTCGTTCTCCCGTTCGGACATTGGTTTCAATTTGCGATGCGTCTTCGCGCAAAGCGGGCGACGGTGCAAGCGGCGGGGCGCGTGGAAGCGGCGGCGGAGGGGTGGTGGCTACTGAATCGTCATCTACCGTTTACTGTCGATAGATATGCGATCAGAGCTGTACGCTAACCCAGAGGTCGAATTGCGGCGGATCGTGGGCCGCAACACTGACCGCCGCGTTTAAGATTGGCGTCAGAATAAAGCGAGGACCGGCGCCCACACGGCAGACGAACCAAGTGCCGTGCCAGCGGCGCCGCCAAGTGCTCCTTCGACAATTGTCTTCAGCGAGCGCCCAGCCTTTTGAATGATTGTGGGATCAGGCTCGTCCATCAATTGCGCCTCGATTGTTGCCACTTGGGCATCAGCACGGCGACGATCAGCTTGATCAAGACGAAGCTCGTCCACGTGTCTTCGATAAAGATCGACGATCTCGCTTAGTTTGTCGCTGCTGTATGATGTCGTCTGCACACCAAAGCCGAATGCTTCGATGTGCTGTATGGGCGAGTTCGAGACGCTTCCGATGTTGTACGTCACCTGCGAATGCCCGCTTGTGCTGTTAGTCTCAAGCCGCTTTCGGGCGTGAGACGCAAGGTCCACATAAAGCGGCGCCCCTGTGGGATTGAGGATATCACCGTCATCCAGCAATGCCTTCATCGCATGTGCAAGCCGTTCGGTATCCCATTCCGGCAGGAATCGGATGCGCGCGTCCATTGCCGACGGTCGCTTGCCTCGCTCCTTACTTAACTCGTACAACGCAGCAAGAAGGTCGTGCTTGTCTTGGGCATGTACAATGTTTGTCCGCTCGCTCCCACCTTGAGTTTCAAAAGGATGCTCTTCTACATAGGTCGCGAAGTCCCGGTTGAAGGGGATTATGATCGCAGCAGTAATTTTCCGAATGTCCGCTATAATTTTGCTGTTTGTTGAATAATAGTAAGTGTGAGCAAGGCTCAGAAACCAACTTGGGTCATTTGCCCCACGTTCGATCAGTTGTATCACTAGCCCCAGCGTCTCCGCTTCGTCAGCTGGCCAGTTCAGACGTGCGCTTCCCATCATGCCTCCGCCCTTATCGGCGTTATTGAGAAACGCATCGAGATTCGCTCGCCTCCGGAGATCATTCACGATGGGCGCGAGATCCGGGGCGGCTAGCGCGCTTCCCATTCGCTCCAGTGGGCGCTCAAAGGTATTGAAATCCGCGGTTTGAAGGTCGAGAACAGCGTTGTTGAAAGCCCGCAAAGCCGATTTGATACTCATTCGTCATCGCTCGCTTGCTGTCGGGCTTCCGCAGCCTTCTCAAAGATTGCTTGCCGAAAATTCTCTTTGATTTCAGACACCAAATCTATGGCGATTTGGTTACCACGAAGATTACCTGCCCTCCGGTCGATCTCTTCTTCCATCTTCTGGACTGCCAACTCGATGCTTTGTGGATGTTCAGGATCGAAGTTTACGGATGTGATGTCCCCATCCAGTGAAGCAATGGTTTTCTGCAGCTGATTAAGTTCGCGCTGTAGCTTGTCTAGTCCGGTCATCATCAAGCTTGTCCTTTTCGGAGTCGTCAAGACTTAGAGAAAGATGACCCGTTTTCAAAGCACTAGAATACGACTTGCTGTAGCGCCAGATCGGCAGCGCGTACCTTCGCAATCTTGGTCTGCGCGCCCAAAGATCGCCGCCCACACCCTTTGACCTCTTACCACACGACAAGCCTCGCTCTCGCCCCCCGCATTGCCTTCGCCGCATGGCAGCATTACATCGCCCCCGACACACTGCTCCCCCATGCAAGGATGCCCGCATGACCCAGTTTTCCCCCTCCGATCCGATCGTCATTCTCTCCTACGCCCGCACCCCGATGGGCGCGATGCAGGGCGCGCTGGCCGAAGTCAGCGCGACCGATCTGGGCGCGATTGCGGTCAAGGCTGCGGTCGAGCGTTCGGGCGTGTCGGTCGAGGATATCGACCGGGCCTATATGGGCTGCGTCCTCCCCGCAGGCCTCGGCCAGGCTCCGGCGCGTCAGGCGGCGATCAAGGCGGGGCTGCCGCTCTCGGTCGAGGCGACCACCGTCAACAAGGTGTGCGGATCCGGCATGCAGACGCTGATCATGGGCGCCGAGGCGCTCGCCAGCGGGACTATCGACATGGTGGTCGCGGGCGGCATGGAGAGCATGACCAATGCGCCCTACCTTCTCAAGAAGCACCGCTCGGGCGCGCGGCTCGGCCATGACACGGCCTATGACCACATGTTCCTCGATGGGCTGGAAGACGCCTACGAGCCGGGCCGGGCGATGGGCACCTTCGCGCAGGACACCGCCAACGCCTACCAGATGACCCGCGAGGACATGGACGCCTATGCGATCGAATCGCTCGCCCGCGCCAACCGCGCCATCGCCAGCGGTGCCTTTGCCGAAGAGGTGGTGCCGGTGACGGTATCGACACGCGGCGGCGACGTGGTGGTCGAGCATGACGAGGCCCCGTCCAAGGGTCGTCCCGACAAAATCCCGCAATTGAAGCCCGCCTTCGCCAAGGACGGGACGATCACGGCGGCGACTTCGAGCTCGATCTCGGATGGTGCGGCCGCGATGGTCGTGACCCGGGCCAGCGTGGCGGAGGCCAAGGGGCTCACCGCCGTGGCGCGCGTCGTCGCGGTTGCCAGCCACGCGCAGGCCCCCGCGCAGTTCACCACCGCGCCGATCCCGGCGATCCAGAAGGTGCTCGCGCGCGCCGGCTGGGGCGTGGACGACGTCGATCTGTTCGAGGTCAACGAGGCTTTCGCCTGCGTCGCGATGTTCGCGATGCGCGACCTCGGCATCCCGCATGAGAAGATCAACGTCAACGGCGGCGGCACCGCGCTCGGTCATCCGATCGGGGCGAGCGGCGCGCGGATCGTGGTGACGCTGATCAATGCGCTGAAACAGCAGGGCAAGACCCGCGGCGTCGCGAGCCTGTGCATCGGCGGCGGGGAAGCGACAGCGGTGGCGGTCGAGCTGATCTGACGATTGAGGCCGGGCGGCGTTACTCGTCGCCCGGTAGCGGTTCCGATCCATAGAGGCGGGCCGCGCTGATCCAGCCCTTGCGCCCGGCGATATCGACTTCGCACCAGCCCTTGACGCAAGCCTTGACGCGGGTGACGACGCCCGGCTCGGCGCGCCACTTGATCGCGCTTGCCGGTGTGGCCTCGGCACGCACCTCGGTGGTGCCTTCGCCGATCACCAAGCCGCCGCGCTCGGGATCGAGCTGGCTCGCCGCGATCCAGCCCTGCGTGCCCTCGTGGTCCTCGACCAGACGCCAGCCCTCGCGGATGCGCACGACCTTCACCGGCAGGCCCTTGCGCAGATAGACCCACGCGACGGGATATTCGTTGCTCGGCCCGACGCGCATGTTGACCTTCTCGTAGCGCAGGCTCGCCCAGTAGGGCAGCGTGCGGTCCTGCGCGCGGAGCGGGCTGAGCAATCCAACAATGCCAAGCATCACAAGGGCGAAGATGGTGAGGATCCGGAGGTTCGGCATGAACCATCCGATAGCCCCGACCACAGTGCCGATTCAAGACCGAGAGCCTTGACCGCAGAGCCAGAGTGGCATTAGCCCACAGCCATGACCCAGCGCCCCCCTCGCCCGCTCGCCGCACCTGCGCGCGTGATCGTCACCCGCCACCTGATGCCAGAGGTCGAAGCGCGGATGCGTGAGCTGTTCGACGTGGTCCTGAATGAGAGCGACACACCCCTTACCCGCGACCAGCTGTCGGCCGCGATGCAGGACTGCGACGTGCTGGTGCCAACCGTGACCGACCGGATCGGCGCCGACCTGATTGCAGGCGCAGGCGAACGCCTCGGCCTGATCGCAAACTTCGGCGCAGGCACCGAACACATCGACCTTGCCGCCGCCGCCGAGCGCCGAATCATCGTCACCAACACGCCCGGTGTCTTCACAGACGACACCGCCGATCTGACGATGGCAGGGATCATCGGCGTGCCGCGCCGGATTCGCGAAGGCACTGCGCTGGTGCGCCGCGGCGAGTGGACCGGCTGGGCGCCTTCGGGCCTGCTCGGGCGGAAGCTCGCCGGCAAGGTGCTCGGTATCGTCGGAATGGGCCGCATCGGTCAGGCCGTCGCCCACCGCGCCCGCGCATTCGGACTTGAGATCGCCTATTACAGCCGCAAGCGTCTGCCCGAGGCGCTCGAACGGATGCTCGGCGCGCGCCATGTCGCTGACATCGACGCGCTTATGGCCGAGGCCGATATCCTCACCCTCCACTGCCCGCTCACCGAGGAAACACGCCACCTCGTCGATGCGCGGCGGATCGCGCTGATGAAGCCCGGCAGCAGCATCGTGAACACCGCGCGGGGCGAGCTGATCGACCAGGAGGCGCTGATCGCGGCGCTGGAGTCCGGGCACCTCGCGGGCGCGGGTCTCGACGTCTATCCCGACGAGCCCCACGTCGATCCGCGCCTGATCGCCCACCCCAACGTCATGACCCTCCCCCACATCGGCAGCGCGACGGCCGAGGGCCGCGAGGATTCAGGGCACAAGGTGATCGCCAACATCCGCATGTGGGCCGATGGCCACCGTCCGCCCGATCAGGTGCTGACGGCGCTGGTGCGGACCTAGCCCGCCAGCACGCGCCCCAATTCGACCACCACCCGCTCGACCGCCTGACGGGTCGAGGCGAGCGCGAAGTGGTGGAAGGGCACCTCCACCTCGCCATCTCGCTCGTGCGGCAACCCCCGCGCGGACGCGGGGGCAACGATCCCGTCGCGGCGCGACCACAGCGCTATGGTCAGCACCGGCGGCTTCACGGAAGGATCGTCCGGCAAGGGCGGCGCGTCGACCGGATGATCGTTGAGCGCCTCGTAGACGCGCCAGGCATTGTTCGCCCGCCGATCGCCCGAAAAGGGGGTGCCGAGCGTCATGACCAACTCCACGAGGTCGGGATGGCGCTGCGCCAGGACGCGGGCGTAGATCCCGCCGAGGCTCCAGCCGACCAGGACCACCTTGCGCTGCTCCGCCTCGGCGACCGCCGCGAGCCGCTCGACAGCGCGTGCGAGGGTCGCAGGCGAAATCCCGGTGATGAAGCCAAGCTCGGCTGCATGGGCATGGTAGTCTGCATGATCGAGCGTCCGCCGCAGCAGCGCCGTAGCGCTGTCGGCCGACAAAAGGCCGGGGAAGACCAGCACAGGGCGTCCCTTCCCCGGCTCTGCGCCCGCAACTGCGCGGGCGCGCCGCAAGGGTGCAAGCATGACTGGAACCGTCAGCGGAAGCTCGCGGAACCAGAGGCTACGCGGCGGCGGCGCGGTATCGTCCATCGCCAGCCCCGCCCCTGCCTTAGTCGCCAGTCAAAATCCGATCGACCAACTCGCCCACGCTCGGCGTGTAGCCGTTCGAGAAGAAGGGATCGGTCTTGAAGCGGTAGGCCGCGTGGCCTGCGAAGGCGAGGTTGTTGTCCGGATCGTCGCCGTGGGCGATGTCCTGCAGAGTCTTCTGGATGCAGAAGCTGCGCGGATCGGCGAGGCGCCCGGTGGTGAAATCGTCATGGTCCTTCCACGCCGAGAAACCGCAATGCGAAAGGCAACCCATGCAGTCCTGCTGGTCCTTGCGGATCACCTCGCGCGATTCCGGCGTGACGAAGACGATCGTGTTGTCGGGGGTCTTCAGCGGCTCGCTGTGCCCCGCGCGCATCCACATTTCGGCCTTGGTCTTGTCTTCGGGGCGCACCCAGAAGCTGCGTGCCTTGCCGTCTTCGCCGAGCTGGACGGTGCCCTCTTGCTCGCCGCGCTTGAAGAAGGGGATCTGGCGCTCGGAACGATGCATCAGGTCGTAGAGGAACGGGGTCTTGACCGCGCTCGAATAGAAACCGGTGGGCGAGAACTTGTGCAGCAGCACGTCGCCGGGCTCGACGGTGCGCAGCATGTCCTTCCAGATCTGCGGGATCGGGCTCTCGCGGGTCAGCAGGGGCCGCGTGCCGAACTGGAAGGCGATTGTGCCGAGCTCGGGATTGTCGATCCAGTCGTTCCATTCGCGCAGGTACCACACGCCGCCAGCCATAACGATCGGCACGCTGTCGGCCACACCTTCGGCGCGCATCGTGTCGCGCAGCGCCTTCACGCGCGGGAACGGGTCTTCCGGCTTGGTCGGGTCTTCGGCATTGGAGAGGCCATTATGGCCGCCAGCCAGCCACGGATCTTCATAGACCACCGCCGCCATCAGGTCGGGGACCTTGTGATAGCTGCGCTTCCACAGGGCGCGGAATGCACGGCCGGAGCTGACGATGGGGAGGTAGCAGACGTTGAAGCGCGCCGCGATCTCGGCAAGCTTGTAAGGCATGCCCGCCCCGCAGGTCACGCCGGTTACGAGCCCGCGAGTGTTCTCCAGCACGCCTTCAAGGACGGCCTGAGCCCCGCCCATTTCCCACAGCACGTTGATGTTGATCGCGCCCTTGCCGCCGGCGATCTCGTGCGCCTTCTTCACCTGCGTGGTGGCGCCGTCGATGGCGTAACGGATCAGTTCCTGGTGGCGCTCCTCGCGGGTGCGGCCGTGATAGATCTGGGGGATCGGATGGCCATCGGCATCGTAGCTATCGGCATTGACCGCGCTGACCGTGCCGATCCCGCCCGCCGCCGCCCAGGCGCCCGAACTCGCATGGTTGGTGGCCGACACGCCCTTGCCGCCCTCGACCAGCGGCCACACTTCACGACCGCCATAGACGATCGGACTCAATCCTTTGAACAACGAACATCCCCTCTGCGCCGGCATCGGCGCGGTGTGTAACAATATCGCCCATAGTGCGGGTCCCCCTGCCCCGCAACCTCACGGGGCATGAGCATGATGCGGGCATCCGTCAGGGTGCGCTGCACACCTTGATGGCATCGGGCGCCTGCCGCGCCGAGCCTTTCTGGAAGCGGGCGAAGTAGCCCTTGATATCGGGCCTTTCGGTATATTCCACGAGCACGTAGCCGACCGCCTCGAACTCGCAGAACAGCAGCCTGTGCGGCAAGCCGTGGCTGCCCACCTGACTGTCGCTTTCCACCACCACGACCTGCCCGTCGGCATTGAGCGCGGGCCACAGGTTCCAGAGGAAGGCGTAGGGCTCGGTCACTTCGTGGTACATGTGGACCATGAAGATGCGGTCGAAGCTGTCGGGAGGAAGCTGGGGGTTGTCGGTATCGCCCAGTTTAATCGAGATGTTCTCGAGCCGCTCGCGTTCCACCCGGCGGCCGAGCCGGTCAAGCGCCTCGCGGCTGATGTCCTGTGCGAGCACACGGCCCTCGGCCCCGACCCGTTCGGCGAGGCGCACCGTGTAGTAGCCCTCCCCCGCCCCAATATCGGCGACGGTCATGCCCGGACGCAGCTGGGCAAGATCCATGACGACCTGCGCCTCGCCGCGCTCGTCGCGGGCGTCTTCGTTGGAGAACTGGTTGGAGACGACCGCCGCGACCGGGCGGTCGGGCGCAGGGAAAGCGATCGCAGTCTCAGGGCGTTCGGCGGTGGCCGGCGCGAAGCGGTCGCAGCCACCGAGCGGCAACACCGCGCCGAGCGCCGCGAGCGCGAACAGGAGCGCGGCTCCTCTACGCATCGGCGCTACTCGACGTCCTCGATCTCGACCTTCTCGCCGGTCACCCGCTGAGCGAGCGCGGCCGAGATGAAGGGGTCGATCGCACCGTCGAGCACCGCGTCGGGCGAGGTCGAGACGACGCCGGTGCGCAGGTCCTTGACCATCTGGTAGGGCTGCAAAACGTAAGAGCGGATCTGGTGACCCCAGCCGATATCGCTCTTGGCCGAGTGTTCGGCGCTGGCCGCTTCCTCGCGGGCGCGCATCTCGGCTTCGTAGAGCCGCGCTTTCAGCATGTTCATCGCGATCTCGCGGTTCTTGTGCTGGCTGCGGTCCTGCTGGCTGGCGACGACGATCCCGGTCGGCTGGTGGGTGATGCGCACCGCCGAGTCGGTCGTGTTGACGTGCTGCCCGCCCGCTCCGGAGGCGCGGTAGGTGTCGATCTTCAGATCAGCCGGATTGATGTCAATCTCGAAGCTGTCGTCGATCACCGGGAAGACCCAGACGCTCGAGAAGCTGGTGTGGCGGCGCGCCGAGCTGTCATAGGGGCTGATGCGGACGAGGCGGTGGACGCCGCTCTCGGTCTTGGCATAGCCGTAGGCGCCGTCGCCCTTGATGAGCAGCGTCGCCGACTTGATACCGGCCTGTTCGCCGGCCTGATACTCGACCGTCTCGACCTTGAAGCCGCGCCGCTCGGCCCAGCGGCCGTACATGCGGAACAGCATCTCTGCCCAGTCCTGGCTCTCGGTCCCGCCCGCGCCGGCGTGGATTTCCAAATAGGTGTCGTTGCCGTCGGCCTCGCCTGAAAGGAGCGCCTGCACCTTGTCCGCATCGGCGCGGTCGGCGAGGCGTTCCAGCGTGCGCAGGCCGTCATCGACGATGCCGTCCTCGCCCTCGGCCTCGCCCATTTCGATGAACTCGATGGCGTCGGCCATTTCGGCGGCGATCTCGTTGACGGTATTGACCGCCGTCTCGAGCGTCTTCTGCTCGCGGCTGATCGCCTGGGCCTGCTTGGGATTGTCCCAGAGGTTGGGGTCCTGCACCCGCGCATTCAGCTCGTCGAGCCGGCGCAGCGCGCGCTCCCAGTCGAGCGACAGGCGCACCAGCGCCAGCGCCGCCTCGATCCGGTTGATGTAAGACTGGGCCTCGGCCCGCATGGTTGATCCTTCGCGACAAGTCAGCGGTATGAGCGCGCACCGCTTAGCGTCGGCGGCGCGATTGTAAAGCGCAGGTCGCGCAGGTGCCGGCGGCCCTTACTTCTTCTTGAGCGCGCGCACTGCTGCCAGCGTTTGTTCGACATGGCCGCGATAGTCCGGGTTGGAATGGACCGCCACGATCCGACCGTCCTGCGCGATGACATAGGAGGTGCGGGTGGTGAGCCCGCTCGAACCCATCGACACGTCGTAGGCCTTGGCAACATCGGCGCTTGCCACCCCGACCGGGAAGGCGTCGCGGCATTCCTTGCGGCTGAAGTCCTTAAGCGTGGCGATGTCGTCAGCCGACATGCCGATCACGCTTGCTCCCGCGGCCTTGAACTGCGGCATGGCATCGGCAAAGGCGTTGGCTTCGAGCGTGCAGCCCTGCGTGAACGCCTTGGGGTAGAAATACAGCACCACCGGCCCCTTGGCGAGCGCCGTGCGCAGCGCGAAGCCGAACTCCTTGCCGGCGAGCGCAGCCTTGGTCGAGAAGACCGGGGCTTTTGCACCCTTGGGCAATTCGGCCGAAGCGGAGGTGACGGGAGCGCCGGCGAGGCCGACAAGTGCGAAGGCCGCGAAAGCGGCTGAGCGGATACGGGTCATGTCTGTCCTAACCTTTGAAGCCGATGAAGGTTTCCGGCCACCGCTTTGCATCTGCGCTTCGCATCTGCATCAGTCGATGCCGCCTTCCTCGAGATAATCGACACCCTTGGGTGTTTCGACGACCGCGCTTTCGGCATTCTGGCGGCCGGCACGGATCAGCGCGAGGATCTCGTTGCGCTTGGCGGCGATCGCGTCCTGACGCGTGTAACGCTCCGGCTCGGTGTCCGGCTTGAAGGCTTCCCAGATGATCGCCGACTTGGGATCGTCCGTCGGCCAACCTTCGAAGACGCGCTTGCCCGAACGGCGGTCTACCCGCACCATCCGCACGCCGTTGGGCGCGACGGGGGGAAGATCGGACCACTTGGCCTTGGTCTTCTCGATCAGGCTCTTGACGATCGGGGCGGAAATCGTGCCGCCATAGGCATAGCCGCCCATGTCGCGCGGCTGGTCGAAGCCCACATAGGCGCCCGCGATCATTTGCTGGGTGCCGCCGATGAACCACACGTCCTTGGGGCCGGTAGTCGTCCCGGTCTTGCCGAACAACGGCAGGTTCAGCGAGTTGAGCACCGTCGCGGTCCCTCGGCTGACCGCACCGCGCAGCATGTGCATCACCTGGAACGCGGTACGCGCGTCCATCGCCTGCGTGCCGCGCGGACCAAAGCGCGGCATCGGCTTGCCGTCCCATTCGGCCATGTTGCAGCCGCGGCACTCGCGCTTGTCCGCCCGCCACAGCACCTTGCCGCGGCGGTCCTGCACATAATCAATCACGGTCGGCGGGTTGAGCCGTCCATGGTTGGCGAGCGCGCCATAGGCTGCGACCATCTTCACCAGCGTCGTCTCGCCCGCACCGAGCGCAGTCGAAGGATAGGCGGGGAACTTGCCGATCCCGAGCCGGTCGATCTCGCGCACCACGTTGTTCATGCCCGCAGTCATGCCGATCTGCACCGTCATGATGTTCTGCGACTGTTCGAGGCCGTAGCGCATCGGGTGCTGCCCGCCGCTGCCGGTGCCGCCGCGGATGCACTTCTCGCCCAGCCCCGCACCCTGGAAGAAGCAGAAACGCGAATTGTCGACCTGGGTCGAGGGGGTCATGCCGGTGTCGAGCCCCGCGGCATAGACGAAGGGCTTGATTGTCGAGCCCGGCTGGCGCATCGCCTGCGTCGCGCGGTTGAAGTCCGACAGACGATTGTCGAAACCGCCCTGCATTGCCATCACCCGGCCCGACTGCGCCTGCTCCACCACCAGCGCGCCCTGCGCTTCGGGGATGGTGCGCACGCCCCAGGCATTCCCGACCGGGGCCGCGGCGATCACGTCGCCTGCCTTGAGCTTGTCGGGCAGGCCGATCAGCGGTGCTTCCTTGCCGTCGGCAAAGCCGATCCTGGCGTTGGCCCCGCTGCGCTGCGTGACGACGCCGACCCGCCAGTCCTTGTAGCTGACCCCCAGCGGCGAGGATTGCAGGCGGCTTGCCCACTTGCCGTCATCGACATCGAGCGTCGCGATCGGCTTCGTCCAAGCCCGCCCGCCCTGATAGCGAAGCAGCCCTTCGCGAAGCGCATCGCGCGCGGCGAGCTGCATCTGCGGATCGAGGCTGGTGCGCACCCACAACCCGCCGGCATAGACCGAATTCGGCCCTTTCTCGGCGGTTTCGCCGAACCGCTCGATGAGCTCGCGGCGCACCTCCTCGAGGAAGTAGCCCGCGTCCACGCTGCGTTCGCGGCGCTGCGTGACCAGACCGAGCGGCTTGGCTGCGGCTGCACGGCGTTCCGAGCCGGTGATGAAGCCGTTGGCTTCCATCTGGTTCAGCACGAAATTGCGCCGCTCGAGCGCCGCCTGTTCCTGGCCCTTGCGGCCATAGCGCTCCGGCGCCTTGGGGAGGATCGCCAGAAAGGCCATTTCATGGAGTTCGAGCTGGTCGACATCCTTGTCGAAATAGGCGCGCGCCGCGGCCTGCACCCCGAATGAGCGGCGACCGAGCGGGATCTCGTTGAGGTAAAGCTCGAGGATCTCCTGCTTGGTCAGCGCCTGCTCGATGCGCCCGGCGAGGATCATCTCCTTGAGCTTGCGGGTGACGGAATACTCGTCGCCGAGCAGCAGGTTCTTGGCGACCTGCTGGGTGATCGTGGACCCGCCCACCGCGCGCTCGCCCGAGCCGACCTTGGTCGCATAGTCGAACACCGCATTGGCGGTCCCGAGGAAGTCGACGCCGCCGTGGCTGAAGAAGGTCTTGTCCTCGGCCGCGAGGTAGGATTCGATCAGCTTCTGCGGGAAATCGGCATATTGCAGCTGCACCCGCCGTTCGCGGGCGTAGGAATGGACGATCTCGCCGTCGATCCCGCGCACCACGGTCGGCAGCGGGGTTTCATAGGTGAGCAGCGCCTCGGCCTCGGGCAGGTCGCTGGCGAGCCATACGAACAGCGCGATCCACAAGGCGAGCGCGATGCCGAAGCCTATGGCGATGATCTTGAACAGCCGACTGTGCTGCCAGCGCGCGCGAAACCACGCAAGCGCCCCGCCGACATCGCGGATCGCGCGGTAGCGGACATAGGCCCAGGTGGATTGCCGGTCGTCGGAGGCGGGGATCGTCTCGGTCATGAACCGCGGGCAACTAGCACGCGGGGGTCCGCGAAGGCTAGCCGCTTTCGCCCGTTACCCGCCGTCCGGCGCAGCCTCGCTGCGACGCGCGAAGTGGATGCGGATCGCGCGGGCGAGCACCTGCGCGTACTGCGCCCTGCCTTCGCGCGTGGTGAGCCGCGCACGGTCGGTGAGGTTGGTGACGAAGCCGCTTTCGAACAGCACCGATGGCACGTCGGGCGCGCGCAGCACTGCAAGGGCGGCGGCGCGTCTGGGCTGGGGGATGAAGGGCAGCGTTTTCTCGCCCTCTCGCAGCACGAGGCCGGCAAAGGCGAGCGCGTCTTCCTGCGTGCGCTGCTGCGAAAGCTCGACGAGGATCGTGCTCACCGCCGCGCTCTGCCCTTCGATGGTGATGCCGTTGAGCCGGTCGGCATCGTTCTCGCGCGCGGCAAAGCGCGCTGCCGCCTCGTTCGAGGCCGCATTGGAAAGGGTATAGATGCTCGCCCCGCTGACTTCCTCGCGCTCCCCGGCGGAATCCGCGTGGATCGAGACGAACAGATCCGCCTCGAGCCGCCGGGCGATCTCGGGGCGATAGGGGAGCGGCAGGATGCGGTCGTCCGAACGGGTCAGCGCGACGCGCACGCCGCCCTGGCGCAGCAGCTCGTCACGCAATGCGAGCGCGAGGGCGAGAGTGATGGCCTTCTCCTCGACCCGATTGCCTTCGGGATCGGTGCCGATCGCACCGGGATCGCGCCCGCCATGTCCGGCATCGATCACCACCAGCGGGCGCGACGGATCGTCTGGCCCGGCCACCGGAGGCAGTTCGAGCGGGGCTGCGGCCTGATCCTGCGCGCCGCCTGCCAGCACGAAACGCATGACGTAATCGCGGCCCCACACGGGCACCGGGATGTCCCTGCCCGACAGTCGTGCCACGCCAAGCAACGCGGCCGGCACAAACAGAACGATCAGCAGCAGGGTGCGATAACTCATTGCCCGTGCGGCTTACGTTCTTGCGCGAAGGAAACGCAATAGAGTTGCGGGGTTTGGCCCACAGTGCTAGCAATGCTGCCATAGAGGTTGCTTGAAGGCGCGACGCGCGCCGAACTTGCCCGCCTCTTGCGCCGGGGCACACTCCTTTTTCCGCTCCTCGGCCCAGTACAGGTTGATGCAGTGACGACACGTTTTTCCCGACAGGCGAGCATGATGCGTATTCCGCACGTGCATGCCGTTGCGGGTCAAGACGCGGCGACACGCCGCACGGGCGCCACTGCAGACACGAGCTTCGCGCGACTAGCCCCTCGGGCCCCGAGCGCGATCATCCCTTCCGGCACCGCCCTCGGGCGCGCCGGTTTCCCACAATATGCGCGCCCCCTTCGTTCCCGCTTGCGGGGAAGGCCGGGCGCTTGGAGAATATTCAATGGCAACGCGCATGCTTATCGATGCGCGCCACCCGGAAGAAACCCGGGTGGCGGTCCTGCAAGGCAACCGGATTGAGGAATTCGATTTCGAATCTGCCGAACACAAGCAGATCAAAGGCAATATCTATCTCGCCAAGGTAACCCGGGTCGAACCTTCGCTGCAGGCGGCCTTTGTCGACTTCGGCGGCAATCGCCACGGCTTCCTCGCCTTCAGCGAAATCCACCCCGACTACTACCAGATTCCCAAGGCCGATCGCGACGCCCTCTTGGCTGAAGAAGCCGAGGCCGCCGAGGAAGAGGAGCGCCTGCGCGCCGAAGAGGAAGACGAAGGCATTGCGCCGGGCGCAGAATACGACGCCGAGGACGACAGCGGCGAAGCGCTGGCCGAGGACTTCGCGGAAAACGGCGTCGAGGAAGTCGACACCTCCGACAAGGACGACGTGGCCACGATCGAGGGCGGCGCATCGGACGAGGATCCGCGCGACGACGACGGTTCGGACGAAGACGGCTCCGATGACGAGAACGGCGACGAGGAATCGAACGAGTCCGGCGAAGATCGTGGCCGTCGCGGTCGCGGTCGCCGCCGTCAGGGCACCAAGGGTGGCCGAAGCGAAAAGGGCGACAACAAGGGCGGCCGCAGCCGCGCCAAGCAGGTCGACGAGGTGCGCGCCAAGCGCATGGCGCTGCGTCGTCGCTACAAGATCCAGGACGTCATCCAGCGCCGTCAGGTGCTGCTCGTCCAGGTCGTCAAGGAAGAGCGCGGCAACAAGGGCGCGGCGCTGACCACCTACCTCAGCCTCGCGGGGCGCTACACCGTGCTGATGCCCAACTCGTCGCATGGCGGCGGGATCAGCCGCAAGATCAGCTCGACGAGCGATCGCAAGCGGCTGAAGGACATGGTGTCCGACCTCAAGCTGCCGCGCTCGATGGGCCTCATCGTCCGCACCGCCGGCATGAGCCGCACCAAGCCCGAGATCAAGCGCGACTTCGACTACCTCGCCCGCGTCTGGGACGAGATCCGCGAGAACACTCTCGCTTCGGTCGCGCCGGCGCTGATCCATTCGGACAGCGACCTCATCAAGCGCGCGATCCGCGACATCTACAACAAGGAAATCGAGGAAGTCGTCGTCGAGGGCGAGGAAGGCTACAAGTCGGCCAAGGCCTTCATGAAGCTCCTCATGCCCAGCCACGCGCGGCGGGTGAAAGCCTATTCGGACCCGGTGCCGCTGTTCCAGCGCTACGGCGCAGAAGACCAGCTGCGCGCGATGTATGATCCGATGGTGCAGCTCAAGAGCGGCGGCTACCTGATCATCAACCCGACCGAGGCGCTGGTGTCGATCGACATCAACTCCGGCCGCTCCACCAAGGAGCACGGGATCGAGGCGACGGCGCTTCACACAAACCTTGAAGCGGCCAAGGAGATCGCCCGCCAGCTGCGCCTGCGCGACATGGCCGGGCTGGTCGTCATCGACTTCATCGACATGGAGTACCCCTCCAACGTCCGCAAGGTCGAGAAGGCGATGAAGGACGCGCTCAAGAACGACCGCGCGCGCATTCAGGTCGGCCGCATCAGCTCCTTCGGCCTGATGGAAATGAGCCGCCAGCGCCTGCGCACCGGCGTGCTTGAGGCAACCACCCGCGAATGCCCGCATTGCGACGGCACCGGGCTTGTCCGCACCGCCTCTTCGGCAGGGCTTTCGGCGCTGCGCCTGATCGAGGACGAGGCGGCCAAGGGCAAGGGCACGATCATCCGCCTCGCGGCCAGCACCGAAGCGGCGATCTACCTCCTCAACGAAAAGCGCGCCGATCTCGTGGAGATCGAGCACCGCTATGGCGTTACCGTCGAGGTGGTGCCGGAAGGCGAGCAGGAAGGCGCGAAGATGAGCGTGTCGAGCGCCGGCCCGCGTCCGCTGTCAGCGCCAAAGTTCGAACCGATCATCGACGATGACGACGATGCCGACCTGCCCGAGGACGAGGAAGAAGACTTCGCCGAGGAAGAGGCCGAGGCCGAAACCGACAGGCGCCAGCCCCGCCGCGAGCGCGGCGAACGCACCGAACGTGCCGACAACGACGATGAAGGCGGCCGCAAGAAGAAGCGCCGCCGTCGGCGTGGCGGTCGCGGTCGCAGCCGTGAACGTGAGGAAGGTGCCGAAGGCGATTATGCCGAGGACGGCGCCGAAGGCGACAACGAGAACGACAGCGAGGGCAATGCCGACGAAGCCGAGGAAACCTCGGCCCGCGAAGGCGGCGAAGACAATGGCGTGGACGGCGGCTTCGACAGCGAGGGCCGCCCCAAGAAGCGCCGCCGCCGCGGTGGCCGGGGCCGCAAGCGCCGTTCGGACGAGGCTGGCGAGGAAGGCACGCAGGGTTCCGAAGGCGAAGCCGACAGCGAAGCCGTGACCGGCGACGAAGGCGATGCTGGCACTCATGGCGAAGCCGAGGTGTCGGTCGTTGAAGCCGAGCCGGTGGCCGAGCCCGAAGCCGAGGAAGCACCGGCTCCCAAGCCCAAGCGCGTCCGTGCGCCCCGCAAGAAGAAGGACGCCGAGCCGGTGGTCGCCGAGGAAGCACCAGCCGAGCTCGCGCCCGAACTCGCCGCGGCAGCTGCCGATGCGGTAGCTCCGGCCGAGGAGGAAGCGCCGGCCGAAAAGGCCAAGCGCAAGCGCGCGCCCCGCAAGGCCAAGGTCGCCGAGGCAGAGCCTGCGGAAACCGCCGAGGTGAGCGAACCGGCTGCACCAGCGGCGGCTCCTGAAGCAGCCTCGGCAGAGGCGCCGGCCGGCGAGCCCGAACAGGGTTCCGAAGCCAAGCCGCGCCGCGGCTGGTGGCAGCGCACCTTCGGCGAGTAAGTCAGGGCCTCGCAGCTAAAGCACATCCAGGGCGGGAGCGGGCAACCTCTCCCGCCCTTTGCTATGGCAGCTTGCGGGCGATGCCCCATTCCATCCACCCCGCAAAGCGCGGGGTCTTGGGCGTGTAGCCCTCTCCCAGTGTCTCGACCGTGAAGCCTGCCCCGGAGAGCGCAGTTGCGATCGGACGGGTCAGGTGGCAGCCGCCCGCCAGGCGCTTCCACACCGGTTCGATCCGCTCCTGCCAGTTGCGGACATCGGCGTCAGGAGCGCGGCCGTGTTCGAGGAACAGCGCCGTGCCACCCGGTCGCAGGATGCGGCGCATCTCGCGCATTACCTGCGCGGTGTCTTCCACGGAGCACAAGGTGAAGGTGCAGACCACGCAGTCGAAGTTCTCGTCGGCAAAGGGGATCGCCTCGCCCCGCCCCTGCCGGAGGTCTGCCGCCCAGCCTTTCGTCTGCGCTGCCGCGCGCGCGCCATCGAGCAACCCCTCGTGCGGATCGATCCCGGCATAGGAGTTGATCGCCTTCGGATCGTAGAACTCGTGGTTGATCCCGCCGCCGCAGCCCAGTTCGAACACATCGCCCGCAGCCCGGGGCACCACCGCCGCGCGGCGCTTCATGACCTGCCCCTGCGAGCAGGCACAGGTAATGAGGCGCGGCATGACGTTCGCCTCGTACCAGTTCCGCAGCCCCATCGATCGCCCCTCCCTGCGCGCCCTCTTCCCTCTTGCGAGCAAGCGTGGCACGTTCAGTCGGGATTGCCAAACGCAACGCCGCCGAGGATGCCGCAATGACCACCAGCACCGCTCCCGAATCCGCTTTCCGGTTCCACCCGAAGCTGTGGATCTGCGCCGCGATGCTGTTCGCCTTCCCGGCCCTCGGCATGGTGATGAGCGACGACGTCAGGTGGGGTCTCGAGGACTTCGCGGCCATGGCCCTGTTGCTCGCATTGCTGTGCGGCGCGATCGAAGCGGCCTTGCACTGGCTCGATACGCCCAGATGGCGGATCGGCGGGATCATGCTTGCGGTGCTGATGTTCCTGACGGTCTGGGCGCACCTTGCGATTGGCATCTTCGACTAGGCCGGGATCTCGTCCCCGCGAAAGTCGAACACCCGGCCCGATTGCTCTGGACGCAGGCTTGCCAGCACGCTGAGCAGATTGGCGGCGGCATCCTGCGGCGCGGTAAGCTGCCCGTCGGCAAGACCCGACTGAAACGGCTGCGAAAGCGCGCTGTCGACCGTTCCCGGATGCAGGCCGACGACCACGCTGTCGGGATGGGTGCGCGCCATCTCCAGCGCGAAGTTCCTGAGCAGCATGTTGAGCGCCGCCTTGCTCGCCCGGTAGGAATGCCACCCGCCGAGGCGATTGTCCGAGATCGACCCGACCCGTGCCGAGAGCGCCGCAAAGGTAAAGGGCCTGCCCCGCGGCATGATCCCCAGCATGTGCTTGGCGACCAGCGCCGGGCCGATGGTGTTGAGAGCGAAGACCTTGGCCATGGTTGCCGCCTCGAGCCGCTTGTAGCTGCGCTCCGGCCCGGTTCCGTCCGCGAGGGTCAGCACCCCGGTGGTGACGATGACCCATTCGGGCGGATCGTCCTTCATGGCTGCGGCAGCCGCTGCGATGCTGGCCTCGTCGCGAAGGTCGAAGGCGAAAGGCACAACGCCCGCCACTCCCGGTCCCTCGCCGAGCCGCGATCCGGCATGGATCACCTCGCATCCCCGCTCGGACAGCGCCTCGCACAGCGCCCGCCCGATCCCGCCGCTTGCCCCGAACACCGCGGCGCTTCGAGGCCAGGGGCGGGTCGTCTGCTCATTGCGTTCCAGCGATGTCATCGCAATGCCAAGCGCACCGCGATGCGCTTGGTTCCGCACCGTGAGGCGCTTTCAACGCCTGTGCGAAACCCTGCAACAAGTGTGAGGCCGCTGCCGCTTGCGTGACGGGGCAATGCCGCTAAGTAGGGCCAAACACGAAACCGGGATCACGCAATGGCGACCTTCACTCTCCCCAAGAACTCCAAGATCAAGCCCACTGGCAACGTCCACAAGGCCGGTGGCGGGCGCGTGAAGGCGTTCAAGATCTACCGCTACGATCCCGACAGCGGTCAGAACCCGCGTTACGACAGGTTCGAGCTCGATCTGGACCAGTGCGGGCCGATGGTCCTCGACGCGCTGTTCAAGATCAAGAACGAGGTCGATCCCACGCTGACCTTCCGCCGCTCGTGCCGCGAAGGCATCTGCGGCTCGTGCTCGATGAACATCAACGGAAAGAATGCGCTCGCCTGCACCACCGCGATCGAGGATTTGAAGGGCGAGATCCGCATCACCCCCCTGCCGCACATGGACGTGATCAAGGACCTCGTGCCCGATTTCACGCATTTCTACGCGCAGTACGCCTCGATCCGCCCCTGGCTCCAGACCGTCACCCCGACCCCCTCGGGCAAGGAGCGCCTCCAGTCGCCCGAACAGCGCGAACAGCTCGATGGCCTCTACGAGTGCATCCTGTGCGCCTGCTGCTCGACATCGTGCCCGAGCTACTGGTGGAACTCCGACAAGTTCCTCGGCCCGGCGATCCTGCTGCAGGCCTATCGCTGGCTTGCCGACAGCCGCGACGAGATGACCGGCGAGCGTCTGGACGATCTGGAAGATCCGTTCCGCCTCTACCGCTGCCACACCATCATGAATTGCGCGAACGTCTGCCCCAAGGGCCTCAGCCCCGCCAAGGCGATCGCCGAGACCAAGAAGATGCTCGCCGAACGCGTGATCTGATCCGGTGGCGCTCAAGGACGACGTATTCGAGCACGGGCCGGACCCGGAGAATCCCGGCTGGCACCACTGGAACCTCAAGGACGAAACGCTGTTCAACGGCGCGGTGATGGGCAAGCTCATCACCCGCGCCGATCCTGACGGCAAGGCGCGCCTGCGGATGTTCCCGGAACGGCGGCACATGAACCTGCAAGGCGTGATCCACGGGGCGGTGACGCTCTCGCTGATCGACATTTCGCTGTTCGTCACCATGCACACGATCGGCACCGGCAATGCGGGGCCTTCGGTGACGCTCGAGCTTTCGACCCAGTTCGTGGGCGGCGGCGATCCGACGCGGCCGCTCGATGCCGTCACCGAGATCGTGCGCGAGACCGGCAAGCTGGTGTTCGTGCGCGGCATGGTCGAGCAGGAGGGCGACGTGGTCGCCAGCTTCTCGGGCATCGTGCGCAAGATGCAGCCGCGCGGCTGACCCGCGCCTCGCGATGCCCGGTCTCCTCGCCCGCTATGACGCGCTGATCGCCAGCGGAGAGCTGCGTGCCGATCCTGATCAGCGCGCGGCGGCGGCAAAGCTGGCTGCGCTTCAGGAGGCGCTCGAAGCCGATGCTCCCGCAGGCGGGTTCCTCGGCAAGCTCTTCGGCAGGAAGTCCGAGCCACCGCGCGGGCTCTACCTGTGGGGCGGCGTGGGGCGCGGCAAGTCGATGCTTATGGACCTGTTCGTCGACACGCTCGCCGTGGCGAAGAAGCGCCGGGTGCATTTTCACGCCTTCATGCTCGACCTCGACCGGCGGGTGACCGAAGCGCGCAGGGCCGAGCGGCAGGACCCTCTGATCGCGGTTGCGACGGACATGGCCGCGGAGTTGAAGTGCCTCGCCTTTGATGAGATGGTGGTCACCAACACCGCCGACGCGGCCATCATGGGCCGCTTTTTCACCGCGCTGATGGAGGCGGGCACGGTGATCGTCACCACCTCCAATCGCCCGCCGCAGGACCTCTACAAGGACGGGCTCAACCGCTCGCTCTTCCTGCCCTTCATCGACCTCGTCGAGGCGCGGATGGACGTGCTGAGCCTCAACGGCCCGACCGACTACCGGCTCGACCGCATCGGCGGCCTTGCGATGTGGCACGCCCCGCTCGGCGAGGCGGCGACCGAACAGGTGCGCGAGGCCTTCTTCCGCCTCACCGACTTCGCGCCGGAAGATGCCGCCAATGTGCCGAGCGGCGAGCTGGATCTCGGCGGCGGGCGCACGCTGCATGTGCCCAAGTGCCTCAAGGGCGTGGGCGTGTTCAGCTTCAAGAAGCTGTGCGCCGAGAACCGCGGCGCGGCGGATTATCTCGCCATCGCGCAGGCGTTTCACACGGTGATCCTCGTCGGCATTCCAAAGATGTGGCCGGAGAACCGCAACGAGGCGCTGCGCTTCACCAAGCTGATCGACGCGCTCTACGAGCACCGCGTGAAGCTGTTCGTGACGGCCGCTGCCGCTCCTGAGGAACTCTACACATCGGGCGATGGCGCTTTCGAATTCGATCGCACGGTAAGCCGATTGAACGAAATGCAGAGCGCCGACTATATGGCGCTCGGCCACGGCACCGAAGACTAGGCGCTCACGCCGAGCCGGGTCAGCGACTTCTCCAGCATCAACAGCTGCCACAGGGTGCGCGAATGGTCAGCGCGGCCGGTGATATGCGCCTCGGCCAGCCCGGCAATGGTTTTGGGATCGAAGAACCCGGTCTGCGCGAGGCTTCCCGTCGCAATCCCCCGCGCGGCACCCGCGAGCGGCCCCCTCAGCCACTCCGCGATTGGCGTCACGAAGCCCTGCTTGGGGCGATAGAGGATGTCGCGCGGCAGGTAGCGTTCCAGCGTGTGCTTGAGGAGGTACTTGCCCACCCCGCCCCGCACCCGCATCCCCTCGGGCAGCCTTGCGGCGAACTCCACAAGGCGGTGATCGAGCAGCGGCTCGCGTGCCTCGAGGCTCACCGCCATGCTGGTGCGGTCGACCTTGGTGAGGATGTCGCCGGGCATCCAGAAGGTGAGGTCGGCATATTGCGCGCGGTCGAGGCCCGAGCGGCCCGGCGCGCCGCGCATCAGGGCGATCACCTCGTCCTCGGCGCGAAAATCCGAAAGGCTGGTGGCGAAGCTATCCGTGTAGAGCGCCCGCCGCGCCTCCGGCAAGGTCACCGAGAGCCCGCGGGCATAGCCCTCCTCACCGCTCTCGGCGAGCGCCAGCAGCGTCGCCTTGGCGCGCAACGGACGCGGCGCCCAGTCGGCCTTCGGCCAAGCGCGGCCCAGTGCCCCGAACAGCGGTGCACGCAGGCCTGCGGGAAGCACTGAGCGCGCCCGTTCCTCGTGATGGTGGAAGACCTGTCGCCGGTAGCCCGCGAAAGCCTCGTCGGCCCCATCGCCCGAAAGCGCGACCGTCACCCGCTCGCGCGCCAGCTGGCACACGCGCCATGTCGGCAGCGCCGAGGCATCGGCGAAGGGCTCGTCGAACATCGCGGCGAGCGTGTCGATGGCGGCAAAATCGTCGGTGGCGACGATCCGCTCCTGATGGTCCGCGCCGAACTTCGCCGCAACCTGCCTCGCATACGACGTTTCGTCATAGGCGGCGACGTCGAAGCCGATCGAGCAGGTCTGCACGGGCGAAGCGCTGGCCTCGGCCATCAGCGCGACGACGCCGGAACTATCCACCCCGCCCGACAGGAACGCGCCCAAAGGCACATCGGCGACCATGCGCGACCGCACGCCCTCGCGTAGCAGGTGGACGAGCTGAGCCGAGAGATCGGCCTCGCTGCCGCGCTCGCGCTGGGTGAAGTCGATGTCCCACCAGCGCTGCGGACGGCCGGGCGCCCTGCCCTGCTCCATCAGCCAGAAGTGACCCGCGGGGAGCTTCTCCACCCCGGCGAGAATGGAATGCGTGTCCGGCACATAGCCCCACGCCATATAGGCCTCGATCGCCTGGGGGTTCACCCGGCGGCGCAGCAGCGGATGCGCCAGGAGGCCCTTCAGCTCGGAGGCGAAGGCGATGCTGCCGTCCGAAAGATGTGCCAGGAACAACGGCTTCACCCCGAAGCGGTCGCGAGCCAGAAACAGCTGGCGCTTGTCGAGGTCGAACAGCGCGAAGGCGAACATCCCGTCGAGCCGCGAAAGACAATCCGGCCCCCAGCGCTGCCATGCGGCAAGGATCACCTCGGTGTCGCCCGAGGTGCGGAAGGTGAAACCCGATTGCTCCAGCTCGCGGCGCAGCTCGCGGAAATTGTAGATCTCGCCGTTGAAGACGATCACCGCGCGGCCATCGGCGGCGTGCATCGGCTGCGGGGAACCGGCGACATCGATGATCGAAAGGCGGCGGTGGCCGAGGCCGACGCCGTGGTCGGTCCACACCCCCGACCCGTCAGGGCCGCGGTGCGCCAGCGCGTCGCACATGCGCACCACCCGCGCCGGATCGACCGGCTTGGGCGTTTCGGCATGGAATATCCCGGCAATCCCGCACATCGACTAAGGGCCTAGAACAGCGCGGTCAGCGCGGCAACGCCCGCCAAGGCGATGATCGCGAGCCCCGCCCCGGTCGGCGCAAGACGCGAGGTTTCGGCGCGGGCGACCCAGCCCCACCGGTCGATCTCGTCAAGCGACCAGCCATAGGTCTCGGGCTCGCGCTCGACGAAGCGCCACGCCGCGCCGAGCAGAAGGCCGAGGACGATGGCGAAGAACACCCAGCCATAGACGATGTGATCGAAGCCGGTCGCCTTCTCCGCGCCGACATATTGCGCGACAAAGATCGTGGCCCAGGCCCGCACCCCGTTGGCGAGGATGGGTACGACCACGCAGGCGGCCATGAAGGCGGCGCGGGTGGTCCAGCGCCGGAAGCGGGTCGCGCAGACCAGCACGCCCAGCGTCACCATCGCGATCAGGAACTTCACCCCCGAACACGCCTCGGCGACGATGAACAGGCCGGCGGGCGTGTGGATATGAATCCCCTCGATCCGCGCCGCGACCCCGCTTGCATGGGTGAGCGCGATGGCGATCTCGGCGGTCAGGGTCTGGAGCGGCGGGATGATCTCGTCACCGAAGGGCACGAGGAAGACCGCGAAGGCGAGCGGCAGGGCGAGCACGAGGCTGGCGCGCAGGCCGAACATGGTGACGACAGCAGCCTGCAAGGCGCCGACCGCGCCTGCCTGCGCGACGAGATTGATGCCCCACGCCTCGCCGGCCCGCCACATGCCGAGCGCGGCGGCGACGGCGAAAAGCCCCGGCCAGAATGGCTGCGGGTTGAGCCGGGGGAGCGTCTCCTCCTTGAGCGCCACCAGCCAGCCGATGATGAAAGGCACCAGCAGGAGGTGGCTGTAGGTATCGATGTTCCACCACTGGTGCAGCATCGCGCCCCAGGCCTGCGCCGTGACGCCCGCCAGCGCCAGCACCGACAGGCCGAGTGCCATTAGCGGCGCGCGCCAGACGGCGGGCAGGCGGGCGGCCTCGCGGGCGGGAAGAAGAGCGGCGTCAGGCTGCATGGCGCTCCGCCTCTGCGCCCTTCGTTTCCTTGCCGAGGAGCGAGGCAAGCGGGGCGAGCATCGCCTCCCAATCGTGGTGTTCGAGCACGAAGCGCCGCGCGCTTGCACCGATCCTCACGGCAGCTTCGTAGTCGGCGAGCAGGAATTCGATGCGCGCCGCCATCACCACCGGATCGGGCGGGCAGACCAGCCACTGCGCGCCGTCATCCGCGCCAATGCCCGTCGCCGCCTCCAGCGTCAGCACCACCGGCCGCGCCATCGCCATTGCCTCAAGCACCTTGTTCTGCACTCCGCGCGCGATCAGCAGCGGGGCGAGCACGGCGTCGGCGGCGGCGATGAAGGGTCGCACGTCGGGCACCTCGCCCCACACCCTGACGCCGGATGCGCCGTCATGCGCCATCAGCTGGGGCGTCGGATTGCGGCCGACAATATGGAATGTAGCTTCGGGCAGGCGGGCGCGCAGGATCGGCAGCAGCTCCTCGATCACCCACAGCGCGGCCTGCTCGTTGGGCCGGTAGTCCATCTGACCGGTGAAGACGAAATGCGGACCCTTGCGGCCCGCCATCCCGGGATGAGGCGCGCTGGCGGAAGGGTCGAAGGCCTGCGCGTCGATACCGTTGCCGATCACCGCGACATTGACGCCGGACGGGTCCGCAAGCCGCCCGCGATAGAGCGCCGCCTCGGCCGCCGAGATCAGGAGCGTCGCATCGGCGCGGCGGCCGAGCCGTTCCTCCTCGCGCGCCAACAACCGCGCCTCGCGGGCGTTGAGCCAGACGCGCTCGCCAGCAGCGGCATAGCTTTCGAACTTGGCGCTATCGACATCGCACAGGTCGATCACCACGCGCCCTGCGAAGCTGTCGGGGATGTATTGCCCCATCTGCCCCGAGAAGACGACGATTGCCTCGATGTCGCGGCGCGCGATGGTGTCCTGCACCCATGCGGCCAGCTTGCGGCTGTGGAAGGCGGTGAGGCTCACCGGCTTGCCGGTCAGGACCGCTTCCACCCCTGCCAGCGGCAGAGGCTTCGTGCGCGATGCGATGCAATGGCTGTCCGCGATTTCGCACAGCGCCGCCCTCGCCTCCTCGCCCTCGCCATCGGTGAAGCAGCCGACATGCACCGGGCCGAGCCGCGCCAAGGCCTTGAGCAGATGATGCGCGCGGATCCGGTCGCCGCGATCGGGCGGAAAGGGAACGCGGTGGGCGAGGAACAGGATGCCGCCCATCACGCGAGCCCGCGCGCGATCCACGGCCCGAGAGTATTGGCGATCGGGAGCGGGAGCTTCTTCCACAGTTCGATCTTGCGGCTGTAGCTCGCGTCGGTCGGGTCGATATTGCGCGCAGGTTGCCCCGGCGCGGTCCAGCCGCCGTAAGTGAGCGGCTGCGGCTCGAACCCCCAGTTCTTCTTGAAGGCAAAAGGCCCGCTGCCCGTCTTGGAGCGCCCGAAGTCAAAGCGGGTCATCCCCTGCCTCCGGGCATGAAGCATCAGCTCGTAGTACATCACCTCGTTGGCCCGCGCAGCGCGGGCGGCAAACACCCCGCCGCCCCAGAACGGCAGCACCGCGCCATCGTGGTAGAAGCTGAGCACGCTCGCCAGCGGGACATCGCCTTGCCAGACGGTGAGAATGTCGCTGCTCGCCGGAAAGGCCTCGAGCATGCTTGCGAACAGCGCGCGCGGGAAGACCGGCGTGCCGAGATTGCGCACGCTTTCGGAGTAGCAGCCATAATGCGCGGCGAGATCGGTTGCCCCTCGTCCGATGGTCACGCGGTGGCCGAAGCCCAGCCCTTTTCGCACCTCGGCGCGGGCCTTGCGCGGGATCGCCAGCAGCTCGGCCTCGTCGTCGGCAGCCAGAGCGCGCTCGAAACCGCAATGCTTGTCGGACCACTGGTCCCAGCCCGCAGGGATCGGCCCGCCGCGCAGCTCTATGCCGGCAAAGCCGCCGCGCTGAGCGTGAGCTTGCGCGCGTTCGGCCAAAGCAAGCGCATCGGCCTCCCCGTCCGCAAGAATGCCGCCCGCAACCCCGAACCCGCTCGATACCAGCGCCTTGCCGAACAGGGCAGAGCGCACCTCGGTGAGCGGCAGCCAACCGGTCACCGTGCCGAGCCGTTCGGCGATGAGCCCGGCGGCGCGCTGCCCGGTCCCGGCCTCGACGGCGCGCAGCCATGCGGGGCGGTGGAACAGGCTTGCGCCCGCTTCGGCGCAAAAGCTCTCGATACGGCGCAGGTCCGCCACGTCGCGGAAATCGGCGATCCGGACGGCGGTGCCCGCTTTCACGGGGGCGTTCATGCAGGGACATCCTCGGGCAGGACGAAGTCTTCGGCGCGCAGCGCCTCGATCGCGGCGACGTGGTCCATGCGGCCCCAGCGGAATTCATGCACCAGCTCGCGCAGCTTGCCGGCCATCTTGGCAAGGCCGGTATAATGCCGGAAGCGCGAGCGAAGCGGCGCGTGGCCGACACGCGGCTGGTTGGGATCGACCTCCCACGGGTGGAAATAGAACATCGCTGGGCGGCCTTCGACGCGGTTCACCTGCCGGATCGCCCAGCGCGAGAAGCCATAGGGCAGCACCCGGAAGAAGCCCCCGCCGCCCGCCGCCACGCGCCTTTGCCCGAGCATGGCGGTGGTCACCGGCAGCTCCACCAGCGACGAGCCCGTCACCGGGCGAAAGGCGAAGCGCGGTGCTGCGGGCCAGCCGTAGTGATCGTGGACCACCGGCGCGACGCTCGAGGAATAGGCGTAGCCCTGCGCGGCGAGTTCCTCAAAGGCCCAGGGCGTGCGGTGGTCGATCGAGAAGCTCGGCGCGCGGTAGCCGGTGACGGCGACTCCCGTGCAGTCTTCGATGATCGCGCGCGCCTTGCGGATGTCCTCGGCGAATTCGCGTGGCGTGAAGGTGAACACCCGTGCGTGATCATAGCCATGGCTGGCGAGCTCGTGCCCTGCGTCCGCGATGCGGCGGATCATGTTGGGGTGGCGGCTGGCCACCCAGCCCAGCGTGAAGAAGGTCGCCCGCACGTCGGCCTCGGCGAAGAGGTCGATGACGCGGTAGACATTGTCCTCCACGCGGGTCTTGATGCTGTCCCACTCGCCGCGGTCGATCACGTTCTCGAAGGCGCCGACCTGGAACCAGTCCTCGACATCGACCGACAGGCCATTGACGATTCCGGATGCCGTAGCGCCGGGTGAGGGAACGGGGAATGGTGCGTTCATCGTCACGCGGCCCTGCGCGACGGGTCTTCCTCGAGCCATTCGATCAGCATGGTCAGCACGTGGCGGAAGGATTGCTCCTGCTCCTCGAGCCGTGCCTCGATCCGGTCGAGCGCGGCGGCGAGGCGCGCTTCGGCAAGCTGCGTGTCTTCGGGCGAACCGCCTTCCGCGGCGGCGCCCAGCCGGGTCATGCCGGCGGCCTGCAATTCGCTCAGTGCTGCCTCGAGTTCGGCGGTGCGAGCATCGCGCTCGGCCAGCAGCGCGGCGACTTCGGTCGCGGGCACGCTGCCTTGCGTGAAGGGTGCTGGAGCGGGAGCCGGAGCCTCGACAGGTCCGGCTACAGGTGCAGGCTCGTGATGGGCAACAGGCTCGGGCGCGGCGTGGAGGTCGCCCCCGCCGCTGCGCGTGCCGCGGGTCTGGTCGGCGGACATCTCCGAAACGACCGCATCGAGCATGCGCAAGGACAGCCGGTCGCTCTCCTCGATCGCGGCGAGCAGCAGCAGGCGGTTCATCACCTGGTTGACCCGCCGCGGAATCCCGCCGGTGTGATTGTACAGCGCCTCGAGTAGACCCGCCTCGAAGGCCGGACGCCCGTTCCACCCGACATGGCACAGGCGATGGCGCACGTAATGGCCGACCTCGCCCTCGTCCAAGGCTTCGAGATGATGCGAGGCGATGATCCGCTGGCGCAGCTGTTCGAGCCCGGGGTGCTGCGCCACGGTGCGGCGGAACTCCGGCTGGCCGAGCAGCAGGCTCTGCAGCAGCGGGTGAGAGCCGAGCTGGAAGTTGGAGAGCATGCGCAGTTCCTCGAGCGCGGTCAGCTCGAGGTTCTGGCACTCGTCGACGACCAGCAGGCAGCGCCGCCCAGCACGCGCCTCGTCCTGCAGGAAACGCTCGATCGCGCCAAGGGCGCTCGCCTTGTCGTGGCTCTCGACCGAAAGGCCGAAGGCCTGCGCGACGACATGCACCAGCTCCTCGCCGTCCAGCGCGGTGGTGACGACCTGCGCGACAGTGAGCGCGGCAGGATCGATCCGCTCCATCAGATGCGCCACCAGCGTCGACTTGCCCGCGCCGACCTCGCCGGTGATGACGATGAAGCCCTCACCCTGGCTGAGGCCATAGCCGAGATAGCTCATCGCCTTCTTGTGGCTGACGCTTTCGAAATAGAATTGCGGATCGGGCGTGAGCTGGAAGGGGCGTCCGCTGAAGCCGTAGAACTGTTCGTACATGAGCGCGTGCACTCCCCTTCAGAAATTGTAACGCAGGCCGACGAGCGCAGTTGCGACGGCGAAATCCTGGGCGGTGAACTGGCTGTCGACATAGTCGACACCGATCGCCGCCCGGCCTTCGAGGCGCTGCGTGAACGACTGGTTGTAGGCCGCCGACGCACCGACCGCGGTGACATCGTTGTTGCCGGCGCCGTTGAACCAGTTGACGTAGGCATTGGTGGCGATGGCGGAGTTCTGCCCGAGCTGGCGGGACAGGCCTCCGGCGAGGAAGTAGCTCTCGTCGACAAGGCCGTCGACCGGCGCGAGTACTGTGCCGGCCGCGGCGATAAAGGTGCGGCGGTCGTAGCCTGCGCCGATCGCCGCCGTGGTGCGGCCCACGGTGCGCTGGTAGGAGGCCCGCGCGCCGCGCCCGCGGAACGCTGCCGAGCGTGCCGAACCCAATGCGCCGACCAGCGCCTGGCCCTGGCTGTTGCTCACCAGCCCGCCGAAATCGCCCGAAACCGGATTGCGCACCGCCTCGAAATCGGTGCCGAGCCCGGCGAGCGCATTGTTCAGCACCCCGCCGAACCCGCTCACCCCGTCATAGACGGCCAGCGCGAAGTTGCTGCGCTCGCTCGGGGCGTAGGTGAAGGTGCCGTAATAGGTCGTCGAATCGTAACGCCGCCCGACCGCGGCCTGCAAGGATGTGCGCGACGACGGGCGCCACAGCACGCCGACATCCCACAAGAGCCCGTCGACATCGAAGGCGATCTGGCGCGGCGCGTTCTTGTTGGTGACGAGGCGCCCGTCAGCGCCAATCACCGGCACGCCGTTCGCATCACGCACCGCATCGCGGCTTGAGATCTCGACGTTCTCGTACCCTGCGCCGCCGACCACCGCGAAGGTCGAGGTGAGCGGGATCGTCACGTCGCCGCGCACGTAAAGGTCGCGCACGCGCTGGTCGAGGTTGGAGATGTCTTCCTGAAAGCCCCCGGCGGTAACCGCGAGGCCGACCACGGGGATCACCGTGTCGGGGCGCACACCGGCGCGCAGCTGGCCGAGATAGGTGACGCTGTCGTCGAACACGTCGACCGTCTGTCCCTGCTGCGTTACCAGCGCATTGTCCGCCTCGAAGCGGTTGTATCCCACGCGGGCCACGCCCTCGACGCCGACATCGCCGAGCTGCGTCTGCAGGCTCGGCCCGGCATAGGCGCTGTAGAAGCGGCTCTCGTTGTTCTCGCGCGCCAGCGGGTTGACCGTGGTGCCTCCGCCCTGATCGACGCGGCTGCGTGCCGCGAGCGCGCCGGCCTCGAGGCTCAGCGCCCCCGGCACCACTGCAAGCGTGCCGCGCGCGACACCGCTGAGCGTGTTGTTGTCGACGCTGTCATCGCCATAGGCGATGTTGCGTTCGTAGCGGACCGACACCGAAGCGCCGCTGTTGCGGCCCTGCACGTTGACATCGACCCCTGCCGCAATCTGGGTGAAGGTCACCACATCGCTGCCCGGGGTCAGTTCCGCAGAGACGATCTGGCTAACCTCGATATAGGGCTGGACGACACGGCCGCGGCGCTGGGCGGGCGCATCGCCCCCCTGCCCTTGGCCCTGCCCCTGGTCCTGCGCGAAAGCCGGCGCGGCGAGCAGCGAACCCGCCAGCAGCGCAGCCGCGATCGAAGACATGCGCATGGTCATTTCCCCCCCGCCCCGTAGGAGCCGAAACGGCGGCCCGAGGGGCTGTAGCGCGCGGCGTTGAGGAGCAGCTTGATATCGGCACAGGCCGACAGCAATTGCTGCGCATCCTCCAGCGCGGCGCGGCTGGTTTCATCGGCGCGCACCACCAGCAGCGCCTGCCCCACATGCTGCGCGAGTTCTGCCGCAGGCGATGCGGCGAGTGCGGGCGGCGTGTCGAAAATCACGATCCGGTCGGGCGCGCCTTCGGTGAGGCGGTCGAGCACTTCGCCGGTGCGGGCGCTGGCGAGATATTCGGCATCGCGCACGCTCGCGGTGCCGGCAGGCAGGACGAACAATCCGGCGATGTCGGTGCGGATGACGAGGCTTTCGGGCGCCAGCGAGGGATCGGCGAGCGCATCCATCAGCCCGCGCTCCGCTTCGATCCCGAGGCGTTCGGTGACGCTCGGGCGGACCACGTCGGCATCGACCAGCAGCACTTCGAGATTGCGCTCGGCTGCCAGCGCGATGGCGAGGTTGGTCGCGCAATAGGTCTTGCCCTCGCCCGGATGGGGCGAGCACACGAGAATGCGCCGCGCCAGCGCCGAACGCCCGGTGCGGGCATCGGCGAGCACCTCGCGCTTGACGATCCGGAACTCCTCCAGAAGCCCCGTCACCGGGTCCTCGGGCACGATCAGCCCGGCATCACGCAGGTCCTCGCGGTCGATCGCCGCGAAGGGCCCGCAGAACGGCACGGCGCGCGGCGCTTCCGGCTCGGGAGTGGGAGTGGGAGTGGGAGCGGGAGCGGCGGCCTCGGCAGCAACGGGGGCAGCTGGCGCAGCGGCCGGAGCGGCAGCTTGCGGCGCGGGACGGCGCAGCGCCTGCGGCACCGGCGGCAGATCGGGAATCCCCGGAGAAAGGCTCGCCCCCCCGGTGCGCGGACCCAGGCCGAACACCGCATCGGCGCGCTCGAAGAGCGAGGCGGGCTTGGCGCCCTTGGGATCGATCTTGCTCTGTTCGGTCATGATCTCGTCCCCCGTCACGCCATCGCCCCGACCGAGACCATCTCGATCGCGAGCAGGATGACCAGCATGACGAACAGCCCCCCGCAGGCCCCGGCAAATTGCTTGAGCCGCTGGCGCTCGATGGCGCGCGCCGCCTCGGAAACGGTCAGCGAGATCGCGCCGATCACCGGCAGGTCGAAGGCGCGCTCCAGCTTCTGCGGCGTGGCGAAGGTCGATTTCAGCTGCCCCATCGCATAGGCGACCGCCGCCCCCGCCCCGAGCCCGACGATCAGCACGCCGAACAGCAGCAGCGGACGCTTCGGCGAGGCCGCGTTGCGCGGCACGCCGGGCTGCTGGATGATGTCGAACCGGAACTGGCTGGCCTTGTCCTCGACCTTGCCGCGCGTGCGCAGCGCTTCGCGGTCTTCGAGGAGCTTCTCGTAGTTCTTGCGCAGCACGTCGTAGTCGCGGCTGATGCGGTTCGCCTCGGCAGCGGCGGCCGGCTCGCTGGCCTGGCTCGCCATCAGCGCGGCGAAATTGCTCTGGAGCGCGGCGCGGCGCGCCTGCAGCGCCTCGACCGAGGCCTGCCGCTCGCTCTTGATCGCCACCAGCGAGGCATAGGCGGGATTGGGCGTGCCGCCCGCATCGTCGCCCGCCGACGCGGCCTGGCGCGAAAGCGCGACGACCTGCTTGCTGGTCGCGATCACGTCGGGGTGCTTGTCGGTGAGCCCGCGCGAACGCAGTTCGGCAAGCTGGGTCTGCGCCTGGAACAAGGCCGCCTTGGGACCGGTGGCGTCGCGTCCGCCGGTGACGGTCTTGGGCGTGCTCGCGATCTGGCCCGAGATCGCGGCGAGCGCGCTCTGCGCCGCGGCGAGATCGGCATCGACATCGCGAAGCTGGGCGCGTGCTTCCTGCACCTTGTTCGACAGGCTGTCGGAGCCGCCGGCAAGATCGGGATATTGCGCCTCGAAGGCGAGACGGCGCTGTTCGGCCTGTTCGAGCTCGGCCTTGCGCTCCTCGAGCTGGCGGTCGAGATCGCCGATCGCGGTGCTGATGCCGGTGCGGCTGCCGATCACGTATTCCTCGCGCAGGATGTCGAGCAGCTTCTGCACGACATCGCGCGCCAGCACGGCGTTCTGGGCATCGCTCAGGTCACTGCGGCCGATATTGGCGGTGATCTCGAACAGGTTGTCCTGCTCGCTGGTGACCTTGACCTTCTTCTCGAGCTCGGCGGTCGCCGCATCGAGCGCGCCGCGTTCGGTGATGCCTTCGCCCAGCCGGGTCGAGGTGATCACCTTTTCGAGGTTCTTGGCGCTCGACAGGGTCTGGCGCACGCGCATGATCTCCTCCTTGCCGTCTCCGGCAATGCCGAGCTGCTTGGAGAGCACGTCCTCGACGTCGACATAGACGCGCGCCTTGGATTCGTAGGAGTTGGGGATCAGGCTGACCGCCACCCAGCCGAGCAGGCACACGCCCCACGCGACCGCAATCGCGATCCAGCGGCGGTGCCAGACCGACCACAGCGCTGCGCGCAATTCGTCGAAGATCTCGCTCATTCCCCTCGCCCCCGTCCGATCAGAACCGGCTCTCGGGGATGATGATCGTGTCGCCTGGCTTGAGCATCACGTTGGCGGTGGAATCGCCCTTGCGGATCAGGTCGGAGAGCCGCAGGCGGTATTCGACCTGGGTGCCCGTGGCATGGTCGAGCCGCAGCAGCTTGGCACGATTGCCCGCCGCGAATTCGTTGAGCCCGCCCACCGCGATCATCGCATCCAGTGCGCTCATGTTGGCACGGTAGGGCAGCGAGGCCGGCTGCGGGGTCGCGCCGATGATCCGCACCTGCTGGGTGAAGTTGCCTTCGGGCGTGTTCACGATCACCGAGACGATCGGCTGCTCGATATACTTGGCGAGCTCGGCGGCGATGTAGTCCTGAAGCTGGGTCGCGGTCTTGCCCACGGCCGGGATGTCCTGCACCAGCGGAATGGTCAGGCGGCCATCGGGGCGCACGCGGACCTTGTCGGCGGACAGCTCGGGATTGCGCCAGACGTGGATGGTGATCTCGTCGAGCGGGCCGATGGTGTATTCCTCGCTCGGGCCGACGCTACCGTCGCCGTAGCTTGCCGGGGGAAGCTGCGATCCCCCGCCCGCACAGGCCGCGAGCAGGGCCGCGAGCAGGCCGAGAGCCGCGAGGCGCATCGAGGGCAGGAATGGGATCATCGGTGTAGGTCCTTGGCCATGATGGGAAGCCCCGTAACCGCGCAGGAGCGACCTGCGACACGAGAGCATCCGGATATCGGGTCTCTTGTGGCCTGAATTGGTGAACATTGCGTTAGTGATACAGCGGCGAATCCGGTCCCATCCCGGATCGGGACAGCGCCGGAGCGGCCCTTAACGAGGGGGGTTAACGCCGCGCCGCTGGGCGCTTCAGACGAGCATTTCGGCGGCCGGACCGTGGCCGAGGAAGGCACTGGGGCTGGCGGTTGCGCCGTAGGCTCCGGCGCAGAACACCGCGACGAGATCGCCGACCTCGGCGCGCGGCATCATGGCATTGTCGGCAATCCGGTCGAGCGGGGTGCACAGACAGCCCACGATGCTCACTTCCTCTGTCGCTTCCTCGGTGTATCGCGTTGCAATCGCGGAAGGATAGTTGCGCCGCACCACCGTGCCGAAATTGCCCGATGCCGCCAGCTGGTGGTGAAGGCCCCCGTCGGTGACGAGGAAGGTGGTGCCTTGGCTTTCCTTGCGGTCGATGATGCGAGCGAGGTACACCCCCGCCTCGCCTACGAGATAGCGGCCGAGCTCCATGCACAACTCGGTGCCTTGCAGGACCGCCGGGAGGTCCACCACCCGCTCCGCCAGCGCTGCGCCGACCCGGGGCAAATCGACCGGGGTGTCTCCGGGGAAGTAGGGGATGCCCAGCCCGCCGCCCATGTTGAGCTTCGGCAATGGCTCGCCAATCGCCTCGGCAAGCTCGGCGGCCAGTGTCAGCACGTTGGTCTGGGCTTCGATGATCGCCTCGGCGCCGAGGGTCTGGCTGCCGGTGAAGATGTGCAAGCCCCGCCACTCCGCACCCTCGGCGATCAGGTGCTTGGCGAGCGCGGGCACCCGCTCGGCATCGACGCCGAACTGCTTGGCCCCGCCGCCCATCTTCATGCCCGATCCGGTCATCACGAAGGAGGGGTTCACCCTGACCGCGATCCGCGGAGGCTTCCCGAGCCGCTGGCCGATCGCCAGCGCGCGCGCGCCTTCACCCTCACTCTCGCAATTGAGCGTCACCCCGGCGGCGATGGCGGCTTCCAACTCCTCGTCGCGCTTGCCCGGACCGGCGAAGGAGATGCGCGCAGGGTCGATGCCCGCCGCGGCGCACATCGCCAGTTCCCCTGAAGAGGCGATGTCGAAGCCGTCCACCAAGGGTGCCATGTGGGCGATCACCGCGGGGTGCGGGTTGGCCTTCACCGCGTAGTTGACCCCGATGCGGCTCGGCAGGGCGGCGCGCAAGCTCGCCATGCGGGCATCGAGCAGCGCACGCGAATAGACGAACAGCGGCGTGCGCCCGGCCTCCGCGACCCACTCGCTCGCGCGCTTGCCGCCGATGGCAAGCTCGCCACCAAGGGCTTCGTAACCGGCGGGGATCGGGCCGACGGGCTTCATGGCCTGAATTCCTCATTCAATTCCGCCTGCAGGGCGGTGCGGTCGATCTTGCCGTTGGGGTTCAGCGGCATCGCGGCGCGCCAGTGGATATGCTGCGGCTGCATGAAATTGGGAAGATCGCGCTGGAGCCTGCCGGGCAATTCCCCCCGCCCCGCCTCATCGCCGCGCACCACGAGATGCACCGCCTGGCCAAGCCGGGGATGCGCAACGCCCAGAGCAACGGCCTCGGCCACCAGCCCGGTGGCGAGCGCCGCTTCCTCGATTTCCTGCGGGCTGATGCGGTTGCCCGCAGACTTGATCATCGCATCGCGCCGCCCGGCGAAATAGAGCAGGCCATCAGCCTCGCGCCGTACCCGGTCGCCCGACCACACGGCCATGCCGCCATAGGTGGACGCGGCGGGTGCGGGCTTGAACCGCTCGGCGGTGCGCTCCGGATCCTGCCAATAGCCCTGCGCAACCAGCGGCCCGCAATGGACAAGCTCGCCCTCCTCGCCATCCGCCGCCACCTCGCCGGCATCGCCAATAACGAGAATCTCTGCGAAAGGTATTGCCTTACCCATTGAAGTCGGATGCGAATCCACCAGAGCAGGATCGAGGTAGGTCGAGCGGAATGCCTCGGTCAGCCCGTACATCGGAAACAGCCGTGCCTCGGGGAAGATCCCGCGTAGGGAGCGCACCAGATCCACCGTCAGCGCGCCCCCGCTATTGGTCAGCCGCCGCAAGGAGGCACGCGCTTCCGCTGGCCACTCCACCTCGGTGAGCTGCACCCACAGCGGCGGCACCGCGGCGAGCGTGGTCACGCCATGCGTGGCGCAAGCCTTGGTCACATCCTTGGGGAAGAGGAAATCGAGCGGCACCACGCTCCCGCCCGCCAGCCACGTGGAGAACAACTGGTTCTGCCCGTAGTCGAAGGACAGCGGGAGCACCGCCAGCGTCACGTCGTCCTCGGCCATTCCGAGGTAATGCGCCACGCTCAGCGCGCCCAGCCACATGTTGGCATGGCTGAGCATCACGCCTTTCGGACGCCCCGTCGAACCGGAGGTGTAGAGGATCGCGGCAAGCTCGGACGGATCGGCTGCGGAAGGACCCAGTTCCCGCCCCGCCGCCCAGGCCGCCGCGAGCGCCTCGCCCTCCGCGATTGCCTCGCATGCCGCGGGCAGATCACCCGCCTCCAGCGAGGAAAGCCGCGAGCCCGTCCCGATCAGCGCCCGCGCGCCGCTATCGGCAAGGATATGCGCCGCCTGCGCGCGCTTGAGCAAAGGGTTGATCGGCACATGCACCAGCCCCGCCCGCGCCGCGGCGAGCGGCATCAGACAGGTCAGTTCGCCCTTCGCCGCCCAGCTTGCGACCCGCGCGCCCTTCTCCGGCACCCGCCCCGCCAGCCACCCCGCCAGCGCCGCGACACGCTGTCTTAACGCATTGTGGTTAAGCGTGGCCCCGCGCAACACCAGCGCCGGGCGCTCCCCACGCCCCGCCGGCCCCGCCAGTTCGGCAAGGTGATCGAGCGGACGCGGGGTAGCTTCGGGCAGTGGCGGCATAGAGGACATGGACTTTCAGTGATCGAAGCGCGGTATCACGACAGCGTTAACGTCTTGCAAGCCCTCACCGGCTCGCAAGCCTCCGCGCCCTTCGACCGCGCGGAATGGTTCGCCCTGCTCGCCGACACCGGCCTCGTTCCCCTCATCGCGATTGCCGAGGACGAGGAAGAGACCGCCGCCCTCGCGCTCACCGAGTCCGACGGGCGAATCACGCCTTTGCGCAACTGGTACAGCTTCACCTGGCGCGAACTCGCGCCCGCCGGGCCGCAGGGCGACCGCCTGCTGGAAGCCATCGCGAGGCAATTGAAGACCCGCGGCTGGCGAGTCACGCTCGAGCCGGTGCCGGGCGAGGACGGTTCGGCCGACAGGCTCGCCCGCGCCTTCACCGCCGCCGGTTGGCGCGTGAGCGTCGAGCCTTGCGACAGCAATCACGTGCTCCCCGTAGGCGGGCGCAGCTTTGCCGAATACTGGGAAACCCGCCCCGGAACCTTGCGCACGACGCTCAAGCGCAAGGGCAAGAAGGTCGAGACGCAGATCCTCACCCATTTCGATGCGAAAGCATGGGCCGAGTACGAGGCGATCTATGCCGCAAGCTGGAAGCCCGCCGAGGACCAGCCCGCGATGCTGCGCGCCTTTGCGCAAGCCGAAGGGGCGGCCGGGCGCCTCCGGCTCGGGATCGCGCGGGCGGAGGGGATTGCGGTTGCGGCACAATGCTGGACCGTCGAGAATTCAATCGCCTATATCCACAAGCTCGCCCATCTTGAGAGCCACAGGAACCTGTCGGCCGGGACCACGCTGAGCGCCGCGCTGTTCGCTCACGTGATCGACATCGACCGGGTGAGCCTCGTCGACTTCGGCACGGGGGGTCAGGCCTACAAGGCCGACTGGATGGAGGCGGTGCGCCCGCGCTACCGGATCGACTGTCTTGATGCAGGCCAGCCCCAAAGCTGGGCGCCGCTCGCCAAGCGCCTGCTGCGCCGTTAGGGCATGGCCGCGCCGCCGCCCCATTTGCAATACTTGCACGCGGCCCCGCGCATGGCTAAGCCCCGCCGCCACGGCGCTAACAGGGATACTTGCAGGACCGATGACCATCTTGCCGCATGTGGACAGCGCCGCCGGCGAGGCCGCGCTCGACCGGGAACTCAAGGGCTTGATCGCCGATGTGCTGGGGCTTGCGCCTTCACAGGCCGAAGCCTTCGGGCCGGACTCGGGGCTGTTCGGCCACTTGCCCGAACTGGATTCGATGGCGGTCGCCGGGCTGTTGACCGAGATGGAGGACCGGCTCGGCATCGTGATCGAGGACGACGACGTCGATGGCGAGATGCTCGAGACCTATGGCGCGCTGCTGGCCTTCGCAAAGTCGAAGCTAGACCCCCGCTAGACCCCCTCCAGACCCCGCTTAGACCCCCTGCAAGGGCGCCTTCGAGGTGATTTTCACGTGGAACAATCCGGCTTCGGCCCCCGGTTTTTCGGGTGAGGAGCCCTGTGTTGGCTTCGACCGGGGCCGTGCGGCGCGGGTGCTTGTCCTTCCGGCGTGGTTCGACGAGGCGAACAAGCTGCGCCGCTTCACGCTGGAGGTGATGCGGCGGCTCGATGTGGCTGGGATCGACAGCCTGCTACCCGATTTGCCGGGGTGCAACGAGAGCCTCGTTCCTTTGGCAGATCAAACGCTTGACAGCTGGCGTGTGGCCGCCGCCGCAGCTGCCGAGGCGCTGGGTGCGACCCATGTGCTGGCGATCCGCGCCGGAGCGCTGGTGGCGCCGCAGGGCCTGCCAGGCTGGCACTATGCCGCCCAAAGCGGCCCCAAGCTCCTGCGCGCCATGATCCGCGCCCGGACCATCGCTGCACGCGAGGCGGGAAAATTCGAGACGTACGAGGGACTTGTGGCGTTGGGCCGGGCGGAAGGGCTGACCTTGAGCGGCTGGCACCTCGGCGCGGCGATCGTCGGCGCCCTCGAAGCGGCCGAGCCTGCGCTTGGCCCCGCCCAGTCGGACATCCCCCAAACAGCGCTCGGCGGACCCGGATTGTGGCTGCGCGCCGAGCCCGATGACGATGCTGGACAGGCCGACCGCCTCGCCGCAGTCATCGCTCAAAACCTCGCGGAATCAGTGCGATGAGCCGCCTTTCGCACACCTTCGGCTGCGGTAGCCTGACGCTCGCGGGCACGCTCGATACAGCGCCGGGGACCACCGGGCTGCTGATCGTCAGCGGCGGCAACGAAATCCGCGCCGGGGCCTTCGGCGGGCAAGCCGACATGGCCGCCCGCATCGCCCGCGCAGGCTTCCCGGTGTTCCGTTTCGACCGCCGCGGGATCGGCGACAGCGAAGGCGAGAACCGGGGATTTCGCAGCGCTTCCAAAGACATCGCCTGCGCGCTCGACGCCTTCCGGGCGATGGCTCCGCAGGTATGCCGGGTGGTCGCTTTCGGCAATTGCGACGCGGCCTCGGCGCTGATGTTGGCAAGCGGCGCTGGCGTCGACGCGCTGGTGCTTTCCAACCCGTGGACGATCGAAGAGGGCGCGGGCGGAGCGGCCGCTCCTCCTGCCGCGATCCGCGCGCGCTATGCCGAAAAGCTGAAAAACCCGCGTGAAGTCCTGCGTTTGGCGAGCGGCGGGGTCAATCTCGGCAAGCTCGCGAGAGGCGTAGCCCATGCGCTACGCCCGCCCCCGCCCCCCTCGAGCCTCGCACAGGACATGGCCGCCGGCCTTGCGGACTTTGCGGGCGAGGTGCGCATCCTCCTCGCGGCCGCCGACCGGACCGCGCAAGTGTTTGAAGTCGCGTGGCAAAAAGGCGATCCCCGGATCCGCCGCTGCGAGGGTGCAGGCCACGCCTATGTCGAGCCCGAACACCGCGCCTGGCTCGAAGCGCAACTGCTGGAAGCTTTGCGCGCCTAACGCTCGAAGAGGCTGACCAGCTCGACATGGGTCGACCAGCGGAACTGGCCCACGCCGCGCAGCTTGGTGAGCCGGAAGCCCCCTTGCGCCAGCGTCGCCGCATCGCGCGCCCAGCTTGACGGATTGCAGCTGACATAGACCACGCGCTGCAAGGTACTCGCCGCGATTTCAGCGACTTGCGCGCGGGCCCCGGCACGGGGAGGATCGAGCAGCACGGCATCGAAGCGGTTCAGCTCCTCGGGCATGAGGGGCGATCGGAACAGGTCGCGATGGAGCGCCAGCACCTGACCACCCGTGCGCGCGCCCGCCGCCTTGCAGGCGAGATGCGCTGCGCGCTCCGCCTCGACGGCGAGCACCTTGCGGTCCGCTCTGAGCGCAAAGGCGAAGGTGCCGAGACCGGCGAACAGATCGGCCACGACCCGCGCGCCGGCAAGCCATTCGGCGGCATCGGCGGCCATGCGGGTCTCCGCATCATGCGTCGCTTGAAGGAAAGCGCCCGGCGGCAGGCCGACCGGCACGCCCGAAAGGGTCACAGTCACCGGCTCGGGCTCCCACAGCGTCTCCGGACCGTAGCCCTGATCGATGGTGAGCCGCGCAAGCCCTTGATCGCGCGCGAAATCGAGCGCCGCTTCGGTCGGACCCAAGCCTTCCAGCGGGAAGTGAGTGAGGTTCGCCTCCACGCCCTGATCGGCGAGGGTCAGGTCGATCCCGACCATCGCCTTGGGGCCATGCGCCGCCACGAAGCGCCGCAAGGGCGCGATCAGCGCGGCAAGTGCGGGATGGAGCACCGGGCACTCGGCAAGATCGACCACGCGGTGCGATCCGCCCTCGCGATAGCCCAGCACCGCGCCCCGAGCCGTGCGCAAGCCGTGCAAGCCCGCGCGGCGGCGGCTGTGCGGCGGGGAGAGGTGAACGGGGAGCAGCTCCTCCGGCTCCAGCCCCTGCGAGCGCGCGGCAAACACGACGCGGCCCTGCACGAAGTTGGCGAGCACAGCGTCGTCGGCGTGCTGCAGCTGGCACCCGCCGCACACGCCGAAGTGGCGACAGGGCGGTGTCTGGTGGTGCTCACCGGGAGTGACCTCGCCGCTCTCGTCCACCACATCCCCCGGTACCGCGCCGGACACATGGCGGCCGGAGGCGGTCACGCCGTCGCCCTTGGCGGCGAGGCGGATGATGGGGTCGGGCAAGGTCACAGGCAGGCCGCTAGCGCCTCCTGCACCCTTTCGGCAAGCTGCGATGGCGTGAAGGCGGCTCTCGCGCGCCGCGCCGCCTCTGCGTGGAGCCACAGGGCTTGCGCTGCGGCGGTGAAAGGATCGGCGCCCGTCGCCATGCGGCTCGCCGCGATCCCGGCAAGCACGTCGCCCGTACCCGCCACCGAAAGCCAGCTCGGCGCAGGGGTTCCGAGCACGAGGCGGCCATCGGGCGCGGCGACGATGCTGTCGGGGCCCTTCGCCAGCACCACCATCCCGCTCGTGGCGGCAAGAGCGAGGGCGCGATCCCGCCGGGTGTCGCCCGCGACGCCGAAGCTGCGGCACAGTGCGTCGAGCTCGCCGTCGTGCGGGGTCGCCAGGATCGGCACCTTGCGCGCGAGCATCTCCGGGCCAAGGAGCATCAACGCGTCGGCATCGAGCACCAGCGCCGGAGAGTGCTCGAGAACGGCGCAGAGCCTGGCCCGCGCCGCATCGTCTCGTCCAAGCCCCGGTCCGGCCAGCACCGCCGCGATGCGCCGGTCCGCCAGCGCCTCTGCAAGTGGGGCGGTGTCCGTCACCACATCGGGCGGCGTGCGCGGATCGGCCTGATCGGCCAGCAGCTTCACATAGCCCGCCCCCGCGTGCTGGGCAGAAGCAGCGGCGAGCAGGCTCGCGCCCGGCATGGCGCCCGTGACCATGGCGAGCAGACCGCGGCGATACTTGTGGCTGTCTGCGGCAGGCGCAGCGATGCGCGGGCGCCCGATCAGCTGCGCCGCCCCCGCAACCTCCGCGATCCCGATCGGGACGAGCCGCATCTGCCCCATCAATGCGCGGCCGGGGAGGCTCCAGTGCGCGAGCTTCCACGCGCCGAGCGCCAGCGTGAGATCGAAGGCGGGAAGCCCTTCGTTCAGCACCGCGCCGGTGTCGGTTGCTACCCCGGAAGGCAGGTCGACTGCCACCCGGTAGCGGTGCCGCGTGGCAAGTTCGCGCAGCAGCGCGGCGTGGGCCTCGGACAAGGGTCGGGCCAGGCCGGAGCCGAACAGGCAGTCGACGAAGACATCGCCGGGAGCCCCATCGGCGGCCTGCGCAACCGGCCCGCCCCAGCGGCGGCACGCCTCCTCGGCGGCGTCGGTCGCGGGAGCGAGCGGGGCGATGACGGTCACGGCATTGCCGGCCGCCCGCAGGCGCCGGGCGATCACGTATCCATCGCCGCCATTGTTGCCGGGACCGCACAGCACCGTGACGGCGCGACCGGCGGCGATCCGCCGGATCCACTCGGCCGCGCCACCGGCGGCGATCTCCATCAGGTCCGAAACGCTCGTCCCCGCATCGAACAGCGCCTGCTCTGCGGCGCGCATCTGGGCGGCGGTGAGGACCTGGGCGGCGCTCACGGCGTCGGCGTGGGCGCCGGATCTTGCTGGGCCCCGCGCGGGATGCGGTAGCGGTTGGCGCCAAGTGCGAATTGCACCACGCCCTCGCCCTCCTCCAGCACCAGCGGATCGGCCCCGTCGAGGGGCGCGAGTGTCCCCGTGGCAGGAACGTAGGTCATGCGCCGGAACCCACCGTCGGGATGATGGAGGATGATCTCCTGCTTGCCCGCGACGCGCTCCAGCGTGCACACGGAGGCAAAGTCGGTGCCCGCGCCGATCGCGCATTCGATGGTCTCGCCGGACGGCGCCGGGCTGACATCGCCGCAAGCCGCCAGCAGGGCAAGGGCCGCGACCGCGCTAGATGTCCGCAAAAACATGGGTTTCCGCCTTGGCTCCGGGATGGGTGAGCGCACCGAAGCGCGCCTTGCCGACGACCTGGCTGTAGCGCCACAGCGCGCCCGACTGATAGTCGTTGGTGCGGGGCTGCCAGCCCTTGCGGCGCTCCGCCAGCACCTCCTCGGCGACCTCGAGGTCGATGGTGCCCGCCTCGGCATCGATGGTGATGATGTCGCCGTTCTCGACCAGCGCGATCGGGCCGCCGTCCGCCGCCTCGGGGCCGACATGGCCGATGCAGAAGCCGCGCGTTGCCCCCGAGAAGCGTCCGTCGGTGATCAGCGCGATCTTCTCGCCCATGCCCTGTCCGTAAAGCGCGGCGGTGGTCGAGAGCATCTCCCGCATGCCGGGACCGCCCTTGGGGCCTTCATAGCGGATGACGACGACGCAGCCTTCGGCGATGTCGCGCTGTTCGACGGCGGCGAAGGCGTCCTCTTCGCAGTCGAACACGCGAGCCGGACCGGAGAACTTGAGGCGCGCCATGCCGGCGACCTTCACGATCGCGCCGTCAGGGGCTAGGCTGCCCTTGAGGCCGACGACCCCGCCGGTCGGCGTAATGGGGGTCTTCACGTCGTAGAACACCTTCTGGTCGGGGTTCCAGGTGATCTCTTCGAGGTTCTCGCCGATGGTCTTGCCGGTGACGGTGATCGGGTTGGGATCGATGAACCCGCCGTCAAGCAGCGTCTTCATCGCCATGTAGACCCCGCCCGCCTCGTGCATGTCCTTGGCGACATACTTCCCGCCGGGCTTCAAGTCTGCGATATAAGGCGTTGATTTGAAGACTTCGGCGACGTCGAACAGATCGAATTCGATGCCCGCCTCGCTGGCCATCGCAGGCAGGTGGAGCGCAGCATTGGTCGATCCGCCGGTGGCCGCGACGACCCGCGCGGCGTTCATGAAGGCCTCACGGGTGCAGATGTCGCGGGGGCGCAGGTCCATGGCGACAAGCTCCATCACCTGCTTGCCCGCGGCGACCGCAATATCGTCACGCGATCTGAAAGGAGCGGGCGTCATGTTGCTGTTCGGCAAGGATAAACCAATCGCCTCGCCGACGCAGGCCATGGTGTTGGCGGTGAACTGGCCGCCGCAGGCACCGTGGCCGGGGCATGCTACCTTTTCCAATGCGATCAGCTCGGTCAGCGGGCAATTGCCGGCGGCATATTGCCCCACCGCCTCGAACACGTCGACCACCGTCACGTCATTGCCGCGGTGCGTGCCGGGGAGGATCGAGCCGCCATAGACGAAGATCGAGGGCACGTTCAGCCGCAGCATCGCCATCATCATGCCGGGCAGGCTCTTGTCGCAGCCGGCAAAGCCGACAAGCGCGTCATAACAATGGCCTCGGACCGAAACCTCGATAGAATCGGCGATGATCTCGCGGCTGATCAGTGAGCTTTTCATGCCCTGGTGGCCCATTGCGATGCCATCGGTGACAGTGATGGTGTTGAACCTGCGAGGCGTGCCGCCGCCCGCGATCACGCCTTCGCGGCAGATATCGGCCTGGGCGTTGAGGGTCGTGTTGCACGGTGCCGAATCATTGCCCGCGCTGACCACGCCGACGAAGGGCGCGGCGATCTCCTCCTCGGTCATGCCCATCGCGTAGTAGTAGGAGCGGTGCGGCGCGCGCTCCGGGCCGACCGAAACGTGGCGGCTGGGGAGCTTCGACTTGTCAAACTTGTGCGACATAAGATTTCCCGATGAAGCGTTTTCGCGAAACGCCCCCTGCCTTCAGGCGAGCGCTGACGCAACCCTTTGCGCAATACCTGCCAATATCGCGGACCAGCGGGCGTGATCGGCGGGGGTCTGGACAAGGTCCTGCCGCAGCTCGATGCCGAGGTAGGGGCGCGCGTGCGCCTCGGCATGGCGGTTCATGGTGTAGTTGAGATCGCGGCCCGAATAGGGGAGGTTGTCGCCCACATTCAGTCCTTGCGCCGCGAGCAGCGGAATGGCGATGCGCGCGGCGCGGTCGTCCTCATTGTAGAGCACCCCCACCTCCCAGGGCCGGGCGGCATCGCTGGTTTCAAGGCGCGGCGTGAAGCTGTGGAGCGAGAGGATCAGCGCGGGCTCCGTTGCCGCCAGCCACTCTGCCAGCGTGGTGTGGTAGGGCCGGTGGAAGCGGGCGAGCCGCCCTTCCCTGTCCGCGCCGACATTGCCCGGGATCGGGTGGCCGTCCGAGGCTTCGGGGACAAGGCCGGGGGCGGTCTCCTCGCGATTCAGGTCGCAGACGAGGCGGCTGACGGCGGCGATATGGGCGGGGATGGCGTGGTCTTTTGCCAGCAACTCCGCGATCGCCTCGGTGCCGATGTCGAGGGCGATGTGCTCGTGGAGCAGGCGCTCGGGTATCCGCAAGTTGATGTCGGCAGGCACGGCGTTGGAGGCGTGGTCGACGACGCAGACGATGCCGCCGGCGGTGGGCGTGCCGATCTGGCGGAAGACCTCGCTCACCGCAGCCGCCCCGCCATCGTCCACCAATCCTTTGGCATGGCGGCCTTTGCGGCGTCACGGGCCTCGGGGGTGTCGTAAAGTGCAAAGCAGGTCGCGCCCGAACCCGACATGCGGGCGAGCCATGGATCCGTTTCAGTCAGCGCCGCGAGCACCTCTGCAATTGGCGGGCAGAGCGAAATGGCGGGGGCTTCGAGATCGTTGCGCCCTTCCCTTGCGATCCGGCTGGCGGGGCCTTGCGGAAGTGCGCCGCGATCCTCGGCGTCCCAAGCCTTGAACACCGGCCCGGTCGAGAGCGGCACGCGCGGGTTGACCAGCAGGACGGGGGTTCCGGCGAGGTCATCCTCGACGCTAAGCTGCTCGGTGCCGGTGCCAAGGCCGATATGGGTGCGGCTGAGCACGCAGGCGGGCACATCCGCGCCGAGCTTGGCCGCCCTCGCCTGCCAATCACCCGGCAGACCGTGGAGCGCCTCGACGATCCGGAACACCGCCCCCGCATCCGCCGATCCGCCGCCAAGGCCCGCCGCGACGGGGAGGTTCTTCTCCAGCGTCACCGCAAGGCCTGGCGGACGCGGCAGCGCGGAGAGCGCTTTGGCGACGAGGTTGTCGAAGGGATTGTCCAGCCCGCCCGCAAACTCGCCCAGCGTGGTGACGCTGTCGGCTGCGGCCGGCGCCGCGGTCAGCACATCGCCCGCATCGACGAAGGCGAACAGGGTCTCAAGCTCGTGATACCCGTCGTCGCGCCGCCTGCGGACATGCAGCGCGAGGTTGATCTTGGCGTAGGCGGTTTCGCGCATAAGGCTAAACCATCTCACTCGAGAACAAGTCGCACGTTGCTATCAGCTTCTTCGCCCCCTTCGCCGTGCTCTTTGATAATTTCCACGAGCCAATCGAAAACCGTCGGACCTTCGCCGCGCCTCGCTCTCTCGAGCTTAGCATTCACGTGGAAGATGTTTTCAGGATGGCATTCGTCCAGCCGGATCTCAAGCTGGCGTGCCGTCTCTTCGTATCCGAGAAATGCTCTCGCAGTCTCGGAATCTTTCCACCGCAAAATGAAGCCTTCCGGCGGGGTGCCAAAGCCCCCGCGCAAGATGTCGTTGAATGCATCCAGATTCCGGCCCCACCCCGCTCCTGGAATGAGGCTGCGGCTGACTTCGTCCCAGAAAGACTCAAGCGACCAAATCCGACTGCCGTCTAGAACCAGTTCGGGTACGGCGGTCATCGAAAAATCACATATTCGGATAGTTCGGCCCGCCGCCGCCTTCCGGCGTCACCCAGTTGATGTTCTGGTTGGGGTCCTTGATGTCGCAGGTCTTGCAATGGACGCAGTTCTGCGAATTGATCTGGAACTTGGGCTCGCCCGTCTTCTCGTCGGTCAGCCATTCGTAGACCCCCGCCGGGCAGTAGCGCGCCGAGGGGCCGCCGAAGACGCCGAGTTCGCTCACCTTCTGCAGCTCCCAGTCCTTGACCTGCAGGTGGCAGGGCTGGTCCTCGGCGTGGTTGGTGTAGCTGTAGGCGACGTTGGTGAGCTTATCAAAGGTGATCACGCCGTCGGGCTTGGGGTAGTCGATCTTCGGGTAGAGATCGGCGCGGCCGGTCATGGTGTAGTCGCGGTGGTGCTTCATCGCAATCGGCAGGCCGATCTTGAGCGTGCGCATCCACATGTCGATCCCGCCGAGCAGCGTGCCGATATCGCCGCCGAACTTGGCGACGGCCGGCTCGGCGTTCTGGACGAGCTTGAGTTCCGTCGCGATCCAGCTGGAGCGCACGGCGGCGTCATAGTCGGCAAGCTCGGTCTTCTCGTGGCCCGCCGCGATGGCCGCCGCGATGCTTTCGGCGACCAGCATCCCGCTCTTCATCGCGGTGTGGCTGCCCTTGATGCGCGGCACGTTGACGAAGCCAGCCGCGCAGCCGATCAGCGCCCCGCCGGGGAAGGCGAGCTTGGGCACGGACTGCCAGCCACCCTCGTTGATCGCGCGCGCGCCGTAGCTGACGCGCTTGCCGCCTTCGAGGTATTCGCGGATCGCCGGGTGCTGCTTCCAGCGCTGGAATTCCTGATAGGGCGAGACCCAGGGGTTCTTGTAATCGAGCGCGGTCACGAAGCCCAAGGCCACCTGACCGTTGGCCTGATGGTAAAGGAAGCCGCCGCCCCAGCTGTCGCTCTCCGAAAGCGGCCAGCCCTGCGTGTGGATCACGCGGCCCGGCTTGTGCTTCTTGGGATCGATGTCCCACAGCTCCTTGATGCCGAGGCCGTAGACCTGCGGCTGGCAGTTCGCTTCGAGATCGAACTTGGCCTTCATGCGCTTGGTGAGGTTCCCGCGCGCGCCTTCCGCGAAGAGCGTGTACTTGGCGTGGATCTCCATGCCGGGCGTGTAGTCGCCCTTGTGGCTGCCATCGGCGGCGACGCCCATGTCCTGCGTGATGACGCCGGCGACGCGGCCTTCCTCGTCGATGATCACGTCCGCGGCGGGGAAGCCGGGGAAGACCATCACGCCAAGGCCCTCGGCCTGTTCGGCGAGCCAGCGGGTCATGCTGCCCAGCGATCCGGTGTAGCAGCCGTGGTTGCTCATCAGCGGGGGCATGATCGCGTGGGGGAGCGAGGTCTTGCCCCCCTTCGAGAGCACCCAGTGCCAGTTGTCGGTCACCGGGGTCTCGGCCATCGGGCAGCCCTGGTCACGCCACTCGGGCAGCAGCTCGTCGAGCGCGCGCGGATCGACCACCGCGCCCGACAGGATGTGCGCGCCGATCTCGGAGCCCTTCTCGAGCACGATCACTTCCAGATCGGCATTGATCTGCTTCAGCCGGATCGCCGCGGAGAGACCTGCCGGACCGCCGCCGACGATCACCACGTCGCAGGGCATTGATTCACGTTCGCTCATCGCGGTTTTCCTGATCCTTGTTGGTTTTGCCGCTCGGCCTGCACAGCCTGACGATATGCCTTGACCGTTCACTTGCTAACGGGGGCGGGGACAGTCAAGACCCGCTATGGATACATGACCCAGCTATGAGCCGCCCCGATCTCACCCTCGCACGCGAATTCGAGGCGGCACTTGCCTGGTGGCAGGCGGCGGGGGTCGATTGCGATTTCACCGATGACGCTACGGCGTGGTTGGCTGACGCGCCCCTGCCCGTTCCCTCCGCAGGAGCGGCCAGCGCCCGATCCGGCGCGGCCTCGCCCCACGCGAACGAAATGCGTTCCCGCCGCGTGGCCGCGTTGCCCGCTCCTGCGCCCGAGCCAGCCGCGCCGCCCCGCCCCGATCTTCTCGGCGATTCGCCCCCCACTGACCTTGCCGCGTTCCGCCAGTGGTGGATGGAGACGCCCGGCCTTGCCCCCGCGAGCGGCTTCGCGCGGGTTCCGCCGCGCGGGGAAGCAGGCGCGGCGCTGATGGTGCTGGTGCCGCAGCCCGAGGCCGAGGATGGCGAGCGGCTCCTGTCAGGGCCGCAGGGCCGGCTCCTCGCCAACATCCTCTCTGCAATGGGCCTTGCCGAGAGCGAGATTTATGTCGCCGCCGCCCTGCCCTGCCACACCCCGATGGCCGATCTCGCCGCGCTCGCCGCCGGCGGCATGGACGCGGTCACGGCGCATCACATCGGGCTCGTCCAGCCCCGGCGGCTGGTCGCCTTCGGAACCGGGCTCGGCGCCACGCTCGGCGCGCCTGAAGTTCATGCTTTACGCGAAATCAACCAGTTCGGGCGCAAGACCCCGGTAATGGTCAGCGAGACGCTCGACGCGATGATGGACATGCCCCGGCTCAAGAGCCGGTTCTGGCGGAGATGGATGGAATGGTCGGCCACGGTTTGAAGCGACGCATGGCGCGTCCGCGCTTGGCTTTGGCAGGCATCGTCCTTGCCGGGATCGGTGTGCCCGCCGCCCCTGCCGCCGCGCAATCGAGCGACCTCGTGGCGCGCTGGAACGGGGCTGTGCCGGGGGAGCGCACGCTGGGCACCGTCCTTTCTGCCGAAGACCGCACGCTCTACCGCCAGCTCTTCGCCGCGATCGACGCCAAGCAGTGGGAGGTGGTCGAAAGCCTGCTCGCGCAGAAGCCCGCCGGCGTGCTGACCCAGATCGCGCGTGCCGAATATTACACCCACGCCGATAGCCCCAAGGTGGCGCCCGAGAGGATCGCGCAGTGGTTCAACGATGGCGTCGATCTGCCCCAGGCCGAACAGCTCGCCAAGATGGGCGCCAAGCGCGGTCTCAGCGCGCTGCCCATGCTGCCGCCCGCGCAGGGCTTCGCCCGCCAGCCCTATGCGCCCAAGCGCATCCTGCCGCGCACCGTGACCGACGGCACCATGCCCGCCGCCACCGCGACCGCGATCCTTGCCGCGATCAAGGCCGACAACCCTGCCGAGGCGCAGCGGCTGCTCGCGGAGATCGATCCGCTGCTGTCCAGCGATGCCCGCGCCGAATGGCGCCAGCGCGTTGCGTGGAGCTACTATATCGAGAACAACGACGCCGCCGCGCTCGAACTCGCCCGCACCGCTGCCGAGGGCACGGGCGAATGGGTGGCCGAAGGCGCATGGGTCGAAGGGCTCGCCGCGTGGCGGATGAACTATTGCTCGCTGGCGGGCGAGGCTTTCGCGCGGGTCGCGGGCAACGCCTCGAATGTCGAACTCGCGGCGGCCGGATATTACTGGGCCGCCCGCGCCGCCGTGCGGTGCCGCGAACCTGCACAGGCGCAGCAGCACCTCTCTGCCGCATCGCGCTATGACGAGACGCTCTACGGAATGCTCGCCGCCGACCAGCTCGGCATCGACCTGCCCGCCCATGCCCAGCCCCAGCCTTTCGGCAAGTCCGATTGGGACCAGCTGGCGGGCCGCAGCAATGTCCGCGTCGCGGTCGCGCTGATGGAGATCGGCCGGCCGATGCTGGCCGACGAGGTGCTGCGCCAGGAAGCCAGGATCGGCCCCGCCGCGCAATACAGCGCCCTTGCCCGCCTCGCCCGCGAGCTCGGCCTGCCCTCGACCCAGCTGTTCATGGCGCAGAACGCGCCCTACGGCATGTCGAGCGATCCCTCGCTGCGCTTCCCCGTCGCCTATTTCCAGCCCGTTGGCGGATGGCAGGTCGATCCGGCGCTGGCCTTTGCCCATGCGCTTCAGGAATCGAACTTCCGCGCCGCCGCGGTGAGCCCCGCCAATGCGCGCGGCCTCATGCAGATCATGCCGGCGGCCGCGAAGGACCACTCCGGGCGCCTCAACCTCGGGATGAGCTACGAGGATCTCAACGATCCGCAGGTCAACCTCGCATACGGGCAGCGCCACCTCGCCATGCTGCGCGATTCCCCTGCGACCGGCGGGACGCTCCCCAAGATCATGGCCGCCTACAATGCCGGACTGGTGCCGGTCGGGCGCTGGAATTCCGAGATCAACGATCAGGGCGATCCGCTGCTGTGGATGGAGTCCATCCCCTATTGGGAGACGCGCGGCTATGTCGCGATCGTGATGCGCAATTACTGGATGTATGAACGTGCCGCGGGCGTCTTCTCGCCCAGCCGCCGCGCGCTGGCGCAGGGCAAATGGCCCGAATTCCCGCGCGCTCAGGCGACCCGCTCGGCGAGCCGCGACCGCTGATGGCCATCGACGAGAGCCGGGCTTTCAAGCCGATCAACATCGCCGTCCTGACCGTCTCGGACACGCGCACGGCGCAGAACGACACCTCGGGCGACATCCTTGCCGAGCGGGTGACGGGCGGCGGCCACAACCTCGCCGCGCGCATGATCGTCAAGGACGATGCGGCGCTGCTCGCCGCGCAGTTCGAGGCATGGATCGACGATCCGGCCATCGACGCGGTGGTCAGCACCGGTGGCACGGGCCTGACGGGACGCGACGTGACGCCCGAGGCTTTGGCGATGATCGATGGCGCGCGCGAGATCCCCGGCTTCGGCGAGCTGTTCCGCTGGCTCAGCTTCAAGAGCATCGGCACCAGCACCGTCCAGTCGCGCGCCTGCGCGGTCGTGGCGCGGGGCACCTACATCTTCGCTCTGCCCGGATCGAACGGGGCGGTGAAAGACGGCTGGGACGGCATCCTCGCCGAGCAGCTCGATGCCCGCAACCGGCCCTGCAATTTCGTCGAACTGATGCCGCGCCTGAAAGAAGTGTGATGCGGCGCTCGCCCCGCCTCGCTCTGCTGCTGGCTGTGCTTTGCGCGGCGGCTCCGGCCATGGCATCCGATGAGGACAGCTGCCGTCTGGACGATGCCGATCTTCTCGCCAATCGCGCGCTGGCATGGCGCGACTTCGATCAGGCGGGGTCGGTTCCGACGAGCTGGCGCGCTCTGGTCGAGCGCGGCTGCGACGAGGAAGCGGTGCGCGCCTATACCGATTATCTCGCCTACGGCCCGGTTCCCGAGGGCGAGCGGTGGCAGACCACGGCACGCTTCCATCTCGGTCAGTCGCTGGCAAATGCGGGCCGCCATGAGCAAGCGGCGCAGCTGATCGCCACCGCGCGGCGCCAGACCGAGATCGGCGAGATGCGCTGGAACCTCTATGTTCAGGGCACCTATGCCTTCCTTGTGCGCGACAGGAGCGCTTTGGAGGTCGCCTTCGAATCGCTCAAGGCCGAGCCCGGTCGCAGCAACGCGGTCAACGCAGGCGTGCTCGCCGGCCTCCTGAGCTGCTGGGACAAGCCCTATCGCGAGGCTTCCGCACCGGCCTGCGTCGCGGCAAGCGGATATCGAATGCCCGCCGACAAGTAAGCGGGCGTTTGCGCGCTGTTCGATCCCCTCCAGACCCCCGCCAGACCCACACCAGACCCCTTCCAGCCTGCGACAAACGCCCTCCAGATCGGCGCGAATTGGCTTGGCATGCGGCGTTTTGTTCCGTAAATGTTCCATGTGAAACATTCTCCGGTCAAAGGTCGCGGTGCGCAGTCGGGGGCGGTCCCCACCCGCTTCGGACTGGCAGAGCGGGAGGTCGACGGCGACTGGCGCGATTACGTCGAGACCTTGGCCAATGAAGACGGGGGCCCGCCCGTAAAGCTGCGCACCACCGTGATCGAGGAGCGGCCGAAGTCGATTCTCACCTTCAACCAGTCCCCCGACGTCCCCTTCGACCGCTCGGTCAACGCCTATCGCGGCTGCGAGCACGGCTGCATCTACTGCTTCGCCCGGCCCACCCACGCCTATCACGACCTCTCCCCCGGATTGGACTTCGAGACGAAGCTCTTCGCCAAACCCGATGCGGCGGCGCTGCTGCGCGCGACGCTGGCGAAAAAGGGCTATGATCCCAAGCCCATAGCGCTCGGCACCAACACCGATCCCTATCAGCCGATCGAGCGCGATTATCGGATCACGCGGGCGATCCTCGAACTGTGCCTCGAGGTGCGCCACCCCGTCACCATCACCACCAAGTCCGATCGGGTGCTGGACGATTCCGACCTGCTCGAAGCAATGGCGCGCGAGAACCTGGTGGCGGTGGCGATCTCGGTGACGAGCCTCGATCCGGTGCTGTCGGCCAAGCTCGAGCCGCGCTGTACCTCGCCTGCCAAGCGTCTGGCAGCGCTGGGGAAACTGGTCGAGATGGGCGTGCCGGCGCATTGCTCGATCTCCCCGATCATCCCGGCGATCACCGACGAGTTCCTCGAGAGCATCGTCGCCCGCGCAGGCGAACTCGGTGTCACCAGCGTCGGCGGGATCCCGCTGCGCCTCCCCCACGAAGTCGCCCCGCTGTTTCGCGAATGGCTTGGCGTCCACTACCCTGATCGCGCGGGCAAGGTGATGGGGATCGTGCGCGAGATGCGCGGCGGGCGGGACAATGATCCCAACTTCCACAGCCGCTTCAATCCGCAAGGCGTCTGGGCCGACCTGATCCGCGCCCGCTTCAAGGTGGCGTGCCGCAAGGCGGGGATTGGCAAGGCGCGGTTCGAACTCGATTCTTCGCGCTTCCGGGCGCCGCGAAGCGATGGCCAACTCGCTCTGCTGTGATATGAGGCGGTGAGAGACCGTCACCGAGGGGGATTCATGCGCTCGACCATTCTTGCCGCCGCTGCGGCTGCCATCGCGATGCTCACCGCAAGCGCCCCCGCGCAGGCGCAGAGCACCCAGACTCTCGAGCAGTTCACCCGCGCCGATTTCGAACGTGCGCTGCGCGAGGCCGGGGCGACCATCGCTCCGCCCGACCAGCCGAGCGAGCACATCGAATTCAACTTCGCGGACGGGGTGCTCGCCGACGGCCTGCTGCTCGCCTGCGAGGACGAGGCGAAGAAGAAGAAGTGCCTCGGCTCCTCGCTGCTCGCGACCTTCATCCCCGCCGACGGCGCGACGCCCGAGCAGGTCCAGGAAGCGATCAACACCTACAATTACCGCGAGAATTTCGGCCGCGCCTATCTCGACGAGGAAGGTACGGTCTCCGTCAGGATGTACATCATCGCCGACGGCGGCATCACCCGCGAAAACTATGCGCGGCAGATCGGGCAGTGGTTCAACTCGGTGATCGACTTCTTCGGCTATCTGTACCCCGAGGAGGCGGAAGCCCCCGCAGCGCCGGAGAGCGACGCCGTCAAGGGCGTCTGAGCCGCTTCAGCCGAACCCTTCCCCGGCCTCGCCCGGGGCGAAGCGCACAAGCCGGCTATCGACCAGCGCCGCGGTGCGGTTCACGACCGCCTTCTGATACTCCGGGTCCTTGATCATTTCGAAGAACGCCCCGGCATTCGGATATTGCGCGATGAAGCCGTCGTGCCAGCGCTCGCCCTCGGGGCCGGTCACCACGGTCTCGAAGCGTCCGCGCCACAGGATCTGTCCGCCCACGCGCTGGAAGATCGGACCGCTGGTCTTGCCGTATTCCTCATAGGCGCGCCGCCCGCTCCAGCCCTTGCCCGCGTGTTCGTGGCCCTCGGGGTACTCGGCCGCATCGCGGTAGAGCAGCAGGTTGAGCATGTTGATCGGCCTATCGCGCGGCAGGTCCTTGAAGGCCTGGAAGTTCGCGGGGCTGGGATCGATATAGGTTTCGCAGGTCATGGGTTCGTCTCCTGTGCGGCGAGATCGCGTTGCATGTAGACCGTGTCGAGCACCCGGCCGAACTTGTACCCGACATTGCGCAGCCGTCCGGCATGGACGAAGCCGCACTTGGCGTGGAGCGCCACCGAAGCGGGTTCGCCGCCGCCCGCCACCGCGATCATCTGCGCAAAGCCTGCTGAGCGCGCGGCGGCAATCAGCGCGGTAAGCAGCTCCGTGCCGATCCCTCCCCCGCGCGCATCCGGGGCGATGTAGATGCTGTCCTCGCAGGTGCGCGCATAGGCAGCGCGGTCGCGGAAGCGCGCGGCATAGGCATAGCCGACCACCTGCACCCCAGTCGCACTGGCCCGCTCCGCGACGAGAAAGGGGTGCCCGCGGGCGGAGAACTCGGCGAGCTTCGCTGCCCAGGCCGGCGCATCAGGGGCTTCGGTGTCGAAGGTGCCGGTGCCGTTGGCGACGTGCCAGGCGTAGATGTCGCAAACGGCCTGCGCGTCATTCTCGCACGCAGGGCGGATGGTCAGGTCAGCCAAGCGTGTAGTCCGCGAAGCGGTCGCGCAGGTCCTTCTTGCTGATCTTGCCCGTGGCGGTGTGCGGAATGTCGTCGACGAATTCGACTGCGTCCGGGAGCCACCACTTGGCGATCTGGGGCTTGAGGTGCTCGACGATATCGTCCGCCGTCACCTCGGCGCCCGCCTTCTTCACCACGAACAGCACCGGGCGCTCGTCCCACTTGGGGTGAGTGATGCCGATGCAGGCCGCCTCGGCGACGGCCGGGTGCCCGCAGGCAGCGTTCTCGAGCTCGACCGAGCTGATCCACTCGCCACCCGACTTGATCACGTCCTTGGTGCGGTCGGTGAGCTGCAGCGTGCCGTCCGGGTGGAGGATGCCGACATCGCCGGTGTCGAACCAGCCATCATTGTTGGTGGCATCGGCCTCGGCCTTGAAGTAGCGGCGGATCACCCACGGACCGCGGATCTGGAGCGCGCCGGAGGTCTTGCCGTCGCGCGGCAGCTCGGTGGTCATGTCGGAGAGGTCGACGGTGCGCAGCTGCACGCCGAAGATCGGGCGGCCCTGCATCGCGACCTTGTCGACCTTCTCCTCGAGGCTGAGCGTGTCCCAGTCCCAGGTCGGCCCGCCGACGGTGCCGATCGGGCTGGTCTCGGTCATGCCCCAGGCGTGCTGGACGCGGGTGCCGTTCTTCAGCAGCCGCTCGATCATGAACTTGGGCGCGGCCGAACCGCCGATGGTCGCGGCCTTGAGCGGCGGCAGGTCGAGGCCGTTGGCGTCGCAATACTGGAAGTGCGCGAGCCACACCGTCGGCACGCCCGCAGAATCGGTCACGCCTTCGCGCAGCATCAGCTCGTGCAGCACCTTGGGATCGTTGACCGCCGAGAACACGAACTTGATACCCGCCATCGCGCCCGCATAGGGCAGCCCCCAGCTCGCCGCGTGGAACATCGGCACGACAGGCAGCATCACCGAGGCGCTCGAGAAGTTGAAGGCGGCAGGTTGCAGCCCGGCCATGGCGTGGAGCACGGTCGAGCGGTGCTCGTATTGCACGCCCTTGGGATTGCCGGTGGTGCCGGAGGTGTAGCAGATCATGCAGGGATCGTTTTCCGCGCCCGTGACCCACTCGAAATCGCCGTCCTCGGCGCCAATCCAGTCCTCGAAGGCAGGAGCGTGCTCGCCGCTATCGTAGCAGACGTAATGCTCGACCGTGGGCCAGCGGCTCTTCATGCGGTCGACGATCGGCTGGAAGGCCGCATCGTAGCACAGTACGCGGTCCTCGGCGTGGTTGACGATGTATTCGAGCTGATCGTCGAAGAGGCGCGGGTTCACGGTGTGGAGCACCCCGCCCATCCCGGCGACGCCGTACCAGCTGACCAGGTGGCGCGAATGGTTCATGGCGAGGCTCGCGACCTTGTCGCCCGGCTTCAGGCCGAGCCGCTGCAGCGCCTGCGCCATCTTCAATGCGTCGCGGCGGATCCCGGCCCAATCGGTGCGCGTCTCGCTGCCATCCGCCCAGCGGCTGACGATCTCGCGGGTCGGCGCCTCGCGCGCGGCGTGATCGATCACCGCGGTCACCCGCATCGTCCAGTCCTGCATTGCCCCGAGCCGTGGATTTGCCATGTGCCGGTCTCTCTCCTGATTTTGGTGGTCCCCTTCTGCCATGCGCGGATGGCAGTGCGGGAGGCTTAATGCCCTCGCCTGGAGACCTTGGCAATCGCTTCGCCCAATCGGCTGCACGCCCCGTCGCGGCACCATGAAACATTTCTTATGCTGCGAGGCTTGCCCTCCACCCGCCGGAAACGGCCGCGCCGGCACGGCGTGGTCTGGGGCTCCTCTCCGGGCCGGCGGACCACCCAATTTCGAGGGAATCGGACGAATGAGAAAAACAGGTCTTCTGATGGCAGGCGCGGCCGCCATCATCATCGCGGCGCCGGCACAGGCCGACGGCCCCTATATCGGCATCGAGGGCGGCGTCAGCCTCAAGGACAAGGTGACGGTCGAAGTCGACGTGCCGCCTGCAGACGGCGTTTTCGTCAACGGCGCCCGGGCCCGCACCAAGATGGGCGTCGATGGCGACGTCATCCTCGGCTACGACTTCGGGCCGGTCCGGCTCGAGGCCGAAGGCGGGTACAAGAACAACAAGTACCGCAATCTGACCGTGCTCAATCCGGCCATCCTGCCGACCGGCGTGACGGTTCCTGCGGGCACTGTCGTCGAGAACGAACGCGATCTCGAAATCTGGAGCGGCATGATCAACGGCCTCATCGACATCGGCAAGGATGGCGGCTTCCAGATTTATGGCGGCGGCGGTGTCGGGCTTGCCCGGTTCGAGCTTCCGGTCCGGGTCGCAGGCGTCGGCACGGTGATCGACGACAGGAAGACCGACTTTGCATGGCAGCTGATCGGCGGCGTGCGCGTGCCCGTCACGGACCGCGTCGATCTCGGTGTGAAGTACCGCTACTTCAACATCGACGATTTCCAGCTGCAGGCCACCAATGGCGCTGGCCTTCAGGCCAACTATTCGGTGCACTCGGTGCTGGCGAGCCTGATCTACAACTTTGGCGGCCGCGCGCAGCCCGAGCCGGTCGAGGCCGCCCCGCCGCCCCCGCCCGCCTACACGCCCCCGCCGCCGCCGCCGCCTGTCCAGGCACCGCCGCCCCCGCCGCAGGTCGCCTGCAACACCGGGCCGTACATCGTGTTCTTCGACTTCGACCGTTCGGACATCACGCCCGAAGCCGGCAACATCCTCAACAATGCCGCCACCGCCTATGCCAATTGCGGCACGGCGCGGGTGATGCTTGCCGGGCATACCGACCGCGCGGGCAGCACGCAGTACAACCAGTCGCTGGCCGAGCGCCGCAACCAGGCGGTGCGCAGCTTCATGGCATCGCGCGGGGTGCCGGATGGCCAGATCATGAGCCAGGCCTTCGGCGAGAGCCAGCCGCGTGTGCCGACTGCCGACGGCGTGCGCGAGGCGCAGAACCGCCGCGTCGAAGTGACCTACGGCCCGGGCTCGGGCATGTAAGTCTTTCGAGACGAGACGATCAGGGAGGGGCCGGAGCGATCCGGCCCCTTCTTGCGTCAGGATCAGGCGACCAGCTTGAGGTTGCCGCGCTTCTTCCTGAGAGGCTCGAGATTGACGCGCGCAATCCCCTCGACCGCACCGAGCCGTTCGGCCAGGTCGCCGGTCAGGACGAAATCGCGCCCGAGCCGCAGCCGCACCTGCCCGCCGTCCGCCAGCGCGAGGCTGACCAGCACCTCTCCCGCCCCGGCCCGCCGCTCGCCGCGCGCCGCCTCGAGCTCGATCTGGAGTTCGCGCAAGGCGGTGACGCTCGCGATCTCGCAGCTCAGTTCCATGGCGGTCGTGCCGCTCACCGCAGCCAGTGGCCGCGCCCCGCGCACGGTGAGACGCGGGGGCTCATCGGGATTGGGAGCATCCAGCTCGACGGTGATCAGCAGGCACTCGCCGGCCTGCGCCCAGCGTTCGAAATCCGGCACCAGCGCCTCTTCGAAACAGGCGGCGGAGAACTGGCCCGAGGCGTCGGAGAAGTCCGCGCGCACGAAAGTGCCGCCCTTGCGAGTGCGCGCCTTGGTGATGCCTTCGACCAGCGCCGCCATCACCGCCGTCCCGCGCCCGCCCGGAGGCGCGCCCGCTTCCATCAGGCTCTGATAGGTGCGCGCACCATTGGCCGACGCCACGTCGCGGAATTGCTGCACCGGGTGGGCGGAGAAGTAGAAGCCGAAATTCTCGCGTTCCTTGGCCATCCGTTCGGGCCGCGACCACGAAGCGCAGGGCTGGAGGCGCAGGTCCTCTGCCGGCCCCGCATCGCCGCCGAACAGCCCGACCTGACCCGATGAACGCTCGCGGATAGCGGCATCGGCAACCGCCATCAGCATGTCGGCATTGGCGAAGAGCAGCGCGCGGTCGGGCTCCAGCGCATCGAAAGCGCCAGCGCAGATCAAGCCTTCGAGCTGCCGACGGTTCATCGTGCCTTGCGGCAGCCGCTCGAACAGGTCCTTGAGGCTCGTGAACGCCCCGTTCGCCTCGCGCTCGGCAACGATCGCATCCATCGCCTTCTCGCCGACATTGCGGATTCCCGCGAGCGCATAGCGCACCGCGTACCCCGTGTCGGTCTGCTCGACGGTGAATTCCGCGTGGCTGGCGTTGATATCGGGTGCAAGGACCTGCACCCCGCCCGCGCCATTGGGATAGCGCCGCGCATCGTCGACGAAGACGTTCAGCTTCTCCGACTGGTGCATGTCGAAGCACATCGAGGCGGCGTAGAATTCTTCCGGGTAATGCGCCTTCATCCACGCGGTCTGATAGGCGAGCAGCGCATAGGCGGCGGCGTGCGACTTGTTGAAGCCGTAGCCTGCGAACTTGTCGATCAAATCGAACAGCTCGTTTGCGCGCTTCGGCTCGATGCCGGAGTTGGCCTTGCAGCCTTCGACAAAGCGCCCGCGCTGAGCGTCCATCTCGGCCTGCACCTTCTTGCCCATCGCACGGCGCAAGAGGTCCGCGTCGCCGAGCGAGTAGCCCGCCAGCACCTGCGCGGCCTGCATCACCTGTTCCTGATAGACGAAGATCCCGTAGGTCTCCGACAGGATGCCCTCAAGCTTCTCGTGCGGGTACTCGATCGGCACCACGCCTGCCTTGCGCTGGCCGAACAGCGGGATGTTGTCCATCGGGCCAGGACGGTAGAGCGAGACGAGCGCGATGATGTCGCCGAAATTGGTGGGCTTCACCGCCTTGAGCGTGCGGCGCATGCCTTCAGATTCCAGCTGGAACACGCCGACCGTGTTGCCCGTCTGCATGAGGTTGTAGACCTGCGCGTCGTCCAAGGGCAGTGCGCCGAGGTCGATGGCGATGCCGCGCGCTTCCAGCAGGTCGACCGCCTTCCTCAACACCGACAGCGTCTTCAGCCCGAGGAAGTCGAACTTCACCAGACCCGAGCTTTCGACATATTTCATGTCGAACTGCGTTACCGGCATGTCCGAACGCGGGTCGCGGTAGAGCGGCACCAGCTTGGCGAGCGGCCGGTCGCCGATCACCACACCCGCCGCGTGGGTCGAGGAATTGCGCGGCAGGCCCTCCAGTTGCATCGCGAGATCGACGAGGCGCTTCACTTCCTTGTCGTTGTCGTATTCACGCCGGAAGTCGGCCGCGCCGTTCAGCGCGCGCGGCAGCGGCCATGGGTCGGTCGGATGGTTGGGCACCATCTTGCACAATCGGTCGACCTGCCCGTAGCTCATCTGCAAAATGCGTCCGCAGTCGCGCAGGACCGCGCGGGCCTTCAGCTTGCCGAAGGTGATGATCTGCGCGACGTGATCGGAGCCGTACTTCGCCTGCACATAGCGGATCACTTCGCCGCGCCGCGTTTCGCAGAAGTCGATATCGAAGTCGGGCATCGAGACGCGTTCGGGGTTGAGGAAGCGCTCGAACAGCAGCCCCAGCCGGATCGGATCGAGATCGGTGATGGTCAGCGCCCAGGCCACCGCCGAGCCCGCGCCCGAGCCGCGCCCCGGCCCCACGGGAATGCCCTGTTCCTTGGCCCACTTGATGAAGTCGGCAACGATCAGGAAGTAGCCGGGGAATCCCATCTTCACGATCACGTCGATCTCGAAATCGAGCCGGTCGAAATAGACGCGGCGCTCCTCTTCGGTGAGATCGGGATAGGCGGCGAGCCGCGCTTCGAGCCCCGCGCGCGAATCCTCGGCCAGCATCCGCGCTTCGCCCGCAAGGTCGCCTGCGAGGCTCGGCAGGATCGGCTTGCGGTACGGCGGCGCAAAGGCGCAGCGCTGGGCGATGACGAGGGTGTTGGCGGTCGCCTCGGGGAGATCGGCGAAGGCCTCCTCCATCATGGCGGCCGTCTTGACGAAGGCCTGCGGGTTCGATCGCGGGCGGTCCTCGGCCTCGACCTGGGTCGAATGGGCGATGCACAGCATGGCGTCATGCGCCTTGTGCATATGCGGCTCGGCAAAATTCGCAGGGTTGGTCGCGACCAGCGGGAGATCGCGGGCATAGGCAAGGTCGATCAGCGCGTCTTCGGCGCGCTCACAGACCGGACAGCCACCGCGGGCGAGTTCGATGTACAGCCGTCCCGGGAACAGCGCCTGCAAGCGATCCGCGAGCTTGGCTGCGGCTTCGTGCTGGCCCTCGGCCATCAGCCGCGCCAGTCCACCCTCACCCGCGCCGGTGAGCGCGATCAGCCCATCGGTGCGCCCTTCCAGATCGGCGAGCGTGACATGCGGATCGCGCTCCAGCGGGCGGTCCAGGTGCGCGCTCGAGACGAGGTGGCACAGGTTGTCGTAACCCGCATCGTCCTGGGCATACAGCGCCAGGTAATCGACTGCGGCGCGATCATCGCCCCCCGAATTCTGGCGCGACACACCCAGCAAGGTGCCGATGATCGGCTGCACGCCTTCGCTCTTACAGGCTGCGGCGAAGGCCATGATCCCGTAAAGCCCGTTGCGGTCGCAGATCGCGATCGCGGGAAAGCCGCGCTCCTTTGCCAGCTTGGCAATGTCCTTGGGATCGATCGCCCCTTCGAGCATCGAGTAGGACGACAGCACGCGCAGGGGAACGAAGGGGGCGAAGGGCATCCCTCGCAATCTAGGAAGTCGCGGCGATTCTCAAAGCACCCCGAACGCTTATGTTGTGCACAGGGCAGCGCAAAAGCCTAAAGCAGCTTCTCGATGTCCCTTGCGATCGCCTCGGGCTTGTCGGTCGGGGCGTAGCGCTTCACGACATGGCCCTGCCGGTCGATCAGGAACTTGGTGAAGTTCCACTTGATCGCACTCGTCCCCATCAGCCCCTTCTTTTCCGACTTCAGCCAGTCGAACAGCGGCGAGGCATCGGCGCCGTTCACCTCGACCTTCGCCATCAGCGGGAAGGTGACGCCGAAATTGACCTTGCAGAACTGCTCGATCTCCTCGGCATTGCCCGGCTCCTGCCCGCCGAACTGGTTGCAGGGGAAGCCCAGCACCTCGAACCCGCGGTCCTTGTACTGCTGGAAGAGCTTCTCGAGCCCGTCATATTGCGGGGTGAAGCCGCACTTGCTGGCGGTGTTGACCACCAGCAGCACCGTGCCGAGCTTGTCCTTGAGATCGAGGTCCTGCCCCCGGTTGGTGGTGACGGTGAAGTCGGCGATGGTCGTCATGATGCCCCCGGTTGTTCTCGTTCAGCCGGAGCCTTCTGCGGGAAAACCGGGCTCGCTGGCAAGGGCCATCGCTTCTTCGGCGCTGTAGGTTCGATCCCCGGCCTTGGCGATGACATAGCCGTGCCGGTCCTCCTCCGGGAGCTGCGCCAAGTGGCGGATCATTGCGGCGAAGGTGCCGCGCAGCAGCGGAACGCCGCCGCCTGCGAGCTGATCGCCTTGGGTCGCGGGCATGAGCGTCGCGCGGTCGTCCCACGCCTGCTCACCCGACGTGTTGGTGCCGCCCTGAAAGGTGCTGGGATGGTCGGTCATGTGGGATCCTCCTTGAGCCGACGATTGTGGGGCGGCGGGAGGATGCTTCCGCCTATCCTAGATCAGCACGCCTTCCCGCAGGCGGACGACGCGATCCATGCGCGCGGCGAGGCGTTCGTTATGCGTGGCGACGAGCGCCGCGCTGCCCTCGCCCCGCACCAGCGCGAGGAATTCGGCGAGCACGTTGTCGGCGGTGGCTTCGTCGAGATTGCCGGTCGGCTCGTCGGCCAGCACCAGAGTGGGCCGGTTGGCGAGCGCACGGGCGACCGCAACGCGCTGCTGTTCGCCGCCCGAAAGCTGGCTGGGGCGGTGGGTCAGACGCTGGCCGAGGCCCAAGCTGGTGAGCAGGCTGTCGGCCCGCGCCTCGGCATCGGCGCGGGGGACCGCGCGGATCATCTGCGGCATCACCACGTTCTCGCGTGCGTCGAAGTCGGGGAGCAGGTGGTGGAACTGGTAGACGAAACCGAGATGCTCCCGGCGCAAGCTGGTGCGCTCGTCCCCGGCCATGTGCTCGGCCTTCTGACCGGCGATGGCGATGGATCCCTCGAACCCGCCTTCCAGCAGGCCGACCGCCTGCAGCATGGTCGACTTGCCCGACCCCGAAGGCCCGAGCAGCGCGACGATCTCGCCCGGCATGATGTCGAGATCGACCCCGCGCAGCACGTCGATGCGCTGCCCGCCCTGCTCGAAGGAGCGCCTGAGGCCGCGCAGGGCGACGATGGGAGCGGAGTTATTCATAGCGCAGCACCTGCACCGGATCGGTGTTCGCGGCCTTCAATGCCGGATAGAGCGTCGCAAGGAAGCTCATCGTCAGCGCGAGGGTGACGATCCCGAGAATTTCCCAGGGATCGGTGCGCGAGGGCAGCGTGGTAAGGAAGCGAACCTGCGGGTCCCAGATTTCCTGGCCGGTCGCCCAAGCGATGAAGTCGACGATCGGTTCACGGAAGAACAGCACGATCGCGCCGAGGGCAAGGCCTGCCAGCGTCCCGATCGCGCCCACCGTCGTCCCCGTCGTCACGAAGATCTTGAGCATCGAACGCCGCGTTGCGCCCATCGTGCGCATGATGGCGATGTCGCGGGTCTTGGCGCGCACCAGCATCACGAGGCTGGAGAGGATGTTGAAGGCCGCAACCAGCACCATGAAGGACAGGGCGAAGAACATCGCCACCCGCTCGACCTGCAAGGCCTCGAACAGCGCCGAGTTCATCGTCTTCCAGTCGGCGATCACCGCCTGGCCGGACAATCGCTTGGCAACCGGTTCGAGAGTTTCGCCGACCTTGTCGGGGTCGGTCACGGTGATCTCGATCTGCGCGACCGAATCCCCCATCAGCAGCAGCGTCTGCGCCTCCTTCAGCGGCATCATCACGAACTTCTCGTCGAAGGTGTAGATGCCCACCTCGAAGATCGCGCCGACCTCGTAGCCGACCTGGCGGATCGAGGTGCCGAAGGGCGTGGTGCGCCCCGCGGGATTGATGATGGTGATGACATCGCCGACCCGCACGCCGAGGTTCTGGGCAAGCTGGCTGCCGATCGCGACCCGGCCATAGCCGGATTCGCCGGGGGGTGCGTAAAGGCTCTTCATGTCGCCGAGGAGCACCTTGTCGGCGAGCGCCGTCAGGTCCCTGTCGCTCTGCCCGCGCAGGAAGATCGCCTCGGTACGCCCGTTATACTGCACCAGCAGCGGCTGCTCGATCATCGGCGAGGCACTGGTCACGCCCGGCGTGCGCTCGACATTGGCGAGCACGCTGCGCCAATTGTCGAGCCGGCCGCCATAGGCCTGCACCACCGCATGGCCGTTGAGGCCCACGATCTTATCGAGCAGCTCGCCGCGAAAGCCGTTCATCACGCTCATCACGATCACCAGCATGGCGACCGAGAGCATCACCACGCCCACGGAAATGCCTGCGACCAGCGCGATGAACGCCTCCCCCTTGCCGGGCCAGAGGTAGCGCTTGGCGATCATCCATTCGAAGGGGGAGAGCATGGGTGGTGAGGGGTGCCCGTTGTTCGCTGAACGCTGCCTGTAGAGCGGCTTGCCTGCCCCGGCAATCCCCGGGCACCCTTCTCGTCCTGCCGCTTGCGCACCTCGAGGGCCGCGCACGGCCGTCGCACCGCGTTCCGCAAAAACCCGCTCGGTCTGACCCGCTTTTCCTTGTAATTGGCCTGTCACATCGCCATTGGGTCTTGGCCCGGCGGCGGGACGCTCGCGGACTCTCTGGTGATGCCGATGACACCCCTCAATGTGACCCATCCTTTCCTCGATGCCGATGGCGACAAGTTGCGCGAGGAATGCGGCATCTTCGGCGCAATCCGCGCAAGCGACGCCGCGGCCACCACCGCGCTGGGCCTCCACGCGCTCCAGCACCGCGGGCAGGAAGCAGCCGGCATCGTCAGCTTTGACGGCACGGAATTCTACGCGCGGCGCGGCCTTGGCCATGTCGCGGAGAACTTCACCTCGTCGGAAGCCATTGCCTCGCTGCCCGGCCACATGGCGGCCGGCCACGTGCGTTATTCGACGACCGGAGGCGCTGGCCTCAGAAACGTCCAGCCGCTCTATGCGGACCTTGCCAGCGGCGGCTTCGCGGTCGCGCACAACGGCAATATCTCGAACGCGATGACCTTGCGCGCGGATCTCGTGAACAAGGGCTCGATCTTCCAGTCGACCTCAGACACCGAGGTGATCATCCACCTCGTCGCCACCAGCCGCTATCCGACCATCGCCGACCGGCTGGTCGATGCGCTGCGGCTGGTCGAGGGCGCTTATGCCCTCATCGTCATGACCCCTGAGGGCATGATCGCCTGCCGCGACCCGCTCGGCATCCGCCCGCTGGTGATGGGCCGCTCGGGCGACGCGATCATGTTCGCTTCGGAAACGGTGGCCTTCGACGTGGTCGGCGCGGAAGTGATCCGCGAAGTCGAACCGGGCGAGCTGGTGCTGGTCGATTTCGCCGGCGAAATCCGCTCGGTCCGCCCCTTCGGCAGCCCGGCCCCACGCCCCTGCATCTTCGAGCACGTCTATTTCAGCCGGCCGGACTCGGTCTTCGCCGGGCGTTCGGTCTACGAAGCGCGCAAGGCGATCGGCATGGAACTCGCCATCGAGGCGCCTTGCGAGGCCGACCTCGTCGTTCCCGTGCCCGACAGCGGCGTGCCCGCGGCGATCGGCTTCGCCCAGCAATCGGGGCTGCCCTTCGAGCTCGGCATCATCCGTTCGCACTATGTCGGGCGCACCTTCATCCAGCCTTCCGACGGCGCACGCCATTCGAGCGTGAAGCGCAAGCACAACGCCAACCGCGCGCTCGTGGAAGGCAAGCGCATCGTGCTCATCGACGATTCGATCGTGCGCGGCACCACCAGCCTCAAGATCGTCGAGATGATGCGCGAGGCCGGTGCAGCCGAAGTCCACTTCCGCGTCGCCAGCCCGCCGACCGCGCATTCCTGCTTCTACGGCGTCGACACGCCCGAACGCTCCAAGCTGCTTGCCGCGCGCATGGAGCTTGAGCCGATGCGCGAGTTCATCAAGGCTGACACCCTCGCCTTCATCTCGATTGACGGGCTCTACCGCGCCGTCGGCAAGCAGGGCCGCGACAAGGCTTGTCCGCAGTTCTGCGACGCCTGTTTCACCGGCGAGTATCCCACCTCGCTCACCGACCTCGCGCTGGCCGAACAGAAGGCCGCCGAGCTTCCCTTCGCCGATCCGAAAGCAGCCTGACCTCCCATGACCGATACTGCCAAGCCGCTCGCCGGCCAGACCGCGCTCGTCACCGGCGCCAGCCGCGGCATCGGTGCCGCCACCGCCAAGGCGCTTGCCGCAGCGGGCGCGCACGTCATTCTCGTTGCCCGCAAGGTGAAGGCGCTGGAGGAGGTCGAGGATGCGATCCACGCGATCGGCGGCACCTCGACCATCGCGCCGGTCGACCTCACCGAGCCCGAGGCGGTGACGCGGCTCGCGGCCGCCATTGCCGGACGCTGGCAGACGCTCGACATCATGGTGCTCTCGGCAGCTTACCTGCCCGAGCTCACCCCGGCCTCGCAGATGGAGCCAAAGCAGTTCAACCAGGCGCTGCTCACCAATGTGGTCGCGACCCAGGCGCTGATCGCCGGCTTCGACCAAATGCTGCGCCGCGCCAAGGCGGGCCGGATCGTCGGCCTGACCAGTTCGGTCGGCTCGGCGCCGCGGCCCTATTGGGGCGGATACGGTGCCACCAAGGCCGCGTTCGAGAACCTGCTCGAAACCTATGCCGCCGAAGTCGAGCGCCTGTGCCCCTTGCGCGTCGCCATCGTCGATCCCGGCGCGACCCGCACCGAGATGCGCGCCCGCGCCTATCCGGGCGAGGACCCGATGAGCGTCAAGGCACCCGAAGTGGTGGCGGATCGTCTCGTCGCCCTCCTCGCCGAGGGGTTCGACACCCTGCACCGCGAACGCATCGGCTGATCGCTCGCGCGCCTCGGGGTGTCTCCCTAGCGCGCCGTTAACCTTCTTCGCTAGCCTGTCGTAAGGGATCGCGGGGGCAAACCTGCGTGTGGACCAATTCGCCCCACGAGACCGCAGGCTTCGAAACAAGGTCATTAGCGATGCCGATCAGTTCCGATCCCTACCGCATTGCAGCGCAGGAAGACCGCTGCTCGCCGCGCACGCGTCTGACAATCCCGGCGACCTTGCGCGCTTCGGGAGGCCGCGCCTTCCAGAGCGTCGTGCACGATCTTTCCATCTCCGGCTTCTCCGCCGCCTCGATCAACCGGATGCACGAAGGCCAGATGTGCTGGCTGACGCTGCCGGGGCTCGAGGCCCTTCAGGCCGAGGTCGTGTGGTGGGACAATTGCATCGTCGGCTGCGCCTTTTCGGAGCTCCTGAGCCCGATCGTCCACGACAATATCCTGCAACGCTACAGCAATATCGGGACCTTCCGTCAGGTGATCTGACGGAGCCGATGTTTCACGTGAAACAGGCACCAAGCTGGGGTCTGGAGGGGGTCTAGCGGGGGTCTGGCAGGGGTCTAGGCCGGGTCTGGCACCTGCAAACCCGGCGCAAGGCTACCCCTGGCGCGCCGCTATCACTCGGCCGAAGCGGCGATCTTCGAGACGACGGCCAGCACCTTGGCGCGGTTTTCGGGCGAGCTCGCCGCGGGCCAGTTGCTGACGATCGCCACCACCAGCTGCTTCGAGGGCACGAGGCTGATCGCCTGACCGAAGATCCCCTGCGCCCCGTAGCCGCCGGGGTAAGCCCACCACTGGTAGCCATAGCCGAACCCGGGCCGCGACGGGCCGAATTCGACCTGCGCCTTGCCGGCCTCGGCGAACCAGCCCTCGGGCACAACGCCCTTGCCGCCCTCGAGCGCGAAGAGCCCCATCCGCGCATAGTCGGAAAGGCGGATCGACAGACAGCACCCGCCAATGTTGTTGCCGCCCGGGTCGGTCATCCAGAACATCCCGCCCGCAAAGCCCGCCGGCTCGACGATCTTCTCCTGCGCATAGTCGGCGAGCGTCTTGCCCACCGCATTCGCGACCAGCACGCCGATGAGGTTGGTCTCGCCCGTCTTGTAGACCCACTTGCTCCCCGCCGGCGCCTCGCGCGGGAGGCGCTTCATCTGCTCGACGATCGCGTCCCCGCCATACTCGACCACGAAGCGGTTCATCTGCGCGACGTCGCTCTTGGGATCGGTGTAGTCCTCGTTCCACTTCACCCCGCTCGTCATCGTGGCGAGCTGGCGGACGGTCACGCCGTCATAGGCCGAGCCCGCAAGCTCGGGGATATACTTCGTCACCGCATCGTCGAGGCTCGCGATCTTGCCGTCCTTCAGCGCCGCGCCGAGCAGCGTGGAGGTGAAGCTCTTGGCCACCGAGAAGCTCGTCCAGCGATCCTCGGCCCTGAGCCCCAGCCCATAGGCCTCGTAGCGCACCTTGCCGCCCTGCAGCACCATGATCCCGGCCGCGTTGGTGTCGGCCATGAGGGCCTTCAAATCGGCCTGCAGCGCGGGGCTGAGGTCGGCCCCCTTGGGCAGCGCGCGCGTGGTGCGGGCGGCGGGGACTTCCTGGCCTGCGAACCATTGCTCCATCGCGCGGAAGCGTTCGGCGCGCTGCGCGTCGGACCAGAACAGCACCTCGAGCTCGCGCGGATCGCGGGCCGGAGGCACGGTCGAGGTGACCAGATGCATCTCCTTGACGAGCGCCTCGGAACTCCGCGGCGCCTCTGTGCCGCCCGCGCACCCCGCCAACGCGGCCGTCAGAACCAGCCCGGAAACGATGCCCTTGAACCCCATGACGCTCTCCCTGTCCTTGTCGGGCACAGGCTTAGGCGCGCGGGGGCGCGGCGGGCAAGACCCTTCAACCGGTCTTGATGGTCTTGAGCGCCGCCAGCGCCCGCTCGCGCGCCTGCTTGTGGCCGACGATCTTGCGCGGATAGCCTGCGGGCCTGCGCCCGAACTCCTCGGGATCGTGGATATAGGGCTCCTCCATGCGCGCCAGTTCGGGCACGTATTCGCGGATATAGCGGCCTGCGCCGAACTTCTCGGACTGGCTGAGCGGCGCCATGATCCGGCTGAACATGTTGCTGTCCGCCCCGGTGCCTGCGGTCCATTGCCAGTTGAGGGCATTGGAGGCGTAGTCGGCATCGCACAGCGTGTCCCAGAACCATGTCTCGCCCTCGCGCCAGTCGATCAGCAGGTGCTTGATGAGGAAGCTCGCGGTGATCATCCGCACGCGGTTATGCATCCACCCGGTCTGCCACAGCTGGCGCATCCCGGCATCGACGATCGGGTATCCGGTGCGGCCCTGCTGCCAGGCTTTCAGATCACGCGCGGCGGCTTCGTCCGTCGCCGGATCGCGCCACGGGAAGCGGTCGAAATCCTTGCGGGTGTTCTGCGTGGCCAGCGCCGGGGACTGGAGGATCGCGTTCTCGGCAAAATCCCGCCAGATCAGCTCGCCCTCATAGGTCGACCATCCGGCCGAGGTGCGGTCCTTGTGGGCGTGCCACACCTGAATGGGCGAAATCTCGCCGAAGTGCAGATGCGGCGAGAGGCGCGAGACCCTGTCCTCGGACGGCAGATTGCGCTTGTCCTCGTATTCGTCGACGTGATCGGCCCACCAGTGCATCCGCGCCTGCGCCGCTGCCTCGCCGACCTGCCAGAACTCGCGCATTCCACCCGCCCAATCGGGCTTGGTGGGGAGCAGGTTCCATGAGGCGAGCTCGTCGGAGGCAGGCCATTGCGCGGGCGCTTCCAGACGTTCGGGCACGGGCAGCTCGTCACGCGGCGGGAGCGCGGCGCGCAGGGCCCGGCTGAAGGGCGTGTAGATCTTGTACTGCCCGCCGGTGCCGGTCGTGATGGATCCCGGCGGCATCAGGTAGTTGCCGTGGTGGAGTTGCAGGTCGATGGTCTTGGCCAGCTTGCGCTCGGCGTTGATCCACCACGGCTCATAGTGATTATTGGCGTGGATGGTGGCGGCGCCGGTCTCCGCCGCCAGCTTGGTCAGCGCCTCCACCGCATCGCCGCGCCGGAGGATGAGCTTGCTGCCCTTGGCTTCGAGGCTCTTGGCGAGGCTCGCCAGCGAGTGATGCAGCCACCAGCGCGACGCCCCGCCATAGGCGTGATGCTTCGGGCTCTCGTCGTCGAGAACATAGACCGCGATAACGGGGTTGGATTGCGCGGCGTGATAGAGCGCAGGATTGTCGGCGAGGCGCAGGTCTCGGCGGAGCCATACGAGTTGGGTTTGGGGCATTTCGGTCCGGTTTTCTCTCGTCATTGCGAGGCGAGGCAGTCGCCGCGGCAATCCATGGCGGAACGGGGGGCAATGGATTGCTTCGCTTCGCTCGCAATGACGAATTAGGGCGGGGTAAGTTCCACGCACTTCACATCCGGCAGCGCAAGGCTGAACCTGTCCGCCACCCGCGGATCGGTGAAGCGCGCATCGCGCAGCACCACCGAGCCATCGGGCGCGCGGGTCAGGAAGGGCGCGCGCGACCAGAACAGGAAGGCGTCCGCTTGCGAGTTGGTGCGGCGCACTTCGGTGAGGTCAGGCAGGCGGCAGTCACCAACACGATCGTAGTCGATCAGGTAGCTCCCGTCGCGATTGTCGACGATGATCTCCCGCTCCAATGACCAAGCCGGCCGAGGGCTCATGATGGGGTCATCGAGCGACGGATCGTGGAGCCCGACTGCCTGCGTGATCAGCCAGTTCACCCCGATATACGCCAGCATCGCCGCCAGCCCCACCTGGGCAGGCCGGGCCCACTTGGCCGCCCCCGCCTTCTCCCGCCGCCGCGAGACCCAGATGCCGGCGATCAGCATCGCCCAAAGCCACGGGTCGATGATGAACAGCGTGTCGCCGTAGAACCATTGCGAGGAGAACGGCTCCAGCAGCCGGATGCCGTAGACGTTGAGCCAGTCCATCGCCGGGTGGGTGACGCAGCCGATGAAGCTGAGCGCAAACAGCCAGCCGAAATGCACCGGCAGCCGCCCCTCGGGCCGCTTGCCGCGCTTGGTTTGCCAGCGGTCGAAAGCCCACAGCAGCCCCGCCAGCATCAAGGGCAGCAGCACCAGCGCGGGCGGGCCGTGGGTGATGCCTCTGCGGAAGGCGAGGTGCTCCGTGCCGTGGAGCCAGAAGAAGCACGCCGCGTCCACATCGGGCAGGTTCGCGCCGATGATCAGCGCGGGCATGGCGAGGCCGGTCTTCTTCTTCAGCCCCGCCTGCCCCAGCACCGCGCCGACGAGGCTATGTGTCAGATTGTCCATGACTTCGCTGGCTAGCGCGGGCCGTGCGATCAAGCGAGTGGAAAACCGCTTCGCCCTCGCCTATCGCAGCGGCCAAGGAGAAAGCCCGACCATGACAGATACCCCGTTCGTCCGCCCCGACATGAAGGCCTTCCTCGACATGATGGCGCAGGTGCAGGGCCCGAAGATGGCCGACATGACGCTGGCCGAGGCGCGCGATTCCTATGTGAAGCTCCACGGCATCGCCGACCGCCCGGCCCGAACGCTGCCGGTGATCCGCGACCTCGTCTGCCCCGGCCCGAACGACGACATCCCGCTGAGGCTCTACGACGCGCGCGAGAGCCGCGAGGGGCCGACGCCTGTGATCATGTTCTATCACGGCGGCGGCTTCGTGATCGGTGACCTCGACACGCACCACGCGCTCTGCACCGAGATCGCGGCGCTGATCGATCTGCCGCTGGTCGCGGTCCACTACGCCCGCGCGCCCGAGGCTCCCTTCCCCGCCGCGATCCTCGATTGCGAGGCGGCGACGCGCTGGGTGGCGGGCAGCCCCGCCGAACTGGGCCGCCAAGCCTCCGGCATCATCACCATCGGCGACAGTGCGGGCGGCAATGCAACCGTGGTGGTCGGGCAATTGCTCGGCACAAACCCGGCGGCCGTCCCCGTGGTGCTGCAAGTGCCGATCTTCCCGTTAGTCGCCGACGCGAATGGCTCAGGCAGCATGGCGGCCTTCTCCGAGGGCTTCCTGCTCACCGCCGAGACCATGGCCTTCTTCGACGCCGCCTATGGCGCCGACCGCTCTGACCCGCGCGGCTTCCCGATCCTCGGCGACCACAATAACTCCCCGCCAACGATCGTCGTCACCGCCAGCCTCGATCCGATCCGCGATTCGGGGCGCGCCTATGCCAAGGCGCTGGTCGATGCCGGGCGCGACGTGGTGTTTCTCGAGATGCGCGGTGTCACCCACTCCTTCACCAACCTGCGCGGCGCGGTGCCCAGCACGCAGAAGGACCTCGAACGCATCATCGCCGCAATGAAGTTCATGCTGGAGAACCCCGCGTGATCGATCCCGAAAGCCTCCCCTACCGGCCGTGTGCGGGCTTCATGCTGCTGAACGCCTCTGGCCTCGTCTTCGTCGGCCAGCGCATCGACCCTTCGGCGCACGGCTTCTGGCAGATGCCCCAAGGCGGGATCGACAAGGGGGAGGACACGCAGACCGCCGCCCTGCGCGAGCTGGAGGAGGAAACCGGCATCGGCGCGCATCTGGTCGAGGTGATCGCCCCGGCCTCGCGCGCGATCGCCTATGATCTGCCGCCCGAGCTGCTCGGCAAGGTCTGGAAGGGCAAGTATCGCGGGCAGGAACAGCACTGGTTCCTCGGCCGGTTCCTTGGCCAGGACAGCGACGTGAACCTCGAAGCCCACAACCCGCCCGAATTCAACGCATGGCGCTGGATCGATCCGGGCCTGCTGCCCGACGTAATCGTGCCCTTCAAGCGGGCGGTTTACGAGGCGGTGCTGGCGGAATTCCGGGCCCTGATCTGAGGCCTCAGTTCGACGCCGGCGCGTCCTTGTCGCTGTCCACCGCCAGCCGCGGCGATGGCCCGCGCGCGATGCTGGTCTCGAGCGCCACGGTCTCGGGGCACTTGTCGCCGCACAGCGATTGCAGCGTGGCAAGGTTCTTCCTCGCCTTCTCCAGCGCGCCCTTCTCCACCAGCGCGGTGCCCTCGCCCGAAATCGCGGCGAAGTTGCCCGGATCGCGCTCCAGCGCCTCGCGATAATAGGTGATCGCCTTGCCCTGCAGGCCCTGCTGGCGTGCGGCCTCGGCGAGATCGACGAAGATCGGGGTGTAGGCAGGATCGACCGCCAGCGCGGCCTCGAAAGCGTCGATGGCGGCCTGGGCCTCGCCCGCCTGCAAGGACGCCCTGCCCTGCGCGATCAGGACCGCCGCGCGCGGATCGGGCGCGGCCCCTGCGCCGGCGTGCGAGATGCTCGCCGTCATGGCCAGACACAGCGAGAGAGCGGCGGCGGCAGGCGCGAAACGCATCAGAAGCTCCTTCAGTGCTTGAGACCGGGAACCGGACGGCTGGGTCATATCACGCGCAGCGTATCACGGGGAACGCAAGGCTGCGACGAAAAATCCATCCGTGCCGTCATGGAGCGGATCCATGCGGATTCCTGCCCCGCGCGGGCTCCCCACAGGGAGCGTGAGCGCCTCGGTCGTCCAGCCGGGATGGCGTGCGAGGAAGGCGGTGATGCGGTCCGGTCCTTCCGCATCGAGCACCGAACAGGTGACGAAGGCGATCGAGCCGCCGGAGCGGACGAGGTGCGCGGCGATATCGAGCACGTGGTCCTGAAGGGCATTGAGGCGCGCCAGTTCCGCAGGGTCGAGTCGCCAGCGACCCTCGGGGCTGCGACGCCAGGTGCCGCTGCCCGAACAGGGCGCGTCGACCAGCACGTGATCGGCCTTCTTCACCCAGGGGTGAAGCGTGCGCATCTCGCGGCCCGGATCGAGCAGCACCGTATGGTCCACCGCCGCTCCGGCGCGCGCGGCGCGCGGCGCGAGGTTGCCCAAGCGGCGCTTGTCGGTATCGGCCGCGACGATGCTCGCTGCATTGCCCAGCCGTGCCGCCAGCGCGAGTGTCTTGCCGCCGCCGCCTGCGCACAGGTCGATGATCGTGTCGCCCTGTGCGATCGGCAGTGCCTCGACGATCAGCTGGGAACCCAGGTCCTGCACCTCGATGAGGCCCTCGGCATAGGCATCCCATTGTTCGACCTGCGTGCCGGACTCGAAGCGCAGGCCTTGTGCGGTCGGGAGCGGCTCGCCCGCTTCGGGAAGCGCGATCCCCGCACGGTCGGCCTTGAGGGCATTGACCCGAACATCGAGCGGCGCGCGCGCGAGCAGCGCGGCAATCTGGCGACCGCCGAGGCCCGAGTTGCGCAGGGCCGAGGCGAGCCACTTGGGCGCGAGGCCGGTGTTGGCCGCCTCCTCGCCTTCTGCGCGCGGCGCGGGGCCGTGGGGCGAACCATCGAAAAGCGCGGCGACATTCTCGTCCATGTCGGCCACCGCGAGCATCGCCGCCCGCCCGCTCGCCGGGACAGGCCCGCAAAGGCGGATCGCCTGATAAACGAGATCGCGCACCGCGCGCCGGTCCTTCGATCCGGCATAGCGGCGGGCGCGGAAATAGTCGGCGATGATCCGGTCGGCAGGCGCGCCCTTGGTGCGCGCGGCGGGAATGATGCTGTCGAGCAGCTCGATGGCGGCCTCGACCCGGGCTGAAGGGGTCATGATCCGGCCTTAACGTGTGGGATAATTGGGTGCCTCTCGGGTGATCGCAACGTCATGCACATGGCTTTCGGACAGCCCGGCATTGGTGATGCGCACGAACTTCGCGCGTTCCTGAAGATCGGTAATGGTGCGCGAGCCGGTATAGCCCATCGCCGCCTTGATCCCGCCGACCAGCTGGTGGACGACATCGGAGGCGGGGCCCTTGAATGGCACCTGGCCCTCGATCCCCTCGGGGACGAGCTTCATCGCGCTGACGTCCTGCTGGAAATAACGGTCCGCCGAGCCGCGCGCCATCGCGCCGACCGAACCCATGCCGCGGTAGGCCTTGTAGGAGCGGCCCTGGTAGAGGAACACCTCGCCCGGGCTTTCGGTGGTGCCGGCGAGCATCGATCCGATCATCACGGTCGAAGCGCCGGCCGCGAGCGCCTTGGCGGCATCGCCGCTCGTGCGCAGGCCGCCATCGGCGATCACCGGCACGCCCGACTTGGCGGCTTCGGCGGCGCTTTCCATGATCGCGGTGAGCTGCGGCACGCCGACGCCGGCGACGACGCGGGTGGTGCAGATCGAGCCCGGGCCGATCCCGACCTTGACCGCGTCCGCCCCGGCATCGACCAGCGCGCGGGTCGCCTCGGCGGTCGCGACGTTGCCCGCGATCACCTGCACCGCGTTCGAGAGCTTCTTCACCCGCTCGACCGCGCGGGCGACCTCGATGTTGTGGCCATGGGCGGTGTCGATGACGATCACATCGACCTCGGCATCGACCAGCGCCTCGGTGCGCGCAAAGCCCGCGTCACCCACCGTGGTCGCCGCCGCCACGCGCAGGCGTCCGGTGCTGTCCTTGGTGGCGTGGGGGTAATTGACCGCCTTTTCGATGTCCTTGACGGTGATCAGCCCGATGCAGTGGAACGCATCGTCGACCACCAGCAGCTTCTCGATCCGCCGCGCATGGAGCAGCCGCCGCGCTTCCTCCTGCCCGGTGCCGAGCGGCACGGTGGCGAGGTTTTCGGTGGTCATCAGCTCGCGTACCGGCTGGAGCGGATTTTCGGCGAAGCGCACATCGCGGTTGGTGAGGATGCCGCACAGCCGGCCCGCCGCGTCCACCACCGGGATACCACTGATCCGGTGGAGCTGCATCAGAGCCTGCGCCTCGCCCAGCGTGGCATCGGGAAGGATCGTGATCGGATTGACCACCATCCCGCTCTCGTAGCGCTTCACGGCGCGCACTGCGGCGCATTGCGCGTCGATGTCGAGATTGCGGTGCAGCACGCCGATCCCGCCGAGCTGCGCCATCGCGATCGCCATGTCGGCCTCGGTCACGGTGTCCATCGCCGAGGACAGCACCGGAATGTTGAGCGCGATGTCGCGCGTCAGCTTCGTCGAGGTGTCGGCCATGCTCGGCAGCACGCTGCTCTCCGCGGGGCGGAGCAGCACGTCGTCAAAGGTCAGGCCGAGCGGGATATCCATGAGCGCCACTTTCTTCATTCGGGAGGAGATCCCCTCTGGCGGGAGATTCGTGGCGGCTCATGTAACGACACCGGCCCGCTTAGGCTAGGGGCGCGGGTTTGCCCCTGCCGGATTGCCTGTCGGATAGCGTCCGGGATAGCGCTCGGGATCGGCAATCTGGCGGATCACCGCCTCGTGGAGCAGCAGATCCTCGACCGCGCCGCCATATTCGACCCCGTCGGCGTCGTCGGTGGCCTGATGGTAACGGGTATCGAGGAAGGGATCGAGGATGCTCCGCGATCCGTAGGTGCTGCTCATCAGCACGGTCGGCACGCCCGCCTGGAGCAGCGCCCAGCCATCCTGCCGCTGGAGGAAGCTGTCGGCGAGCGCCTGATCGCCCAAGCTCCGCCCGCTCTTCGCCACAGCTGCGGCGATCACCGCATCCAGCGCCGGGTCCTGCCCGCGCCCGATCACGCCGACCGGGCTCCCCGCAGGCGCGAGCGCCAACATGTCGAGGTTGAAGGCCGCGACGTAGCGCGTCAGCGGGATCGGCGGTTTGCGCACGAAGGCGCGGATCCCGAGCAGCCCCGGCTCCTCTGCTGTGGTGGCGAGGAAGTAGACGTCGCGCGCCAGCGGCGGGCCTTCCTTCAGCCGCCGGGCCAGCTCGAGCAGCATCGCCACCCCGCTCGCATTGTCGACCGCGCCGTTGCAGATCCGGTCGGCGTCCTCCGGCTGGCCGCATTCGCCAAGGTGGTCCCAGTGGGCAAGCACCAGCAGCGCGCCGGCATCGGGATCGGTGCCGGGGAGCAGGCCGATCACGTTCTGGCTCTGGAACTCGCGCCGGTCGGAAGCCGCGTCGATGCTGACCGACAGATTGAGCTCGAAGGGATCGAAACCGGAGGCCGCGGCCTCGGCATCGGCGCGCAGCTTCTGCCAGCGCCTCGGACCGATCACCTGCGTGAAGACCTTGTCGGTGATGTAGGCGGCAAGATGGTCCTGCTCGTCGCTCGCGAGGATGAGCCTGGGGCGGCCTTCGCGGATCCGCACCTCGTCCAATGCGCCGCGGTCGGGCACGACGATCAGCACTGCGGTCACGTTCTGCGCGAACAGCGCCTCGCGCCGTGCAACATCGCGGCCCGGATCGGCAAGCATCACCGCCACCGCTCCCGCCAGCGCGTCGCCGAGAACCGAGCCGTCGCCATAGCCCACGAACACCACCGGCGCGCCGGTGCCGGGGCCGCCGATCGCCAGCGCACGGCGGCGCGACGTGTAAACCGCCGCATCGCTCTCGGGCACGACCACGCGGCTGCGCCCCTGCCCGAGGGTGAGCTGCGAGCTTTCGGGCTCGGTCGCGAGCAGATCGACCGGCATGCGCCAGTAGGAGCCGGGATCGCCCGTGCCCGAGACGAGGCCGATCTCGGTCATGCGCTTCTCGATCCACGGGAAGGTGGCGCGCGCGCCGGGCGTACCGGGGCGTCGGCCCATGCGCTCGTCACTAGCGAGGATCTCGACATCGTCGCGCATCCGGGCGGCGATCTCGGCGCGGTCGACCGGGGTGACGCGAAGAGCCGGCGCCGGAGAGCAGGCGGCGAGCACGAGGCTCGCCAGCAAAGCTGCGAGCAGGGGGACGCGCGCGAAGAGGATCATTCGGCCGTCCAGCCTCCGTCGATCGTGTAGTTCGCGCCGGTGATGTTGCGCGCCGCCTCGCCGCACAGGAACACCGCCATGGCAGCGACATCCTCGGGCAGGACGAAACTCTTGGTCGGCTGCTTGGCGAGCAGCACGTCGTTGATGACAGCCTCGCGGGTCAGCCCGCGCGCCGCCATGGTGTCGGGGATCTGGTTCTCGACCAGCGGCGTCCAGACATAGCCCGGCGAAATGCAGTTGGCGGTGATGCCGTGGGTCGCCAGTTCCAGCGCAATGGTCTTGGTGAAGCCCGCCAGCCCGTGCTTGGCCGCGACATAGGCGCTCTTGAACGGCGAGGCGGCAAGCGAATGCGCGCTGGCGGTGTTGATGATCCGTCCCCAGCCCTTGGCCTTCATCCCCGGCACGGCTGCCCGCGTGGTGTGGAAGGCGGCCGACAGGTTGAGAGCGATGATCGAGTCCCACTTTTCGGGCGGGAAATCCTCCACCGGCGCCACGTGCTGCATCCCGGCATTGTTGACGAGAATGTCGATGGGGCCGACCTCCTCCATCATGCCTGCAATGGCCGCCGGGTCCATCAGGTTCGCGCCATTGTGAGTCGCGCCCAGTTCCTCGCACAGCTGGCGGATCGCAGCAGGATCGCCCAGCCCGTTGAGAATCACCTCGGCGCCCTCGGCTGCGAGCGCGCGCGCGATGGCCAGACCGATCCCGGAGGTCGAACCGGTGACCAGAGCGCGCCTGTCCTTGAGCATTCGCCGCATCTCCTGCACGCATCGCCTATTCGGCAATCGCTTTTGCCGCGGCAATCGCGCCTGTCCAGCAAATTGCTGAACGGGCCGGACAAAAGGAAAAGACTGATGCGTTTGGGGCCCTTCGACACCTCGGAAATCAATGTCCGCTCCAGCGGCGGAGGCGGAATGGGCCGCGCCGGGGGGCTCGGTTGCGGCACGCTGGTGATCGCACTGATCGGCGCGGTGGTGTTCGGAATCGACCCGCGCCAGACCATCGGCATGGTCGAAAGCGTCCAGCAGCAGACCGCCCCCGCGGGCGGCGCGAGGGGCGCGGACGATCTTACCGAGGAACAGGTCTGTTCGAGCGGCGCTTACGCTCAGGAGGCCTGCGCGGCGCTCGCCAACCTCAACCGCACGTGGCGGGCAAGCTTCGCGAATTCCCGCGTGGCGTTCGAGGAGCCGGGGCTCGACCTGTTCCGCGACGGTCGCGTCACGACCGGCGGCTGCGGTAGTGCGACTTCGGCCGCGGGACCTTTCTATTGCCCCGCAGACCGCCACATCTACATCGACACCAGCTTCTACGATCAGCTCGCGCAGATGAGCGGCACCGGGGGCGATTTCGCCCGTCTTTACGTGATCGCCCATGAGTACGGCCACCACATCCAGAACATCACCGGCCTTGCCGCGCAGGTCCGCTCCGAACAGCAGCGCAATCCCGCCGTGGCCAACCGCTTGCAGGTGGCGATGGAGCTGCAGGCCGATTGCTATGCCGGCATGTGGGCGGGCAAGAACCGCGATGCCATCGAACCCGGCGATCTCGAGGAAGGCCTCCAGGCCGCGAGCGCCATCGGCGACGACACCTTGCAGCGCAACGCCGGGCAGCAGGTCAGCCCCGAAAGCTTCACCCACGGCACCAGCCGCCAGCGCATGGCGGCGCTGAAGCTCGGGCTGGAGAGCCCCGATGATGCCGCCTGCAATGTCTTTTTCGAAGGAACCTGACCCGATGATCCGTGCCCTTGCCCCCACCCTTCCCCTGTTCCTGCTCCTCGCGGTCCCCGCGCAAGGCCAAGTCGTGCCCGAGCCCGATGCAAGGGAGGTCGCCAAGACCCCCTTGCGCGATCTCAACATCGACGCGCGCGATATCCCCGAGGTGCTGCAAAAGGCCGCTCTCGATCCCTATGCCACCAAAGGCATGGGCAAGTGCAACGCGCTCGTCAGCGAGATCGCCGCCTTGGACAGCGTGCTGGGGGCGGATTACGACATCGCCGAGGCCAATGACGGCGACCGCTTCAGCGAAGGGCGGATCGGGCAGAGCGTCGTGGGATCGGTGATCCCGTTCCGCGGGATCCTGCGCGAGGTGACGGGGGCTGCCGCGAACGACCGGGCCCTGCGCGCGGCCTATACCGCGGGAATGGTGCGGCGCGCCTACCTCAAGGGTTGGGGACAGGGCCGCGGCTGCCCCTATCCGGCACGCCCCAAAGCGGCAGCGGGCGGGAAGTAGACCTCCCCGCCCGCCGCATCTTCCGGGTTCCCGGTCGGAACTACTTGCCCTGCATCTTGAGGCGGGCGATCTGGCTGTCGAGCGTCTGGAGAACCAGATTGCGGGTCGCCTCGGGAATGTCATCGCTCCCGGCGATCTCGGCGCGGGCTTCCTCGAGCCCGGAGCGGGCCTCGGCGAGACCGGCGCGGGCTTCATCCATGCCAGACTGGGCCGCCGCGGCAATGCGCTGCTGGCAGATCATGATCTTGGTCCGCCCGTCCTTGTCCTCGGTGGTGTCGACCATCTCGGAGGAGCCGGGCTTGCAGCCGCTCATGACCATGACCGGCGGGATCGGCGGAATCGGCGGAATGGGGCGGCCCGGCGCGCCGAGCTCGCGGCGCATCATCACCATGTTGCCGCGCGCCTTGCTCGCTTCCATCTCGGCGCGCAGTGCGGCGATGGCGGCTTCGCGCTCGGCCTTGTCGGCGCTGCGCAGCGCCTCGAAATGCTTCTCCATGGCCTCGCGGTCAGGACCACCGGGGCCGCCGCGCATCACGATCTTCACCCGGCGTTCCTTGCCGTCGGCATCGCGCCACACGCGCTCGGTCACCTCGGCCCCGTCTTCGCCGTCCATCTTCACCTCGCCGGTGCGGCTGTCGACGACGATCACATGCGGGGCGCCCGGGGGAGGAGGAGGCGCGTCGGGCGCGTCAGGAGCGGACGGGGGTGCGGGCGGAGCCGGCGGCGCAGGCGGCTCGGGCGCTTCCACGGCAGATTCGCTTGCGGCGTAGCTGATCGAGGCGGTCAGCGGCAGGGCGAGAAGCCCCGCGCCGAGCAGCGCGCGGCCGGCCATGCGGCGGCGGGGGGAAAGATCGGACATGGACAGACTCCTCAAGCGGTGAATGATCGATTTCTCGCCGAGCACGGGGCAGGCCATCGGCGCGGTCAGGGCGGCGTGGTGGGTGGCGCCGGGCGCGGCGGCAAAGCGGGCGATGAGCGCGGCATAGGCAGCGCGCTCGGCCGTATCGCGGTCGGCCATGACCCGCGCGTCGCAGGCCGCCTCCTGGTCGCGGCGCAGCGCCAGCCAGCCGAACCGGCCGAGCGGGTTCCACCAGTGCAGCGCGAAGAGCGGCTGGACGAGGACATTGACCAGCAGGTCGCCGCCGCGGTGGTGGGCGAGTTCATGGGCCAGCGCCAGATCGCGCGCGGACCGGTCGTGCAGCGCCATGAAGCCGGGCGGCAGGGCAATCACCGGATCGAGCACGCCCATCGCGAGCGGCGCGCTGGTCGCAGGCGTTTCGATGAGGCGCACCTTGCCCAGACGCCCCTTGGCGCGTCCGACCTCGCGGCCCGAACCGAGCAGTTCGTCGCGCAAGGCGAAGTAGGCGCCAAAGCGCAGCCACAAGGTCACGCCCGCGCCCGCCAGCCAGACGAGCAGCAGCGCCTCGAGCCACGGGAGGGCGGCAAGCGAGGCGAGAAGATCGAAGCTCCCTTGCGGAGCGGCGTGCACAACAGGCGCGGGAGCGGCAGCGGCCAAGCTCGCCGGGATCGTCGCAGCGGGTGAGCCCACCTCGGCGGCGGCGTTGATCAGCACCGGATCGGCAGGGCCCGCGGCGGCGAGCAGCGGCGCGGCGGGCGCTGCCGTTTGCGGCGCCATCCACGCCGGCAGGGTCACCGGCGGCAGGATCAGCCGGAGCAGCGGCAGGGCCCAGAGCGCGTAGGCGACTTCCGGACCGAAATGGCGGGACACCGGGCGGCGCAGCGCCAGCACGGCGACGATCAGCACGCCGGTCCACACCAGCGTATGGAGCAGCATGCCGGTCATGGGCGCAACTCCTTCAGCAGCGCCTCGATCTCGTCGAGATCCCGGTCGGTGAGCGCCTCGGTCTCGGCAAGGTGCGCGACCAGCGAGGCGGCGCGGCCGCCGAACAGGCGATCGACCAACCGGCGGCTCTCGCCCCCGACATAGGCTTCGCGCGCGACCAGCGGCGTATAGAGGAAGCGGCGGCCGTCAGGTTCGGAGGCGATCACGCCCTTCTGAACGAGCCGCGAGAGCAGCGTCTTGACCGTGGCGAGGCTCCAGTCGCGGGCTGCGCAGACTTCCTCGCACACTTCGGCTGCCGTCTGGCGCGGCCGATCCCATAGAACTTCCATGACCGCGTGTTCCGCTTCGGTGATGCGTTCGCCTGACGGGTCGTTGGACGGGGTCACGGGGCGTCTCCCTCGCTTGCTGATTACACCTGTAGTCACGGCGATTACAGATGTAAACCTTGCGCGCCGCTGAACGGATGCTCCCCCGGGGTGTCATTCGATATACGACGATGCTGAGCGGACGAACGGCATGCGCGCCGTTGCGCTCGCCGTCGCGCAGCGAGGCTCCGGCTTTAGAGGACGAGCTGCGTCTGGATCACCACGGCGACCGGCTTGCCATCGGCGGTCTCGATCATCGTCTGCCAGACCGACATGCGCCGGCCGGTCTTGAGCGGCACCGCCCTGCCCCGCACCAGCGCGCCGACGGGGGCCGCGCCGAGAAAGTTTGTCTTGCTCTCGATGGTGGTGGTGCCCGCGGCGCCTTGCGGCAGGCAGGCGACGGCGCCGACTGCTCCCAAGGCATCGGCAAAGGCCATGATCGCGCCGCCATGCATGATGCCGCCGGCCGTGCAGAGGTCCTCGCGCACGGTGATCTCGCCTTCGACGGCCTCGGCACTGGCGGCGGTGACCTGGACCCCCATCAGCTTCGAAAAGGGCATGGCATCGGCAGGGTTCATCAGGCTTTCTCCCCCTTGGTTGCGAGGCCCGCGATGTGCAGGATTTCCTCGACGAATTGGTCGTCGCTGCGCAGGCGGAGCATGCCGGCGCGCTGCAGGCCAATGCCGCCATGCGCGACCATCCACACGCGCATCACCTCGCGGCGGCGGGTGTCGTCGTCAGCGCCCGGCGAGGCGAGCACCCCGAGGGCGACCGCGATCACCCGGTCCACGCCCGCGCGCAAGCCCAAGTGCGCGTTGATCTGCGCATGGTCGCGCTGGGTCATCACGTCATAAAGCCCCGGGTTCGCGAGCGCGAAGCGGACATAGGCGGCGAGGAACGCGGGCGCGTCCGGTGCGGCCCGCAGGGTCTCGGCGAGGCTTTCGAACCCCCGCGCCGCGATGCTCGCCAGCAGCGCCTCACGGGTCGCGAAGTGGTTGTAGAGAGCGCGGTGCGCCACCCCCAGCCGTTCGGCCAGAGCCCGCAGCGAAAAGCTTGCCGAGGGATCGGCAGCGATCATGCGCAAGGCTTCGTCCACCGCCTCGGCGGCAAGATCGCCGTGGTGATAGGCGGCGCGTCCCGGCATCGTCAGGTGGCGATCAGGCCGCGCGGGCCAAGGCCGAAACGTGCCAGTCGACGGTCATGCTGGCGACCTCGCGGCCCTCCTCGTCCTCCATGCGGATGCTGACGGGAAAGCGGGCCTTGCCGGCCGCGTCGAGCGCCGCGAACAGCGCCGCCTTGGTGTCGTCGACCTTGGCGTGAGCGGTGATCGTCCCGCGGGCGGGCTTTGCATAGGCGATGGTCGATCCTGCCGCGACTGGCCGCAGGGCAGCGAGCCGCTCGAGGAACAGCCCCGCCATCGCCGCGCCCGAGGCTGCTTCGGCGAGCGTGAACAGCGCGCCGGCGTGCATCGTGGCCACGTGGTTGCTGGTGTTCTGCGACTGCGTGAGCGCGGCGGCTGCGGTGCCCTCCCCGATCTCGCGGATCTCGACGCCCACGTAGGAGGCAAAGGGAACGACCGCGGAGAGCTGGGCCTTGAGAGCGTCGAAGGGGGTCATCGGAGAATCCTCGGCAGGTGGCTATGTATCCACTGGATACATTGAGGGCGCAGGCAAGGCAATCCCCCTGCCGGGCGCGCAGTCTGGAACGATGGTCGATGCTATTGGGCGGCCGGTCGGCCCACCGGCTTGCCGGGCTGCTGCGGCATCCCTGCCTCGATCACCGGCAGCCAGACCTTGGCCCCTGCCCCGATGCTGACCTGCGGCAGCGAGGCGAAGTATTTCGACTTCGCCTCCCATTCCGCGACCGATCGTCCCGCCATTGCGGCCGCTTCCTCCAGCCCCACCGGCTGGCGCAGCGCGCGGTTGATCAGCGCGTCGCCATAATAGGTCCAGTCGTTCTCGGCCACGCAGCCGAACGAGCTGCGCGTGCTCGCCGCCGCAGTGAGAATCGCGGTGTCTGGGCTCGCCAGCACCGGCACGAACACGCCCGAATAGCAGGCCGAGAGGATCAGCACCCGCCGCGCAATGCCCGCCTCCTCGAACGCGGTCTTGAGCGCGCTGGGCGAGAGGATGCCATAGCCGCTGTCGCCGAAGTGGTAGGCGAGCCCGATGTCCGCCCCGTGGCTGGTGGTGTAGAGCACCAGCACGTCCTCCCGGCCGTCCATGACCGTGCCGAGATGGACGAGCGCCTCCATCAGCGCCGAGATCGAGCCGTGGGGCAAATCGTCGGACGCACCGTCCGGCCCCGCCAGCGTCAATGCGCGACCTTGCGCCCTGTAGCGGGAGGACAGCACCCGCCCCGCCTCGCGCGCCTCGCGGGCGAAGACTGGATCGCTGTCGAGCGCGATGCTGAGGACATAGGTATCGGGCTTGCCGGGCCGCTGGGGCTTCAGCGCGCCAAGCGCGGCATCGAGCCGGCGGCTTTGCGCAGCGATCGCCGCCGGCGAGACGCCGCGGCGCAGTTCGGGGCCGAGCTCGTAGCTCCTGCGCCGCTCGTCCTCGGTCTTGCCGGTGGTAAGGTCGGGCCAGGGGAGCGTGTGCGCGGGGGGCTGCACGGGGTCGGCGGGTGCGGATCGCGACAGGGCCGGCAGGGCGATGAGCGCCGCCAGCAAGCCTGCCCGAAATCCCCCGATGATCGTGCCCCTGTTCATCTGCCCCTTCTCAACAGAGGCCAAGCTGACCGGATGCCCCCGCCCCGTCAAGTGCGCTCAGCCGACCAGCCTCCGCCATATCGCCTTGAGGCTGAGCCCGAGCAGCCGCTTGTATTCGATCGTCTTGACGAACCAGTAGAAAGCAAAGGCCCCGATCGCGGCGGCCTCGGTCCAGTAGACCGCGTGCCCGCAGTCGCTCCCCTGCCACTGGCTGATCCCCCAGGCGGCGCTGGGCAGCCCGATCATCAGGCACCCGGCCAGGTTGTACGCCCGCGCGAACCGCTCGCGCAGCGGCGACCACAGGATGTATTTCAGCCGCCGCTTGGAGAAACCCAGCGCAACCACGAACAGGCAGGCGAAGAAGGCGAAGGCGAAGCCCTCGTGCCAGTCGACGGCGGTGTCGGTGCATTGTTCGATGCCGGTCGGCACCATGGCGACGAGGATCAGCAGCACGCCGGCCGCGCTCAGCAGCAGGTTCTCCGCCCGGCCGAATCCCTGAAACAGCACGAGGAACAGCCCCAGCGCCCAGAGCAGCCCGACGAACAGGTCGCGCGTGGCGGGGACATGGTAGAAGTAGCTGATCGAATAGTGGCCCGCATATCCGCCCACCAGCGGCAACACGATCGGCACGGCGAGCGCAATGACACCGATGCCAAAGCTCTTGATGAGGAAGGCAAGGTTCGCGTGGCGGCTGAAGTCCTTGCGGTAGGCGTCCTTGCGCCGCCAGTCGATCGCCCCAGGATCGCGAGGAGGCACCTGCTGCTTCGCCATGACCGCCTCCTGTCGCTCCGTACCCGTCCCGCGCGCTCTTCGGCGGGCCCGCCATGAGTACATAACAAGAACAAAACTGTCACGCGTAAGGCGGGGAAGCGCGCCGGAGACGCGACGGGCCGTCCCCGTCAGCTGTCAGGCGTCAGATCTCAGGCGGGCTGGAGCGCAGGCGTAAGCCGCGCGACGAGGGCAGAGCGGGTAGCCTCCACGATGTAGAGCGCCATGATCGAAGCCGGCGTGGAGAGGAAGCCCGTCGTCGGCGCGGTGACCACTGCATAGCCCGCAATTCCCACGCAGAGCAGCGCGAAGGGCAGGCTGACCACGAAGCTCAGCGCCGGACGCGCGGGCTGCCATGCCAGCAGTTCCTGCGGCAGATCGCGCAGCAGCAGTGCGACCACGCCGCCCGCCGCGAGGCAGATCGCCGCCAGCACCGCATAGCCGGTCGTCGTGCTGAACACCGGGATCGTGATCGAATCCGCGCACCACGGGAAATCGCCGCGGTTCATGCGGATCAGAACGCTCGCCATCTGTCCGCCCCAGCTGACCCCCAGCGCCAAGAGTCCGAGCAAGAAGAACGTCCGGCGACTGATCGGCGTGCGCAGACCCAGCGGCCCACGCCCCGGCAGTTTGCGCCGCAGCGCCAGTACGGTGAGCGCGGCCAGCACGATGCTGAGGCCGGCCTGCATCAGCGGGTGGCGCAAGGTTTCGAGCTGCCTGAGCTGGTCGAACCAGCCCGGTTGCAGCACGCTGTTGGTGCAGGCGGCCAGCTTCAGCGCGCTCGCCAGCGTCTGGTCGGAATAGACCGGGAAGAGATAGCCCGAGAGAAACACGGCTGTCCCCAGGCCGCCAATCAGGGGCAGGCTCGGCCAGCCCCACCAGTCGCCGCGTACGACCCTCATGAACGCACCCCTGTTCGCGAGCGCCAGCTATCCCCGTGTCTGCCGCTGCATGCGCCAGAAGCTGCCGACATACGGCAGCGCGGTCAAGCGGCGAGTTGTGTCTGATCCGCGATGATCTGTGTCCCGGGATCGACGCGAGCCAGTGTGAGCGGGCTGCCGCAGAAGGCCAAAACTGCCAATGCACGGCAGCCGCGTCAGGCGCGATTGTCTGACGCGGCTATCCGGTGCCGGAGTTTTCGAGCCCCTTGGCTTGCACCACCGCCTCTTGCGGCGGGGAACAGGCGGCGGCGAGCAGGGCCGGTGCGATAACCGGGCACGCCCGCCGCCAGTGCATCAGTACACGCGCGCCTTGGGCTCGATATACTTGATGTCGTCGGTCAGCGTGTACTCGTGGACCGGGCGGTAATCGATGCGGCTGTTGCTACCGCGTCCGCCCCAGCCATCGAACCAGGCGATGGTGTGCTTCATCCATTCCTTGTCGTTGCGCTCGGGGTAATCCTCGTGCGCGTGGGCGCCGCGGCTTTCCTTGCGGTTGGCAGCCGATGCCATCGTCACGTTGGCCTGCGCCATGAGGTTGTCGAGCTCGAGCGTCTCGATCAGGTCAGAATTCCAGATCAGCGACTTGTCGGTGACGTGGATGTCCTCCATCCGCTTGTTCTGCTCGGCGAGCTTGGCGACGCCTTCGTCCATCAGCTTCTGGTCGCGGAACACGGCGCAGTGCTTCTG
>JAIYAM010000007.1 GCA_027489065.1 Erythrobacteraceae bacterium | reverse complement strand
GCCATGGTTCAGGTGCTCCTTACGACCAGATCGGGATCTTCTTCCAGAAATCCCAGAATTCGATCCAGCTGCCGACATACAGAGTGCCGGAAATGACGATGCAGATGGCGCTCCAGAACCCGGCGCTGAGCGCGAGGAAGAGCCCCACCCGGTGGATGCCGAGCGTGCCGACCGAATAGCCGATGAAGTCACGGAAATAGGTGTCTTCGTATTCGGGCGATTTGACGTCGGTGCCCCCGCTCGGATTGACCGCCGACAAGACCAGGCCGCCGTGCAGGGCGAGCGCGAGAGCGTTCGTGAAGAAGAACGAGATCGCGAGCATGTGCACGGGGTTGTAGTGGAAGTTGCCGAAGGCGTAGCCGACGTTCGAGACCCACTCGAGGTGCGTCCAGATGCCGTAAGGGAAGCCGTTGCCCCACGCGCCCATCAGCAAGGGACGGAAAACGTTGAGCGTGACGTAGGCGAAGACCGCGACGCTGAAGGCGATCGGCACATGGTAGGCCATGCCGAGCTTGCGTGAGATCTCTGCTTGTCTGAGCACCCACGAGCTGAACGCCACGACGGCGCAGCAGGTGATGATCTGCCAGTATCCGCCCTGTCTGAGCGGAGCGAGGCTGAGGCCATATTCGACCGGTGGCGGGTTGATCGAGATAAGCCAGGGGTTGAGGGTCGGGCCCTGTGTAGCGGCGGCGAAGATCAGCGCGGTGCCAAGCAGCGCACTGATTGCCGTCGTCACTCCAAAGAATCCGACATAAAACGGCCCGACCCAGAAGTCGAAGAGGTCGCCGCCGATTAATGTGCCACCGCGGACGCGGTATTTCCGCTCGAAACTGAGGAGCGCCATAGGTCCATCCTTCCCGCCCAAAAGGCGGGTGCTTGAATTGATCGAAAGAGTGTTAGGAGGCAGGCAGGCGAACCTGCCCCCTCACATTCGACCAGGAACTACCCTGCCGCCGGAGCTTCCGACGATTCGATAGCCGCCTGAGCCGGCGCAGGCGTGCCGGGAGCGCGCTCGAGCCAGTTGTAACGATCCGTGCTGAGCAGGATGAAGTGGATGGTGAACGCCAACACGGCGAGACCAACATGCAGCGCTACGAGTGCGCGACGGATGTCAAAGTAGAACCAAACTCTCCACATGGGAAAATCCTTTCATGTACCAATCAGATATCTGCACGGCCGGCCGATTGCAGGCCGCGCGCAATCATGATGGAATTAGAGCCAGGGCTTGTAGGCCCACATCAGGGCGTGAGCCACGAGAGCGATCACCACGTAGAGGGTGAAGGTGCCCATGAAGCCCTTGTGGATTTCCTGTGCCTCTTCAGGCGTCAGGTGAGTTCCGATACGTTCGTTCATCGGGTTTTCTCCGTTCATTTGGGTGTGAATGAGAGCCCGAAAGCTCCCGTCGGCATCCCCGCGTGATCCCCCACGTGGATTGGAGAGCCCCCTCGAAGGGGGCATGGGCTTGTGCTGTCGCGGAACGGGTCCGCAGCAGCGACAAACTGGTGGTACGGGCGAACATGGTCGTCATGCCCCCGCACCTTCGAGCAGTGCCTCTTGGAGGCAATCTGCTGTAACTGTATCAGCGCCGCGGCTGCGCGCGGTCCGTTCGGCCGTGTCACGCATCCGCTTGGCGGCGGAAATGCGGACCAGCACCGGCTGGGCCTCGACGAGCCGGTCGAGCTTCGTCTTGGCGTCATCGTCCCATGCCAGTTGCGCTTCGCCCCGCGCCGGCGTCGGGTCGACCTTGTCGAGATCGGTGCCGAGCGGCAAGATGTGGAACAGCGCATCGAACAGCGCATTGCACACTTCCTGCACAAGGTAGGTCGCGCCCGAATAGCCCATGAAGGGCGTTCCGGTGTGACGGCGGATCGCCGCACCTGGGAAGCTGGCGGGAATGAACTGCGTGCTCGGACCATGCCCGCCGCCGCTCATTTCAGCCAGATACATCCGTTCGTTATAGCTGCCGAACATCACCAGTGGCGGAGTGGCATGAAGCGATGCGCGCACGTCCTCGTTCTTGGTCTTCACCCCGGCGCAGCGCGAAACCGCGATTGTGCAGGGCAGGCCCATGTCGTCTTCAAGGAAGTGGCGGATGCCGCGCGCATAGGTTTCATTGGCGACGATGCCGAAGCTCGCCGTGCCGAAGAAATCCTGCGTCACGGAACGCCACAGGTCCCACAGCGGCTTGATGGTGGTGTGCTTCTCGCGCTCGATGAAGGGCTCGGGGTCGAGGCCGAGTTCGGCGGCCAGCGCGCGCAGGAACTTGGTGGTCTGGCTGAGGCCGATCGGCGCCTGGAAATAGGGCCGTTCGAGCGTTTCGCACAGGTTGCGGCCGAACTCGCGGTAGAGGCAGACGTTCGCGTCTGCCGTGGCGAGCTTGGAAATGTCGGCAAGGTGCGTGCCGAGCGGGAAGACCACGCCCACTTCCGCGCCGATGCCTTCGATGAGGCGGCGGATCTCGGCAAGGTCGGACGGCATGTTGAACATGCCATACGAAGGCCCGATGATGTTGACCCGCGGCTTCTCGCCTTCGCGGCGCTCACGCGGGGCCGGCATCTTCTTGGGGCCGAATTCGGTCCACAGCCAGGTCAGCGCGCGGTCTGCCGACTGCCATTGATCTTCATCGATGGTGCGCGGCAGGAAGCGCTTGATGTTGGTGCCCTCAGGCGTCACGCCGCCGCCGATCATCTCGGCGATGGAGCCGGTGACGACCACCGCGGGCAGCTCCGGGTCTAGCGTCTTCCACGCGCGCTTCATCGCGCCTTCGGTGCCGGTCTTGCCCAGCTCTTCCTCGCCGAGGCCGGTGACGACGATCGGGAGTTCATGCGGGGGCAGGGCATCGGTGTAGTGGAGCACGGAGGTGACGGGCAGGTTCTCGCAGCCCACGGGGCCGTCGATGATGACCTGCAGGCCCTTCACCGCAGTAAAGACATAGGTGGCGCCCCAGTAGCCGCCGGCCCGGTCATGGTCGAGAACGAGCGTCATGAGCCGATCGCCTCCGCAGCCTTGCGCGCAGCCTCGTTCAAGGCTGCATACTTCTTGCGGAACTTGGGCCGGTCGACGGGGAGGTCTTCCCACACGCCCGCGGCATGTTCGGTGCCGACGCCCTCGAAGAAGTCGCGCATCGCATCGAAGCGCGCCTTGTTGCCCATCGCGGCGTTGATCACCGTGGCGAGGCTGCCGGCGCCTGCCGGACCCATCAGCGGGCGGGCCGAGATGAGGTTGGTGAAGTAGAGCGAGGGGATCGCACGCGACTTGGCGTGCTGCACCACCGGGGTGGTGCCGATCGCGAGATCGGGGCGGTATTCGTCGACGGCGGCAATGTCCTGTTCGAGGCTTGCGCGGAACTGCACATGCACGCCGCGCGCTTCGAGCCATTCGCGGTCGGGATCCGACCACTTGGTGCGCGGGCAGGCGGAGCCGACATAGGGCACTTCCGCGCCGCTTTCGATCAGCAGGCGGGCAACCAGCAATTCGGAGCCTTCATAGCCCGAAACGGTGATCCGGCCCTTGATCGGCATCTTGGCAATCGCGCCCTTGCAGGCGGCGATCATCGCGTCCTTGACGGCATCGACCTTGGCTTGCGGAAGGCCCATCGTGTCGCCGATGGATTGGAGCCAGGCAGCCGTGCCGTCCGCGCCGACCGGGGCCGAGCCGATGACCGGGCGGCCGGCGGCTTCGAATTCGCGGATGCTGGCGGTGTAGAAGGGGTGGATCGCGGCGACCACCGCGCAATCGAGCGCAGCGTAAAGCTCGCGCCATTCGCGGGTCGGGACGACCGGACCGGCAGCAAGGCCTAGGGGCGCAAGCATCTGGCCGATCACCACGGGGTCAGCCGGGAACATCTCGCCGAGCAGCGCGATGCTGGGCTTGTCCGTGCGTTCGCGCGGGGCGGCCACCGGGCCTGCCATCACTTCCTCGCGGGCGTAGGCGAGCATCGCGCCGGCGAGCACGTCCTTCGCTTCGGCGTGGGTCGGAATGCCGAAGCCCGGCACGTCGATGCCGATGATGCGCACGCCGTTGACCTGCTTGCCCAGCAGCCGCAGCGGCACGCCGCTCGCGGTGGGGACGCAAAGGTTGGTGACGACGATCGCGTCGTAGAGTTCGGGATCGGCGAGGTCTTCGACCGCTTCCTTGATGTCCTCGAACAGCTTGCCGGTGACCAGCGTTTCCGAGGAGAAGGGCACGTAGCCGACCGTCCGCCGCGCGCCGTAGAAGTGCGAGGTGAAGGTCAGGCCATAAACGCAGCAGGCCGAGCCCGAGAGCACGGTGGCTGTGCGCCGCATCCTGAGGCCGACACGCAAGGACCCGAAGGCGGGGCACATCGATTGCGGCTGGTCATGCGGGCCGACGGGATAGTCGGCGGCGTATTGGTCGAGGATCTCGCTCTTGCCGGCAGCCCGCGCGGCTTCGTTCATCGTGTCCTTCGACGAACAGCCGCCGGCGCTCTCGCTGACAGGCGCATCGAGCGCGATCCGGTCGGGGGCACGGGCGGTGCTGGAGGGGAAGGCGTCGCTCATCGCATCAGGCCTCGTCGTAGACCACTTCGAGGGTCGGACGGACTTCGAACACCCCGCCGCGCATGTCGGCCTGGGTTGCGGGGACGAGTTCGACATTGGCGCCGGTGATGTCGGCGCTGAACAGGCCCAGAAGGCCGTCCTGCGTCAAGGGCGTGGGCCGGAGCGGCGGGGCTTCGGCGACGTTGATCGCCAGCTCCTCGAACAGGCTCGCCCATTCGGTGCCGGGGATGCCGATGATCTGGTAATTGGCGCTCTTGCGGCGGATGTCCTCGTTCGCCGGGATCGCGGTGAGCACCGGGATGCCCACGGCCTCCGCGAAGGCCTTGGCCTCGCCCGTGCCGTCATCCTTGTTCACGATCATGCCGGCCACGCCGACATTGCCGCCCATCTTGCGGAAGTACTCGACCGCCTGACACACGTTGTTCGCAACGTAGAGCGATTGCAGGTCGTTCGACCCGACCACGATGACCTTCTGGCACATGTCGCGGGCGATCGGCAGGCCGAAGCCGCCGCACACCACGTCGCCGAGGAAATCGAGCAGGACGTAATCGAAGCCCCAGTCATGGAAGCCGAGCTTTTCGAGCAGCTCGAAACCATGGATGATCCCGCGCCCGCCGCAGCCGCGACCCACTTCGGGGCCGCCCAACTCCATCGCGAAGACGCCGTCGCGCTGGAAGCACACATCCTCGATGCGGACTTCCTCGCCGGCGAGCTTCTTCTTCGAGGAGGTTTCGATGATCGTCGGGCAGGACTTGCCGCCGAACAGCAGGCTGGTGGTATCGGACTTGGGGTCGCAGCCGATCAGCAACACGCGCTTGCCCTGCTGGGCCATCATGTAGCTGAGGTTGGAAAGCGCGAAGCTCTTGCCCGAGCCGCCTTTGCCGTAGATCGCGATGACCTGGGTCTCGCTTTTCACTTCTCCGGTGTGCACCGGATCGGGCTCATGGGAAGCTTCTTCGCGCAAAGCAGCAGTCTGGGTGTCGAGCACGGACATCAACATTCGCTCCAATCGAGAACCATCTTGAGACAATCGGGATCGGTGAAAGCCTGCGGATAGGCGTCGAGCGCCTCTCCGGCCGGACGCCGGTTGGTGACGAGGCTCTTGAGATCGAGCCTGCCGCATTCGATCAGCGCGCGCGTTTCGGCGAGATCGCCGGGCTGCCATTCGGCCGCGACACGGAAGTGCGCTTCCTTCATGAAGGCCGCCGGGAAGGCGAAGCTGACGCGTTCGGAATAGAAGCCCGCGAGCACGATCTCGCCGCCTTTGGAGAGGCGCATCACCAGATCGTCGATCAGGCCCGCATCGCCGCTGGCGTCGTAGATCGCGTGATAATCGCGCCGCTCGTCGGTGGTGGGGTCGATGCAGTTGTAACCTACCGCGCCGTCACGGCGGGAGGGGTTCGTTTCCCACACGGTAGGCGCCGCGCCGCCGAGCGCCAGCGTAAGGCGGGCAAGCAGACGGCCGAGCACGCCGTGGCCGATGATGAGGTCAGGCAGGGCCTCGCGCCGGGCGAAGCCGCCCTTGATGGCGTGAAGCGCCGTCGCCGCGAGCGCGCACAACACCCCGGCATCGCCGAGGTGTTCGGGGATCGGCAAAGCTCGCGCCGACGGCACTATGACGCGGCGCGCGGTGCCACCGAAGAGGCCGCGCGCGTCGGTGTAGCAATTGGCTCCGGGAACGAAGACCCAGTCGCCGATCCGGGCGCGGACTTCAGGGCCTGCATCGACGATGCGGCCCACGGATTCGTATCCGGGCACGAGCGGGTAGCCGAGGCCGGGGAAGGGCGGCATGCGCCCGCTCCAGAGGAGCTTTTCCGTGCCTGTGCTGATGCCGCTGTAGGCGATCTCGACGACGACGTCGGCGGGCTCCACCGGCTTCATCCCGAGCGAACGCAGCGCGAGGCGCTGCGGTCCTTCGAGAATGACGGCCAGTGTATCCATCGCTTCGCCCTCTCCCGTTCTTGCCAGATTTCGCAGGCACAAAGCCCGACTCGAAATCCGGAAACACTTTCTCGCACATGTTTGCTACGCCTTACGCTTTTGACTGTCAAACAACTTGGACAACTTTTCTTCAGGCGGTGGCGATGATCACGCTTGCGTTAACCGGTTGCGCTGTCGCGATGACCTGAGTGCGCGCGAAGCCGGCGCGGCCCAGCATGGCGACCAGTTCCTGCGGGCTGCGCGGGCGGCCCGAGCCCATCGCCCACAGGTAAAGCCCGAAGAAGGCCTCCCCCATCGGCTCGGCGCCGGGGATGCGCGCCATCGGCTCGGCGATCAGCAGCCGCGCGCCCGGGGCGAGGCTCGCGCGGATACTGGCGAGCAGGGCCTGCGCCGGGGCGTCGTCGTGATCGTGGAGGATCCGGATCAGCGACACCATGTCATAACCCGATGGTATGGAATCGCTGAAGAAATTGCCGGGATGCGCGGTGACTCGCGCCGCGCCGACCGCCTCGCCGAGCCGGGCTGCCCCGGTCTGCGCAACTTCCGGCAGGTCGAACAGCCCCAGCTTGAGATGCGGCCATGCCTCGCCAATGTGGCGCAGGAAAGCGCCGTGTCCGCCGCCCACATCGAGCAGGCGCTCAACATCGCGGAACGTCACCGAGGCGAGCACCTCGTCGGCGACGAAGTGCTGCGAGGCGGCCATGAGCTCGGAATATTCCGCCGTATCCGCCCCGCGTTCGGTCGCCCCCTGAAGTGCGCCGGCATAGGTCCAGAAGCGCGACAAGGCGGTCGGCTCCTTGCGGTCGGCGCGAAACAGCGCAAGCGGATCGGCAAGGTCGGCATAGAGCAGGCGGTGGTGCCGGACCATCGCCTGCACGCCGGGATTGCTCGCAAATACAGCGCCTTGCTCCCCGAGCATCCACAGGCCGGGGGCAGGCTCCTCGGCGAGCATCAGCGACCGGCCTGCCCGCAGGAGGGTGAGAGCGGCGTCTTCGCTGAGGTCCATCCGCGCGGCGACGGCGGCAGGCGCGAGCGGACCTTCCTTGAGGATATCGAACAACCCGCCCTCCACCCAGGCGCGCAGGACCTGCGAATAGGCAAAGCCCGCGAGGAGATCGAAAGCGCCGTTCGCCCGGCTGCGGGCAATCCAGCGGATCAGCGGTAGGCGCGCGGCCCAGTGCTGGAAGCGGGGATTCGCGAAGAGCCGGTTGCGGCGCTTGGCATAACCGACCCTGAGGACGTCCCAACGGCGCATGCCTAAGGTGCTTCACATGTCATATGTCTAAATAGTTGGACATAACGCGGCGTAAGGTCAATGATAATCCGGGGACTGACGGGAGCGAGGCGGTTGAAGGTGCGAGTCGCCGTGATCGGAGCAGGCATTGGCGGGCTCACCAGCGCCGCCCTGCTCGCCGCGCGCGGCGCGGAGGTCACCGTTTTCGAAAAGGAGGACTGGGTCGGCGGCAAGGCGCGGCGCGTCGAGGTCGATGGCGCCGCGATCGATGGGGGGCCGACGGTCTTCACCTACCGCGCGGTTTTTGACGAGGTCTTCGCCGCCTGCAACGCCCGGCTCGAGGATCACGTCGAGGTAACCCGCGCCGAAGTGCTCGCCCGCCATGCTTGGGACGATAAGGGCACGCTCGACCTCTTTGCCGACCCAGACGCCAGCGCAGATGCAGTCGGCGCCTTTGCCGGGCCCGAAGCGGCCCGCGGCTACCGCGCTTTTACCGCCGAGGCGCAGCGCATCTTCGAGGTACTCGAAGACCCGTTCCTGCGCGGCGAAAAGGCCTCCACGCCGCTTCCCATGATGTGGCGGATCGGACCGTGGAAGTTGGGCGACATGCTCGCGATGCGCCCCTTCGATCGCATGTGGAGTGCGCTCGGGAGCCACTTCAAGGACCCGCGCCTCCAGCAATTGTTCGGCCGCTATGCCACCTATTGCGGCTCCTCCCCCTTCAACGCGCCCGCCACGCTGATGCTGATCGCCCATGTCGAGGCCAAGGGGGTGTGGCTGATCGAGGGCGGCATCCACGCTCTGGCCAAGGCGATCGCGGGGCTGGCCGAGGGGCAGGGCGCGCGGGTGCGCACCGGGGCGCCTGTGACCGAGATCCTTGCCGTCAATGGCCGCACCAGCGGCGTGCGCCTCGCGTCGGGCGAGGTGATCGCGGCCGACATCGTGATCTGCAACGGCGATCCTTCGGCGCTTGCCACCGGGCGCTTCGGCGAGGCAGCGCGCCACGCCGTGCCGGCAATCCCGCGCACCAAGCGCTCGCTCTCGGCGCTCGTCTGGTACGCCCATACGCGGACCAAGGGCTTCGACCTCACCCATCACAACGTCTTCTTCTCGCGCGACTATGCCCGCGAGTTCCGCGAGATCGCGAGCGGGGCCACGCCCTCCGAACCGACCGTCTATGTCTGCGCCATCGATCGCGGCGCGAGCCTCGCCGACCCCGCGCCGCCGCCGGGAGCCCGCGAGCGCCTTCAGATCATCGTCAACGCCCCCGCAGACGGGGACGTCCACGCCTATTCACCCGAGGAGAGAGAGCAATGCACGCAAGCCATGATGGCCACGCTCCGGCGTTGCGGCCTGCAGCTCGAGGATCCGCTGCCGCACCGGCTCATGACCCCGCAGGATTGGGAGGGCCTCTTCCCGGCCACGGGCGGCGCGCTTTATGGCAGAGCGTCGCACGGCTGGGCGGCTTCCTTCCAGCGACAGGGCCCGAAAACCCGGCTGCCCGGTCTCTACTGCACGGGCGGGGCGACCCATCCGGCGGCTGGGGTGCCCATGGCAGCCTTGTCCGGGCAGCTGGCAGCGCGGGTGATCGCGAGGGACCTCGCTTCGACGAGGATATCCCCGCGGGCGGCTATTCCTGGTGGTATGTCGACGCGATCAGCGACGACGGGCAGCACGGGCTGACGATCATCGCCTTTCTGGGCTCGGTGTTCTCGCCCTATTACAAGAAGAGCGGGCGGTCCGATCCGATCGACCACTGCGCATTGAACGTCGCGCTCTACGGCCCCGGCGCGCGCTGGACGATGACCGAACGGCCGCGCCGCGCCATCGAGCGCGATCCCTCCAACCTCGTGATCGGCCCGAGTTCTGTGCGCTGGGAGGACGGGGCGCTCGCCATCGACATCGTCGAAGGCGACACCCGGCTGTTCGTGCCCTGGCAGCGCCCCGTGCGCGGGCGGGTGCGGGTGATCCCCGAGGCCCTCAACCGCGCCGCCTTCGCGCTCGATGCCAGGGAGAACCACATCTGGCACTGCCTCGCCCCGCGCGCGCGGATCGAGGTGGAGATGACCTCGCCCGGCCTGTCGTGGAGCGGCAAGGCCTATCTCGATCACAACCGCGGGGCGGAGCCTCTGGAGAAGGGCTTCAACACCTGGCACTGGTCGCGCGCGCATCTGAAGGAAGGCGCGCTGGTCTGCTACGAGGGCGAACGCCGCGATGGCTCGCTGTTCGCGAGCGCGCTGCGCTTCGGGGGCGATGGCGTGCCGGAGCCGGTCGAGCTGCCGCCGATCGCCCGTCTGCCGGCAAGTGGCTGGCGGGTGGAACGTCGCACCCGGTCGGACATCGGGGTCGCCGCGGTGCGCCGGACCTGGGAGGACACGCCTTTCTACGCCCGCTCCGAACTTGCCTCGCGCTTCCTCGGTGAAGAGGTGGTGGCGGTGCAGGAGAGCCTCGACATGCGGCGCTTCTCCTCGCCGCTTGTGCAGTTCATGCTCCCCTACCGGATGCCCCGAAAGCCCCGCTGAACCGCAAGGCCTAGATGCGGATGTCGCGCGCCAGTTGGGCCGCGCGTTCGGCTGGCACACCGAGCCCTGTGAGGCCGAGGGTCAGCATGTCCGCAAGCAGCGTGGCGGCGAGCGTGAGCGGAGGACGCGTCGTGACCAGATGTGCGCTCAGGACGAGGCACAGGCCAAGCCAGTAGGTCACGCCCATGTCGCGCGCCTCGGGGCGCAGCAGGCCTTCGGCGAGCGCCGCCTCGATATCGCCCTTCAGACCGCGGTTGAGCGGGTGGGTCTGGCTCGTCGCAGGCTCCTGGGCGCGCAGCAGGATCGTCATCCGCCGCGGCTGGGCAATGGCAAGCCGCGCGGCGACCGCCATGCCGCCGGCGATGCGCGCGACGGGGTCGACGATGCCGGCATTGGCGCGGGCCACCTCGGCCTCGACCTCGAGCCGCACGACGGCGGCAACCGCGGCGGCGAAGGCGTGCTTGTCGACGAAGTGGTTGAAGAAGCTTCCTTTTGCAACTCCGGCGCGGGCGACGACCTCGTCGATGGCAATGGCGTCGATCGGGCGGTCGACCATCAGATCGAGCCCGGCAGCGATCAGCGCGGTGCGCGTGCGGCCCGTGCGGGAAGGCACGCGGGGAGCTTTTGAAGGCGAGGGGGCTTTGGCGGCCATGCGCCCTGCATACTTGACCAGATAGTCATTTTCAAGATATTTGACCAAATAGTCAGAACGAATCGCCGCCGCAATGAAGGCCGGCAGGAGGGGATCATGGCCATCATCAAGGTCGAGGACATCGCCCATGTCCGCTTCAGCGCGCCCGATCTTGGCCTGATGCGCGGGTTTCTCGAGGACTTCGGCCTCACCTGCTTTGCGACAGGCGGGCGGCTCTACGGCAAGGGCGGCGACGGGCGGCCATTCGTCCACGTCACCGAGCCGGGGGAGGCAAAGTTCCTCGGCGTCGGGCTGAGGGCGGCCAGCATTGCCGATCTGGAGGCGCTCGCCGCGCATGAAGGCACGGCGGTCGAACCGCTGGAAGAGCCGGGCGGGGGGATGGTGGTGCGGCTCACCGACCCTGATGGCTACCGCATCGAAGTGGTCGCGGGCCAGGCCTGCGAGGCCCCGGAACCTTGCGCGGCCCCGCAGTTCAACTCCGCCGCGGCCAAGCCGCGCCAGCGCGAGACGATCCGGCTCGATCCGGCGCCAGCCCATGTGCGCCGCATCGGCCATGCCGTGCTGAAGGTAGGCGATTTCCGCCGTTCCGAGGCGTGGTGGAAGCACCGCTTCGGCTTCCTCACCTCCGACGAGATCGAGGCCGCGCCGAACGTTCCCCTCGGCGCCTTCATGCGCTGCGACCGGGGCGATGTGCCCTCCGATCACCACACCATCTTCCTTGCCCAGTTGCCCGGCCCCCTCGGCCTGCTCCACGCCGCCTTCGAGGTGGAGAGCCTCGACGACCTCATGTTGGGGCACGAATATCTGAAGACCCGCCAGCGAGAGGCCGCATGGGGCGTCGGCCGCCACATCATGGGTAGCCAGATATTCGATTACTGGAAGGACCCCTTCGGCAACGAGCTGGAGCACTGGACCGATGGCGACCTGTTCACCGCGGCCGATCCGCCGGCGAAGCAGACCATGCAGGCGCTGCTCGCCGTGCAATGGGGCGCGCCGCATCCGATGTTCGCGGGGCGCATGGCGCCGCCCCCCGGTCTGATTGCCTTTGTCACCGCCATGCAGCTGCGCATCAAGCGCCTCTTCGCCCGCTCGCCCAAGGAAGCCTGACCCATGAAGCTCTGCACCTTCACCCACGCCGGCCACACCCGCACCGGGATCGTCGTCGGCGATGCGGTGATCCCGTCCGGCGTGCCCGGAACCATGATCGACCTGATCCGCGAATGGGACAGCCTCAAGCCCGGGCTCGAGGCCAAGGCCGCAATCGGCGACGGCGGCATTCCGCTTGGCGACGTGAAGCTCGAAGCGCCGGTCCAGCGTCCCGGCAAGATCTTCGCGATCGGCCTCAACTATGCCGACCACATCGCCGAAAGCGGCCTCGGCACGCCCGAGCGGCAGGTGTGGTTCACCAAGGCGCAGACCAGCGTCAACGCGCCCTACGACCCGATCCTGATCGCTCGCGGCACCATGACGCCCGATTACGAGGCCGAACTCGTCGCGGTGATCGGCGCAGGCGGCAAGCACATCGCCGCCGCCGACGCGCCCGCCGCGATCTTCGGCTATTGCGTCGGTAACGACGTCACCGAGCGGATGTGGCAGCACGCCGTGCCGCAATGGTCCCTGGGCAAGAGCTTCGACACCCACGCACCGATGGGCCCGTGGATCGTCACCGCCGATGAGCTGGGCGATCCGCACGATCTCGGCATCCGCTGCTATGTCAACGGCGAGGAGCGGCAGAACTCGAACACGCGGCACCTCGTCTACGACGTATGGCAGCAGGTCGAGCACCTTTCGGTGGGCATGACGCTGGAGCCGGGCGATTGCCTGTTCACCGGCACGCCAGGCGGGATCGGCGCGGCGATGGACCCTCGCCAGTTCTTGAAGGCGGGGGATGTGGTGAGGACCGAGATCGACCGCCTCGGCCACATCGAGGGCACCATGATCGCCGAGGGCTGACCCGATGTCGGCCCGTTACGATTGTGACGTGTTAATCATCGGCGGCGGGCCGACGGGCGTCACGCTTGCCGCACTGCTCGCAATGGCTGGCGTGCGCGTGATCGTGGCGGAGAAGGAGTCGGCGATCCACCCGCTTCCGCGCGCGGCGCATATCGATCACGAAGGGATGCGCATCCTTCAGGAAGCCGGCGCGGCCGAGGCGGTGATGGCGACCAGCCGCAGCGCCGACCGATACGAGTTCCGCAACGCGCGCGGCAAGCTGCTGCTGTCCTTCGACGGCGCCGGGCAAATGGGGGCGGGCGGCTGGCCAGTTGCCAATATGATCCACCAGCCCTCGGTCGAAGCCGCGCTGCGCGGGGCGCTCGCAGGGCAGCCAAGCGCCGACTTGCGTTCCGGCTGGGAGATGCTCGCCTTCGAGGATGACGGGGACGGCATCACCGCGGAATTTGCTACGCCAGAGGGTGACCGTCTCCTGCGTGCCCGCTGGCTGGTCGGCGCGGACGGCGCGCGCAGCCCGGTGCGCAAGGCCTGCGGCATCGCCTTTGCGGACCTCGGCTTTGCGGAAGCCTGGCTGGTGGTCGACGTGCTCGTCGATGATCCTGCGCGCCTCCCCACCGCCAACTTGCAGATCTGCGATCCGGAAAGGCCCACCACCTGCGTGCTGATGAGCGCCGGCCGTCACCGCTGGGAGTTCATGATCCTGCCCGGCGAAAGCCCGGAAGGCATCAGCGCGCCAGACAGCGTGGCGCGCCTGCTTGCCCCGTGGAACGTCGAAGGCGCGGTGCGGATCGAGCGCACCGCCGTCTACACGTTTCGCGCCCGGATTGCCCGCGAGTGGCGCAAGGGCCGTGTCCTGCTCGCAGGCGATGCCGCCCACCAGACACCGCCTTTCGCGGGGCAGGGCCTGTGCTCGGGCCTGCGCGATGCCGCGAACCTCGCGTGGAAGCTGGCGGCGGTGACGAAAGGCGAAGCCGATGCCGCACTACTCGACACCTACCAGCCCGAACGCGCGCCCCACCTGCGCGCCACCATCGACATGGCGGTCATGATGGGCCGGATGGTCTGCACCACCAGCAGCCTGGGCGCATGGGTGCGCGATCTGAAGTTCGACCTTGCCCGAAGGCTCGGCAAGCTGCCCGAGGGCCCTCCGGCCTATCCCCCGCTCGGCGAAGGGGCGTTCCTCGCGGGCTCACCCGGCGAGCGCAGCTACTTCGCGCAAGCTTTGGCGAGCGACGGCACGCGGCTCGACGACGTGCTCGGACCGGGAGCCTGGCTCATCGACCGCGCGGATCTGGGCGAGGCGCGGCTCGCGCCCTTTGCGCCGGCGCTCACCGCCTGGCTCGACGCGCACGGCGCGCAGGCGGTGCTCGTCCGCCCTGACCGCCATGTCTTCGCCAGCGGAGAGCGGGGTGACTTGTTGCAGCACTGGCAGGCCATGATGGGTGCGCCCAGCGCGCCAAACGCCTAGGCGGCAGGCGGGGCGTCGTCGCGCTCGGCTGCCTCTCGGGCAGCTTTCTCCGCGCGGGTCTTCTTGAGCATGCGGTCCATCTTCAGCCACTGCCAGACCCCGAACCCGATCGCGAGGCCGTAGAACAGCACCAGCTCGATCCAGCCATATTGCCCGCCGTGCATTCCTAGCTCTCCTGACTGTGCCCCGCGAGGAAGCCTGCGATCAGCGCGGCGGCTTTCTCGGGCGCTTCCTCGTGGGCAAGATGGCCGAGACCGGGGAGCACGTCCAGCCGGGCATCCGGCAGCCAGCGTGCCGCGTCCTTCGCCCAGTCGAGCGGGATCGCGGGATCCTGCGCGCCGTGGATCAGCAGCACCCGATTGGGGACATCGCCCATGCGTGTCCGCAAACTCGGCAGGTCCCAGTTCGCCATCATCGCCAGCCCGCCGCCGGCGTGGTCGGGGCTTTTCAGGAGGGTGCGGTAGCAGGCCATGCCCGCGGCATCGATCCGCGAATGGGTCGAGCGCCACATGAAGCGCTGCGTTCCGCCGGCAAGGTCGATCGTGCCCGCGAACAGCCGCGGCACCAGCGGGTTGATGAACAGCGCTTTCGCCACTGCCGGGAAGATCTGCGCGAGCGGGCCGGGGAAGGGCCGCAGCGCCGCGCTCAGCCCGATGATCGGCCCCTTGTGGCCATGCGCCAGCGCCAGTTGCAGTCCGAGCGCCGCGCCCGCCGAGTGGCCGACGATGGCGGCAGGCTCGAGCTCCAGCGCCCTCAGCAGGCCGGCGATTTCGAGAGCCATGGACGGCAGGCTCATCGCATAGGCATCGTGCCCGGTGGTGAAGGCGTGGCGGGGCAGGTCGATGGCGGTCACGGCGTAGTCACGCGCCAGCAAGGGCATCAGGTCGCGCCACGAATGGACCGAGGCGCCGGTGCCGTGGAGCAGCAGCAAGGGGGGGCCGGACCCCATGCGCTGAACATGCCAGCGGGCACGCCCCACAGCTACGAAAGTGCTCGTCTCGCGGTGCGGCCAGATCAACCCTTCGCGGTTCCAGTCGAGCTGGCTCACGCCGCCTTACCCACCGGCTGCACGGCGTTGATCGCAGCCGTAAGCATCTTTGCATCGGCGCGGGGGAGGGCGAGGAAGCGGCCCCCGAGCGCAGCAGCGAGCGCGGCTCCCTCCGGGCCGGGGCGGGCGGAGATGTCGACCACCAATGAATCGATGCCGCGCACCGCAATGGCGCGCGCGGCGGCCTCTGCGTCCTCCTTCGCCTGCGGGCGGCCGGGTGAGCCGTCGGCAGCGATGTTGGCGCGCCCGTCAGTGAGGATCACCAGCGCCGCGCTGCGCCCCCGTGCGATCACCGCTTCGGCGACCTCGCGTGCGGCATTGAGCCCGAGGGCGAGCGGCGTGCCGCCTCCGCCGGGCAGTTCGGCGAGGCGCCGCCGGGCGCGGGTCAGCGAGCGGGTCGGCGGCAGAAGCAGTTCGGCGGTGGTGCCCCTGAAGGATACGAGCGCCACTTCCGAGCGGGTGACATAGGCCTGCCCCAGCATCAGCTCGACCGCGCCCTTGGCTTCGGCCAGCCGCGCCGCCGCTGCGGAGCCCGACGCGTCGACGGCGAAGATCGTGACCCGCGCCGCGCGCTCCTCGAAGCGGCGGATGCGCAGGTCCTCCTTGCGCATGAGGATCGGGGAGCCGGCGTCGGCCCCGGCCTCGCGCCGCCTCACCTGCTGCCAGGGGACGGCGGCCCTGAGCGAGTCGATCAGCGCCAGCTTCGCCCCGCCGCGCGGCATTCCGGGACGCGCGCCCAGTGGCTTGCCGCGCGTTGCCGCCTTTCGCTTCTGCCCGGTGCCGCTGCTCGACGACCGGCGCGGGGCCTTGCCTTGGGCGAGGCTGGCAAGGAGGTCCGCCGGGATCGCCGCCTTGGCCGCCTCGACGAGCAGCTCGGACAGGTCGGGCTCGGGCTGCTGCTGGTCGGTGTTGGATTGGTCCTCGGTGTTTCCATCCGGCGGCGGAGGCGGCTGGTCCTCGGGCGGCGCATCGGGGGCCTCCTGCGGGGGGAGGCGGGTGGCGCGCGGGGCGAGGACAAGGCGAACCGCGCTTTCGAGGTCGGATCTGTCCGTAAGCGCGCGCCCGGCCAACGCCGCGAGCCCGCGCGTGGCCTCGCCGGCAAAGATCAGCGCCCGCAAGGATTCCACCCCCAGTGCCTCGGCCGTGGCGGCGAGCGCGCGCAGCTGTGCCTCGTCGAGGGGGACGACGTCGGCGAGCGTTCCTGCTGCAGGTGCAAGCTCCACCCCCTGCCAGCGGCGCGAGGCAGACAGATCGCAGGCGAAGGCGAGGCGTTCGGCGAGGCTCTGCGGCGGGGCTTCTTCGGGATCGACCGCATCGTCGAGCAGCACGAGTGCGGTCGCTCCGTCGTCCAGCGCCTGCGCGAGCCTGCCGGCGATTGCCCCGTCCATCCGCTCGGCCATCGCGGCGATCAGTGCGCCTCCGGCGGCTTCCTCGATCAGCCCGGTCTGGCGGATCGGCCGCCCGGCGGAAAGGCTGGCGGCGAGGTCGATGCCGCCCAGCAGCCGCTCGTCGTCGACATGGCCGGGGAGGCGGCGCAGCGCGATGCTTTCGCCCAGCGCAGCAACCAAAGCCTCGCGCGCAGGGCTGCTGCCGCGCAGCACCAGCCCCTTGAAGACCCGCGGCGCGAGGGTGAAAAGTCGCGCCGCCAGCACCGCATCGTCGAGCGGATCGGCTGCGGCGGGATCGGAGATCATCCGAACAGCTCGGCGATCGCCCGGGTGATGCGTGCCGTGGAGCCGGTCTCGTCGAGCACGTCGCGGCGCAAGCGGTGGCGTAGCGCCGAGGGCGCAATGGCGAGCAGGTGCTTGCGGGTGACGCTCTTCGCGCCCTCCAGCGCTGCGAGCGCGCGCGCGGCGCGCATCAGGGTGAGCTCGCCGCGAAGGCCATCCGCGCCGACTGCCATGCACAGCTCGGCGGCATCGCGCAGCACGTCCTCACCGGGGACAAGCTTGGGGAGCTTCGCCTTGCCCTTGGCAATGCGCTTGAGGATGGCCCCGTCGGCTTCGGCCCAGCGCTCGGCGAAGGCCTGCGGGTCAGCCTCGTTGGCGGCGACCAGACGCATGATCTCGATCCGCACCTCGATGTCCTTGGGCGTGCGCACCTCCACCGACAGCCCGAAGCGGTCGAGCAATTGTGGGCGCAGTTCGCCTTCCTCGGGGTTGCCGCTGCCGATCAGCACGAACTTGGCGGGGTGGCGCACCGACAGCCCCTCGCGCTCGACCACGTTCTCGCCCGATGCCGCCACATCGAGCAGCAGGTCAACGAGGTGATCCTCGAGCAGGTTGATCTCGTCAATATAGAGGAACCCGCGATGGGCTTTCGCCAGCAGCCCCGGCTCGAAAGCCTTCTCGCCCGATCGCAGGGCGCGTTCCAGATCGAGGCTGCCGATCACCCGATCCTCGGTCGCGCCCAGCGGCATGTCGACGAAAGGAACCGGGCGGCTCACCATCTTGCCCGCGCCGACCACGTCGGGATAGCGCGCCTGATCTTCCTTGGAGGCACCATAGGGGCAGCCCTCTGCCGCCATGATCGGTGGCATCAGCGCGGCGAGCGCGCGGGCGGCGGTGGATTTGCCCGTGCCGCGGTCGCCGAACACCATCACACCCCCGATGCTGGGGTCGACGGCGGCGATCAGCAGCGCCTGTTTCATCTCGTCCTGACCGACGATCGCGGAAAAAGGGAAGCGTGCCATGTGCCTCGCCTTGTAGCGAACAGGCAGCTTTGGACAAGCCATCTGACAAGCTGGCGTTACACTTTCGGCTAACGTTTCCCCAGCCGGTTGAGCACCAGCACCGGCAACAGCCCCGCAGCGAGCAGGATCAGCGCGGGGATCGCCGCTTCGACCAACCGCTCGTCGCCGGCAAGGCGGTAGGTGCGGGTGGCGAGGGTTTCCAGATTGAAGGGGCGCAGGATCAGCGTGGCGGGCAGTTCGCGCAGGGTATCGATGAACACCAGTGCGGCGGCGCCCGCCAGACTCGGCGCAAGGAGCGGGGCGTAGATCCGGGCGAGCACCCGCGAAGGCCCCGCGCCGAGGCTGCGCGCGGCGGCATCGAGCCCTGGGGGAATGCGGGCAAGGCCGCCGCTCACCGAATTGTAGGCGACCGTCAGGAACCGCACGACAAGCGCATAGACGAGGATCGCGCTCGTCCCCGTCAGCAGCAGTCCGCCGCTCCAGCCCAGATTGTCTCGGGCGAAGCGCGTGAGGCTCTGATCGAAGGCGCCGAGCGGGGCGAGCAGCCCGACGGCGAGCAGCGCGCCGGGCAGGGCATAGCCCAATGTCGCGAGCCGGATCGCGCTCGCGGTGACCCGTGAGGCCGAGCGCGCGCGGGCGAAGGCGAGGAGGAGGGCCGTGAAAAGGCACAGGCTCGCGGCGGCGAGACCGAGTTTGAGGCTTCCCCCAAGATAGGTCGCAAGGTCGCCTGCGGCGCTCTGCGCGGTGGCGGTCATGGCGAGGCTGGCGAGGTAGCCCGCGGGAAGGACGAACCCGATCAATACCGGCACCGCGCAGGCGGCGAAGGCCAGCGCCTTGCCGAGCGGCGAGAGCGCCACCAGCGGCTCGTTGGCATCGCGCATCGCCAGCCCGTCGCGGCTGTCGCTGCGCCCGGAGCGGGTGTGCGCCTCCCAGGCGACCAGCACGATGACAAACAGCAGCATGACGGCGGCAAGTTTCAACGCGGCCGCCTTGTCGCCCATCGCCAGCCAGCTGCGGAAGATGCCGGTTGAGAAGGTGGGGATCGCAAAATAGTCCGCCACCCCGAAATCGGCGAGCACCTCCATCAGCACCAGTGCGAGGCCGCCTGCGATGGCCGGCCGCGCGGCGGGCAGGGCAACGTGCCAGAAAGCCTTGGCGGGCGCCGCTCCGAGGCTCCTCGCAGCGCGGAACTGGGTGGTGCTCTGGGTCGCGAAGGAGGTGCGGGCGATCAGATAGACATAAGGGTAGAGCACCGAGCCGAGCACGAAGGCGCCGCCGCCCAAGGAACGGATGCCGGGAAACCAGTAATCGCCCGCACCCCAGCCGGTCAGCCCGCGCAAGGCGCTCTGCACCGGCCCCGCGAAGTCGAGCATGTCGGCATAGAGATAGGCCGAAAGGTAAGCGGGAAGCGCCAGCGGCAGGACCAGCGCCCAGCCGAGCACGCGGCGCCCCGGAAAGCGGGTCGCGGCGATGATCCAGGCGCAGCCCGTCCCCGTCACCCCGGCGATCCCGCCAGCGAGCAGCATCAGCAGCGCCGTGTTGAGGATGTAGGTGGGCAGCACCGTGTCGGCCAGTTCGCGCAAGGCGCCGGTGTCGCCAGTCAGCGCTTCCCACAGGATCGCGGCGAGGGGCAGGCCCGCGAGCAGCGCGAGCACGAGCGCCGCCAGGGTCCACCCGCCTGCGCCCCCGCCCGCCCCCGCGCTTGCGTTACGCGACGCAAAACGCCTAATGCGGCTCACTCGCAACCCCGCATCAGATCGGGCTGGATCGGTCACTTGAGCCTCGAATTCCGTCATATTGCCCATGCTTACGGGCCCGTCAGGGCGCTGGAGGACGTCAGCTTCACCGCGCCCGCGGGGGAGATCACCTGCCTGCTTGGCGCGTCGGGCTGCGGGAAGTCAACTCTCCTCGGCCTCGCGGCGGGGCTGCTCGCGGTGCAGCAGGGCGAAGTCGTACTGGCCGGCGAAGTGCTCGCCGATGCGCGCCGCAGCCCGCCGCCAGAGGTGCGGCCCGTGGGGCTGGTGTTCCAGGACGGGGCGCTGTTCCCGCACATGACGCTCGCGGCGAACGTCGCCTTCGGCCTGCCCAAGGAGCGGCGCGGCGAGGCGGAGAGCTGGCTCGCCCGCGTGGGCCTCGCCGGGATGGGTGGGCGCTACCCGCACGAGCTGTCCGGCGGCCAGCAACAGCGTGCCGCGCTCGCCCGGGCGATGGCGCCGCGCCCGCACGTGCTGCTGATGGACGAGCCCTTCGCCAGCGTCGACATCGTCCTGCGCCGTGCCCTGCGCCGCGAATGCCGCATCCTGCTGCGCGAGGCGGGATCGACAGTGGTTCTGGTTACGCATGACCCTGCCGAAGCGCTCGACGTCGCCGACCGCATCGCGGTGATGGAAGCGGGCCGCATCGTCCAGTTCGGCACCCCGCAAGATCTCCACGAGGCCCCCGCCACCGCTGCGGTCGGCGCGATTTTCGGCGGGGCGCAGGTGATCGCCGGCGCTGCCAGAGAGGAAGGGCTCGACACCGCCTTCGGGCTGTGGCCGCTCGGCGCGCTGATCGGGGAACTGCCCGCAGAAGCGGCGCTGGATCTCCTCGTCCAGGCCGACCGGCTGGTGCCCGTGCCCGATCCGCGCGGCTGCCGGGTGCGCGATGTCCATCCGCTTGGCGCCCGCTCCCGCGTGCTTCTGGAGAGCCCAGACGGCTTGTCGATCACGGTGGAGACGGCCCTGCCGGTCGATGCGGGAAAGACCTACTCCGTGCTCCCGGACCCCGAGAGCGTGCGGGCCTTCCCGCGCACATAGAGCTTGCGCGGAGCGCAATTCTATTGCAAGTCATTCGCAAGAACTGACCGGAAAGCCTCTCCCCATGAAAAACCTGCTCCTTGCCGCACTCGCCGGCCTCAGCTTCGGCCTGCTCGGAGCCTGCGCGGATACGGACGACAAGGCCGCTGACGCCAAGCCGATCACCGGCGCGGTCAACATCTATTCCTCGCGCCACTACGACACCGATCTCGCGCTCTACGACGACTTCACGAAGCAGACCGGCATCAAGGTCAACCGCATCGAGGCCGATGCAGATGCGCTGATCGAGCGCATTCAGGCCGAGGGCGAGTTCAGCCCGGCCGACCTGCTGATCACCACCGACGCCGGCCGCCTGTGGCGCGCCGAGGAGGCCGGGATCCTGTCGCCAGTCGAATCGAAGGTGCTCGAGGAACGCATCCCCGCCAACCTGCGCGACCCGGCAAAGCGGTGGTTCGCCCTGTCGACCCGCGCGCGGATCATCATCTACAACAAGGCCAAGGGAGCGCCCGCAGGCCTCGCGACTTACGAGGACCTCGCCAAGCCCGAATTCAAGGGCCGCATCTGCATGCGCTCCTCCTCGAGCGTCTACAACATCGCGCTGCTCGCCAGCATGATCGCGCATGACGGGGAGGCCAAGGCTGGCCAGTGGGCAAAGGGTGTCGTCGCCAACTTCGCACGCGCGCCGCAGGGCAATGACGTGTCGAACATCGAGGCGGTCGCGGCGGGCGAGTGCGACATCTCGCTGGTCAACACCTACTACCTCGCCCGCTTCGACACGCCCGAGAAGCGCAAGGTGCTGGACGCGGTCGGGATCATCTTCCCCAACCAGGCGACCACCGGCACCCACGTCAACATGAGCGGCGCCGGCGTGGTGAAGACCGCGCCGAACCGGGCGAATGCCGTGAAGTTCCTCGAGTATCTGTCATCTGAGAGCGCGCAGAAGTATCTCGCGAACGGCAACAACGAATATCCGGCGGCCAAGGGCGTCGCCCCGACATCCGCGGTCGAAGCGCTCGGCGCCTTCAAGGCGGACCCGCTGGGCGCGGCGGAAATCGGCAGGAACGAGGCGAAAGCGGTGGAGCTCTACAACGCCGCGCGCTGGAACTAGCGGGGCGTAGCGCAAGGGCCGCTTTCAGCCCTTAACACTAAACTGTCTTGAAGGGCGGGCGGCTCTGGTCCATCTGCGCCCCCATTCCATTGCCCCTTCCGGGCATCGCACTCCTGTATCCGAGGCCCGTCTTGAACCAGCCCACTCTGACCCGCGACCAGTTCACCGAAAGCGCGGCGCTCTCCGTCGAGACCATCACCCATGTCCACCACTGGTGCGACGGGCTGTTCAGCCTCAAGATGACGCGCCCGGCGAGCTTCCGCTTCCGTTCGGGCGAGTTCGTGATGATCGGTCTCCCCGGCGACAACGGCAAGCCGTTGCTGCGCGCCTATTCGGTCGCCTCGCCTTCCTATGAGGAGGAGCTGGAGTTCCTCTCGATCAAGGTGCAGGATGGCCCGCTGACCTCGCGGCTCCAGCACATCCAGGTCGGCGATCCGATCTATCTCGGCAAGAAGCCGACCGGCACGCTGGTCACCGACGCGCTGCTGCCGGGCAAGCGGCTCTTCATGCTCTCGACCGGCACGGGGCTCGCCCCGTTCATGAGCCTCGTGCGTGATCCCGAGGTCTACCAGATGTTCGAGGAAGTGATCATCGTCCACTCCGTGCGCAACGTGAACGAGCTGGCCTACCGCGAGCTTCTGGAATCGAAGCTCGAAGGCGACCCGCTGCTCGAGGACGAGGACCGCGCGAAGATGATCTACGTGCCGACCGTGACCCGCGAGAGCTTCCGCACGCAGGGCCGTATCCAGCAGCTGATCGACGACGGGCGGCTGTTCGAACAGTCTAAGGGCCCGCAGCGCTTTGTGCCCGACGAGGACCGCGTGATGCTGTGCGGATCGATGGCGATGATCAAGGACCACGCCGCCGACCTGGAACGCCGCGGCTTCGAAGAGGGCGCGAACAACAAGCCCGGCCAGTTCGTCATCGAACGCGCCTTCGTCGGTTAAGACGCTGGCGCGCGGCGGGAAGGGAGGCCAGATGGCCCGCACGATCGCCGCGCTGCTCGCTGCCGCCCTGAGCGTCGCGCCCGCCGCCGCGCAGCGCGCCGACGCTCCCGCGCCAGAAACCGCCCCCGTCAGCTACGCGCTGCTGCAGATCTCGCTCACTCCGGGCAAGGTTGCCACGGGTGCCTTCAAGTCGCGCATGGAGGCGGTCCGTTCGTGCCCGGAAGCGGTGAAGGTCGCCGGAGAACTCGGCGCCGCGGTGGTCCGCAACGCCCGCGTGACGCCCGACCGCCTGCCGCCCATGCTCGCGGCGTTGCTCGAAGACCTGCCGGTCGGCCACGCGACCCCGGTGTTCTCGGGCGCGGGGAACACCCTGCGCGTACTGGTGCTCTGCCAGCGGGGCTGACGTCCTCCCCACTTTCGCGCTTGACCCTTTTCCGGCGGCGGGCTTCTATCGTGGCAAATCGAAACCGTTTTGCCGGAGAGAACCTGAGATGCTCGCGACCTCCTATCGCACCGCCTATAACGAAGACCACGAGGCCTTCCGCGACACTGTCCGCAAGGTCTTCGCCGAGCATCTCACCCCCCACATGGACGAGCACGAAGCGAACGGCATCGTCCCGCGCGACGTGTGGAAGACGATGGGCGATGCGGGCATGCTGTGCATGACGGTGAAGGAGGAAAACGGCGGCCTTGGCCTCGATTTCGGCTTCAATTGCGTGCTGACCGAGGAGCTGTCCTACCTCGGATCCTCCGCCGGCTTCACGCTCCAGAACGACATCACCGCAAACTATTTCGAGCGCCTTGGCAACCCCGAACAGCGCGCCAAGTATCTGCCCGGCATGGTCAGCGGCGACATCATCACCGCCATCGCCATGACCGAACCGGGCGCAGGCTCCGACCTTCAGGGCATCCGCACCACCGCGAAGAAGGACGGCAACCACCTCGTCATCAACGGATCGAAGACCTACATCACCAACGGCCAGAACGCCGACTGCGTGATCGTCGTCGCCAAGACCGATCCCGAGCGCGGGGCCAAGGGCATCAGCCTCGTGCTGGTCGACGCCGACACCCCCGGCTTCGAGCGCGGGCGCAATCTCGACAAGATCGGCCAGCACGCCGCCGACACCTCGGAACTGTTCTTCAACGATTGCCGCGTGCCGATGACCAATATCCTGGGCGCCGAAGGCATGGGCTTCGTGCACCTCATGGAGGAGCTGCCGCAGGAACGCCTCGGCATCGCGGTCGGCGCGCAGGCGGCGGCGCAGCGGGCGTTCGACGAGGCGGTCAAGTTCACCAAGGACCGCAAGGCCTTCGGCAAGACCGTGTTCGAATTCCAGAACACCAAGTTCACCCTTGCCGACTTGAAGGCCAAGCTGCAGGTCGGCTGGGCGCACTTGGACTGGGCGATCAGGAAGCACCTCGCCGGCGAGCTCACCACCGACGAGGCGAGCGCGGCCAAGCTGTGGCACACCGACCTCCAGTGGGAAGCCTGCGACGCCTCGCTCCAGCTCCACGGCGGGGCGGGCTACATGAACGAATACGCCATCGCCCGCCTGTGGCGCGACGCGCGCGTGACCCGCATCTTCGGGGGCACGAACGAGATCATGAAGGAAGTGATCAGCCGCTCGATCTGAGGGAGTATCCGAGCATGCCCGACCCCCTCGACAATCCGCTCGACTTCACCGCCAAGCGCGTCCTCGTCATCGGCGGGTCGAGCGGGATCGGCAACGGCATCGCCCACGGCTTCCGCGCACGCGGGGCGAGCGTTACTGTCACCGGCACCCGGCCCGACTTCGGCGATTACCTCGAGGCCGAGGACAGCGACTTCACCGGCCTCGATTACCGCCAGCTGAATCTGACCGACCGCGAGGCGGCGGGGCGGCTGGCAGCAGACTTCGGCCCGCTCGATGTGCTGGTGCTCAGCCAAGGCACGGTCCGCTACGGCCGGCAGGAGTTCGCCCGCGAGGGCTGGGATGCGGTGGTCGACATCAACCTCAATTCGGTGATGGACGCCGCCAGCGCGTTCCATCCTGCGCTGGCGGAGGCGAACGGCGCGATCATCATCGTCTCGTCGGTCGCCGCCTTCAAATCGACCATCGGCACGCCTGCCTATGCAGCATCGAAAGCCGGCGCGGCGAGCCTTACCAAGACACTGGGCGAGGCCTGGGCGCGGGACGGCATCCGCGTGAACGGCATCGCCCCCGGGCTGGTGCCGACCAAGCTCACCAGCGTCACCACCGACCACCCCGAGCGCCTCGAAGCCAGCCTCAGGAAGATCCCCCTGCGCCGCATGGGCACGCCCGAGGATATGGCCGGCGCCGCGCTGTTCCTCGCCTCGCCGCTCAGCGCCTACATCACCGGCCAGACGCTGGTGGTGGATGGCGGCCTCACCCTCTCATAAATCGTCTTCGTCATTGCGAGGAGCGAAGCGACGCGGCAATCCATGGCCCGTCCATCGGCCTTCGCGCGAAGTCCATGGATTGCTTCGCTTTGCCCGCCATGACGAAATGGCAAAGCGGTTTCGATTAACGGCTGGAAGGAAAAGCCCATGCAGTTCACCCGCCTCGGAGCCTCGGGCCTCACCGTCTCGCGACTGTGCCTCGGCTGCATGAGCTATGGCGACACCTCCAAGGGCTGGCACGGTGACTGGCTGCTGGGCGAGGACGCGGCGCGGCCCTTCTTCCGCGAGGCGCTGGAGGCGGGGATCAACTTCTTCGACACCGCCAACATCTATTCGGGCGGCACTTCGGAGGAGATCACCGGCAAGCTGCTGCGCGAGATGGCGCGCCGCGACGAAATCGTGGTTGCCACCAAGGCTTTCGGGGTGTGGCGCAATGCCCCCAATTGCGGCGGGCTGTCGCGCAAGGCGCTGTTCGCCGCGATCGACGATTCGCTGAGCAGGCTCGGCATGGATCATGTCGACCTGTTCCAGATCCACCGCTGGGATGATCGCACGCCGATCGAGGAGACGATGGAGGCGCTCCACGACATCGTGAAGGCGGGCAAGGCGCTGCATATCGGCGCGTCCTCGATGTTCGCCTGGCAGTTCGCGAAAGCTCAGGAAGTGGCCCGCGCGAACGGCTGGACCCGGTTCATTTCCATGCAGAACCAGCTCAATCTCCTTTACCGCGAGGAGGAGCGCGAGATGCTCCCGCTCTGCGCCGATCAGGGCGTGGGCGTGATCCCGTGGAGCCCGCTTGCGCGCGGACGCCTGACCCGGCCGTGGGGCGAAGCCACGGTGAGGAGCGAGACCGACGTGGTGGGCAAGGCACTTTACAAGGCCGAGGACGAGGCCGACCGCGCAGTGGTGGACGCGGTGCAGGCGCTCGCCGCCAAGCGGGGCGCGGCGATGGCGACCATCGGGCTCGCCTGGCACTTCACCAAGCGTGAGGTCACCGCTCCGATCATCGGCGCGACCCGGCCCGAGCATCTTGCCGATGCGGTGAAGGCGCTCGACATCAAGCTGACGCCGGAAGAGGTTGCGCCTCTGGAAGCGCCCTATCGCCCCAAATTCCCGACCGGCATGGGGATGCCGATGCCGGCGATGGACAAGGTCAGCGTGATCGGTTGAGCGTCGCGCGAGCCCACGAGGTCTGCGCCACCGGCAGGTGGCACCGCACCAAATATGACACACATCTGAAATCCAGTCATAAACGCGTCACAAGTCTGCGCCACCCCGGTCTGGAACCGGGGCAGCAGCGTAATGGACGTCATCAACATCTTCGTGACAGGCGATCTTGGCGAGAGCCTCGGCGACTTCGTTCACGATCAGCGCCGCTTCACCTTCGACCGGCTCGGCCCGGAAGGTCCGCTGCGGCTGGTCGAGGGGCCGATGTGGGCCTTTGTCGACTGGGTGCTGCCGGAGCTTGCAGGCCTCGAATTGTGCCGCCGCCTGCGCGCCGACGCGCGCACCGCCGAGGCGCATGTGACGATGGTGCTCGAAGCGGACGATCCCGAAGACCGCCGCCGCGCGCTGCGGGCCGGGGCGGACGATTACGTGATCGGGCCGCTGACCCGCACCGCGGTTCTCGACCGGGTGCTCGCGCTGCAATCGCGCACGGCCGACCGACAGGCGCCGCGCTGTGTCGAACTGGGCGCGCTGACAATCGACATGGCTGCGCTTCAGGCGCGCTGGGCGGGGCAGCCGATCGGCTTGCGCCCCAACGAATTCCGGCTGCTGCGCTTCCTGGCCGAAAACCCGAACCGGGTGCTGACCCGCGAGGATCTCATCGTCGGCCTCGGCAAGCGCGCTCCTGCCATCGACGAGCGCACGGTCGATGTGTGGGTCGGACGGTTGCGGCGTGCGATCAAGGCGGCAGGCGGCGGCAATCCGCTCAGGACCGTGCGCTCGATGGGTTATGTGTTCGATGCCGGCTGACAGGCGCCGTGCGGCGGAGGCACGCCCGCCGTTCTTGCGGCAGGCCGAGGGCGCAGCGCATCATAAGTGGTGTGACACGAAACTGCTTTGGGTTAGACACGCTGCGAAATTTGGAGGCTCAGGAATGATTCTCGACCGGGCGAGCGGTTTTGCGCTTGCTGCCGCGATGATGCTGAGTGCCGTCCCGGCGCATGCGGACGTCATGGAGCTCGGGCCCGAAGGCGCGCGCTGGGTCGCAGGCCCGCTTGCCGGCCGCAGCCCCGTTGCCTCCGCAGCGCCGGTCAGCGAAGTCGCCTCTGACCTCGCTTCCGATGCCATCATCTCCGATCCCGCGCGTCACGCGGCTGTCATACCGCCTCGCTACGCGGCCAAGCTTGCCGAGCTGGCGGTGCGATTCGACCTCTCCCCGGCGCTGATGGAGGCGGTGGTGTGGCAGGAAAGCCGGTGGCGCGAGGACGCGGTCTCGCCGGTGGGCGCGCGCGGCCTTGCCCAGCTGATGCCCGGCACCGCGCGCTATCTCGGCGTGGATTCGCGCGATCCCTTCGCCAATCTCGAAGGCGGGGCGCGGTATCTGCGCGAACAGCTCGACCGCTTCGGCGGCGATCTCGAGAAGGCACTGGCCGCCTACAATGCCGGGCCGGGCCGGGTCGCGCGGGCCGGGGGCATCCCCGACATCCGCGAGACCAAGCAATACGTCGCCGCCATCATCGGCCGGCTCTCCGATCATTCGCGCGTGGCCGGACAGTGATGCCCGCGCGCCTTGCAAACATGAAAGCCAAGACCCCCACGATGATCTCAAGGTTCCTTCCCGCCCGCTTCGCCGCCGCCCTGACGCTCGCGCTCGCGCATGGTGCGGCGATGGCGCAGAACGCCGATCCGGCGGGCTCCGGCCCGATCAACAACGCGCTGCTGTGGCTGCAGGGGACACTGCTCGGCACGGTCGCCACCACTGTCGCGGTGATGGCGGTCGCCGCGATCGGCTTCATGATGCTCACCGGCCGGATGAACTGGCGCTTCGGCGCGACCGTCATCATCGGCGTCTTCATCCTGTTCGGCGCGACCACCATCGTCGCCGGCATCCAGTCGGCCGCCGGGTAAGCCCGTGAGCGACCTCGTCCGCCATCCCGTCCACCGTGCGTTGACCCGCCCGCAGATGTTCCTGGGCGTGACGATGAACTTCTTCATCATCAACCTGATGGTGACGACGATCGCCTTCCTGATCCTCAAGAGCTGGTGGATTCTGCCGGTGCCGGCGGTGATGCACGTGATCGGCTACTTCGCGTCGCTGCGCGAACCGCGCGTCTTCGACCTGTGGATCACCAAGGTCTCGCGCTGCCCGCGCGTTCCCAACTTCAAGCGTTGGGGGTGCAACTCCTATGCCCCGTAAATGGCTTGGCGCCGCCGCCTGGAGCGCCAAGGAAGCTCGCGTCGGCGACCGCCTCCCCTATGCGCGCCTCATCGACGCGAGCACCGTGCTGCTGCGCGACGGCTCCGTTATGAGCGCAATCCAGGTGCCGGGGCTGCTCTTCGAGACCGAGGATTCCGACGCCCTCAACGCCCATGCCGCGACCCGCGAGGTGATGCTCCGATCGACGCTCGATGCGCGCTTCGTGATGTATCACCACGTGATCCGCCGCCGCGTGGAGGTGGAGCTCGACGCCGCGTTCCCCGATCCCCTGTCGCGCCACATCGACGCGCGCTGGAAGCAGCGGCTGGCGGGCGGATCGCTGTTCATCAACGACCAGTTCGTCACCCTGATCCGCCGCCCCGCGCGCGGCAAGACGGGCCTGCCCGAGCGGCTCGGCAAGCTGTTCTCGCGCGCCGGCAGTGACGAGCTGGAAGCCGATCCGCGCGACCTGCGCTCCCTCAAGGCCGCGATCACCGGGCTGGTCGCAAGCTTGCAGAACTACGGCGCGGCGGTGCTGGGCGACTATCAGGCGCCCGGATCGAGCGGCACCAACTCGGAGATGCTCGAGCTGCTCTCGGCGCTGTTCAACGGCGAGATGCGCCCTGTGCGTCGTCCTTCGCCGGAAACCGACATCGGCCACATGCTCCCCTATCGCCGCGCCAGCTTCGGGCTCGATGCGATGGAGCTGCGCGGCTCGGCAGCGCCCGATTTCGCTGCCATTCTCGGCCTCAAGGACTACCCCGAGGCGACCTCGCCGGGGCTGCTCGACAACATCCTGCGCCTGCCTTTCGAGATGGTCGTCACCGAAAGCTACGCCCCGAACGAGCGCACCACGTCGCGCGAACGCATCGACCTCGCCCTGCGCCGTTCGCGCTCGGTCGACGAGGATGCCGCGGCCGAGCGTGCCGAAATGCTCGCCGCCCGCGATGCTCTGGGCAATGGCGCAGTGGGCTTTGGCGACCACCACCTCACCGTGCTGGTGCGCGAGCGTACGCTCGACCGGCTCGATGAAGCCGTCGCCTCCGCCGCCGCCGCGCTCGCCGATACGGGCGCGATCGCGGTGCGCGAGGACACCAATCTGGAACCCGCCTTCTGGGCGCAGTTCCCCGGCAACGAGGAATACATCGTCCGCCGCGCGCTGATCTCCTCGGCCAACATGGCGGGCTTCGGGTCTTTCCACGGCTTTGCGCTAGGGCAGGCGAGCGGCAACCACTGGGGCGATGCGGTCACCCTGCTGGAGACGACCAGCGCCACCCCGTTCTTCTTCAACTTCCACCACGGTGATCTGGGCAATTTCTCGGTCATCGGCCCCTCGGGCTCGGGCAAAACCGTGGTGATGAACTTCCTCGCGGCGCAGGCGCAGAAGTTCAGCCCCCGCACGATCCTGTTCGACAAGGATCGCGGCGCGGAGCTGTTCATCCGCGGCATCGGCGGGCGCTATGACCGGATCAGCCCCGGCCAGCCGACCGGCTTCAACCCGCTCTCGCTCCCCGACAGCCCGGCCAACCGCGCCTTCCTGCGCGATTGGCTCAGCGTTCTGCTCAAGGCCGAAGGGCCCGAGGAGTTTGCCACCATTTCCGCCGCGGTCGATGCGACCTACGCCAATGATCCTTCGCTGCGGCGGCTGCGCCACTTCAAGGAGCTGCTCTCCGGCACGCGCCGTCCGACGCCGGGCGATCTGGCCGACCGGCTGGGCGCGTGGATCGGGGAGGGCGAGCACGCCTGGCTGTTCGACAACCGGCAGGACCGGCTCGATCTGGCCACCCGCGTGCTGGGCTTCGACATGACCGCGCTGCTCGAAACCCCGCGTCTGCGCACCCCGGCAATGATGTATCTCTTCCACCGCATCGAGGAGCGGCTGGACGGCCAGCCGACCATGATTCTCATCGATGAAGGCTGGAAGGCGCTGGACGACGAGGTCTTCGCCGCGCGCATCCGCGACTGGCTCAAGACGCTGAGGAAGCGCAACGCGCTGGTCGGCTTTGCGACACAATCGGCCCGCGATGCGCTCGACAGCAAGATTTCCACCGCGCTGGTCGAACAGACCGCGACGATGGTGTTCATGCCCAACAGCCGCGCGCGGCCCGAGGACTATTGCGACGGCTTCGGCCTGACGCCGCACGAATTCGCGCTGATCCGCTCACTGCCCGCGCACAGCCGCGCCTTCCTCGTGCGCCAGCCGGACGCGAGCGTGGTGGTGCGGCTCGACCTGTCGGGCGCGCCCGAAGTGCTGACCATCCTGTCGGGCCGCGAGAGCGCGGTGCGGCGGCTCGATAGCTTGCGCGAGAGCCTCGGCGATGCGCCCGCCGCGTGGTATCCGGCGCTCACCGGGCGCGAGTGGCCCGGGGATGCCGGCGATCCCGATGCCGATCCGATCCCGCAGGCCGCCGAGTGAGCGCCACCTGCGACATGGCCGCCCAGGCGATGGGCACCGGCGTCTCCTCGGCGCTGACCGCGGTCGATTGCATCGCCAGCGGGATGAGCGAGCAGGCCTTCAACCGCCTGTTCGGCAGCCAGGGCCAATTCACCTTCGCGCTGACCATGCTGCTGGTGCTCTATGTGGCGGGCTTCGGCATCTCGCTGATGCTCGGCCGCTCCAACCTCGGCGTGCGCGCGCTGCTGCCCAAGATGATCACGCTGGGGCTGGTGGTCGGCTTTGCGACCAGCTTCGTTGCCTTCTCGACCTTCTTCTACAACATCTTCATCGGCGGGCCGGACCAGATCGCGGGCGTGCTGACCGGCGTGCAGAACGAGAGCGCGACCGCGGTCTTCGCCCAGAAGCTCGACGTGGTGTTCCTCGCGATCCAGCAGGCGAGCGGGGATACCAAGGATATCAGCGCCTTCTCGCCGCCCGGCATGATGTGGACCGGCGCGATGCTGCTCTTGCTGGGCACGGTCGGTCTGCTGGTGACCTCGCGGATCGCGCTGGCGCTGCTGCTTGCGGTCGGCCCGATCTTCGTGGTGCTGGCGCTGTTCGAAGGCACACGCGGGCTGTTCACCGGCTGGATCAAGGGGCTGACGATGATGGCGCTGGCGCCGCTGTTCGCGGTGCTGGGCGGATCGATCATGCTCGAGATGGCGGTGCCGGTGTTGCAGGCCTTGACGAAGACGCCCGGCCAGATCGACCAGCAGGCGGCGATGGCGTTCTTCGTGGTGGGCGCGGTGCACATGGCGCTGATGCTGCTCGCGCTGAAGGTCTCCGCCACGATGGTTGCCGGCTGGCAGGTCTTCGGGCTGGCGCCCGATCGCGAGCGCGTTCGTGGCGGCGAAGGCCCACGCATGGTGCCGGTCGCGCCGCTGGCCGCGGGGGGCGCTTCGCGCACGGCCGTCTTGACCCCCGCTAGCCCCTCGCAGACCCCCCGCAGGGTCGAGCTAGGCCCCCTCCAGACCCTCCCAGCCGCCAATGACGCAGGCCTTGCAGGCCCTGTTTCACGTGAAACACGCGTCTATGCGACCGGCGGTGCGGCTCCGCAAGAGGCTCTTCTGGCCCCCGCCACATCGCGCACCCGCGGCATCGGCAACCGCTTCCGCAACGCATCCTCGGCCAAGCCTGCCCCCACGGCGGCGGCCCTCCCCCCGGAGACCTATCAATGACCCGCGCCGTGCTTCTCGCCGCGCTCGCCCTCGCTCTGGCGGCTCCAGCCGCAGCGGATAACCGCCTGCAAACATTCGTTTATGATGCCAACACCGTGGTCCGGGTGGATGGCAAGGTGAAGGTCCAGACGACCATCAAGTTCGCCCCCGACGAGGTCATCGAGAACGTCGCGATCGGGGATTCGGCCGCTTGGCAGGTGCAGCCCAACAAGGCGCAGACGATCCTCTTCGTGAAGCCGCTGGAGCCTGCTGCGCGCACCAACATGACGGTGGTGACCGACAAGCGCACCTACCTCTTCGATCTGGTGAGTTCTCCCAAGACTTCAGCGCTTTACGTGCTGCAGTTCCGCTATCCCGAGCTCGAGAAGAAGGCCGAGGAAGCGCGTCTGGCCGCCATCGCCGAGGCCGAGGCCCTAGCCGCGAAAGCCGCCGCCGCGCCCGAGATGACCGCCGCCGGCATTCCCGCCGATCCCACCAAGCTCAACTTCGCCTGGGCGAGCGCCGGGACGCCCGACCTCCTCCCGATGCGCGCCTTCGACGACGGCGCGGCGGTGTTCCTCACCTGGCCGCAAGGCGTCTCGGTGCCTGCGATCCTCGTCAGCAACGAGGCCGGCGAAGAAGGCCCGGTCAATTACACCGTGCGGGGCGATACCGTGGTGGTGGACGGGGTCCCGCCGCAGCTGATCCTGCGTTCGGGCCGCGACACCGCGACCCTCACCAACACCGCCGGACTTGGCGCCTCGGCACGCCAGGCGGGGCTGAGCGCACCGCGCAAGAAGAGCAAGAAATGACGCCCGAACAAACAATTATGCCCGGGGAGAGCATCTGATGCGTCTGGCAATGCGTTTACCGACGAAGGACGGCGCCGGCTCCGGCGACGGCGCCGATCCGCGGACCCGCGAATCTGCCGAGATCATCGACCTTGCGAGCCGCGCCGCCTTTCCGGTGGTCACCGACCGCCGGGTTAAGGGTGACGGGCTCCAGCTCGTTGCGGGGGCAGCGGTCGTCGGCCTGCTCGGGGTGGTGACCTTCTGGGCGATGAACGCGGCGCGCACCACCGAGCCGCAGGGTGTCGGCAACCGTGCCGTCACGGCGCCGCAGGTCGGTGCTCCTGTGCAGCCCGTCACGAGCCCTGTTGCAGCACCTGTGCCCGTGCAGCCCGGAGCCGCGCCTGCTCCGGTCTATGCCGTCAACCCCGCAGCCATGCCGAGCACGGCGATCAATCCCTACGCGAGCCCGCAGCTGGTGTTCGATGCGAGCACCGCGCGCGTGATCAGCGCCGCCGAAGGCGCCGTGCCCGCGCCAGCCCCCGGCACGCCGGGGGGTGAGGTCGCAGGCGGGGCCGGTGCTGCTGGCTTTGCCGCGCGCGTCGGCGGGGTAGGCGGCGCGCCGGCGCAGGCCCGTGCGATGGTCAACCCCTCGACCACCGTGACCGAAGGCACGCTGATCCCCGCGATCCTCGAAACTGCGATCAACACCGATGTGCCGGGTTACGTGCGCGCGGTGGTGAGCCAGGACGTCAAGAGCTTCGACGGCAAGCGCGTGCTCGTCCCGCGTTCCTCGCGCCTCATCGGCCAGTATCAGGCGGGCGTGCAGCAGGGCCAGAAGCGCGCCTATGTGATCTGGACGCGGCTGATCCGCCCCGACGGAGTCTCGATCGCCATCGCCTCGCCTGCGGTCGCCTTCGATGGCACCACGGGGCTGGCCGGCGACGTCGACAGCCACTTCTTCCAGCGCTTCGGTTCGGGCCTGCTGCTCTCGGTGGTAGGCGGCCTCGGCGCGATTGCCACGGGCGGCGTGGGCGGCGTGATCGTTGCAGGTGGAGCGCAGGGCGCGGCCAACACGGCGGTGCAGTCGCAAGGCCAGATCAGCCCGACGATCCGCGCACGCATCGGCGAGCCGGTGCGGGTCTTCACCGCACGCGATCTCGATTTCAGCGCGGTCGGCGGCTGAGTGAACCGATGAGCGCGGACATCCACCGGTTGGCGACGGACGAGGGCGATGCCCCGCTGACGGCGGAACGCTCGGTCTATCTCGATGCTTACCTCGCGCCGTTCCGCCGCTGGCTGGAGCGCGACACCGTGACCGAGATCATGGTCAACGGCCCGGGCGAGGTGTGGATCGAGGACGCCGCGCACCCGGGGATGCAGCGCATCGTCACGCCCGAGATCGACGACCGGCTGGTGCAGCGCCTCGCCGAACAGGTTGCCCGGGTTTCGCACCAAGGCATCAACCGCGAGCACCCCTTGCTGGGCGCAACGCTGCCTGATGGCGCGCGCGTCCAGTTCTGCGGGCCGCCTGCGAGCCGGAAGCATTGGGTGATGGCGATCCGCCGCCACCGCCGCCTCGATCTCCCGCTCGATGCCTATGACACCGGGCCGCTGGCGGGCGAGGGCAGGGTGGAACTGCCCGATGCACAGGCCGAGCCGGTGGCCTTCCTGCGCGCCGCGATCCGCGCACGGCGCACGATCCTCATCTCCGGCGGCACCAGCACCGGCAAGACGACCTTCCTCAACGCCATGCTCGGCGAGATTCCCGAGCAGGAGCGTGTGGTGCTGGTCGAAGACACGCCCGAATTGAAGTTCCCCGGCGCCAACGCGGTGGGCCTTGTCGCGGTCAAGGGCGAGCTGGGGGAGGCCAAGGTCACCGCCAACGAGCTGCTGCAAGCCGCGCTGCGTCTCAGGCCCGACCGTATCGTGCTCGGCGAACTGCGCGGCGCGGAGAGCGTCAGCTTCCTGCGTGCGATCAACACCGGCCACCCGGGGAGCTTCTCGACGATCCACGCGAACAGCCTGCGCGGCGCGCTAGAGCAGCTCTCGCTGATGGTGATGCAGACCGGCATCGGCCTCACCCGCGCCGACACGATCGCTTACGCCGCGAGCGTGATCGACGTGATCGTCCAGCTCGGGCGTGATGCCAACGGCAAGCGCGGGATCACCAGCATCGCGCAAAGCCACGAGCTGATCTGATCCTGCCGGGACGGCGCCCCCGCGCGCCGTTGCAGCCACAGCCATGGTGTTGACGTTCATGTGACAATCGCGTCATGCCCATTTACACGAAAGCTGCTTGCGAACAGATGCGCGAGCGGGCGCGCCTCGGCGCGCGAGACAGGCCACACCCCGCCTGAAGCGGGGGCAGCCGGGACAGGGAAGCGATGAGCACGTCACCGATTGGCAGCATGGATGGCCCTGAGAACGCGGGAGCCGCGGACATCGCCCAGCTCGGCCCGGACGAATCCCCCTATTTCAACCGCGAGCTTTCGTGGTTGCAGTTCAACCAGCGCGTCCTCGCGGAGGCCTGCAACGAGGCCTATCCGCTGCTCGAGCGGCTGCGGTTCCTGTCGATCTCCGGCAGCAATCTCGACGAGTTCATGATGATCCGCGTCGCGGGCCTCGTCGGGCAGGTGCAGCGCGGGCTGGAGACGCCGTCGATCGACGGGCGCAGTCCCTCGCAGCAACTGGCCGCGATCCGCGAGAAGCTCGCCGACCTCGCCCAGCGCCAGCAGACGATCTGGCGGAGCTTGCGCGAAGGGCTGGCGGCGGCGGATATCCACGTCGCCGACGAGGAGCGCGTCAGCCCGGCCGCGCACAAGTGGCTCAAGGCCTATTTCCTGAACGAGATCCTGCCGGTCATCACTCCGCAGGCGCTCGACCCTGCGCATCCTTTCCCCTTCGTCCAGAACGGCGGGATCGGCATCCTCTTCACCCTGACCCGCGACGCGACCCGCGAACAGCTCATCGAGATGGTGCTGATCCCCGGCGCGCTCCCGCGCTTCGTGCGCGTTCCCGATGCGGTGACCGGAGCCGAGGCGGGTGGGGGCACGGCGGTCTACATCTCGATCGGGCGGCTCATCCAGCGCTATGCCGAGGCGCTGTTCCCGGGCTTCACGATCGAGGGCGACGGCATGTTCCGGGTGCTGCGCGACAGCGACATCGAGATCGAGGAAGAGGCCGAAGACCTCGTGCGCACCTTCCGCAGCGCGCTCCAGCGGCGCCGGCGGGGGCAGGTAATCCAGCTCGAGATCGAGGAAGACTTCGACGCTGCGGCCGAAGCCCTGCTGCTCGACAAGCTCGGTGTCAACGAAGCTGCCGTGATCAAGACCGACGGCGTGATCGGCATCAACGGCCTTGCAGAGATTGTCCGCGAAGATCGGCCCGACCTCAAGTTCGACGCCTATTCCCCGCGCTTTCCCGAGCGCATCCGGGAACATGACGGCGACGCCTTCTCGGCGATCCGCGAGAAGGACATCATCGTCCACCACCCCTATGAAAGCTTCGAGGTGGTCGTCGATTTCATCCGTCAGGCCGCCGCCGACCCGGACGTTGTGGCGATCAAGCAGACGCTCTATCGCGCCGGCTCGCAGTCGGCGGTCGTCGGCGCGCTGATCGAGGCGGCCGAGGCCGGCAAGTCGGTTACCGCGGTGGTGGAGTTGAAGGCGCGCTTCGACGAGGAGCAGAACCTGCAATGGGCCGGCAAGCTCGAACGCGCCGGCGTGCAGGTGATTTACGGCTTCACCGACTGGAAGACCCACGCCAAGGTCGCGATGGTGGTGCGGCGCGAGGGCGAGTCCTTCCGCACCTATTGCCACTTCGGCACCGGCAATTACCACCCCGTCACCGCAAAGGTTTACACCGACCTCAGCTTCTTCACCGCCGATCCCAAGCTGGGGCGCGATGCGGCAAAGATGTTCAATTTCGTGACCGGCTATGTCGAGCCCCACGCTCTGGAGCGCATCCACATCGCGCCGATCGACCTGCGCGAGGAGATCTATTGCCGGATCGATACCGAGATCGCCCATGCTCAGGCCGGCAAGCCCGCCGCGATCTGGCTCAAGTGCAACCAGCTCACCGACGAAGGCGTGATCGACCGGCTCTATGCCGCCAGCCAGGCGGGCGTGCAGGTCGAGCTGGTGGTGCGCGGCATCTGCTGCCTCAGGCCCGGTCTCGCCGGACTGTCCGAGAATATCCGCGTCAAGTCGGTGATCGGCCGCTTCCTCGAACACAGCCGCATCTACGCCTTCGCCAATGGCCACCCCATGCCGAGCACCCAGACCGCGGTGTTCATCGCCTCCGCCGACATGATGAGCCGCAATCTCGACCGCCGGGTCGAGGCACTGATCCCGATCCTCAACCGCACCGTGCACGATCAGGTGCTCCAGCAGGTGCTGCTCGCCAATATGCTCGATACCGAGCAGAGCTGGTGGCTGCACCCCGACGGCACCTATGAACGGGTGGAGGCCGAGGAGGGCGTCAGGCCCTTCAATTGCCACCGCTACTTCATGACCAACCCGTCGCTTTCGGGGCGCGGCGGTGCGCTGGAGGCGGGGGCAGTGCCCAAGCTCAGCTTGCGACGCGGCGCGGTCGCATGATCTGGCGCAGGCGGCGCGAAAGCCGCGATGGTGGAGCAGGCGGGAGCACGGGCGAGCGGGCGATCATCGACATCGGCTCGAACACGGTGCGCCTCGTGGTCTATGGCGGGACGATGCGCGCGCCCACGGTGCTGCTCAACGAGAAGGTGACCGCCAAGCTCGGCCGCGAGATCGCCGCTACCGGACGGCTCGCCGATGAAGCGATGGCCATGGCGCTGCGCGGTCTCAAGCGGTTCGCCCTGCTGCTCGACGATCTCGGGGTCAGGGATATCGAGACCGTCGCCACCGCGGCCGTGCGCGATGCGGCCAATGGCCCGGAGTTTGTCGCCGAGCTGCGCTCGCTGGGGCTCATTCCCCGCGTGATCTCTGGTGAGGAGGAGGCGCTGCTCAGCGCACACGGCGTGATCGGCGCCTTCCCCGCGGCGCGCGGGATCGTTGCGGACCTGGGCGGCGGGAGCCTCGAGCTGGTGCGGGTTGCCAAGGGTGCGACCGAGGGCGCGAGCACGCTGCCGCTGGGCACGCTGCGCCTGCCTGATCATCGCAAGCGCGGCCGGGCGGAGATGAAGAAGTCGCTCGACAAGGCGATCCGCAAGGCGGGCTGGGACCTGTCGGGGCATCCGCCGGCGACCAACGGCGCGCTCTACCTCGTCGGCGGCACGTGGCGGGCGATGGCGGTCTATGCCATGGCCGCGCGCGGTCACCCGCTGAGCGATCCGCACGGCTTCGCGCTCGACGCCGCCGCGGCGCAGGCGCTCGCTGTCGCCCTGGCCGGCAGCGACAGCGATGCGCTCAAGGGCCGCGAGCGGCTTTCCGCGATGCGCGCCGAAAAGCTCCCTGATGCCGCGGTCCTGCTTCAGGCGCTGCTCGCCCGGCTTGCGCCGGAGGAGGTGGTGTTCTCGTCCTGGGGTCTGCGCGAGGGGCTCCTTTACGATCGCCTGCCCGAACACACCCGCGCGCAGGACCCGCTGCTCGCCGGGGTCGGCGTGTTCGCTGCCGAGCGAGGCACCCAGCCCACGCTGGCGACGCGCATGGCCGCCTGGACATTGGACGCCGCCCCTGCGCGCGAGCACGGCTCGGAGCGGCTGCGGCTGGCCGCGACGATGCTGTCACTCGCCGCGATGCAGATCGAGCCCAACATCCGCCTGCCCCAGGCAATCAACTGGGCGCTGCACAAGCGCTGGGTCGGCATCGACGGCGTGGGCCGGGCGATGCTCGCTGCGGCGATCGCGGCGAACGGTAACCAGCTCGCGCTGCCTTCCGAGGTCCGCGCGCTGGCCAGCGACGAGGCGATCGAGGAAGCGGTGCGCTGGGGCCTTGCCCTGCGGCTTGCCCGCCGCCTTGGCGGGCAATCGCAGCGCTCGCTCGAAGCGAGCCGGCTGGTGGTGAAGGACGGCGCGCTGGTGCTCGAACTTGCGAAAAGTCACGAGGCGCTGTTCGGCCAGCCGACTGAGAAGGACATGAAGCTCCTCGCAGGGCGCCTCGGCCTGGGCTGGCGGGTCGACGTGGTGCCGGAGATCGTCCGCTAGGCCTTGCTCCGGCTGCTCCCGAAGGGCGAGAAGTCGGTATCGAGGTCGAACAGGTCGACGCCTTCCGCCGCCTTAAGCTTGTTCACGACCACATAGGTCACCGGGGTCAGCACCGCCTCCCAAACGACCTTCAGCGCCCAGTTGGTTACCATCACGGTCAGCACCGCATTGGTGGTCCAGATGCCGTAGAAGGCCACGGGGTAGAAGATCAGGCTGTCCACGCCCTGCCCGACGAAGGTCGAACCGATGGTGCGGGTCCACAGCGCGCGGCCCTTGGTCCAGACCTTCATCTTGGCCATGACGAAGGAGTTGACGAACTCGCCGGCCCAGAAGGCGGTGATCGAGGCGACGACGATGCGCCAGGTGCTGCCGAACACGCTTTCGTAGCTGCCTTGGCAGATCGCGCCGCCGGTGATGGCCGCGTCGGCGGTGGCGGTGATCGGGCGGGGTCCGCCGAAGCCGCTGGCCGCGCATTCCCAGCCGGCGAAGGGCGGCAGGGCGGTGACGACATAGCTCATGAAGGCCAGGAACAGCATCGCCGCCGTGCCCACCCAGATCACGCGGCGGGCCTTGGCGAAGCCGTAGATCTCGGTCAGCACGTCGCCGATCACATATCCCAGCGGGAAGAACAGGATCCCCGCTCCGTAGATGAAGTTGCCCTCGGGAGCGGGCCACCATCCCTCGGGCCAGAACGGCACTTCGACGAAGGTCAGCTTGGCCGCGCCGATGATGTTCGAGAGCAGCAGGATCGCCACGAAGGCCGCCATGACGAGGTCGTAATGGCGGAACACGACCGGCGCGCGGCTGGTCGCGACGATGCCGTCGTTCGGGTCGAGGTCGAAAGCGGCAGCAGGATCGAGCGGCTGGTCGGCTGAAGCGGTGTTTTCCATCGCCGGACGGGTTAGCGCGATTCCCTTGGCGCGCAAAGCGCGCTATTGGCGTGCCCGGCGCGCGCCCGTAGCTCATCTGGATAGAGCGCGAGACTTCTAATCTTGAGGCAGCAGGTTCGAGTCCTGCCGGGCGCGCCAGCCGGATGACGGGGGACATCTTGGACGCATTCTGGACATGGTCGATCATTGCCGTGGTGCCGTTGCTGCTGCTGGCGATGGTCGGCGCGCATGAACTCGGCATGCGGCTCCATGCCCGGTTGATGCGAAAGGCAGGCGACGACGCGGGGCTCGGCAGTGACGAGGGGTTCATCCTCTCGGGCGTGCTCGGGCTGCTGGCCCTGCTGATGGGTTTTTCGTTCTCGATGGCCTTGAACCGGCTTGAGGACCGGCGCGACCTGATGCTCCAGGAGACGAGCGCGATCGGCTATCTGGCGATGCTCGCCGATGGCCTGTCGCCGGAACCGGCGCGGTCGCTCAAGGCCGATCTTGCCGCCTATGGCGCCGCGCGATTAGCTGCGGCGCAGATGCCCGACGGGCCGGAGCGCCTCGCGGCCGAACAGAAGGCCGCTGACTTGCGCGAACCGATCGCCGACAAGGTCCGCGCCGCGCTGCGCGAAGGCGCGGCAGGCCCGCTGGAGGTGGCGCTGGCCGGCGCGTATGACACGGTCGAGGACACCGCGGTGCGCCGCCAGGCGCTGCTCCAGGCGCATCTCCCGCCCCGTGTGCTCTGGCTGCTCGCCGCCTATGCGATCATCTCGGCAGCCATGCTCGGCTACGCGCTGGCCGGTGCCCGGGCCCGCCACCGGGTCGCCTCGACGACCCTCTATCTGCTGGTCAGCCTCGCTTTCGGGGTGATCCTCGATCTGGACCGCCCGCGGGCAGGCGCGATCGTGGTCGACCAGACGCCGTTCGCCCGCACGGTCGAAGCGGTGGAGCGGGAAGCAATCGCCGTCGAAGGGCCTTCCGCCCCTCCGCAGCCTCCCGCCGCTCGCCCCTGAGATGCCAGCACAGCGACTGCCCGACGGCTAGAACAGGAAGGTCGTGCTGGATGGGGAAATCACGTCCGGTTTACCTCGCAAAATTCAGGCCACGAAACCGCTGCCCGACGAGGCAACACTTGAGCGCTGACGCGCTTGGACGGGAGGTTGCTTGACCCCGTTGCTGCCGGGAATAACCGCCCGCCGCCGCAGGTCAAGAGGAGGCGTCACGCCGCCGGCCTCACACCCCTGCGCGCCTTATCCCCGGGCGACGGTCTCGAGCAGTTCGGCGGTGACCGGATAACCCGCGTCGCTGAGGATCGTCAGCCACGGCTTGCCGTCCTGTTCGACCACGCGCGGCATGATCGTGCGCACGGGGATCGCTTCGGCCTGGGCGCGGGCCTCCTCGTAGCTCGCGAACAGCGCAAGGCGTTCAAGATTGCGGCGGGTGGGGAAGATCAGCTTTATGTCGCCGCGCTCTGCCGCCTCGAGTGCGCCTTGCGCCGAGGTCCAGAACAAGCGTGTGTTTTCAGTATGATCGATCGAAACCTCGACCGCGCCGGTGCCGAGGTCGGCGAGGTAGAATCGCGTGTCATAGACCCGGGCGATGGCCTCGTTCTTCGGGAACCAGCGCGCGAAAGGCGTGATCTGGGCGAGGTCGAGCCGCCAGTCGAACGCCTCGAGCACGGGGGCGAGGGCCTCGGTCTGCGTCAGCATTTGCCGTGCGGCGGCGGCTCGCTCGGCTGTTATGTCGCCCGCCAGCCCGAGCGCGAGCCCCGTCTCCTCGAGCGTTTCGCGCACTGCGGCGATCTGGTGGGCAGCCTCGTCCGGGGCGAGGCCGTGTTGGGAAGCGACCGTTTCGCCGAGGGCATAATCGGCCGGATCCACCCGCCCGCCGGGAAATACCGCCATTCCGCCGGCGAAGGACATTGTGCGCGAGCGGACGGTCATCAGCACTTCGGGCGCGCCGCCTTCGGAGGCGTTGCGGAAGATGATGATGGTTGCGGCGGGGATGCCCTGAGGGCCGGATTCGCTGGTCATTGCGGCAAAGGATGGCCTTGCGGCAGGCGCTTGCCAAGTGCCAAGGCGCGCTCCTGCCGGTTTGGACAGGAAGTGTCGGGCTGCTTTACAACTTCAGCGCGCGCCTCGGGTGCAGGTCCATCAAAAACCCCGGATTTGCGTGCTTTCGCGAGTTTGGCACAGGCTGTGCATAGTATGCGGCGGTCCTAATGGTCTTCAACGAGAGGCGCCGCCCCACTGGTCTCGGGCAGCGACTCCCCGATCAAGAAAAAGCGCTCCGCACTGGTCCTGCGGAGCGCTTTTTTGATTCAGCGGCAAGTTGCAGGACGATCCCCGATCCGGAAAATGCTTCACGTGAAACATCGCCATTGGAGCGCAAAAAGGCGGGGCAAAGGCCCGCTAACAGGGGTCTAGAGGGGGTCTAAGGGCGCTCTGGAGCACCGCGAGCGCCGGCTTACGCCTGTCGACGCAGACCCAGAGAAACTGCCGTCTTGCAAAACCGGACCGACCGCGGAGCCATGCCGCGCCTCAGGCGAGAAGGCCGCACCCGCGCAAGAGCGGGTGCGCGCGAACTCAGGAGCCGGAAACCTTCACCGCGCCGCTCTCGTCGAACAGCTGTTGCAGCTCGCCCGCCTCGAACATTTCCATCATGATGTCGCTGCCGCCGACGAACTCGCCCTTGACGTAGAGCTGCGGGATCGTCGGCCAGTCCGAGAAGGCCTTGATGCCCTGACGGATTTCCATGTCCTGCAGCACGTCGACCGTCTCATAGGCGACGCCGCAATGCTCGAGGATCGCGATCGCCTTGCTGGAAAAGCCGCATTGCGGGAACAGCGGCGTGCCCTTCATGAACAGCACCACGTCATTGGCGGTCACGAGATCGGAAATGCGCGAATTGATGTCGGTCATCTTGGCTGGCGCCCCTGACTTGAAGAATTGGTGAAACTTACGTGGGGACCACGGTGGTGACTTGCAAGGCGTGCAGCACGCCGCCCATGCGCCCGCCGAGCGCGGCATAGACGAGCTTGTGCTGCGCGACCCGGCTCAGCCCGGCAAATTGCGGCGCGGTGACGGTCGCTGCCCAGTGATCGTCGTCGCCCGCCAGGTCCCTGAGTTCGACGGTGGCGCCGGGAAGGGCGGCGAGGATGGCGGCCTCGATGTCGTGCGCGCTCATCGGCATGGCGTTACACCCCGCCGAGCAGCTGGCGGCGCGATTCGATGGTCATTTCCTCGAGCTTCGCGCGAATGTCCGCCTCGGTCACGTCGGTCTGGGCCGCAGTGAGATCGCCGAGCAGCTTGCGCACCACGTCCTCGTCACCCGATTCCTCGAAATCGGCCTGCACCACCGCCTTGCGGTAGGCGTCGGTCTCCTCGGGGGTGAGCTTCATCAGCCCCGCAGCCCATTCGCCAAGCAGCCGGTTGCGGCGCGCAGCGATGCGGAACGCGGTTTCGTTGTCGAGCGCGAACTTGGCTTCCTCGGCCCGTTCGCGATCCTTGAAATCGGTCATTTATGTGTGTCCCTTCGGATACGATCCGGCTGAGGGGATAAAGCGGGCAGCGCATAGCTTCAAGCGCCAACCCGCCCATCGCCTCAACAATCGGGACACTAATCCATTGTCACCACGAGCTTGCCGACCGCCTCGCGGGCTTCGAGCTTGGCAATGGCATCGCCCGCGCGGGCGAGGGGGAAGGTTTCGGAGACCAGCGGGTCGATCTTGCCTGCCTGCATCAGCGCGAAGAGCTCGTCGACCTGCGCGCGGAAGGCTTCGGGCTCGCGTGCGGTGAAGGCACCCCAGAACACCCCGCAGATGTCGCAGGACTTCAGCAGCGTGAGATTGAGCGGCATCTTGGCGATCCCGGCCGGGAAGCCGACCACGAGGAAGCGGCCCTCCCAGGCGATGGCGCGCAGCGCAGGCTCGGAATATTGCCCGCCGACGATGTCGTAGACGATGTTCGCGCCTTCGGGGCCGCAGGCCTTCTTGAAGGCCTCGGCGAGCGCCTTGGAGGCGTCCTTGTCCATCGCTTCGCGGGGGTAGATCACCACTTCGTCGGCCCCGGCCTGCTTCGCGACTTCGCCCTTGGCTTCGGACGAGACGGCGGCGACCACGCGCGCACCGAAGGCCTTGGCGAGTTCCACCGCCGAAAGCCCCACGCCGCCCGCCGCGCCGAGGATCAGCACGGTGTCACCCGCCTTGATATGGCCGCGGTCCTTGAGGCCGTGGATGGTGGTGCCGTAGGT
>JAIYAM010000003.1 GCA_027489065.1 Erythrobacteraceae bacterium | reverse complement strand
GCGGGCAGGCCAGCGCGGGTGAAGGCGCGCTCCATCGCCCAGCAGACATCCGCCTGCCCGTCGACCAGCGTGCCGTCGCAATCGAACACTGCCAAACGCGCGGGGAGCCTCACGCGGTGAGGCTCCGGATCATGCGGGCAAGCGCGGCGTGCCCGGCGGCTTCGAGGCCATCAGCGATCTGGGCGCGCTCTTCGGCGGACTTTTTCTGGGAGAGCTTCAGGGTGGGCCGCCACGCCTGCACTTCAAGTTCGAAGCCGGCGATGCCGCGGAACAGCCCGGCCCAGACCTTCTCCGAGGATTCCTCCGCCAGCCACGGCTCCCCCTCCAGCCGCCCCTCGTGCTTGCGGATCGCGGCGTGAAGGAAGGCCTCGAGCCCCGCGTCGTCCATCCGCCGTACCCGGCCTTCGAGTTCAAGCGCGACGTAATCCCAGGTCGGCACCGTGTCGCGGTTCGCATACCAGCGGGGCGAGACATAGGCGTCCGGGCCGTTGACCACGATCAGCGCGGTGGCGCCGTCCAGGTGCCGGGTCAGCGCATTGCCGCGCGCGAGGTGGAACCGCACCGCACCCACGCCGGTCGAGAGCAGCGGCGTGTGCGCCACCCGCGGCCCGTCAGGGGTCTGCGCGAAGACCATGCCGAAGCCGATCTCTTCGACCAGCGATTCCATCAGGGCCCGGTCGTCGGTACGAAAGAGCGGATTGGGGTGCATCAGCGGGTCGGTTTCCGGGGCTTGCCCCCTGCCTTGGGCTTGACCCCGGCTGCCGGCCTGCCCGGCGCCTTGGGATTTGGCTTGGCCGGCGGCTTGCCTTTCGCCTTGGGCGTGCCCTTGTTGGCGTCGCCCCGCGCACGCCTCGGAGCGCGGGCTTCCTTGCGGGCCTGCTTGAAGTGGCGGCGCGCGGCCTGCTTCTTCTCTTCGCCGGTCTTCTCCGGGGCCTCCTCCCGCAAGGGCGAGGCGTCGGAGAGCGACGGGTCGAAGCCCAGCACCTCCATGCTGGCGGCAAAGTGCTGAGGCAGTTCTGCCGTCACGTCGAGCTTGCCGCCAGTGCCTTCTCCGGCCTTGGGCTCGGAAATGATCAGGCGGCGCGCGTGCAAGTGCATCTTGCGGCTGACCGCTCCGGTGAGGAAGGCGTCGGGCCCGCCATACTTGCCATCGCCCACGATCGGGTGCCCGATCGCGGCCATGTGGACGCGCAGCTGGTGGGTGCGGCCCGTCAGCGGCTCCAATTCGACCCACGCCGCGCGCTGGCCGGCGTGGTCGACCACGCGGTAACGGGTCTTGGCCGCCGCGCCGTTTTCCTCATCGATATGCATCTTCTCGCCGCCGGTGCCCGGCTGCTTGGCGAGGGGGGCGTCGATCACGCCTTCGGCAAGGTCGGGCACGCCGACCACCAGCGCCCAGTAGACCTTGCGTGCCGAGCGGCTGGCGAAGCGCTTGGAAAAACTCGCGGCGCTGCCCGGTGTGCGGGCGATCAGCAGGACGCCGGAGGTGTCCTTGTCGAGCCGGTGCACAAGGCGCGGGCGGGGCGTGCGCTCGTTCTCGACGAAGGCATCGAGCAACCCGTCGACATGCTTGGTCGTCTTGCTCCCGCCCTGCGTGGCAAGGCCGGGGGGCTTGTTGAGCACGATCGCGCTCGGCGTTTCGCGGATCACCATGTCCTTCGCCTCGGCGATCTGTTCGGGGCTGAGCGCGCGCGCCTTGGGCTTGGCCGGCTCGCGCGGGGGCTCCTCGCCGCCCGGCGGCACGCGCAGCACCTGTCCGGTGGCGAGGCGATCTTCGGGCTTGGCGCGCTTGCCGTCGACCCGGATCTGGCCGGTCCTCGCCCAGCGCGAGACCGTGGCGAAGCCGACCTGCGGCAAGTTGCGCTTGAACCAGCGGTCGAGCCGGATGCCGTCGTCATCTGCGGTGACGGTGAACTGGCGGACGTTGTCTGTCGGTTGCTCGGTCATCGCGGTCCGCCCTGCACGGCGACAATGCCGACGATCACGGCTGCCATCCCGGCTGCGAGCGAGGCGGCGGCATAGCCTGCGGCGAGCCCCGCCTGTCCGCGGTGGAGCATGGTGACAAGCTCATTGGAAAAGGCGCTGAAGGTGGTGAACCCGCCCAGCAGCCCGACGCCCAGCAGCAGCCGCGCAGTCTCGGCCGTCTGGTCGCTCGGGGCCGAGCGGGCGAACCAGCCGACCAGCGCGCCCATCAACAGGCTGCCGGCGATATTGACCGCCAGCGTCCCCCACGGAAACGCATTGCCCGAACCCGCCAGCGCGCCAACCCAGCGCCCCGCATGATAGCGCAGGACCGAGCCTGCTGCGCCGCCGGCGGCGACATAAAGGCTTGCCTTCAAGGGAGAGATCACAGCGTCCATCGCGCGGCCATAGCGAGGCTCTTGCGCCGTGGCTAGGCAGGCGTGGGGCAGGAATGCACTGTGGCGGCTTGCCATTTTGCCGATGTTGGACTAGGGGAGCGCCGATTGAAGGGCGGTCCCTCAAGGGAATCGCCCGCATTTCATTGGAAATTCACCGCTTATCCCTGCGCAGAATCATGCAGGGCTCTGGCGTTCGAAACTGAGGTAGTCTTCGTTTATGCAAATCATGGTTCGCGATAACAATGTCGATCAGGCCCTGCGCGCGCTCAAGAAGAAGCTGCAGCGCGAGGGTGTTTATCGCGAAATGAAGCTGCGTCGCCACTACGAGAAGCCCTCCGAGAAGCGCGCCCGCGAAAAGGCCGCCGCCGTGCGCCGCGCCCGCAAGATGGAGCGCAAGCGGATGGAGCGTGACGGGAGCAAGTAATCCCGTCCTCAAGCGGGCATCCGTGTCCGGAACCGCTTGAATCCCCCTATCCGATCAGCCATCAGGGCGCGGCTTCAACCCGCGCCCTTTTGTCGTCATAACGCCGCCGCGACACATGCGGGGCCCATCAGGACAAGACCATGACCGAGATTACCCGCGTTCCGATCAAGCCCGTCGGCAAGGGCTCGCTGACCAAGCTGTGGATCGGGGTGGTCCTCGCGGTGCTGGTGGGTGCCGGGATCGCCTGGTCGGCGGTGCCGCGCGGCCTCGATATCGATACCGAGGTGGCTGGAACCGGGCCCAATGTGGCCAAGGGCGACGTGGTCTTCGTCAAGTACAAGGGCAAGCTTGCCGCTGACGGCAAGGTGTTCGACGAATCGCAGGATATCCCGCTCCCGGTCCCCGGCCTGTTCCCGGCCGGCAATCCCTTCCCCGTCGAGGAAGGCGCGACCATTCCGGGCTTCTTCCAGGGGCTCCAGCAGATGCAGAAGGGCGGCAAGTACACGCTCTTCATCCCATCCGATCTCGCCTATGGTGCAAGCCCCCCTCCGGGCTCGCCGATCCCGCCCAACGCCGATCTCGAGTTCGATATCGAGGTGGTGGACATCATGAGCCGTGCGACTTTCGACCGGAACCTCGCGATCCTGCGCCAGACGATGGAAGCGCAGATGGGCAAGCAGGGTCAGGGGCAGGTTCAGGCACCCGGCGGCGCTCCGCAGGGCGAGGCCCCTGCCGGCCCGCAGGCGCAGTAAGGGGCGCGGGCGAGCATGTCGGTCGACAAGGCAACGGTCGCCAAGATCGCTTCGCTGGCGCGCATCCGCATGGATGACGCCGCGCTCGAACAGATGGTGCCCGAACTCAACGGCATCCTCCAATGGGTCGAGCAATTGGGTGAGGTCGACGTGACCGGCATCGAGCCGATGGCGGCGGTGATCCCCAACACCTTGCGCCTGCGCGATGACGTGGTCGATGCCGACCCGCTGACCGGCGGCGGCAGGCAGGGCGACGTGCTCGCCAACGCGCCCGCGGCCGAACACGGTTTCTTCGGCGTGCCCAAGGTGATCGAGTAGCAGTTGGGCTCGGCCCCTATTCCGTTCGGGCTGAGATTGTCGAAGCCCTGCTTTTCTTTTCTGCTCCTGCGCCCGAAGAAGGACAGCCCTTCGACAGGCTCAGGGCGAACGGTTGGAAAAAATGACTGACCTGACCTCTCTCGGCGTGAAGGAAATCCGCGACGGCGTGGCGAAGGGCGACTTCACCGCGCGTGAAGTGGCCGAAGCCTTCAATGCCGCCGTGGCCGATGCTGCCGCGCTCAACGCTTTCATCGTCACCACCCCCGATCACGCGCTCGCCGCCGCCGACAAGGTCGACGCCGCGCGCGCGTCCGGGGCAGAGCTTGGCCGCATGGCGGGTGTGCCGATCGGCATGAAGGACCTGTTCGCCACCAATGGCGTGCAGACCACCGCTGCCAGCCACATCCTCGAAGGTTTCACCCCCCGCTACGAATCCACCGTCTCGCAGAAGCTGTGGGACGCAGGCGCGGGCATGCTGGGCAAGCTGAACCTCGACCAGTTCGCGATGGGATCGTCCAACGAGACGAGCTACTTCGGCAATGTCAGCTCGCCATGGCGCAAGACGGGCAGCAATGCCGCAATGAGCCCCGGCGGCTCCTCGGGCGGCTCGTCCTCCGCCGTGGCAGCGCGCATTGCCCCTGCCGCAACCGGCACCGACACGGGCGGCTCGATCCGGCAACCGGCGGCCTTCACCGGCATCTGCGGCATCAAGCCGACCTATGGGCGTTGCTCGCGCTGGGGCATCGTCGCCTTCGCGTCCTCGCTCGATCAAGCTGGGCCGATGGCGCGCTCGGTCGAGGATTGCGCGATCATGCTGGGTGCGATGGCCGGGTTCGACCCGAAGGATTCGACCAGCCTCCGGATGGACGTGCCCGATTGGGAGGCCGCCCTCAACGCCGACCTGCGCGGCAAGAAGGTCGGCATCCCGCGCGAATACCGCATGGAGGGCACCGATCAGGCCATCCTCGACAGCTGGGAGCAGGGCAAGGCATGGCTCCGCGACGCGGGCGCCGAGATCGTCGACGTCTCGCTGCCGCACACCAAGTATGCGCTGCCCGCCTATTACATCGTCGCGCCTGCCGAGGCCTCCTCGAACCTCGCCCGCTATGACGGCGTGCGCTATGGGTTGCGCGATCTGCCGGACGGCTCCGGCCTTCAGGACATGTACGCCGCCACGCGCGCCGCGGGCTTCGGCGACGAGGTCAAGCGCCGCATCCTGATCGGCACCTACGTGCTCTCAGCGGGCTTCTACGATGCCTATTACACCCAGGCCCAGAAGGTCCGCGCGCTGGTCGCCCGCGATTTCGAGCGGGCGTTCCAGGACTGCGATGTGATCCTCGCGCCGACCACGCCGACCGCCAGCTTCCCGCTGGGTTCGATGAACGAAGACCCGCTGACGATGTATCTCAACGACGTCTTCGCCGTCCCCGCGAGCCTCGCGGGCCTCCCGGCGATGAGCGTCCCTGCGACCATCAACGCCGACGGCCTGCCGCTCGGCCTCCAGCTGGTGGGCCGACCCTTCGACGAGCAGGGCGTGCTCAACGCCGGCCTCGCCATCCAGCAGCGCGCAGGCTTCACCGCGAAGCCGGAGAAGTGGTGGTGATCGCCGACACGCCGCTGTGGATCGCCGGGATCGGCATCATCCTGGCGGTGCCGCTGACCTTCATGGTCGCGAATTGGGTACGAAAACACGTCGATCATGGCGAAATGCGCTTCGGGCCGGACGGCAAGGTGATCGAGGACGAGGAAAGCAAATGAGCAACTACCGCATTCAGGGCGCCACCGGCGAATGGGAGGTCGTGATCGGCCTTGAAGTTCACGCGCAGGTGACCTCGCAGTCCAAGCTGTTCAGCGGCGCGGCGACCGCTTTCGGGGCCGAGCCGAACTCGCAGGTCAGCCTCGTCGATGCGGCGATGCCCGGGATGCTGCCCGTGCCCAACGCCGAGTGCATCCGTCAGGCGGTGCGCACCGGCATGGCGATCGAGGCGCAGATCAACGCATGGAGCCGCTTCGACCGCAAGAACTACTTCTACGCGGACCTTCCGCAGGGCTACCAGATCAGCCAGCTCTATCACCCCATCGTGGGCGAAGGCTCGCTGCTGATCGAGGCGGACGAGAAGGCTGGCATCCCGGAAGACAAGGTCATCGGGATCGAGCGCATTCACGTCGAGCAGGACGCGGGCAAGCTGATGCACGACCAGCACCCGACCATGTCCTATGTCGACCTGAACCGCTCGGGCGTTGCGCTGATGGAGATCGTCTCCAAGCCCGACATGCGCTCGCCCGCCGAAGCAGGGGCGTACCTCAGGAAGCTGCGGGCGATCCTGCGCTATGTCGGATCGTGCGACGGGAACATGGAAGAAGGCTCGATGCGCGCTGACGTGAACGTCTCCGTGCGAAAGGCGGGCGAGCCTTTCGGCACCCGCACCGAGACCAAGAACGTGAACTCCGTGCGCTTCGTCATGCAGGCGATCGAGCATGAAGCGATGCGGCAGGTCGATGTGCTCGAGGCGGGCGGCACCATCGTGCAGGAGACACGCCTGTTCGATCCCGGCACGGGCACCACGCGCACGATGCGCTCGAAGGAAGACGCGCACGATTACCGCTACTTCCCCGATCCCGATCTGTTGCCGCTGGTGCTCGAGGAGGACTTCCTCGCCGAATGCCGCGCCTCGCTGCCGGAACTGCCGGACGCCAAGCGCAAGCGTTACGTCGAGGCGCTCGGCCTCACCCCCTACAACGCCCGCGAGCTGACCGCCGAAGTCGAAACGTTCGCGCGGTTCGAGACGCTGCTGGCCGAGACCGCCAAGGTGACGGGCAAGGGCGAGGATGCCGTCGCCACGCAGGTTGCCAATTGGTCGCTCTCGGTCGCGCCGGGCGTGATGAAGGCGCTGGGTGACGAAGCGGACGCCGCCAATGCCACGGCGGCCGCGCAGGCCGGCATTCTCGCGATGGCCGACAAGGGCGAGATCAGCGGCGGGCAGGCCAAGGAGATCTTCGAGATCGTCCTCAAGACCGGCCGCGATCCCGCTGAAATCGCCGAGGCCGAAGGGCTCAAGCAGGTCAGCGACACCGGCGCGATCGAAGCGGCGGTCGACGCGATCATCGCCGCCAACGCCGACAAGGTCGAACAGTACCGCGCCGGCAAGGAAGCCCTGTTCGGCTTCTTCGTCGGTCAGACGATGAAGGCGATGCAGGGCAAGGCGAACCCGGGCGTGGTGAACCAGCTGCTGAAGGCAAAGCTGGGGTAGGGGCTTTGCGGCCCCATGCGCTTTACTTCCACGGTCTCCCCGGATCGGCGGCGGAGCTTGCTGGGTTTGGGCCCAAGATCGCCGCGCGGGCCGGGCATTTCCACGTCGTAGCCCGCGCGGGAGACTTCGGGCGCCTTGCCGGGCAAATCACCGCGCAATTTCCCGATGGGCGATTGCGACTGGTGGGATTCTCGCTCGGCGCGCAAGCCGCCCTGCGGGTCGCGCCGCACCTCGGCGCGCGGTTGGAGCGGATCGACCTTGTCTCGCCCGCCGCGCCGCTCCAGCTCGGTGATTTCCTCGCCGGAATGGCAGGTGCGCCGGTGTTCCGCGCCGCGCTGGCAGGGCGCATCCCCTTCGCCGCGCTGACCTTCGTGCAGGCGCAGATGGCCCGCCTTGCAGCAGAGCGCATGGCGGCCGCGCTGATGGCCAAGGCGCGAGGGTCCGACCGCCCGCTCGCCGCCGATCCGCAATTCATCGCCGCCCTGGCGCAATCGCTGCGAACCAGCCTGCTCGACAGCCGCGCCGCATACCTTGCCGAGATCCGCGCCTACGTCGCGGATTGGTCGGGTGAGCTGGCCAAGGTGCATCAGCCCGTGGCGATCTGGCAGGGCACCGAGGACGACTGGACCCCGCCCGCGATGGCGCAGACGCTCGCAGCCGTGCTGCCGGGTCGGCCGGAGGTGACGATGCTGCCCGGCCTTTCGCACTTTTCGACACTTCGCGCCTACCTCGAAGCACAGCCGCCAGCATGACCGCCCCGAAGCTCGCCATCGTCCTCGTCCAGCCCGAGATCCCCGGCAACACCGGGGCGGTCGGGCGCACCTGCGTGGCGCTGGATATGGAGCTCATCCTGATCCACCCGCTGGGCTTCGACATCTCGGACAAGCGGGTGAAGCGCTCGGGCCTCGACTACTGGCCGCACGTCCGGCTTGCCGAATATGCCAGCTGGGATGCCTTCCTCGAAGCCCGCCAGCCCCGGGCAGACCAGCTGTTCCTGTTCGAGGAGTTCGGCGCGACAAGCTTCTACGAGCCCGACTATCCCGACGATGCCATGCTGGTGTTCGGGCAGGAGACCAGGGGCATCCCCAAACCCGTGATCGATCGGCACCCCGACCGGCTCTTCAAGCTGCCGATGCGCTCCGAGGTGATCCGCTCGCTGAACCTTGCCAACACGGTCTCGGCGGCGGCCTATCAGGCGCTCAGAGGCAAGATCTAGGGCGGGGAAAGCTCCAGGCGCGGCGGCGCCCGACCGGCGGGGGAGGGGTCTGCCCGGTGAGAGCGCCCTTCGCCCCCGCGGCCCGCGCAGAGTTTTCCGCAGTCGGCAAGATCAACAATTTCTATGGCCAGATGGTCGCCCGGATCGCTCCGATCGACGGAGTGATCGCCTATGATCGCGACCGGGTGATCGATCTGAGGGCCGCCCCCGCGCCTACTCCAGCCCCAGCGCCGTAAGGTTCATCGTCGCCGCGTTGTAGCTCGCCTCGGCCAGTCGCCCGGCGAGCTCGGCGCGGATTGCTCCGATCTGGGCGTTGGCGGCGGTTTCCTCGCGCGCGTTGACGAGGAAGAACTCTCCTGCGCCCAGACGGAAGCGGGTGCGTTCGGCCTGCACCATCTGGTTGGCCTGCTTGACCTCGGCATCGGCGAGATCGGCGAGCCGGAGCGCCGCGCCGAGGTTGGCGAGGATGTTGCCGACTTCGGTGGTTATCTGGTCGGCGATGCGGCGCTGGCGCAGCTCGGTCTCGCGCAGTTCGGCCTCGGCGCGTTGCACCGCGCCGCGTGCCGCGCGTCGCTGGAGCGGCACCGAGAAGGTGAGGCCGACCACCGTATCGGTCGAATCGAAACCCGGGCCGCCGGGGCCGATCTGGCCGAAGTCGCGCGACAGCTCCACCGAGGCGTTGAGCGAGGGCTCGAGATCGTTGCGGCGCAGGGCGATCTTGTTGTTGGCGCGCTCCAGCGCGAGCTTGAAGGTCTGGAGCTCGGGCCGGGTCTGGATCACGTCTGTGATCGGCGTCGCGGCCAGCGCCTCGGCAGAGGGCGCGCCTTTCATCCGCTGGCGGCCGGGCAGCATCTCGCGGGTGGGAACCACCATCTGCCCGTCGCTCCCGCGCAGGTAGAAGCCGAGGCTGTTCGAGGCGGTCGCGAAGTCGCGGCGCGCCTGTTCGAGCAGGGTGCGGCGGCGCAGCAGGTTCTGCTCGTTCTCGGTCAGCGCAATCCGCGCACGGGCGCCTTCCTTGATCTCGCGGGCGAGGCCGATCTGGCGGGCCTCGGCGATTTCGAGCAGTTCTTCGAAGACGTGGATTTCCTCGCCCGCCGCGACCCAGCGCCAATAGGCCCGCAGCGCCTCGTGCTGGACGTTCAGTTGCACCAGCATCACATCGAGCTGTGCCTGACTGGCGGCAAGGCGTGTGTCCTCGATCGCGAATCGGCGGCTGTCGATGTCGCGATTGCGCAACAGCGAGAACAGCGCGCCCACCTTCGCCTCGCCGAGATTGTTGGTGTAGTTGTAGTTCTCGTAGGTCGGGAAGGTCCCGTCCGAGACGCGGTAGGACCCGTAGACCTCCGCGCCATACGGGCGCAGTGGCTGGCGCGCCTCGACCTTGCCGAAGCCGCCCGAATAGAAGCCGGTGAGGCGGTCGTAATACTCGCCCTTGAGCATCAGGTCGAAAGCGCCGTCGGCGGCGAGCTGGTCGGAGCGGGCGGCGGCCTCGCGCTCGAAGGCCTCGAGGATCGAGGGGAAGGTGAGCGCCGAGGAGCGCAGCACTTCCTCGGGCAGCAACGGCCCGGTCTTGAGCGCGACGTCGATCGGTTCGGCGTTCGGGGCGATGTCCTGGGCCAGCGCTGGCACGGTGGGCAAGGCGAACGCCCCCACCACGCCAAGCGCAAGCGCCGCCGCGCCCGCCCGCCATCCCGAAAGCCCGCGCGCCATCGTCACTTGGCCTGACTGCTGCTCGTTGCCGCCGGCAGCTGCGGCGGGAAGTTGTTGAGCTGGCGCCAGATTTCGTAGCCGACCGGCACGGTTTCGAGCAGGATGAAGGCCTGCACTGCCGCGCCGAAGCGGACGTACCGCTCCTCGGGCCAGCCGTAGCCGTCGAACTGTTCCTCGGCGATCAGCACGCGGAAGCGGCCGTCGATCTGCGCCGAACGGTCGACCGCGATCACCCGGCCCCCGAAGGTGCCGATCGCGACCGAGGGCCAGCCGGAGAACTGCACCGCGGGCCAGCCTTCGAACTGGATGCGGGTCTTGTCGCCGGGTCGGACGAGCGCCACGTCGCGGCCATCGATGAAAATCTCGACCACGCGCTGCGCACCGTCGGGAACGAAGGTCGCGAGCACGTCGCCCGCCTTGATGAAGGTCGCCGCGTCGCCGGCGTTGAGGCTCTGGATGAAGCCGTCACGCGGCGCGCGCACGATCTGTTCGGACTGGCGCGAGATGTTCACATCGGCGCGGTTCAAGTCGGCTTCGGCGGCGGCGACCTTGCCTTGCAGGTCGGCGACCTTGATCTGCGCAAGCTCGTAATCGCGCCGCGCCGCGAGCCCCGCCTCGAACAGCTCGCGCGAGCGGCGCACGTCGATTTCGGCGGTGGCGAGCGCCGACTTGGCGGCTTGCAACTGCAGGTTGATCTGCCCGCGCTCGGCCTGCAGGCGCTCGATCAGGTTGGGGTCGATGTCGGCGATGCGGACGATCGGATCGCCCTTTTTCACGGCGGTGCCGTCGCGCACGTACCATTCCTCGATGCGCCCCGGCACGACAGCGTTGATGTCCTGCTTGCGCTCGTTGGGGCTCAGCGTCGTCACCACGCCGCGGCCCGAGGTGGTCTGCACCCACGGCACGTAGATGAGGAAGGCGACCGCGATGACGATCGCCGCCAGCACCATGAAGAACACCACCCGCATCACCCGCGGCACCCGGATCGAGGCGAGGGTGGTGAAGTGCGCCATGTCTTCCTTGAGCGTGGCCATGTCAGGCGTCTCCCTTCACATTGGTCGCAGATTGCGGGCCGGAGGGGAGGTCCATGGCAGCGCTGAACTCCTCGAAAGTGTCGAAAAAGCTTTGCCGGTTCGCTTCGAGGTAGAGGAAGCGGTCGAAGCCCAGATCGATGCGGCGGTTGGAGAAGTAGATCACGGTCGAATAGGCCTGCGCGCGCAGTTCGGCGACGGCGGCCTCGATCGGCTCGGGGTCAAGCAGGTCGAAGAGGCGGCTGAGGACGAGAATGCGCGGCCGTTCCAGCAGCGCGTTGGCCAGCTTGAGCTGCTGGAGTTCGACCGCGGAAAGCGGGTAGCCGGTCGAGGCCAGCGGGGTGTCCAGCCCCTTGGGCAGGGTCGAGATGGTGTCGGCCAGGCCCACCGTCTCGAGGGCGGCGACCATGCGCTGCGGCGCGGTTTCCGGGCAGGAGAGGGCCAAGTATTCGCGGATCGTCATCTCGACGATGGTCGGCCGGTCGAGCACGTGGACGTTCTTGCGCAGGTGGTGCGCCTCGATCGCCTTGATGTCGATCCCGCCCAATGTGGCGATCCCGCCCTGCGGCAGGTCGTGGAGCTTGAGGATGTTTGTGAACAGCCGCTGCACCCCGTGCTGGCTGGCGGCGGCCATGATGATCGCGCCCGACGGGATGGCGAGATCGAAGCACACCTCCTCGTTGCGCGCCTTGCCGCACACGCCGCGCATGACGATGGTGTGGTCCGGCCCGTCGAAGGGATCGGCGCCCTTGGGCTGTTCCTGCTCGACGTCGTAGAACTGCGAGATCTCCTCGACCGCGGCGAACAGGTCGTAGAAATAGGCCAGATAGCTGCCGAGCTGCGAGACGCCGACGAAGGCGGCCGAGAGCACCAGCTCGGCTGCGACCAGCTGGCCCAGGGTCAGCTCGTTCTGGATCACCAGCCACCCGCCGAGGCCGAGCAGCGCCGCGCTCGCCCCGGCATACATGACGAGGAAGGCGAGCGTCTGCGAGAACACGTGGCGGAAGTGCCGCTTGCGGTCGTTGATGTAGCTGCGGGTGTGATCGTCGGTCTTGTCGAGCGCGTAGTCGATGCGGCGCTGCGACTTGAAGAAGCCGTTCGATCCGCCGAGCGTGTCGAGCCAGGCGGCGGTAGCGTGCTTGGCGTGGCTCACGTCCACGCCGGTGCGCAGCGCCCTTGCGCCCCACACCAGCCACACGATCCAGATCAGCGCGATCATCACCAGCGTGAAGCCGAGGAAATAGGGGTGGTAGAGGCTCACCAGCACGAAGCCGACCGCGATCTGGAGCAGGGTGGTGAAGCCGCCGATCATCAGGATCGGGATCGCGGTCTGGACATAGACCACGTCGAAATAGCGGTTGAACAGCGCGCCCTTCTTCGCATCGCTGAAGAACGGGTTCTGGGCATAGACCGCGATCAGCGAGATCTCGGCCACCATGCGCGCGTGGAAGCGGCGGACGAAGATCTCCATCAGGTGGACGCGCAAGGCGTAAAGCAGGCTGGAGATCAGCAAGAGGCCGAACAGCGTGAGCGACAGCATGACCAACGGCGCGGTCAGCGCGGTGTTGGCGATGGTGTTGATCAGCATCTGCACCGAAATCGGTGTCGCCAGGCTCAGCAGGCTGATGCCGATCCCGTAGACGGCAGCGAGCCAGTAGAAATTCGCCTCGGGCTTCAGGATGTCGAAGAAGATCCTGAAGAACTTAACGAGGGAAATCTGCGAGCCGTAACTTTGGCCTTCGCCTGCCATGTCAGCCTTTCCGTCCGAAACCGGTGTGTGTGCGTGTCCCGACCCGGCCTGATGGCGCGCGCCGGTCCCTTATTGCTTTGATGGCAACAGGCCCGCGCCGCAAGCAGTCAATCACCGAGCCTGTGCGTGGTTCCGGGGCCGTAAAAGGCCTGCAAATTCTTGAAGATATATGCATGAGAGAGGTGGTAGCGACGTTATGTTGTATCACCGTCGCCCTAATGTGGAAAGCTTGCGCTTGGCTGAACAGCCCGCGATGAAGTGACAGGTATGGCGGGATCGGATTTTTCGGGCGAGCACGCGCAGGCGGAGTTGCTGCTGGTGGGAGGCGGGCATGCCCATGTCGCGGTGCTTGCCGACCTGATCCGCCGCGCAGTGCCAAGCACTCTGCGGATCGTGCTTCTCACCCCGGAACCGCGGCTGCGATACTCGGGCATGGTGCCCGGCTGGCTCGCCGGCCAGCACGGGGCCGGCGAGGGGCTGGTCGACCTTGCTGCACTGGCCGCCCGCGCCGGGGTGGAGCTGGTACTGGATCGCTGCACCGGCCTCGATCCCGTGGCGCGGCAGGTGCGGCTGGCGAGCGGCGGGACGATCGCCTTCGGGCTCGCCTCCTTCGACACCGGCGGCGAGGGCCGCGCGGCGGCGCTGCTGGGCGAAGACCCGCGGCTCCTCGACGTGCGCCCCATCGGCGCCTTCGTGGAGCGCCTCGCCGCGCTGCGGGCTTCCGGGCGGTTACCGGCGCGCGTCGTGGTCGCAGGCGGCGGGGCGGGCGGCGTCGAACTCGCCTTCGGCATGCGGAACCTCGCCGCAGCCGCCGCGCCGCCGCAGGTGACGCTGGCGACGGGCCGTGCGGGACTGCTCCCCGGCTTCGCGCCCGCAGTCCGGCGGCGGGTCGCCGCGGCGCTCGCCCGGCAGGGGATCGCGGTCATCGCCGAGGACGTGCGCTTCGAGGGCGGGTCGATGATGGCGGGCGCAAGCTCGCTCGAACCGGCCGACCTCGTGATCGCCGCGCTCGGCAGCGCCGCCCCTGCCTGGGTGCGCGAAAGCGGCGCCGCCACCGACAATGCCGGATTTCTGCTCGTCGATGCCCATCATCGTTCGACTTCGCACCCGCATATCTTCGCCGCCGGGGACATCGCCGCGCGCGCCGACCGGGCGCTGCCGCATTCGGGCGTCCACGCCGTTTTTGCAGGCCCCGTGTTCGCCGCCAACCTGCGCAGCGTCCTCGCCGGAGAGCCTGCACGCGCCACCTATCGCCCGCGCTGGAACAACCTCTATCTCATGAACACCGGCGACGGGTCCGCCATTGCCAGCTACGGGCCGCTCGCAGCCGAGGGGGCATGGGTGCTTGCCCTCAAGCACCGGATCGACAAAGGCTGGACAGCGAAATACGCCAGACTGGCGGACGCGTCGGGGGATCACCTGTGAAGAAGCTTGCCATCCTTGCCGCGCTCGCCGCCGTCGTCGCGGCCTATTTCATCTTCGACGTCGGGCAATATCTGACCCTCGCCGGGATCAAGGGCGCCGTCGCGCAGTGGGAGGCCTTCTACGCCGAGAACCCCGTGGCGGTGCTCGCCGGCTTCTTCGCGGTTTATGTCGCGGTCACCGCCGCTTCGCTGCCGGGGGCGGCCCTTATGACGCTGGCGGCGGGCGCGCTGTTCGGGGTGGTGACGGGCACGATCCTCGTCTCCTTCGCCTCGACGCTGGGCGCGACGCTCGCCTTCCTCTCCTCGCGCTATGTGCTGCGGGACTCTATCGAGGCGCGCTTCGGTGAGCGGCTGAAGGCGATCAACGCCGGGGTCGAGCGAGACGGAGCCTTCTATCTCTTCACCCTGCGGATGATCCCCGCCTTCCCGTTCTTCGTCGTCAATCTGGTGATGGGCCTCACCCGGATCCGCACGCTCACCTACATGTGGGTGAGCCAACTCGGCATGCTGCTGGGGACGATCGTCTATGTGAACGCCGGGACCCAGCTTGCGCGGATCGACAGCCTCTCCGGGATCGCCTCGCCGCAAGTGCTGGGAAGCTTCGTGCTGCTCGGCCTCGCGCCATGGATCGCCAAGCTGGTGATCGGCGCGCTTCAGCGGCGCAAGGTCTATGCGGGCTTCAAGCGTCCGGCGACATTCGACCGCAACCTGGTGGTGATCGGCGCAGGCTCGGCGGGCCTCGTCTCGGCCTATATCGCCGCGACGGTGAAGGCCAAGGTCACGCTGGTCGAGGCCAAGGACATGGGCGGCGACTGCCTCAACACCGGCTGCGTGCCGTCCAAGGCGCTGATCAAGAGCGCCAAGGTCGCCGCGATGATGCGTCACGCGGACCGCTACGGCCTTACGCCGAGCGAACCGCAGGTGCCCTTCAAGGCGGTGATCGCCCGCGTGCTGGATGCGGTGAAAACCATCGAGCCGCACGACAGCGTCGAGCGCTACACCGATCTCGGCGTCGATGTGGTCAAGGGATACGCGAAGATCATCGACCCCTGGACCGTGGAGATCGCCCGCAACGACGGCGAAATCCAGCGCCTCACCACGCGCTCGATCGTGATCGCGAGCGGCGCGGAGCCGGTGGTGCCCCCGATCCCTGGCATCGAAGGCTCGGGCTACCTTACCAGCGAGACCATGTGGGACGCGTTTGCGAAAATGGACGCGGCTCCGGCGCGGGTCGCGGTGCTGGGCGGCGGGCCGATCGGGTGCGAGCTGTCGCAAGCACTGGCACGGCTCGGCTCCGAGGTGACGCAGGTCGAAATGGCGGACGCGCTGCTGGCGCGCGAGGATGCGGACGTTTCGGCGCTGGCGAAGGCGGTGCTCCAAGCTGACACCGTGCGCGTGCTCACCGGCCACACGGCGGTGCGGATCGAGGGCAGGGTGCTGATCGCGCAGCATGACGGGCAAGACATGCGCATCCCCTTCGACGCGCTGATCGTCGCCGTCGGCCGCAAGGCGCGGCTCACCGGCTTCGGGCTGGAGGATATCGGCGTCGATACGGCGAAGACCGTCACCACCGACGAATTCCTCGCCACCAAGTTCCCCAACATCTTCGCTGCCGGAGACGTCGCGGGGCCATACCAGTTCACCCATACCGCCAGCCATCAGGCGTGGTACGCCGCCGTCAACGCGCTGTTCGGCACCTTCCGCAAGTTCAAGGCGGACTATCGCGTGATCCCCGCCGTCACCTTCCTCGACCCCGAATTCGCCCGCGTCGGATTGAACGAGCGCGAGGCGGCGGAGCAAGGCATCGCGGTGGAGGTGACCCACTACGACCTCGACGATCTCGACCGCGCCATCGCGGAGAGCGAGACGAAGGGCTTCGTCAAGGTGCTCACCCCGGCGGGCGGCAAGGACAAGGTGCTGGGCGCGACCATCGTCGGGGCGCATGCGGGCGAATTGCTGGCGGAATATGTGCTGGCGATGAAGCACGGGATCGGACTCAACAAGATCCTCGGCACGATCCATTCGTACCCGACCATGGCAGAGGCCAACAAGTTCGCGGCGGGCAACTGGAAGAAGGCGCACAAGCCCGAAGGCGTTCTGAAGTGGGTCGAGCGCTATCACACGTGGCGGCGCGGATGAGCGCTATGGCGCTGTTCGATCAACTGCGCGGCATGATCGGCATCGCGGTGCTGCTGGGCCTTGCATGGAGCATCAGCGAAAACCGCAGCGGCCATCCCGGCTGGCGCTGGATCGCGGGCGCGCTTCTGCTCCAGGGCCTGCTTGCCGTGCTGATCGTGCGCGTGCCGATCGTCTGGGAGGCGGTCGGCCTCGTCAACAATGCGGTCAGCGCGGTCGAGGCGGCGACGCTCAAGGGCTCCTCCTACATGTTCGGCTATCTCGGCGGGGCGGAGCTGCCCTTCGCGCTCAAGCCGGGTGCGCAGCCGCCGCTGGTGATCGCATTCCAGATTCTGCCGCTGGTGATCGTCTTTTCCGCATTGACCGCGCTGCTGTGGCACTGGGGCGTGCTGCGCTGGATGGTGAACGGCCTCTCCTTCCTGCTGCGCCGCAGCCTCGGCGTGTCGGGCGTCGTCGGCCTTTCGGGCGGGGCGAGCGTGTTCCTCGGCGTGGTCGAGGCGCCGCTGGTGACCCGCGCCTACTTTGCCCGCGTCAGCCGCTCCGAGCTGTTCCAGATCATGACCCTGACGATGGCGACGATCAGCGGCGCGATCCTGATCCTCTATGCGACCACCCTGAAGGCGGTCGTGCCCGACGCGGTGGGCCACATGATCTCCGCCTCGCTGATCTCGCTGCCCGCCGCGCTGCTGATCGCCCGGCTGATGGTGCCCCCGCTTGCGGACGACACCGCGACCGAAGTGGACAAGGAAGACCCCGGCGTCCGCTACGAAAGCAGCATCGACGCGATCATCAAGGGGACGATGGACGGGCTGCAGCTGTTCCTCGCGGTGATCGCGGTGATCATCACCGTCTTTGCGCTCGTGGCGCTGGTCGACATGGCGCTGGCGAACCTGCCCTTCATCGATGGCGACCCGCTGACCCTGAAGCGCCTGCTCGGCTGGGCGCTGGCACCCTTCATGTGGCTGCTGGGCGTGCCGTGGGGCGAGGCGCAGGCGGCAGGCGGGTTGATGGGCACCAAGGCGGTGCTTAACGAATATGTCGCCTATCTCGAACTCGCCGCTTTGCCTGCGGGCACGCTCGGGCCAAGGGCGATGCTGATCGTCACCTATGCGCTGTGCGGCGTTGCCAACCTTGCGAGCGTCGGCCTGCTGGTCTCGACCATCGGCACCCTGTGCCCGGAACGCCGCGCGGAGGCGGCATCGCTGGGGATGAAGAGCTGGGTCAGCGGCAATCTTGCCAGCGCGATGACGGGGGCGTGGATCGGGCTGGTCACCTATGCTTGACGCCAAACTGCGCCCGCTGATCGATCCGCCGCTCAATGCAGCGGGGCGCGCGCTCGCCGGGGCCGGTGTCACCGCCAATGGATTGACCTTCGCCGGCCTTGCCCTCGGCCTCGCGGCAGCCGCCGCCATCGCAGTCGGCCATCTCGGCTGGGGCCTCGCGCTGATCATCGCCAACCGCCTGGCTGACGGGCTCGACGGGGCGGTGGCCCGGGCGCGCGGGCCATCCGACCTCGGCGGCTATTTCGATATCGTCGCGGACTTCGCATTTTATGTCAGCGTGCCGCTCGGCTTCGGCCTGCTCGCCCCCGCCAATCTGCTGCCGGCGCTGGTGCTGGTCGCAAGCTTCGTGCTGACCGGGGTGAGCTTCCTCGCCTTTGCGGTCATCGCTGCCAAGCGCGGCGCGGAAACCCAGGCGCATGGCCGCAAGAGCTTCTTCTATTCGACCGGCCTTGCCGAGGGGGCGGAGACGATCGCGGTGTTCATTGCCATGTGCTTGGCCCCCGCGTGGTTCGGACCGATCGCTTACGGCTATGCCGCGCTCTGCGTGCTCACCGTCTTCCAGCGCAGCGCGTTTGCCGTGTCGGCCTTCCGCGACTAGCGGGCCGCCGAACCGAGGATCGACTCGGTGCGGGCGCGCAGGTCGATGATGCGTGCGGTGTTGGCGCCAAGGTCGCTCACGCCCACGCGGCTCGCCGAGCGGAAATCGATCTGCGCATCGCCGACGCGGGCGACGACATCGTCCTTGAAGCCGAACCAGAAGGTCCCGGCCACCCCTTCGACGATGCCGGTCGCCGGATCGGAGCGGATTTCGCTGAGCCCCATCGCGCCCATCGCCGCCGCCACCGCAGCAACACCTTCCGCCTTGCTCGCGCCGCCCAGCGGCAGCGGGGCAGGGCGATCGGGCCGGTCGGTGATAATCTGTGCGTGGCTCTTCACGGCAAGCTCGGGCGAGACGCCAGACTGCTGGTAGAGCGGGATCTGCCCCAGCGGGGTCTGGTAATCGTCGAGCGGGTTGGCGCCGGCCGCCTCGCGCGCCGCCATGGTTTCGGCCGAGAAGGCGGGCGGATTGGCGGTATCGGTGGCGATGTCGTGGATCGGGTTGTCCTTCGCCTTGCTGCCTGCACCCAGGAACATCACCAGCGCTACCGCTGGCACCAGCAGCCCGAGGATCCCGACTATCACCAGCCCGTTGCGGCGCGGCTTGGCGCGCAGGGCGAGCACCAGCGAGACCAGTGCGGCCAGTGCCACCAGCCCCAGAAGGATCATCCCCCCGCCAAGGGTCATCGTCAGCAGCCCGAACTTCCACCCCCAGATCCCGATCTTCGTGCCGAGCGCGGCGACGAGGAAATAGAGCGGCAGCAGGGCCAGCAGGGCGAGGAGGATCTTGGTGTGGCGCGGCAGGGTGTTCATCATGCGCCCGACCATAACGCGCCCGGCCGGCATGGCAATCTTTTGCCCGCATCGCCGGAAACCCATGCGCCGCTGCCGCGTTAGGTTCTTGCGGCATCCGGAGAGAGGGGTGAACCATGCGTGAAGTCCCGCTTTCCATGCCCGAAAATCTGGTTTATGGCCCGCTGGGATGCGGGAGGAACTATAGTGTTCAGAGGACAAACGACCATGAAGCGTAATTTCCTGATGGGCGCGGCTGCGCTGGCGAGCCTTGCCACTCTTTCGGCTTGCGGCGGCGGTGCCGGCAGCGATGCCAACGCCCCGGCTGCTGAAGCGACCGAAGCGGCTGCCCCGGTTGAGACCCCGGCCGCGACCGAAACTCCGGCAACTGCGGCTGCCGCTGGCGCGACGCTCGAATACGCCAGCTTCACCACCGATGCTGCTGCCGGCGAAAAGGTCTTCGCGGCTTGCCGCACCTGCCACGTGTTCGACGAAGGCGTGAACCGCGTCGGCCCGTCGCTGCACAAGGTCGTCGGTCGCAAGTCGGGCTCGGTCCCTGGCTTCAGCTACTCGGACGCCAACAAGAACAGCGGCATCACCTGGACGCCGCAGGTTCTGTTCGAATACCTCAAGGACCCGAAGGCCTACGTGCCCGGCACCAAGATGGCCTTCCCGGGCGTCAAGGACGACCAGAAGCGCGCCGACCTGGTGGCCTATCTGGAAGCCCAGTCGAAGTAATTTCCGGTTCCTTCGGGAGCAGGATCAAAGGGGCGGCGCGGGTGACTGCGCCGCCCTTTTTCGTGGGCGCTATGCCGCCAGAAGCGCCGGGTCGGCGGGGCAGTGGCGCGCGAGGTAGTCCTCGTGGCTCGGCAGGCTCGCCACGGCGCGGGCGGTCACGGTCTTCACGTTGGCGAGGAACTCGGCGAGCTGTGCCGGGGCGATCTGGTCTGCCATCGGGTCGTGATCGGCCGGCGTGATCCCCTGGCCGAGCATCACCTGCACCCAGCTTGCATCGCGGAACAGGTCGTCGACATCGCGGCCGATTCTGCCCGACGCGGCGAACAGCGCGATCTTGTGGGTGAGGCTGTCCGGCACCTCCATATTCTTGCAATAGCGCCAGAACTCCGAATCCTCGCGGGCGGTCTGATGGTAGTGGAGGATCAGGAAGTCGCGGATCTGCGCAAATTCGGCAGCGCAGCGCTGGTTGTATTCCTCGCGCATGACAGCTGCCTCGCCCAGGCGCGGGAACAGCTGGATCAGCCGGCTGACATGCGACTGGATGAGGTGGATCGAGGTCGATTCGAGCGGTTCGAGGAAACCGCTGGAAAGCCCGATGGCCGCGCAATTGTGCGCCCAGAAGGTCTCGCGGCGCCCGGTGGTGAAGCGGATCGGACGCGGATCGCCGAGCGGCTTGGTGTCGAGCCCCTGCATCAGCACGTCCGCCGCCGCCTCGTCGGTCGTGAAACCGCTGGAATAGACGTGCCCGTTGCCGGTGCGGTGCTGGAGCGGGATGCGCCACTGCCACCCGGCATCGCGGGCGGTCGCGCGGGTGTAGGGCACCAAGGTCGGCAGCCGCTCGCTCGGCACGGCCAGCGCACGGTCGCAGGGGAGCCACTTCGACCAGTCCTGATAGCCGACCCCCAGGGCCTCGCCGAGCAGCAGTGCCCGGAAGCCGGTGCAGTCGATGAAGAAGTCGCCCTCGACGCGCTTGCCGCCCTTCAGCGTGATGCCGGTGAGGTCGCCGCTCTCCCCGTCGCGCTGGACCGATTCGACGATCCCCTCGGTGCGCGTGACGCCGCGTCCTTCCGCATAGGCGCGCAGGAACAGGGCATAGCGGCTCGCATCGAAGTGGTAGGCGTAGGCGAGGCCGGACATGCTGGTGTTGCCGACGCGGTCCAGCTTGCCGAAGCGCGCCTGGTCGGCGGCCATCTGGTGGAGCGAATAATCCCACAGGCTGCTCGCCGCGCCCTCGCTGACGCTGCGCCGCCAGTAGTGGTGGAAGGCGACATTGCCCAGCGCCATGCCGGTCTCGCCGAAGGTGTGGAGATAGCGGCTCCCCTTGCGGCCCCAGTCGACGAACTCGATGCCGAGCTTGAAGGTGCCCGACGTGGCGCGCAGGAAGGCGTTCTCGTCGAGCCCGAGGATCGCATTGAGGCGAATGATCTGCGGGATGGTCGCCTCGCCGACGCCGACCGTGCCGATCGCCTCGCTCTCGACCAGCTCGATGGCAAGCCGTCCCCCGAGCAGGCGCGCAAAGGCCGCCGCGGTGATCCACCCTGCGGTGCCGCCGCCGACGATCACCAGTTTTCTGACGTCTTGCCTAACCATGTCCGATGTTCCCATGCGCTTCACCCCCTAGGGCGGAAGAAGGCGTTGATCGTGAGCCGCCCCTCGCGGGGGTCGGCGCTGAGCGGCGCGGCGTTGTCGATGACGCCGCTGTGGAGGATGTTGCCGCGGTAGAACACCGCTTCGTTGAAGTGCCCCGGCACCACGTGGGTGCGCGTGAAATGCGGTGCGCCGTCGGTGCAATAGGCGGCGGGCGGAAGGCCGGTCTTCGCCACGTCCGCCTGCAACGCCGCAGCGTAACGCGGCCAGTCCTGCGGACCAAGCGACTCGAGCCCGGTGGTGTTGTGCCGGAAGAACGCGGTGCCGCCATGCTTTGCTTCGGGCCCGGGGCGGTGGAGGTAGAGCATCATCGCCACCTGCCGCTCGTCCGTCCCGTCGACATGCGGCAGCCGCTGGATCGGGAGGAGCTGCTCGGGCGGGGTCGTGACCAGCGAATACCACGCCTGCATCTCCCAGCCGCGCGGCGCCCCGCCGGACTGCGAGCGGAACTGCGAGTCGAGAAGCGGCGCAAGCGCGGTGAGCCAAGCGGCACACACCGCCGGATCGAGCGCCGCGCGCACGCCGGGATATTGCGGCGTGATCTTTGCAAAATTTTGCAAAACGGCCTGATCGATGGCGTTTTCGGGCGTCTCGAGGAAGCCGGGGACGGTGACGAGGAGGTGCCCGGCGGCCGAAAACCGCTCCGTGCGCGCCTGTCCGACGGCAATTTCCCAGCCTTGCGGGGCCAAGGGTCGGGGCGAGGCGGGGGTGGCGATCATCGGCGCGGAGCCTATCAAAGTCGCGCCAACCCTCCAAGGGTGATGGCCAAGATATAGTAATTACACAAGAAATGCCGCAGCCTCAGCCTTCTGGGCGATCCGCCACCCGCCGGGGCGCCGCTGGGTCCAGCGCAAACCGCCGGAAACCAAAAAAACTGTGGCCATCACGCAACAATTGCACGCCCTCACGCCCTTACGCGCCCCCTCTGTTCGCCCTCAACGTGCATTAAAACATTGAAAAAATAAGACAACACAAGAAAATTGTCCTCTTCCCCCGCAACTGCCGATTGCCGATTTACCTGAGGTTCAGGTTGGGGTATGAAAAAAACTGCAAAAGCGTCACCAGAACGACGCATGCGGAGGGGATTTTGATGAAGACGAACCGGATCAATGCGAGCGCACGCCTGCTGTGCGGAGCCGCAACCTTCATGGCGCTGGCCGCGACCGGCGCGCCGGTGCTGGCGCAGGACCAGACCGACGAGGAACAGGCCGCTGCCGCCGAGGCCAAGGGCGAAGCCCAGGGTGAGGCGATCGTCGTCACCGGGATCCGCGGCTCCATCCAGACCTCGCTCGATGCCAAGCGCCGCGCCACCTCGATCGTCGAAGTGATCGCGTCGGAAGACATCGGCCTCCTCCCCGACCAGTCGATCGCCGACAGCCTTGCGCGCCTCCCCGGCGTCACCGCCCAGCGCGTGCGCGGCCGTTCGCAGCAGGTCTCGATCCGCGGCCTCGGCCCGGACTTCAGCCTCGCGCTCCTCAACGGCCGCGAGGTCGTTTCGGCGGGCAACAACCGTGGCATCGAATTCGACCAGTTCCCGTCCGAACTCGTCGCCTCGGGCGTCGTCTACAAGACCGGTGACGCCCAGCTTGCCGCCATCGGCATCGCCGGCGCGGTCGACCTGCGCACCATGCGTCCGCTCGATTCGAAGAAGCGCCAGATCACCCTGTCGGGCACCTATTCCTACAACGACAACGGCAAGCTCAATCCCGACTTCTCGGCGGGCGGCTACCGCTTCTTCGGCAGCTACATCGACCAGAACGCCGACGGCACGATCGGTTGGTCGCTGGGCGCCACCATCCAGTCGATCCCGACCCAGTACATCAGCCGCGAGCTGAAGACTCAGGACACCCGCGAGAACAACCGCACCGTCCTCAACGGTCAGGTGCGCCGCGATGCGAACGGCGTGTTCTACCCCGCCGACAACCCGCGCCAGGGCGTCGTCAGCCGCGAGTTCAAGCGCACCTCGGTCGCCGGCAGCCTGCAGTTCGAACCCACCGACCGCTTCTCGCTCACCCTCGACGGTTTCTACACCAAGACCGAGGACAGCGGCATCTTCCGCGGTACCGAAACCCCGATCGCCTCGTGGAGCGGTGCAAGCTTCGTGGGTGCCACCGGCACGCGCGACCAGTTCGCCGAAACCGCGACCTTCTCCGGCGTCGTGCCGATCCTGCGCACCGACACGCAGGGCGCGGATTCGGACATCTGGGCGTTTGGTGGGAACGCCGAGTGGAAGGCGACCGACAACCTCGGCTTCGTGCTCGACTACGGCTACTCGACGCTCGACCGCAATGACGTGAACTACGAAAGCTATGCGGGTACCGGGTTCAACCGCACCGGGGCGCAGGACCGCATCACCTTCACCATGCCGCGCAACGGGACCTACTCGATCGACACCCAGATCGACTACACCAACCCGGCCAACGTGCTGCTCACCGATCCGGGCGGCTGGGGCCAGGTCGGCTTCCTGCGCGTTCCCGAGATCAATGACGAGCTGCACCAGCTGCGCGCCGAGACCTACTGGGAGTTCGACGGCGGCCTCATCGATCGCATCACCGTCGGCTGGCTCTACACGGACCGCCAGAAGGATTTCGACAACAACGGGATCTTCCTGCGCCCCGGCACCGGCTTCGTGAACAGCTCGCTGGCGATCCCGGCGAATGCGATCATCGGCTCGACCAACACCAAGAGCCTGGGGATGGACATCATCGCCTATAACCCGGCGAGCCTGCTTTCGAGCGGTGCCTATCGCCAGGAGCGGGCGACCGACGACACCGAATGGACCGTCGGCGAGAAGATCCACAACTTCTACATCCAGGCCAATATCGACGGCGATCTCGGCTCGGTGCCGGTGCGCGGCAATATCGGCCTGCGCTATGCGGACACCACGCAGAACTCGACCGGTACGATCACCGGCGGCTTCACCAACACGGTCGAATATTCCTTCGACAACTGGCTGCCGAGCATGAACCTGTCCTTCGAGGTGGCGGATGATTTCTTCATCCGTATCGCCGCTTCGAAGACGGTAACCCGCGCGCGGCTCGACCAGCTGGCGGCGAACCAGAACCTCGGCTTCAACCCGCTGGTCTGCACCGATGGTCCGGACGCCGACCAGATCCCGGATGCCTTGATCCCGGGTGCTTTCAACCTGCCGAACAACACCTGCTTCACGCTGGGCGGCGGCAACCCCCGGCTTGAACCCTATCGTTCGACCAATTTCGACATCTCGGTCGAAAAGTACTTCTCCGAAGGCACCGCGATCATCGTCGCGGCGTTCCACAAGGAGTTGAAGGACTGGGTCGTCGATCAGCGAAGCGTGGTGGACCTTACCCGCGAGCTCAACCTTGGCCGCTGGAACGGGCTGCTGGCCACCCAGCCGCAGCTGGCGACCGGCACCTATTCGGGCCCGAGCAACTTCGCTGACGGCAAGATCACCGGGATCGAAGGCACGCTGCGCCTGAGCTATGGCGACTTCATCGAGGCGCTCGATGGCTTCGGCAGCTTCGCCAGCGTCACCTACTCCGATGCCGAGATCGAACGCCCGGGCCTCAACCCGATCCCGATCCCAGGCTATTCCGATGTCACCTGGTCGGCCGACGTCTTCTACGAAAAGTACGGCTTCCGCGCCAAGCTTGCCGCCCGCTACCGCGCCGGCTTCCTGTCGGAAGTGCAGAACTTCGCAGGGGCCCTCCAGGGTGCACGGGCGCTGCCGGAGACGATCCTCGACGCGCAGATCGGCTACACCTTCGAAAAGGCCGACGGCGCTCTCAAGGGCGTGCAGATCCTCGCGGAAGTGTTCAACCTGACCAACGAGCCCTTCGTGACCGAGAACGACCTGTTCAACGCTGCGGGGACCGAAGTGATCGGGACCTTCCCGAGCCGTCACGAGACCTACGGGCGGACGTTCAACGTCACGATCCGCAAGACCTTCTGATCCGTTACAGGATCGGGCCCTCGGGTCGCACTGAGGGTAGCAAGAGGGCTGGCCGGCAACGGCGGGCCCTTTTGGCGTGTGGGGGGTGCTTGCCTGGGCTGGGCGCGGGTTTGCACGCGGCTAGGCCCCGGTTAGACCCCCGCTAGACCCCCTTTAGGGGGTGCTCAAAACGATGTTTCACGTGAAACGCGGCTCTGCCGCGGGCCGAAAGGATCAGGCGGCGAGCGGCGGCGCGGCGCAATGGCGGGCGATGAACTCGGCATGGGAAGGGCTGGCCGCAACCGCATCCTCCATGGCGCGGGCGATCTGCCCGAGCCGCTCGGCCACCGGGACCCCGGCCCGCATCGCGGCCAGCGCCGGAGCCTTGCGGGGGACGATCCCCTGCCCGAGATAGACCGCAATCCAGCTCGGGTTGGCGAACAGCTCCTGCGGCTCGGCAACGAGCATTCCGTGCTCGCGGAACTGGTCGATCTTGTACTGCAGGCTGTCGGGGATCGGCATCGCCGCGCAGTAGCGCCAGAGCTCGGAATCGTCCCGCTGGGTGGCCTTGTAGTGGAGGATCAGGAAGTCCCTGATCAGCTCGTATTCCTTTGAAGTCTGGGCATTATATTCGCGCGCAAGGAGCGGCGACATGGCCGCGTCGGGGAGCAGCGCAATGAGCCTCAGAATGCCGTACTGGATGAGGTGGAGGCTGGTGGATTCGAGCGGCTCCATGAACCCGGCGGACAGGCCGATGGCGACGCAGTTCTTCTCCCAGAACTTGCGGCGCTTGCCCGTCACGAAGCGCAGCGGGCGGGGGTCGGCGAGGGGCTTGGCATCCAGGTTGGAAAGCAGCACGTCGGCCGCCTCGTCCTCGGAGATGAACTCGGAGCAATGGACATAGCCGTTGCCGGTGCGGTGCTGGAGCGGGATGCGCCACTGCCACCCGGCCTCGCGCGCGGTGGAGCGGGTGTAGGGGGTGAATTCCCCGCGCTCGCAGGGGACTGCCACAGCCCGGTCGCAGGGGAGCCAGGCCTGCCAGTTGTCGTAACCGGCTTTGAGCGCCTCCTCGATCAGAAGACCCCGGAAGCCGCTGCAATCGATGAAGAATTCGCCCTCGATGCGCGCACCGTTGTCGAGCGTGACGGCCTCGATGAAGCCGTCCTCGCTCCGCAGTGCGACGTCGACGACCTTGCCCTCGACACGCCGGACGCCGCGGTCTTCGGCATAGCGCCGCAGGAAGGCGGCATAGAGCCCGGCGTCGAAATGGTAGGCGTAGTCGAAGGTCGACTGGATCAGCCGCCGGTCGGGCGAGGGGTGGCTGAACTTGCCCGCCCGGGCCATCGCCCAGCACATCGAGAAGTCGTCGATCGGCCCGTCGATGCGCCCCTCGAGGCTCTCGCGCATCCAGTGATGGTAGAAGGGAACGCTATCAAATTCAGCGCCATACTGGCCGAAGGGGTGGAAGTAGCTGTGCCCCTGCTTGCCCCAGTCGACGAACTGGATGCCCAGCTTGTAGGACCCTTGCGTCTCGCGCACGAAGGTCGCCTCGTCGATGCCGAGCCGCTGGTTGAAGTGGCGGATCGGCGGGATCGTCGCCTCGCCGACGCCGACCGTGCCGATCGCCTCGCTCTCGACCAGCGTGATCGCGCAGGCTTCGCCGACCGCCTGCGCGAGCGCCGCCGCGGTCATCCAGCCCGCGCTGCCGCCGCCCACGATCACGATGCTCTTCAAGGGCTTGGCTTCGTTCATGGATCTTATCCCCCGCAGCTCTCGCGGATCAGCAGGCTCGTTTCGAGCCGCTGCGAAATCGCCGGGCCGGTGCCCTTGTCGATCAGCTTGGAGACCAGCATGCGGCCTGCAAGGTTGGCGTCCTGATCGATCGTGGTGAGCTGCGGCGTGACCAGGCGGGCGGCGGGAATGTTGTCATAGCCGACCACCGAGACGTCCTCGGGCACGCGCAAGCCGGAGCGGGTCAGCGCCCGGATCGCCCCGATCGCGATGAGGTCGCTCGCGGCGAACACCGCGTCGAAGCGCAGCCCTCGCGCCACGGCGCTGCGCACCGCGGCCTCGGCCGAGTGGACCTCGAAATGCGCGGGCAGGATCAGGTCGTCGTCAAAGCCGATCCCCGCCTGCTCGAGCGCCTGCCTGTAGCCGCGCAAGCGCTGTTCGGCCTCGGGCGCCTCGGTGTCGCCGAGGAACAGGATTCGCCGCCGTCCGAGCCGCGCAAGGTGCGCGGTCGCCCGCCTGCCGCCCGCCAGGTTGTCCGAACCGATCACGCAATACTGCGCGTCGGGGAACTCCGCGCCCCACACCACGAAGCGGTCGTCGCGTGCCACGAGAGCGTTGAATTCATGGTGGAGCGAGCTTTGCCCGATGAAGATCACGCCGGTCGCCCGGCTGGTGCTCATCGCGTAATCGAGATCGCCGCCGGCCCTCGGGCTGAGGTGGCTGACGATGAGGTCGGCGTTCCGCTCGCGCGCGGCCTCGGCGATCCCGGCGAGGAGCTCGAGGAAGAAGGGGTCCGAAACCCGGCTGTCGCGCGCCTGCGGGGCGGGGACGACCACCGCGATGGTCGCGTCCGCGCCGATCGGACCGCTCGGCATCGAGGCGCGGAATTCGTAATCGTGGGCCCGCGCAATCTGCCAGATCTGCTGCTTGGTCCGGCGCTTGACCGAGGGGCTGTCGTTCAAGGCCCGGCTGACGGTCGAGATCGACACCCCCGCCTCGCGCGCGATATCCTCCAGCGTGGCGCTGCGACGCGAGGACGGAGGCGGGGAGGCGGCCATGCGTGCCTAGCCCGCGCCTACCGCGGCCCAGTAGCCTTCGCCCGGGGCGAGCGCCTCGGGCACGCAGCCGGGGCCGACCTTGCTCTCGGTGGCAAGCAGGCCAAGGGTGCCGAGGTCCGCTGGCGGCGTCCAGTGGCCCGGCGTCTCGCCGAGGTTGAAGACGCACAGCACGCTGGAGCCCTCGGCGCGGCGCAGGAAGGCGAGGATGTCCTGCGGGGTCTCGATCAGCGCGATGTCGCCCTGCACCAGCGCGGGATGATCGCGCCTGAGGGCGAGCAGCTGACGGGTGTAGCCGAGGGTCGAGCCGGGGTCTGCGGCCTGCTTGTCGACCGCATAGCCGGTGTGCAGCGGATCAAGCTTGAGCCAGGTGCGGTTCGCGCTCGAGAACCCCGCCTGCGGAGCGCTCGCCGCCCAGGGCATCGGCGTGCGCGCGCCGTCCCGCCCGAGGGTGTGGGGCCAGTTGGCGATCGCCTCCGGGTCGAGCAGGTCCTCGAAGGCGACCTCGCCCTGCGGCAGGCCGAGCTCCTCGCCCTGATAGATGATCGGATTGCCGCGCAAGGCCAGCAGCAGGAGGAGGTTGAGCCGGGCCGCGCGCGCCATGTCGCCGTCAAGCGTCCAGCGGGTGACGGCACGCGGGGCGTCATGGTTCGAGAATGCCCAGGACGGCCAACCTTCGCCGTCCTCGCCGCTCCATTGCGACAGGCTGGCGCGGACCAGCGGTGCGGTCAGGCGCGGGGCGTAGAGGAAGTCGAAGTTATAGGCCGAGTCCAGCCGCTTGCCGCCGTGGGTGAACGCCTTCATCTCGGCGAGCGGCTCCGGCCCGCCGACTTCGGCGACGGTGAAGCGGCCGGGGAATTCGTCGATCGTGGCCCGAATCCGCTCGAGGAAGGCGACGATGTCGGGGTGCGACTGGTTGTAGCGCTTGACCTGCATGTCGAAGGGCCGGGTGACCAGATCCATCGGCACGCCCGACGGCGGATTGTCGCGCAGTTCCGGGTCATGCATCGCAAAGTTCAGCGCATCGAGGCGGAAGCCGTCCACCCCGCGCGCCAGCCAGAAGCGCGCCACGTCGAGCAGCGCGTCCTGCACCTCGACATTGTGCACGTTGAGATCGGGCTGCGAGGTCAGGAAGTTGTGCAGGTAATACTGCTTCCTCGGCCCGTCCCACTGCCATGCCGAGCCGCCGAACACCGACTGCCAATTGGACGGCGGCGAGCCATCGGGCCTGGGATCGGCCCAGACGTACCAGTCGGCCTTGGGGTTGGTGCGGCTCTGCCGGCTCTCCTGGAACCATGCGTGCTCGTCGGAGGTGTGCGAATAGACCTGGTCGATGATGACCTTGAGCCCCAGCCTGTGGGCCTTTTCGACCACCCGGTCGAAGTCTGCAAAGGTGCCGAAGCTCGGGTCGATGCCGCAGTAATCCGCGACGTCGTAGCCGAAGTCCTTCATCGGCGAGGTGAAGAAGGGCGAAATCCAGATGCCGTCGACACCGAGGTCCGCGACATAGTCCAGCCGCTCGGCGATCCCGGCAAGGTCGCCGATCCCGTCGCCATTGGTGTCGGCAAAGCTGCGCGGGTAGATCTGGTAGATGACAGCGCCGCGCCACCAGGCCAGCGGGCCGGCGGCATCAGCGTTGGTGTCCGCAAAGGATTGGGCGGAAGCCATTAGTCGTCACTCTCCAGAATGCAGGCGGCAAAGCCGTGGGCGGGCAGCGTGACCGTGAGCGATCCCGGCGCGGCGAGAGCGGCGGGGCACTGTCCCACAAGCGGCACGACCCGGCGCGCGCCGTAGCTTACCTCGACGTTTCGCGAAAGCGCCGAAGCACCCGTGTTGAACATCACCAGCACGCGCTGGCCGCTCTCCGGATCACGGCGCTCAACCGCGAGAATGCCGGGCGCGGCTTCCTCGAAAGCGCGCACCGTACTGAGGCCGCGGCGCAGCGCGGGGCTGACGGTACGGGCCTTGGCGAGATCGCCGATCAGACGGTAGAGCGGGTGCGAGGGATCGAAGTTGCTCTGCGCCGTCGTGGCATCCGATCCGACGAGGTTGTTGTCATTGTAGACCGCAGTCACGCTGGGGAACATGTCTTCGCGGGCGAGCTGGTCATTGCCGTCGGAGATGAAGCCCTGTTCGTCGCCGTAGTAGACGGTGGGCACGCCGCGCAGCAGGAACATCATCGCGTGGCCGAGCTTCACCCGCGCGAGCAGCTCCGCCTCGTCGTCGGAGCCGCTCATCTGGCGCACGAACATCGCGAAGCGGCCGAAATCATGGTTGCCGAGGAAGGTCGGCAGGCCCAGCGCGGTTTTTGCGCCGCCGGGATAGATCCCGTCCTGCTGGAGGAATTCGGCCATCAGGCGCGGGGGCGACTTGCCGCTCGCGACCATCTGCGCTGCCTTGGCAAAGCCCATGTCGAGCGCATAGGGCAGGTGGCTTTCCGCCATCACCTGCGCGGCGATGGTGGCGGAAGGTTCCTCGTAGGCGATTTCGCCGAAGATGTGGAAGTGGGGGATTCCCTTGGCTTCGGCCCGCTTCAGGATGGCAGGCACGAAGGCCTGCCAGAACTCGGGGTTCACGTGCTTAGCGGTGTCGATGCGGTAGCCGTCGATGCCGAAATCGTCGATCCACTGGCCGAAGATGTCGATCATGCCCGCGACGACGCGCGGGTTCTCTGTCGCAAGGTCGTCGAGCCCCGCAAAGTCGCCGTAGAGGCTGCTCTCGCCGATCCAGTGCGAATTGCCGCGGTTGTGGTAGAGCGCGGTGTCATTGAGCCACGCCGGGACCTTCACGTTGCGCTCGGCATCGCGCACCACCGGGGTGTAGGCGAAAGCCGGGTCGGTGAGCTTGGCCCAGTTGGCGGGGTCGGGAATGTCGTCGCCCGCGAAACCGGCGTTGATTGCCGCGCCGCCCGGGCCGCCCTTGCGCGAGAAGGGGTAGTCGGCCTTGCTGCGATAGGCGTATCCGTTGGCCTCGCCCTCGGCATAGTCGATCACGTCGGCGGTGTGGTTGATGATGATGTCCATGTAGACCTTCATCCCGCGCGCGTGGGCGGCATCGACGAAAGCCTTGAACTCGGCATTGGTGCCGAAATGCGGGTCGACCTGCGTGAAATCGGTCACCCAGTACCCGTGATAGCCCGCGCTTTCCTCGCCCGGCCTGCCCTGCACAGGCTTGTTCTTGAAGATCGGCGCAAACCAGATCGCGGTGACGCCCATGTTCTGGATGTAATCGAGCCGCCGGGTGAGGCCCTTGAGATCGCCGCCGTGGTAGAAGCCCTTGGCCGCCGGGTCGAAGCCGTGCTGGAGCGGGCCGCCCTTGATGCCGCCCTTGTCGTTGCCGGGATCGCCGTTCTCGAAGCGGTCGGGCAGGACGAAATAGATGATCTCGTCCTCGAGCCGGCGCTCGGAAATGGGGGGCGCGATCGGCGCAGCCGCTTGGGCCATGGTCGCCTTCACGGCCTGGGCAGGCTCGCCTGCAAAGGCGGTTCCCGCGCATAGCGCAGCCGCAAGCCCTGCGAAGATTCGCTTCATGACCCAACTCCCTCTCGGCGCGGTTCTGACAGCTTGCACGAATTTTTGCAAATCTTTGTGAAGCCGTTTTCACGCTTGCCGTGCCGCCGGCAAGCCGCGCAAAATCATCCGGAAAACCGCTTGGTGCGGCGAGGTCAGGTGTTTTTCACGCGCCTGAACGGCAAAGCTTCTTGCAAATTTTTGCAAGCCGTTCAGACTATCTCCGGCAGCACGCATGCATGAACGGGCATCAGACCTGTACAGCATAGGCAATGCCGCGAGCCGCGTCACGCCCGGTCGGGCGGCGGGGCCGGGAGAGGGATGACGATGACCATGACGCAAGCCGGCTACAAGCCCGCGCTCAAGCCGACTTTGGGCGCAGGCCAGATCTGGAACATGAGCTTCGGGTTCCTCGGAATCCAGATCGGTTTCGATCTCCAGAACGGCAATGTCAGCCGCATTTTCCAGACCCTGGGCGCCGAGGTGGACCAGCTCGCCATCCTGTGGATCGCTGCCCCCATGACCGGGTTGATCGTGCAGCCGATCATCGGTCACCTTTCGGACAAGACGTGGGGAAGGTTCGGCCGCCGCCGTCCCTATTTCCTCGTCGGCGCGCTGCTGGCGAGCCTTGCCCTTTTCATCATGCCCAATTCTCCGGTGCTGTGGATTGCCGCGGGCACGCTGTGGCTGATGGACGCCTCGCTCAACATCACGATGGAGCCGTTCCGCGCCTTCGTCGGCGACAGTCTCCCCGACCGCCAGCGCACCATCGGCTATGCGATGCAGAGCTTCTTCATCGGAGCGGGCGCGGTGGTGGCGGGCGCGCTGCCCTGGGTAATGACCAACTGGCTCGGCTTCAGCAATGTCGCGCCTGCAGGGGAAATCCCCGAGACGGTGCACTGGGCCTTCTACATCGGCGGGGCGGCGCTGCTGGCGGCGGTGTGCTGGACGGTGTTCACCACCAAGGAGTATGCGCCCGAGGAGCTCGCAAGTTTCGAAGCCGCCCGCAACGAAGCGCGGCCCGCAGCCCGCATTGAGCGCAGCGTCGGCCAGTTCATGCGCGGCGGGATGGCGTGGATCGTCGCGGGGCTTGCGGTCGGTGCCTTCGTCGCCATCGCCCGGGGCGAGGCGCGGCCCGCCTTCCTCGGCACGATCGAGATCGCCAAGGACCTTTATGTGCTCGCGTTCCTGCTCGGCGGCTTCGGGATTGTCCAGCTGATCGCCTCGGCGCTGCGCGCGCAGGGGCGGAACGCAAGCGGCTTCATGGAGGTCGTCAGCGACCTCTTCGCCATGCCCAGGACCATGCGCCAGCTTGCCGTGGTGCAGTTCTTCAGCTGGTTCGCGATGTTCGCGATGTGGATCTACGGCACGCCGGCGATTGCCGAGTACCACTTCGCCTCCCCCGATCCTGCGACCCGCGGTTATCAGGACGCCGCCGACTGGTGGAGCCTGCTCGGCTCGGTGCGGAACGGGCTGGCAGCAGCGGCGGCCTTGGGTTTCATCGTCGTGGCCGCGCGCTTCGATCGCACCCGCCTTCACGCCATCAACCTGTTGCTCGGCGCGGCAGGCTTCGCCTCGATGCTGCTGATCCGCGATCCGTCGCTGCTGTGGGTGTCGATGATCGGCGTCGGCATTGCCTGGGCCTCGATCGTCTCGCTGCCCTATGCGATCCTCGCGGGCTGCGTGCCGGCCGAGAAAATGGGCATCTACATGGGGGTGTTCAACATCTTCATCGTCGTGCCGCAGCTGCTTGCGGCGACGGTGCTCGGCTTCCTCGTCACCAATCTGTTCGGCGGCGAGCCGATCTACGCGATGGTGATTGCGGCGGTGAGCTTCGTGCTGGCGGCGGTCGCCACGCTGTTCGTCACGGATGGCGATCGCGCGAGCACGCCGGCGCTTCGGGCGGAGCAGGCATGATGCGGCTGACCATCACCCTGCTCGCAAGCGCGCTCCTCGCCGCCCCCGCGCTGGCCGAGCCCGACTACACCCCCCGCGATGTCGTTGAGATCACGAACGCCGACTGGACGCGCGATGCGGTGCTCTACCAGATGAACACCCGGCAGTTCACGCCCGAGGGCACCTTCAAAGCGGCGCGCAAGCAGCTTCCGCGCCTCGCCGCAATGGGCGTCGACATCATCTGGCTGATGCCGATCCACCCGATCGGCGAGGCTAACCGCAAGGGTTCGCTCGGCAGCCCCTACGCGGTGCGCGACTACCGCGCGGTCAATCCGGAACTCGGCACCGAAGCGGAATTCCGCGCCTTCGTCGACGAGGCGCACCGGCTGGGATTGAAGGTCATCCTTGACTGGGTCGCCAACCATTCGGCCTATGACAACCCGCTGACGAAGAGCCACCCCGATTGGTACACCCGCACCCCCGAAGGCGAGTTGACCTCGCCCGCTGGCACGGATTGGTCGGACGTCGCGGACTTCGATTACAGCCAGCCCGCCTTGCGCCAGTACATGACCGACAGCCTCGTCTACTGGGTCCGGGACTTCGGCATTGACGGCTACCGCGCCGACGTCGCGGGCTATGTCCCGACCGATTTCTGGGAGACCGCGCGCGCCGAGCTCGACAAGGTGAAGCCCGTCTTCATGCTTGCCGAATGGGAGCAGCGCGATCTCCACGCGCGCGCCTTCGACGCCACCTACGGCTGGGGCTGGAAGGAGGCGATGCAGCGCCTCGTCAAGGATGGCAGCGGGGCAGGGGCGATGCGCGGCTACTACGCCGGACAGTCCGAAACCTGGCCGCGCGCGGCGATGCGCATGGTCTATACCGAGAACCACGACCAGAACTCGTGGGACGGCGTCGCGGCGCAGATCTACGGCCCCGCCTACGAGGCGGCGATCGCGCTGTCCTTCGTCGGGAGCGGCCTGCCGCTGATCTACAACGGGCAGGAGGCAGACAACGACCGTCAGCTGAAGTTCTTCGAGCGCGATCCGATCGTCTTGCGCGAGGGCAAGCATGCCGCGCTGTTCGCCAAGCTGGTCGCGCTCAAGACCGAGCGGCGCGCGCTCCACAACGGGCGCTTCGGTGCGCCGATGGTCGAAGTGCCGACCAGCGAGAGCGCCGACGTCTATGCCTTCACCCGCGGCGGCTCAGGCGAATGGGCAGGCGAGCGGGTCTTCGCTGTCTTCAACCTCAGCCCCCGCGCACATCAGGTGACCTTCGACAAGGCCCGCCACCACGGCACATACGCCGACGCGCTGAGCGGCGAGGGCATGACCTTTGCGGGCGGCGAGACGCTCGATCTGCCCGCATGGGGCTACCGGATTTTCAAAGAGACCAAGTGACGCGGCCACCCCCTAGGGCCGCGAGGAGAGGGATGATGACGAAGCACTGGAAATCACTGATCGCGATGGCCGTCATCGCGTGGGCCGCCGCGCCTGCCCATGCAGAAACGCTGACACTCGCCTCGCCGGACGGCAAGATCACCGTCACCGTCAAGGATGACGGCGGACAGGCGACCTACGCGGTCGACTACAACGGCAAGCAGGTGATCGCGCCTTCCAAGATGGGCCTCCTCTTCGCCGAGCATCACGGGTTCGAGCGCGGTCTCGTCATCGCCGGTTCGACCGCCGCGAGCAGCGACACCACGTGGGAGCAGCCCTGGGGCGAGCGCCGTCTGGTGCGTGACCAGCACAACGAACTCGCCGTCACGTTCAAGGCCTCCGAGGGCCCCAACCGGCAGATGACCGTCCGCTTCCGCGCCTTCGATACCGGCATCGGCTTCCGCTACGAACTCGGCGCGCAACCTGCACTCGAAGGCGACGTCGCCATCGTCGAGGAGCTCACCCAGTTCGGCGTCGGCGACAAGACCACCACCTGGTACACGCCCGCCGACGGCTTCAACCGCAACGAATACATCTACCGCATGGAGCCCGCGGGCGAGGTGGAGAACGCCCACACGCCCGCCACGTTCAAGAACCCCGACGGCATCTACATGGCGATCCACGAGGCGGCGCTGACCGACTGGTCCTCCATGTCGCTGCTCGCGCTGCGGCCCGGCAATTTCGAGGCGCGCCTGCGCAACTGGTCGGGCGGGCCGAAGGTGAAGACCAAGCCGCCCTTCAAGTCGCCGTGGCGCACGATCCAGATCGCGCCGGATGCCGTCGGCCTGATCAATTCCGACATCATCCTCAACTTGAACGAGCCCAACAAGCTGGGCGACGTCTCCTATGCCAAGCCCGGCAAATACATCGGCATCTGGTGGGCGATGCACATCAACGACCGGACCTGGGCCAGCAACAAGTACCACGGCGCCACCACTGCCGAGACAAAACGCTATATCGACTTTGCCGCCAAGCACGGCTTTTCGGGCGTGCTGGTCGAGGGCTGGAACAAGGGCTGGGACGGCGACTGGTTCAACAATGGCGACCTCTTCAGCTTCACCGAGCCCTATCCCGACTACGATATCAAGGGATTGAGCAAATACGCTGCTTCCAAGGGCGTCCAGCTGATCGTCCACCACGAAACCTCGGCCAACCTCACCAATTACGAAAAGCAGCTCGAAGCCGGGCTCGACCTCGTGAAGTCTATCGGCTCGCACTATGTGAAGTCCGGCTATGTCTCGGACGCGGGCGACGCCGTGTGGGTGGATGACAAGGGCATCCGGCACTACGAATATTACGACAGCCAGCGGATGATCGATCACCACATGACCGTGATCAAGGCGGCTGCCGCGCGGCAGATCGCGATGGACACGCATGAGCCGGTCAAAGACACCGGCCTGCGCCGCACCTATCCCAACTGGATGAGCCGCGAAGGCGCGCGGGGCATGGAGTTCAACGCCTGGGGCTCGCCGCCCAATCCGCCCAGCCATGAGGCGATGATCGCCTTTACCGCGCTGCTCGGCGGGCCGTTCGACTACACGCCCGGCATCTTCGACCTGCGCCCCAACGAGCGCCTCCCGGTGCGCCCCGACATGCCGCGCGGCGATCCGAAGAACCGCCCGCAGACGACTCTCGCCAAGCAACTTGCGACCTATGTGACGATCTACTCGCCGCTCCAGATGGCCGCCGATCTTCCCGAGAACTACGAAAAGCGGCTGGATGCCTTCCAGTTCATCAAGGACGTTGAGGCCGATTGGGAGCAGTCGGTCGCGCTGGCAGGCGAGGTCGGCGAATATGTCGCCTTCGCGCGGCAGGGGAGAAAGTCGAAAGAATGGTTCCTCGGTGCGGTGACCGATTCGGAGCCGCGCGATCTGTCGTTGCCGCTTTCGTTCCTGGAGGCAGGCAAGAAGTACCGCGCGCAAATCTACCGCGACGGGCCGCATGCCCATTGGGATTACAACCCCTATGATATCGTGATCGAGGAGAAGGTTGTGACCGGCGGGGAGGTCTTCGCCGTCCACCTTGCGGCTTCGGGCGGGGTGGCGGTGCGGTTTATTCCGGTGAATTGAGGGGGCGCGAACGGCCCTCCCTCCCTCCCTCGTGGCCCCGTGCTTGACACGGGGATGGGCTGCTTATCTGCCGGGAGAACGGCAAGAAAGCCAAGCCCCGTGTCAGGCACAGGGCGACGGCTGGCATAGTGGGAGTTCACCAAGCAGATGCGGGCAATGCCCCGCACTCACCGTCACCCCGGCGCAAGCTGGGGCCTAGGGCGTCGAAGTGCAGCGCCTGCCGCTCTGGGTCCCAGCTTGGCCTTGGATGACGGCGGAAGAGGTATCGGCAACTAACTCGTTGCAGGCCTTGAGCGTTTGGCGCAGTCTGGCGCGAAAGCACCTCCAAACGTCAGCGGAAGCAATGCGTACGATCAACCGTCAATTCAGGAGCGATTTGAAGGCTGCCCAAAAGATCTGGCTGCCTTGGCGGGTTTTGCTGCTTTTCGCTGTTTGCTGCATACCCGTATTCCCGCTGTTCGATCGTTTTGGATACCGCAGTGCGGCTGTCCCCGCGATACTCTGTGCGGCGGTGTTTGCACTCCTTATCCACGTGAAACGGCCGCTATGGCGGCTCCCCGTGTTTTGGGCGATCATCGCTGCGTTCGTAGCCATCCACGCTGCGCTGGTTTGGGTTATCCCCTGGACCACAAAATGGGTTCCGGCTGCGACCGTAACCGGCATGGCTACGGTGGATTTTTGCCTGATGCTTTGGGTTCTGGCGGCGCTTGACGCTTGGCTCGGAGGTCAATCGGAGATCAAAACCTGAGTTATCGCTGTTTCCGCCTCCCGCGCCCCACACGAAAGGAGGGCGGACGCCTCCCCCAAGGCATCCGCCCTCGCGCACTCCCGTCCAAGGGAGAACCGGGGAACCGGTGATGTATCGCGGGCTTGGGGGGCGGCATTTCAGGTGGCCTCCAGACCCCCTTCAGCGCGTTCTAGACTCCCTCTAGACCCCTGTTAGACCCCCTTCAGACCCCCACTAGACCCGGTCCAGAACGCTGTTTCACGTGAAACATCGGCCTCAGGCGGCTTGCTCCATTCGGGCCAGCTCGCAATGCGACCAGATCTCGGACAGGGCCTTGATCAGCCGGTCGATGTCGCCATCGGAGTGCACCGGCGACGGCGTGACCCGCAGCCGCTCGGTGCCGACGGGCACGGTCGGATAGTTGATCGGCTGCACATAGATGCCGTGGTTGTCCATCAGCCAGTCGCTGATCATTTTGCACTTCTTCGCGTCGCCGACCATCACCGGGATGATGTGGCTCGGGTTGTCGAGGTGCGGGATGCCCATGATGTCGAGCGCCCGGCGGACCTGCGCGACGCGCTTCTGCTGAAGTTCGCGCTCCTCGCTCGAGGTCTTGAGGTGACGTATGCTGGCCGCCGCGCCCGCCGCGATGGCCGGGGGAAGGGCGGTCGAGAAGATGAAACCGCTCGCAAAAGAGCGAACGAAATCAACCAGATTGGCCGATGCAGCGATATAGCCGCCCATGACGCCGAACGCCTTGCCGAGCGTGCCCTCGATCACGGTGATCCGGTCCATCAACCCTTCGCGCTCGGCAATGCCGCCGCCGCGTGGGCCGTAGAGACCGACGGCGTGAACCTCGTCGATATAGCTCATCGCGCCGTGCTTCTCGCAGACGTCGAGAATGTCGGCGATGGGTGCGATGTCGCCGTCCATCGAGTAGACGCTCTCGAAGGCGACCAGCTTGGGGACCTCGGGGCCGTACATCGACAGCATCTCGTCGAGATGCTGGACGTCATTGTGCCGCCAGATCTTGTAAGGCGCGCGGCTGTAGCGGATGCCCTCGATCATCGAGGCGTGGTTGAGCGCATCGGAAAACACCACGCAGCCGGGGATCTTGCCCGCCAGCGTGCCGAGGCCCGCCCAGTTCGAGACATAGCCGCTGGTGAACAGCAGCGCGGCCTCCTTGTTGTGGAGATCGGCAAGCTCGGCTTCGAGCTCGACATGGTAGTGGTTCGTGCCCGAGATGTTGCGTGTACCGCCGGCACCCGCGCCGCATTCGTCGAGACACTCGTGCATGGCCTCGAGCACTGCCGGGTGCTGGCCCATGCCAAGATAGTCGTTCGAGCACCACACGGTCACAGCCTGCGTTTCGTCGTCGACGAAACGCGTCGCGTGCGGGAAGCGCCCGCGGTGGCGTTTGATGTCGGTGAACACCCGGTAGCGGCCATCGGCGCGCACGGTGTCGAGCTCGTCGGCGAAAAAGGCTTCGAAGTCCATCGGGGTTCCCTCTGTCGTCATTTTCTTGCTTTCAATCCTGATTGATCTGCACCGCAGCCTTCCGCTGCGGGAAGGCCCATCCCCACAGCATTCCGTCACGGAATGGCAGGGCGAGAAAAAGGTGCTCGAGCACGCCCAGCAGGCTCAGCGTCGTGAGCAGGCTGGCACCGACCATGGCGGCGCTGCCCGTGGGCGCGGCGAGTGCGGCCGAGGCGAACCAGGCCATCGCGCCCGCAATGGCGGCGAGGGAGACGACCAGCAGCACCGTCAGCCGGCTGGGGCCGAAATAGGTCTTGAGATAGGCGAGGTGCTCAGGGAGCATCTCCGAGGTCGAGTTCGGAACGCCGACGAAGAGGTTGATCTTCGAAATCAGCCGCATCGCGAACATCAGCACGAAGACCGTCGCCCCGATCTGGTTGGGCACGTTCCACGACAGCGAGATCAGCAGCAGTGCGGTAAGCGCCAGTGCGACCTCGTGGTGCATCACGGTCGCGGCCGCCTGACGGAAGCGCGCAATGCCGGTGAGCGAGGCATCGCTCGGACCCCGCCGCGGACCTGCCGATGCGCCGGTCAGGAAGCTGAGTTCATGCCAGCCCCACACCATCAGCGCGCCGACGAAGGAGAGATAGACCGCCCAGACCTCCGCCGAGAGTGAGGCGACGAGGATCACCACCAGCCCGGCGATGCCGGCAACACTGCCGATCATCAGGCTGGTCGAGAAGGTGGCGCGCTCCCGGTTGTCGGCCCAGGCGATCAGCCCGGTCGCGACGAACCAGATCGCCACCGTCACGATGAACGGCAGGACATGGCCGCTCCAGCTTACCATGCGGGCTGCAGTCTGATCGAGCGGGGCAGCGCGTTGGTCTTGGGAGACTGGAGGTACATGCGTGCGAAGGCGAGGCCGGCGCCGGCCATGCCGGTCGCACGGGCGATCATCCCGCCGATCCCGCCCCGGGCCTTGCCTTCCTCGATGCGTTCCGCAGCAAGGCGCAGCTTTTCCATCTGGCGGCGGAAGGCGGGCGAATCGATGTCGAGCTCGACAGGGAAGACCTGGCGGCTGATCTGGTTGCAGATCGCGAAGACCTTGTAATCGTATTCGGTCGGATCAACGCCCAGAGCGGCGTGGAACACCGGCCGGTTGTGATCGCGGACATACATCGTCGCGTAGACCGAGAGCAGGAAGAAGCGCACCCACAGCTTGTTGGCGCCTTCCAGAAGCTTGGGATCGGCCCGCAGCAGCATGGCGAAAGCCTCGCCGTGGCGGAACTCGTCGTTGCACCACTCTTCGAACCAGTCGAAGATCGGGTGGAACTTGTGCTGCGGGTTCTGCGACAGGTGGCGGAAGATCGTGATGTAGCGCGCGTAGCCGATCTTCTCCGACAGGTAGACCGCGTAGAAGATGAACTTTGGCTTGAAGTAGGTGTATTTCTTGGTCTTCGTCAGATAGCCGAGATCGACCCCGATGCCGGCATCCTTGAGGCTTTCGTTGATGAAACCGGCATGGCGGCTTTCATCGCGGGCGAGCAGGCGGAAGAGCTGCTTCACGTCGGGATTCTTGGTGCGCCGGGCGATCTCGGCATAGAGCACGCAACCCGAGAATTCCGAGGTCATCGAGCTGACGAGGAAATCGGTGAACTCCTGCCGGAGCGCGGGCTCGAGCCCCTCGATCACGCCCTTGAAGCGGTCCGAGTGCTTGAAATGGAGCTTGTTGGGATCGCCCACCATGTCCGCGATCAGCTCGTCCCACTCACGGCGGACCAGACTGACGTCGATCGCGTCCAGCGCGTCATAATCGGTGGTGTAGAAACGCGGCGTCAGCATCGTGTCCTGCGTCGCGATCGCCATCGCTTCTTCGCTGGTCATCGGCTTGTAGGCGTTCATTTGATCCTCCCAGCATTGAAGCTGACTTCATAGAGTTCTGCGAGATCGAAATAGGCAGCGAATCGTGTGAGGGCGCGCGCCAGCGGACTGGCGCGGGTCACGGTCGCGCGGCGTTCGAACACCTGACGGGTGCCGAAGGGGATCTGGATCGGCGCGCCGTGGACGCGAACCTTGTCGCCCGGCTGCATCTCGACGTCGCCGGCGAGTTCGACATGGGCGTGGAAGTGCTCGGGGCTCTGCTCGACCGTGATCGTGCAGGGCGTATCGAAAGACTCGGCTGTGAGGAAGGGCAGCGGCATCAGCGCGCCCCCGCCTTGCTGGGCAGCATGTCGGCATAGACGGCGCGGTTGTCCGGACCGAAGGAGCTCACCTCGACGCTGCGCCCGGTGACCGGATCGGCGAGGGTGAGCGTGTCGTTGGTCCAGCGGGTGAGGGTGAAGGGCACTTCGGGACCCTGATTGCGGATGCGGCGCTGGTGGACGAGGTTGCGCACCGTGGCGCGAATGAAACCGCCTTCGCCCTGACCGAAGCTGCTGAGCACCTCGCCTGTCGCACCGTCCTCGACCCGCACAGTGCCATCGGGTTCATCGAAGAAACGCAGAGTGCGCATCTCCGCGAGCTTGACCCCGGCGGCGGCGCGCGCCTCGGCGGGGACCGCCTCCCGCTCGAAGTAGCCGAGCCTCACCGAAGCGGTCAGCGCCAGCGAGATCGCGATGATCCCGCCCGCCAGGATCAGCGGCACCTTGTTGACGGTGACTTCGTCCTTCTCGTACTCGCGAACGATCATGCCGGGGCTCCCTCAAGTCCAGTTTTACCGCGCAGGACCGGCGCTCGACGACCGCGAAGCGCCGCGGGCTGCACCTGCGTCTGGCCGCTGGCCGGTGCGGCTTCCTTGATCTCGCTCAAATTGCGATCGATGGCACCGAACCGCGCACGAGCCTCGGCGATCATCTGCGCGACGGACGCCGCATCTGGCACGGCGCGCAGCATCGGCTGCGGCATGGCATAGTGCCACGGGCGCACGTGCGGCCAGAGCAACAGATTGCCCAGCAAGCGCTCGCCGGAGAGTTCGAAGGCGATGTCGCCATGATCCTTGCCGCGCATCCTGAGGTGCGCGGACGTCACCTGCTTGAGCGGGATGTTGATCCGCGTCTCGATCGCCGTGCCGATCCGCATGATGATCCGCGTGTCGGTGAGGATGTAGAGCGTGCTGCGCGCGCTCGCCCAGGCAAGGAGATAGAGCAGCGCTGCGAGCGCCACGCCGAGCAGCGCTGCGACGATTGCCGCGTCGTTCTTGCCGAGCATGAGCGCGATGACCGTGAGCCCGGCCATGTAGAGCCCGAGCGTGCGGGTGTGGAAGGCGGTGCGCGCCAGCAGGGTGACCTGCGGGCGGCCCTTCCACAGGACGGTCTCGTCGGACTGCGGCGTGCCCATCCGGTCGCCGAAGGCCTTGGGGCCGTCATTCTCGAGTGCGGCGTGGTCGAGCCCGGCCGAGAGCGGCGCTGTCGCTCCCGTCTCGGTTTCCGAAGCCGCAGCGTGGTCCATCAGATCCATGCTTCCGACCTTTCAGGCGTCGCATACATGTAGCCGCCGCCGAAATAGGCCTGGATGCGGTCTTCCTCGTAGCGGGTGATGATCCCTGCCGTCTCGACCGCGGGCACATTGTCGAACTGGGCGGAGGTGATCGCGTCGATTTCCACGAACTTGGGTTCGTCACTGACGATGGGAAGCAGCGCGCCCAGCAGGCTGTTGCCGTGGACCACGGCAACCATCATCGGTGCGAGCACCTTCTTGCCGCTGGTGGTCTCGACTTCGAGATAGCGGATGATGTGTTCGGCCTGGTCGACCCAGATGTCGCTCACCTTGCCCACGGTCACGCCGTCTGCGGCGACCACGTCATAGCCGATCAATTGCGGATCATTCGGCGCGACGACCAGTTCGTGGCTCTGCGCGATGGGGACGATGCGCGGGCGGCCGTCGAAGGTGAGGTCGGGGTACTTCGAGCGGTTGGCCCAGGCCGCGGGGCCCATGCCGTCGACCATCGGATCGCCGGTCGGCACCAGCGGGGCGCCGGCCGCGCGGAAGGCGGACACGGCGGGGACGTTGATGTCGTCGCGGGCCACATCCTCGGGCACGTAGGTGCCGCGGCCGTTGGGCAGCTGGAAGACCTTCTTGTCGCCGTCGGTCAGCTTGATCGGATGGATCCGGCCGGTGTCCTCGTCCTCGAGCGGGAAGCCCTCGCGCCGGCTTTCGCGGTTGAGGTAGAAGACCAGGGCAATGAAGAAGCCCAGGAACAGCAGGAAGGCGAGTTCGGCAACATCGAATGTGCCGACGATATAGGCAGCGTTCATTTCACATTCCTCTCGTGAAACAGGCCGGCGGAGGCGCAGCCGGGCAAAGGTCGGGTCGGGCGGGCACGGTAATCATGTCGGGAACTCCATCAGGCCGAAGGGCTGATCGAGCGGGTTTTGCGTATCGGGTTGGCGGCGCTGGTAGGTGACGAGCGGGCCGATCGCGACGAGGCCTGCGAGCAGCAGGGCGATCTCGAGAATGTAGACGGTGCCGTAGCCGGTGGCGCGCATCGCGACGCTGGCCGCCGGATCCCCGCTCCCGAGCAGCACCGCGACGCCGTCGCGCAGCAGTCCGCCGACAGCGATCCCGAGCCCCGCGCAGGTTGCCTGAACCGCGCCCCATGCGCCGAGTGCCAGCCCGGCGCTTTCGCCGCGGGCGAGGTTCATCGCCTCCATCAGCGTTCCGACCGAGAACAGGCCCAGCCCGAGCCCGATTGCGAGCGAGCCGGCGTAGAGCATGACCGGCGCCGAAAACGGTCCGGCGAAGAGCACCAGCAGGAAGGCATTGATCCCGACCACCATGCCCGAGCCGGCAAGCCGCAGCGGGTCCCACCCGCGAGCAAGCGCCGCTCCCGCGAGGGTGAATCCGGTGAGGGAGCCGAGCGCCCAAGCGCCCGTAAGACCGGTGGTCGCGCCCACCGAAAGCTTCAGGATCTCGCCGCCATAGGGCTCGAGCAATGCGTCCTGCATCGCGAAGCCTGCCGCACCGATGCCGATTGCGGTCAGCAGACGGGCGTTGCGGCCGTCCTTCACGAAATCGTGCCACAGCTGGGAGAACGTCGGTGCGTCGGGTTCCTGACCTTTGGTGATGGCCGGGTTGCGCGCTTCCTGCTTCCAGATCGCGGTGAGGTTGAGGATCACCGTCAGCAAGGCGCAGCCCTGAATGACCTGCACGAGCTTGGTCGCGGAGAAATCGGACAGCACGCCGCCGATCACGAAGGCGGAGAACATCATGCCGATCAGCAGCGTCACATAGTGCAACGCGATCGCGCGCGGACGCTTGTCCCTGGGCGCTAGGTCGGTGACCAGTGCAAGCCCTGCGGTCTGGGTGACGTGGAAGCCGGTGCCGGTCAGCAGGAAGGCGACGGTCGCCGCGACCAGGCCGAGCTCGAAGCGTTCGGGAATTCCCAGCAGCAGCAGCGCGAAAGGCATGATCGCAAGGCCGCCGAACTGCATCAGCGTGCCGAACCAGATATAGGGTACGCGCCTCCAGCCGAGCACCGAGCGGTGCGTGTCGGACTTGTGGCCGACCAGCGCGCGGAACGGCGCGGCGAGCAGCGGCACCGCGATCAGCAGCGCTACCAGCCACGTGGGCGTGCCGAGTTCGACCACCATGACGCGGTTGAGCGTACCGTTCAGAAGCACCGTCGCCATCCCGACGCTCACCTGGAACAGCGAGAGGCGCAGCAGGCGCGGCAGCGGCAGATCGTCGCTCGCCGCATCCGCAAACGGGAGGAGCCGGAAGGCCAGCTCTGTCCAGTGCGGGGGCTTTGGGCGAGCGGGGATGGTCATCCGTGCCTCACCAGTTCGAGCGCTTGCGAGGTGTAGAACCCCGACTGGATGCGCCGCGTGCGGCCGATGCTCCAGCCGGAGAGCCTGGCGAGCCGCTCGCGCAGATCGCCTTCGGCGGTCGGCACGATGGCGGGCGAGCGGTCCGACTTGGGGAAGACCTTGCCGATGTTGTGCATTGCCGCCAGCAGGGGCGTGCGCGGGGCGAAGGTGAAGAGGATCGAATGCGTGGTGCGGCTCGCCAGCTGGGCAAGCGCAGCCACGAGATCTTCGGGCTGGTAATGGATCAGCGAATCCATTGCCACGACGTGAGCGAAGGTGCCCAGCTGGGGATCGAGCATGTCGCCCGCGCGCCAGTCGATGCGGCCGTGGCCGATGAACGAGGGCGTACGCTCGCGCGCCACCTCGACAAGCCCTGCGGCCACATCGATGCCCGTGACTTCCGCCCCGCGGCAAGCGGCGGCGACAGCAAGCGACCCGGTGCCGCAGCCGGCATCGAGGATGCGGGTGCGGCGAAGATCGGTCGGCAACCAGTCGAGGAGGTTTGCGCGCATGGCATCACGCCCGGCGCGCACCGTGGCACGAATGCCGCTCACCTTCACGTCCGAGGTGAGGTCGATCCACGCCTGACGCGCGGTGCTGTCGAAATATGTCGCCAGCGCCTCGCGGCGGTGATCATACTCGGAAGGGTTGCGGCTTGCCATCACTCGAAGCCCAGGAAGTCGAAGATGTCGCGGTCCTTCATCGGCTGCGCGGCCGAGGGGTCGACACCCGCCCACAGCATCGCTGCCAGGCGCAGATATTCGTCCTGCGCGGCGATCACTTCGGGATCGTCACCCATCTCGAACAAGGTGCACTTTTTAAGGCGCGAGCGGCGGATCGCATCGACATCGCGGAAGTGCGCGAGGCGCGGCATGCCGACCTTCTCGCAGAAACGGTCGATCTCGTCGGTGTCCTTGCTGCGGTTGGCGACAACGCCTGCGAGGCGCACGTCGTAGTTCTTCGATTTTGCCGCGATCGCTGCGACGATGCGGTTCATGGCGAAGATCGAATCGAAATCGTTCGCCGCAACCACGATCGCGCGCTCGGCATGCTGGAGCGGAGCCGCAAAGCCTCCGCACACCACGTCGCCGAGCACGTCGAAGATCACGACCTCGGTTTCCTCGAGCAGGTGGTGCTGCTTCAGGAGCTTGACGGTCTGGCCGACGACATAGCCGCCGCAGCCGGTGCCCGCCGGCGGACCGCCCGCCTCCACGCACATCACCCCGTTGTAACCTTCGAACATATAATCTTCGGGCCGCAGTTCCTCGGCGTGGAACTCAACCGTCTCGAGCACGTCGATCACCGTCGGCATCAGCTTCTTGGTGAGCGTGAAGGTACTGTCATGCTTGGGATCGCAGCCGATCTGCAGCACCCGGTGACCGAGCTTGGAAAAGGCGGCCGAGAGGTTCGAGGAAGTGGTCGATTTGCCGATCCCGCCTTTGCCGTAGACGGCAAAGACCTTGGCGCCGCCGATCCGATCGCTCGGATCGAGTTGCACCTGGACCGAGCCGTCGCCGTCGGGCGGGCTGAAGGTCGAACTGGAACTGTGCAGATTCATGTGAGTGATCCCTCTCTCATTCCGCCGGGAACACGCCTTCGAGGCGGTCCTCCAGCTCGTCGTTGGCTTCGCGCAAGGCGGCGAGTGTTGCTTCGTCCGGCTCCCACAGGTGGCGGTCGCAGGCTTCAAGCAGGCGCCCGGCCACGCGGGCCGAGCTCTTGGGGTTGAGAGCCGACAGCCGGCGCCGCATGTCGGCATCCAGCACGAAGGTCTCGGAAATCTTCTGGTAGACCCAGGGTGCGACCTGCCCGGTCGTCGCCGACCAGCCGAGCGTGCTCGTCACGTGCCCCTCAATCTGGCGCACGCCCTCGTAGCCGTGCTCAAGCAGGCCTTCGAACCACTTGGGATTGAGGGTGCGGGTGCGCGCCTCGAGATCGATCTGTTCGGCAAGCGTGCGAACCTTGGTGCTGCCGCGGGTCGCATCGAGGATGTAGACCGGGGTTTCGACGCCCTTGGCTCGCGCCACCGAGCGGGTGACACCGCCTAGCCCGTCGACATACTGGTCGACGTCGTTGATGCCGAGCTCGATGCTCTCAAGGTTCTGGTAGGTGAAGTCGACCGTGCCGAGGGCGCTCTGGAACAGTTCGCGCTGCTGCACCGGCTTGCCGCTGACGCCGTAAGCGAAGCCCTTGTTGACTTCGAACGCGTTCGCCAGTTCATCGGGATCGGCCCAGACGCCGCCTTCGATCATCTGGTTGACGTTCGCGCCGTAGGCGCCTTCGGCATTGGAGAAGACCCGGAGTGCAGCGGTCTCGAGGTCGCAGCCGTGCTTTTCCATCTGCGCGAGCGTGTGCTTGCGGATGAAGTTGGCCTCGAGCGTTTCGTCGGCCTGGCTGGCGAGCAGCGCCGCCTCGGCCAGCATCCGGGTCTGCATCGGCAGCAGGTCGCGGAAGATGCCCGAAAGGGTGACCACGACGTCGATCCGCGGGCGGCCAAGTTCCTCGAGCGGGATCAGTTCCGCGCCCGACAGGCGCCCATAGCTGTCGCGGCGCGGGCGGGCGCCCATCAGCGTCATCGCCTGAGCGATCTGCACGCCTTCCGACTTCATGTTGTCCGTGCCCCATAGCACCATGGCGATGCTTTCGGGGAAGGGCTCGCCGCCATTCACATGACGTGCGATCAGCTGTTCGGCCTGTTCGCTGCCAAGGCGGCAGGCATAGGTCGACGGCATCAGGAAGGGGTCAAACCCGTGAATATTGCGCCCGGTGGGCAGCACGTCGGGGTTCACCACCACATCGCCGCCCGGTGCGGGGGGGACATAGCCGCCGTCGAGCGCGTGGATCAGCGAGGCCATTTCATCGCAGGAATCGAGCAGTGCCGCGAGCCGTGCGCGGTCGGGGGTGGGGCCGTCGTGGCTGCCGGCTTCCATCATCGCGTCGAGCATGTCCTCGCGCTCGGCACCTGAGGGGTTCCGGCCGAAGACATGCAGACCGTGCGGGATCAGCGCCTCTTCCAGCTCGTAGAGGCGGGCAGGCAGCTCGCCGATCTCCGCATAGGCGATGTCGAGTGCCTCGCACTGGTCGGCAATCAGTTGTGCCAGGTCGGCGCGTTCTTCCGCGTGGTCGGCATCGTCGATGGTCGCGCGCCAGCGCTCGACGCTCGCCTTGAGTTCCGACAGGCCCTTGTAGAGTCCGGCCTGAGCCAGGGGCGGGGTGAGATAGCTGATCAGGGTGGCGCCCGAGCGGCGCTTGGCCAGCATCCCTTCGGAAGGGTTGTTGGCGGCGTAGAGGTAGAAATTGGGCGTGTCGCCGATCAGGCGGTCCGGCCAGCACTTGCCCGACATCCCGGCCTGCTTGCCCGGCATGAACTCGAGCGCGCCGTGGGTGCCGAAGTGGAGGATCGCGTGAGCGCCGAAGTCTTCCCGGATCCAGCGGTAGAAAGCGCTGAAGGCGTGGGTCGGGGCGAAGCTGCCTTCGAACAGCAGCCGCATCGGGTCGCCCTCGATGCCGAAGCCGGGCTGGACGCCGACGAAGACATTGCCGAAGTGGGCGCCCTGAATGAGGATGTGCCCGCCGTCCGAAAGCTGCTTGCCGGGCGCGGGGCCCCAGGCGGCTTCGATCTCGGCAAGGTAGGTCTCGCGGGCCACGTGCTCGTCGGCCGGGATACGGTGCGCAACATTGGCATCCGTCCCGTAGCGATCGGTGTTGCCCTTGAGCAGCGCGTCGCGCATCGCATCGATGCTCTCGGGGACCTCGACCGCGTAACCCTCGGCCTTGAGGCGCTTGAGTGTCTCATAGAGCGATTCGTGCACCGCCATGAAGGCGGCGGTGCCGGTGGCGCCGGCATTGGGCGGGAAGTTGAAGACGACCACGGCGAGCTTGCGCTTGGCGCGCTCGGCGCGGCGCAGGCGGATCAGCTTGACCGTCTTGGCCGCCAGTGCCTCGGCGCGCTCGGCGCAAGCCTGCATCGGGCGAGCCTTTTCCGCCGCCGGCCGGGCACAATGGCGCTCGCATCCGTTGCAGCATTCGCCCGATCCGGCGCGGCCGCCGAAGACGTGCGGCACGGTGGAGCCGTCGAGTTCGGGCAGAGCGACCATCATCGTCTGCTCGAGCGGCAGGAGACCCTGCGGACGGTGCGCCCATTCCTCGATGCTCTGGAACTCGATGGCGTGAGCGGCAAGATAAGGCAGGTCGAGCTTGCCCAGCACCTCGCGCGCGGCCTGCGCATCGCTGTAGGCAGGGCCGCCGACCAGCGAGAAGCCGGTGAGGTTGACGATCGCGTCGACCGTGGGGCGGCCGTCCGGCCCGATGAAGAACGTCTCGATCGCGGGCCGCGCGTCGAGCCCGGCCGCGAAGACCGGTACGACCTTGAGGCCCGCCGCCTCGAAAGCTGCGATCGCGCCGTCGTAATGCGCGCAGTCGCGGCCCAGCAGGTAGGAGCGCAGCAGGATCAACCCGACCGTGCCCTCACGCCCTTCCGCGCGGGGAAGCAGGCGCAGGCTCTCGGAGATGCGCTGCTGGGTGGCGGGATGGTAGACGCCGGTCTCGGGATATTCGAGCGGAGCTTCGGCCTTGGTGATGCCGCGGCGATACATGCGCTCGCCCGCAGCATAGCGGTCGATCAGCGCGCGGACCATCGCGACGACATTCTCGTCCGAACCCGCCAGCCAGTATTGCAGCGTCAAGAAATAGGCGCGCACGTCCTGCGCGGTCCCCGGAATGAACTTGAGGAGCTTGGGGAGGCGGCGAAGCATCTTCATCTGCCCTGCGCCGGAATTGGGCTTGCCGTCCTTGCCCGAGCTGCCGCGCAGCTTCTTGAGCAGCGCGAGCGGGCCCTTGGCGGGCGCGTCCATGCGGTAGCCGCCCATCTTGGTCAGCTTGACCACCTCGCCCGCGCTCATCAGGCAGACCATCGCGTCGCATGCCTCGCGGCGGGCTTCGAGCGAGGGCAGGATGGCGCGGATGTGGTCGTCGAGGAACAGCATCGTCGCGATGACGATGTCGGCTTCGGCGATTGCCGCCTTGACGGCATCGAGCTCGCCGCTGTCGCCGCCCCATTCGGAAGCGGCGTGGAGACTGAGTTCGATGCCTTCCCTGGCCAGCGCTTCCTCTGCGCGCGAGACCGCGCCCTTGAGGTGATTGTCGAGCGTGACGATCACCACCCGCACGGGTGCGCGGGGATCGAGGTTCGCGGCGGAGGTGGCATTACCGTGCATAATGCGCCTTCGCGTCATAGAGGGTTTCAAGGTCGATCTGACGGCGACCCTCGGCGGTGGCGAAATTCTCGGTGTTGCGCTTGGCCTTGCCGCGCACGAAGAACGGGATCTTCTTGAGCTCGCGCTCCGCTTCGGCAGTCCACATCAGGCTGTCGTCGCCGGCAGGGGCCGCTTCGATGGCAGGAGCCGGGGCGAATGCAGCGCCGGCCATCTCCGGCTCGCGAACCGGGGCAACCGTTGCCTTGCGCGGGCTGTGCGCCGCGTGGTGCGAGGCACCGGCCTCGTCGGAAAACTCGAAGTCTTCGCGGAACATGGTGAGCAGGTGCTCTTCAAGACCCATCACCAGCGGGTGGACCCAGGTGTCGAAGATCACGTTGGCGCCCTCGAAACCCATCTGCGGCGAGTGGCGGGCCGGGAAGTCCTGCACGTGCACCGGCGCGGAGATCACTGCGCAGGGGATGCCGAGGCGCTTGGCGATATGCCGCTCCATCTGCGTGCCCAGAACCAGTTCGGGCGCTGCAGCCGCGATCGCGTCCTCGACGGCGAGGTGATCGTCGGTGATCAGCGGTTCGACCCCGCAGCGCGCGGCCTCGGCGCGGACTTCGCGGGCAAATTCGCGGCTGTAGCAGCCCAGACCGCAGACCTCGAAGCCGAGCTCCTCGCGGGCGATGCGGGCGGCGGCGACGGCGTGGGTCGCATCGCCGAAGATGAAGACGCGCTTGGAGGTCAGGTAGGTCGAATCGACCGACCGCGACCACCAGGGCATCCGGGAAGAGGTGTCGCCGAGGGCAGGCGTGGGATCTGCACCTGCCAGCTCGGCGACGTCGGCGATGAAAGAGCGGGTTGCTCCCACGCCGATAGGGACGGTCCGGACGGCGGGTTGAGCGAAAGTGCGCTCGAGCCAGCGTGCGGCCTCATCTCCAATTTCAGGGTAAAGGACGATGTTGAAATCGGCCGCGCCGATCCTCGCGATGTCCTCAGGGGTGGCACCCAGCGGGGCAACGAGGTTCACCTCGATGTCCAGCAGGGCCAGAATCTTGCGGATCTCGACGAGATCGTCGCGGTGACGGAAACCCAGGGCGGTGGGCCCGAGAATGTTGACGCGCGCCTTGCGGCCTTCCCTCGGCTCACGCACGAGGGTCTTGTCGGCGAGGTTGCGGACGATCTGGTAGAAGGTTTCAGACGCGCCCCAGTTTTCCTTGCGCTGGTAGCTCGGCAGTTCGAGCGGGATGACCGGGCAGGGCAGGTTCATCGCCTCGGACAATCCGGCCGGATCATCCTGAATCAGCTCGGCGGTGCAGGACGCGCCGACGATGATCGCCTGCGGCTTGAAGCGGGCGACCGCCTCGCGCGCGGCATCCTGGAAGATCTGTGCGGTGTCCTTGCCGAGGTCGCGGGCTTCGAAGGTGGTGTAGGTGACCGGCGGGCGCTTTCCGCGCCGTTCGATCATCGTGAACAGCAGGTCCGCATAGGTGTCGCCCTGCGGCGCGTGCAGCACGTAATGGAGCTTCTCCATCGCGGTCGCGACGCGCATCGCGCCGACGTGGGGCGGGCCTTCATATGTCCAGACAGCCAGTTGCATCGCCTATATCTCCAGCATGTCGCGGCGCCGCAGCGGCCGGGCGAAGAGTTCGGCAAGATCCGCAGCCTGGTCGAAGCCATGGATCGGCGAGAAGACGAGTTCGATCGCCCACTTGGTGGTGAGGCCCTCGTTCTCGAGCGGGTTGGCAAGGCCGAGGCCGCAAACGGTGATGTCCGGCCGATCGGTACGCACGCGATCAAGCTGGCGCTCGACGTGCTGGCCTTCGCTCAGGCGCACTTGCGGGCCGATCCGGTCGAGTTCGCGGGCGAGGTGCGCGCGGTGCAGATAGGGCGTGCCGACTTCGATCAGCTCCATGCCCAGCTCGTCCTGAAGGAAGCGCGCGAGTGGCACTTCGAGCTGCGAGTCGGGGAGGAAGGTGATGCGCTTGCCTTCGAGCTGCGGGCGCAGATTGGCGAGCGCGCGGTGGGCGCGGGCACGCGGCGCGGCGAGGACCGCCTCGACATGGGCGGCATCAATGCCGAATTCGCGGGCGGCGGCACGCAGCCAGTCGGACGTGCCTTCCGCGCCGAAGGGGAACATCGCGTCGATGCGCCTGGCTCCGCGTCCCTCGAGCGCCATGGCGGTCTCGCCAAGGAAGGGCTGGGCGAGGAGATAACGGGTGTTGGCACCGACACTCGGCAGATCACGGGCATTGCGCGCCGGGAGTACGCCGACCCGATCAATGCCGAGTTCGCCGAACAGGCGCAGGAACTGGTCTTCGACGATGTCGGGAAGGCTGCCGACGATCAGCAGCTCCTTGGGCGCATCGGCCGAAAGGGTCGGCATGACGGGGACGAGCGCCGCGAGGCAGGCGTCTTCGCCCTGCGTGAAGGTCGTCTCGATGCCGCTGCCGGAATAGTTGAGGATCCGCACCCGCGGCATGTGCACCGCGCCAAGGCGCTGCGCGGCCTTGGCAAGATCGAGCTTGATGACTTCCGAGGGGCACGAGCCGACGAGGAACAGGGTCCGGATGTCGGGGCGACGTTCGAGCAGGCGATTGACCACCCGGTCAAGTTCGTCCTGAGCATCGACCATGCCGGCAAGGTCGCGTTCTTCCATGATCGCGGTGGCAAAGCGCGGCTCGGCGAAGATCATGACGCCGGCGGCCGATTGCAGGAGGTGGGCGCAGGTGCGCGAGCCGACCACGAGGAAGAAGGCGTCCTGCATCTTGCGGTGAAGCCAGATGATGCCGGTGAGCCCGCAGAACACTTCGCGCTGTCCGCGTTCGCGGAGCACCGGGCGCTGGGTCTCGGCAGCCGGACGATCGCTGCGGGCGAGCTCGGCGGCGCAGCCGTCAAGGGTGGCGATCGGGCTCATGCGGCCACCGCCTCGGGCGAGCGGGCGCCCTCGAGCCGTGCCATGCGCAGCTTCCAGAGGAACTGGCCGGCGTTGATGACGTAGGCCGAATAGCCCGCGAGCGCGATCAGCATCCGCTGTTCGAGCGTCCCGATCTCTCCAAACAGCAGCACCAGATAGAGGCTGTGCAGTGCCAGCACGAGCATCGAGAAAACGTCTTCCCAGAAGAACGCCGGGGCGAACAGCCACTTGCCGAACACCACCTTCTCCCAGATCGAGCCGGTGATCATGATGGTGTAGAGCACCAGCGTCTTGATCACGATCGAGACGTCGGCGGCAAAGGCACCCTCGCCGGTGGTGAGCGTCCGCAGGACCAGCCCGAGGCTGACGATGAACACCAGGAACTGCAGCGGGGCGAGTACGCCTTGAACGATGGTCCAGATCGTTTCGTCGCGACGTTGCCGCTCGTCTGCGGTGTAGAGTGCCCGGCTTTTGCCCCTCTCGTGGCCCGCCCCCGTCACCTTGGTTCCGGGTTCGACCGGGGATGCCTGATCCGTCCGAGTCATATTCGCGTTAGCCTTTTGTTTTCGGACTCGGAGATTACCCTTTCCAACATATGTGTCAACTGAATTGGACGTTTAGTTTTGTTGACGCCTCGACTATACTGGGTAAGGTCGTTTGCGCCTCGCCCCAAAAAAGCGTACATGGGAGTCGCTGGCTTTTCGGGATCAGGGCCAAGGGCGTTTTTGTGATGCCTGTTACCTCGTGCGGAGGGTTTTCCGCATGACCTGGGGAGGGTCTGTCAAATGGGAGAGTCGAAGACATCATCGATGTTCGAGGCAGGTTCGGCGGTGCTCAGGGGAGTCATCGCCGCGCCGCTGGAAAGGGTCCGGCGACGCAGCACCACGGTCGATCCCGATCCGGAGCCGGCCGACACCGTCAACACCATCATCGAGAGCCAGATCATTCCGCGGCTCCTGATGGCGCACAACACGTCCGAGAGCGGCGGCAAGGCCCGCCAGTCACGCCCCATCACCCCCGAGGAAGCCTCGCGCTTCGCCATCCTGCCGCTGCGGCTCGAGGCGGCCAGCCTGCTCGAGGAAGTCGACGCCTTCATGGCCAAAGGCGCCAGCGTCGAGACGATCTGCCTCGACCTGCTCGCCCCTGCCGCCCGCAAGCTGGGCGAGATGTGGGACACGGACGAATGCGATTTCCTCGACGTGACGATGGGCCTGTGGCGCCTCCAGGAAGTCATGCGCGAGGTCGCGGCGCGCTCGCCTGCGGACTTCGGCAATATCCAGATGCCCTACAGCGCGCTCTTCTCGCCGATGCCGGGCGACAACCACAATTTCGGCACGCTGATGATCGAGGAAGTCTTCGCCCGTGCCGGTTGGCGCAGCGAGGCGCTGGTCAAGCCGGAACGGCGCGAACTGCTCGACCGTATCGCCCGCCAGCCCTTCGATCTCGTAGGATTGACCCTCGGTCGCGATTGCCCTAGCGCCGCGCTCGCTAATCTCATCAGGGCGGTGCGCAACGTTTCCGCCAACCCCCACATTATCGTGCTGGTCGGCGGACGAATGATCAACGAAAACCCGGATATCGCGAAACAAGTGGGAGCCGATGGCACAGGTGCCGATGCGCTCGCCGCGCTCGAGGTCGCGACCAGCCTGGTGAAGACTTCTGCAGCTCGCGCCTTGACCCTGCGATAGGGGTCAAGGCACCATGCTCACCCGCAAACACAGCATCGAAGGCAAGCACCCGTTCGGGAAGGCTGCCGAGCTGTTCAACACGCTCGATGCTGATGCGGCGATGAAGCTCGCGATGGTCGCGGGCGACGTGACTCTCATCCTTGACGATACCGGCACGATCCTCGATGCCGCTTTCGATCCGCGCGAATTCCCCGCCTTTGCCGGGATGGTCGGCACCAACTGGATCGAGACCGTGACCGACGAAAGTCGCCCCAAAGTCATGGAGATGCTCGCCGCCGCCCGGCGCGGCGAAGTGCAGCACTGGCGGCAGGTCAACCACCCCACGCGGGATGGCGACGTGCCGATCCGCTACGCCGTGCTCAGCGTCAACGGGGGCGAGCATCGCATCGCTTTCGGCCGCGATCTGCGCGAGGCGGGCAAGCTCCAGCAGCGCCTCTTGCAGGTCCAGCAATCGCTGGAACGCGACTACCTCAGGATGCGCCAGCTCGAAGCGCGTTACCGCATGCTGTTCGAGCGATCGACCGAGCCGGTGCTGATCGTCGAAGCGGGCACCTTGCGAATCCGCGAGGCCAATCCCGCCGCCCACCAGCTGGTCGGCGCGCGGCCTGCCAGCCTGCCCGGCAAGAAGCTCCTGAATTTCATCGACCGGCACTCGCACGAGGCGCTTTCGGCGCTGGTTGGCGCGGCGCTGGTGTCGGACACGGTCAGCCCCGGGCGGATCCGCATCTCCCGCGGATCGCGCGAGGTGATGGCCTCGGTCAACGGCTTCACGCAGGATCGCGGGCAGTTCCTGCTGGTCCGGCTGGTGCCCGCCTCGGACCGTCCGGTGACCGAATTCTCCCCCGTTCTCAGCCTTGTCGACCAGATGCCGGATGCCTTCGTGGTCGCCGACAGCAACCTCGAAATCGTCACCGCCAACGCCGCATTTGTCGAGCTTCTTCAAGCCGCCAGCGTCGATCAGCTGCGGGGCCGGCACCTGTCGGAATCGATCGGACGTCCGGGCATCGACCTTGACCTGATCGAGGGCCAGATCGACCAGCACGGGGCCGCGCGCAACGTCGCGACGGTCCTGCGCGTGGGCCATGATGTCGAGGGTGAACCTGTTGAATTATCGGCAGTTCGTACAACCGGCGAGGACGGCTACTACGCCTTCGTGATCCGCCCGATCGGCCGCCGCCTGCGCGATCTGCCGCCGGGCGCGCAGGACCTGCCGCGCTCGGTCGAGCAGCTCACCGAGCTGGTCGGCCGGATGAGCCTCAAGGACATCGTGCGCGAGAGCACCGACCTGATCGAGCGCCTGTGCATCGAGGCGGCGCTTTCCTACACCTCCGACAACCGCGCCTCGGCCGCGGAAATCCTCGGCCTTTCGCGCCAGAGCCTCTACTCCAAGCTGCACCGCTACGGCCTCGGCAACCTCGCCGGGGACAACGAGTAAGCCTGCCCCGTGTAGGGATTCCGGCCCCGCAAGGCACTTCGTTCTGGCGGGGGTCTGAAGGGGGTCTAACCGAGGTCAAACGGGGGTCTGGCAGGGGTCTGGGAGGCTTCCGGCAGCGTCTAAGATCCACCCTGCAACGACTCGGCCGGGCACGCTCTATGTCCAACTCGCCTTCCCGCCTGACAGGTCCCGAATGGACACGGTATCTTGCGCGTTTACGAATTTGAACGCGAAAACCGGATTATGCAGGAATCAATGTGTCAAAATGTTTGGACGGTTCTGCTTGTCATGATAGCTTCCTTACATGGAGCAATCGGTATCCTCGAATCGCGCCGTGACCACGCCGGCGCCTGACGCCCGCCTGAAGTCAAATGCACGGCTGCGTCCGCGCGATGTGCTCGAGCTTCTCAAACCCATCACCTGGTTCCCGCCGATGTGGGCCTTCATGTGCGGGGCGGTATCGTCCGGCGCCGGGCTCGAAGGCCGCTGGTGGTTCGTTGCGGGCGGCGTGCTGCTTGCCGGACCGCTGGTTTGCGGCACCTCCCAGGCGGTCAACGACTGGTTCGACCGCCATGTGGACGCCATCAACGAGCCCGACCGGCCGATCCCCTCGGGGCGCATCCCGGGCCGCTGGGGGCTCTACATCGCCATTATCGCGAGCCTCGTCTCGGCGAGCGTCGCCTGGGCACTCGGGCCGATCGTGTTCGTCGCGGGGCTCGTCGGCCTCGCCTTTGCCTGGGCCTATTCCGCCCCGCCGCTGCGCTTCAAGGCCAATGGCCTCGTCGGACCGCTGGTGTGCGGGCTGACTTATGAAGGGCTGAGCTGGTTCACCGGCGCTGCCGTGATGCTCGGCGCGATGCCCTCGGTCGAGGTGTGCATCATCCTCTTCATGTATTCGCTGGGCGCGCATGGCATCATGGTGCTCAATGATTTCAAGGCCGTGGAGGGCGACCGCCAGACCGGCCTGACCTCGCTGCCGGTGACGATGGGCGTGGAGCAGGCTGCGCGCTTCGCCTGCACGACCATGGCCTCGGCGCAGATCGTGGTCATTTGCCTGCTGGCGGTGTGGGGATACGGGATTTCGGCGCTGGTCGTGACCGGTGTGCTCGCCGCGCAGATCGCGGCCATGCCCAAGCTCATCCGCGATCCGGCCAGATATGCCCCGTGGTACAACGGCGTCGGTGTGACGCTCTATGTGCTGGGAATGCTGGCCTCGGCATTGGGCCTCGGAGGCTATATCTGATGCACGGCGGCCTGCCCGAGACTCGGACGAAGGCAGGCTTCGGCTGGTTCGGGATTGTCCGCATCGGCATGGTGCAGGCGGCGATCGGTGCGCTGGTGATGCTGGCGACCACGGTATTGAACCGCATCATGGTGGTCGAACTCTCGCTCGCCGCGGCGATCCCGGCAGGGCTGGTGGCGTGGCATTACGGCGTGCAGATGGCCCGGCCCCTGTGGGGCCACGGCTCGGACAAGGGCGCAAGGCGCACGCCGTGGATCATCGGCGGGCTGGCGGTGCTGGCTTCCGGAGGCCTGCTGGCGACTCAGGCAACCTTGATGATGGCGGCGAACTTCCCGCTGGCGCTGGCGCTGGCGATCTTCGCCTATGCGCTGATCGGGATCGGGGTCGGCGCGGGCGGCACCTCGGCGCTGGCGCTGCTGGCCTCGGGAGTCGCGCCCGAACGGCGCGCGGCCGCTGCGGCGGTGACGTGGATCATGATGGTCGGCGGCATTGTCGCCTCGGCGATCACGGTCGGCAAGCTGCTCATCCCCTACAGCCCCGAGCGGCTGATGGAGGTCGCAGGCGGCCTTGCCGCGGTGATGGTTGCCCTTGTGGTGATCGCCACGTTCCGGCTCGAACGTCAGGCGGGCATCTTCCGCGACGAGACGGCGGGCGATGCCCCCGCACCCGATTTCCGCGCCGCGATCCGCGAGATCTGGGCCGAAGCCGCCGCGCGGCGCTTCACCATCTTCATCTTCGTCTCGATGATCGCCTTTTCGATGCAGGACCTGATCCTCGAGCCGTTCGCGGGCCTGATCTTCGGCATGGCGCCGGGCGAATCGACCAAGACCGTGGGCCAGTTCCACCAGGGCGGCATCCTTATTGGCATGATCCTCGCCGGCGTGGGCGGAAGCGCCTTTACGGGCAAGCGCCCCGATGGCCTGCGCCCCTGGGTGGTCGGCGGCTGCCTCGCTTCCGGGCTGGGGCTGGGCGGGCTGGGGCTGGCGGCGGTGAGCGGGCCTCCGTGGCCGCTCGAAGCGAATCTCATGGTGCTCGGTCTGGGCAATGGCATCTTCGCGGTCGCTTCGATCGGCGCGATGATGGGGCTGGCAGGCGCGGGCAAGACGACACGCGAAGGCGTGCGGATGGGCGTGTGGGGCGCGAGCCAGGCCATCGCCTTCGGACTTGGCGGGTTGCTGGGTGCGGTCGGACTCGATCTGGCGCGAGCATTGCTCGGCGATGTCGGCGCGGCCTTCCAACTGGTTTTCGCCGTCGAGGCAGGGGCGTTCCTGCTGGCGGCACTGCTCGCGGTCAAGGCGACCGGCGGGGCAGCGATGCGGGCCGGGCTCGCGATTAGGGATAGGGAGCAGTTCGCATGAACCAGACAATCTACGATGCCGTGATCATCGGCGGAGGGCCTTCCGGCTCGACCGCAGCGACCGATCTTGCGCTGGCGGGCCATTCGGTGCTGCTGATCGAGCGGGGCGGGCGCATCAAGCCCTGCGGCGGGGCGATTCCCCCGCGGCTGCTCGCCGATTTCGACATTCCGCAATCGCTGCTCGTCGCCAAGGCCCGTTCGGCCCGGATGATCGCGCCTTCGGGCCGTGCGGTCGACATGCCGGTGGGCGAGATCGGCTATGTCGGCATGGTCGACCGCGACGAATTCGACGAATGGCTGCGCGAGCGCGCCGCCCATTCCGGGGCCGAGCGTCTCACCGCGACCTTCGAGAAGATCGAGCGCGACGATCACGCCCACCCGATCGTCACCTTCCGCCGCACCCGGGGCGGGCCGATCGAGTCTGTGCGCGCCCGCGTGGTGATCGGCGCGGACGGCGCGCGGTCGGCCGTGGCCAAGCAATGCCTTCCGGGCGCCGAGCGCGTGCCTTGCGTCTTTGCCTATCACGAGATCATCAAGGCCCCGCCGCGCAACACCGACCAATTCGACGCCTCGCGCTGCGACGTCTTCTATCAGGGCCGGCTTTCGCCCGATTTCTACGCCTGGGTCTTCCCGCACGGCGACACCGCGAGCATCGGAGTGGGCAGCGCCAACAAGGGCTTCAGCCTGCGCGGCGCGATCGCCACGATGCGCGACGACCTCGGGCTCGATCGCTGCGAGACCCTGCGGCGCGAAGGCGCGCCGATCCCGCTGAAGCCGCTGAAGCGCTGGGACAACGGCGCCGACATTATCGTCGCCGGCGATGCCGCAGGCGTGGTCGCCCCGGCCTCGGGCGAGGGGATCTACTATGCGATGGTCGGCGGGCGACTGGTGGGCGAGGCGGCCGCGGCCTTCCTGCGCACCGGTGACGCGAAGCAGCTGCGCGGCGCCCGCAAGGCCTTCATGAAGGAGCATGGCAAGGTCTTCTGGGTGCTCGGGATGATGCAGTATTTCTGGTATTCCTCCGACAAGCGCCGCGAGCGGTTCGTCACCATGTGCGACGACAAGGACGTGCAGGAGCTGACCTGGCAGGCCTACATGCACAAGAAGCTGGTGCGCGCCAAACCGCTGGCGCACGTCAAGATTTTCCTCAAGGACACCGCGCACCTGCTCGGCCTGAGGCCCGCCACCTGAGGGGGCCGGCATCATGGGCGATCGGACAGGCGGTCGGACAGGCGGGCACACAGGCGGGCGCGCAAGGGCATTGCAGGTTTGGCCGGTGAACCTTAGACCGCCTGCCATGAACCGGATGATGATCATTCCGGTCGTGGTCGCCACCGTGGCGGCGCTGTGCGTCGCGGCGCTCGGTGCGACCGTGACCGATCTCGGCCCGTGGTACCAGGCGCTCGCCAAGCCCGCCTGGAACCCGCCGGACCTGCTCTTCCCGATGGGCTGGACCGTGATCTACGCGCTGATCACCGTTTCGGGCATCACCGCGTGGCGTGCGGCGCGCACCTCGGCGCAGGCGGAATGGGTGCTGGGGCTGTTCGCTCTCAACGGCTTCCTCAACATCAGCTGGTCGATCCTGTTCTTCCGCTTCCAGCGCCCTGACTGGGCCTTCATCGAGGTGACGCTGCTGTGGCTCTCGATCCTGATGATCATGATCTACTGCGCGCGCTTTTCGCGCAGCGCCGCACTGCTGCTGGTGCCCTACCTCGGCTGGGTGAGCTTCGCCGCCGCGCTCAACTGGGCGATCGTCCAGCTCAACGCCCCCTTCGGCTGAGGCCGCCGGGGCGAGCGGGCTGGCCGGGCAGGACGCGCCTTCCATGATCGAACAGCTCTTCGCCAGCGGCCATGCGGCCGACGTGATCCTCGGCGTGCTGCTGCTGGAGGCGGCGTGGTTGCGCCTTGCCAAGCGCTGGGGCTGGGGCAGGGTCCTCGGCCTGCTCGGTCCGGCGGCTCTCATCGTGCTGGGGCTGCGGGCTGCGCTGACGGGCGCTGCCTGGTGGTGGATCGCCCTGCCGCTGGCCGCCTCGCTGCCGCTCCACCTCATCGACCTGCGCGCCCGTCTGAAAGGCTGAGCTGCGCGGCTCACGCTGCGCGCGCTCGCGTGTGCCTCTCGGAGCCTGCGGGGTCGAGCCTTGGCCTGCCGGGTGGCAGCACAAGCTCTCCCGCCGTCGCTGCTGCCGCCGCCGCTGTTGCCGCTGCGACAGGCAAAGAGAAACCCGGCCGGGGCAGATGCCCGGCCGGGTTCTGATACTCTAGCCAGTTCGGGGAGGTGCCGGGCCGCCTAGCCCGGCGTGCCCCTTACTTGTTGCCGGCGGCGGCCTGTGCGGCTCCGGTCGGATCGTAGTTGATGGTGTCGGGAGCGTAGTGATGCTCCTGCGCCCACAGGTACCAGTTGTCGACCACGGTGCCGGTCAGCAGGATGCCGATCCCGCCCGTGAGCGTCGTCAGGACTGCGAACCACCAGGCCCAGCGGTGGATGGATTCGAACGAGGCATTGAAGCCCATCACCCAGCGCCAGAACAGCGCACCGCGTTCGGCAGCCGTGCCGCGATCGGTGATCTGTTCGATCTCGCGTTCCCCGCCGTAGCGGCCGAGAGCCAGGATCGTCGCCCCGTGCATCGCGAACAGGACGGCCGACCCGTAGAGGAAGACGATCGAGAGCGCGTGGAACGGATTGTAGAACAGGTTCCCGTAAGTCAGCGAGAAGTTGTTGGTCCAGTCGAGGTGGCTGAAGATGCCGAACGGCACGGCTTCAGACCACTGGCCCAGCAGCATCGGACGAATGAAGCCGAGCACGAGGTAGAGCCAGATGGCACTCGCGAAGGCCCAGGGGATGTGCATGCCCATGCCGAGCGCCTTTGCACGGCGATAGGTGCGCAGCCACCAGGTCAGGATCGAGACCGTCAGGCTGAAGCCGGCGAGGATCCACCAGCCACCCTTTTCCAGCGGCACGAACGGGCTGAAGCCGTATTCGGGTCCCGGAGGGTTGAGGGTGAGCCAGAAGAACTCGCGCATGAAGGTCTGCGGGCTCCATCCGGCCTGGGCCCAGAAGTTGAGCCCGATGATCAGGATCGCCAGCGTGCCGAAGGCGAGACTGATGACGCCGGTCGTGCCGAGGTAGATCGGCCCCCACTGGGCCTGGCCCAGTTTTCCGAACCAGTAGGTGTGCCCGGTGAAGGGGATGCGGATATCTTCGCCGTCCGCCAAAGGGATGCCCATTTCGGGCGGCCCCTTGACCTGGACCTGGGTGAAGATGTTCTGATAAGTCGCCATGGTTCAGGTGCTCCTTACGACCAGATCGGGATCTTCTTCCAGAAATCCCAGAATTCGATCCAGCTGCCGACATACAGAGTGCCGGAAATGACGATGCAG
>JAIYAM010000002.1 GCA_027489065.1 Erythrobacteraceae bacterium | reverse complement strand
TGCCCGTGCGGGATGATCGGCCACATCTTGTCGAGGTCGGGGCCGAGCAGCTCGCTTTCCATGGTGCGGCGGCGGGCGTTCATCCAGTTGACGTTGCCGCGCACCGTGTTGATCTCGCCGTTGTGGGCGATGAACCGGAACGGGTGCGCGAGCCGCCAGCTGGGGAAGGTGTTGGTGCTGAAACGCTGGTGTACGAGGCCGAGCGCCGAGACACAGGCCGGATCGCGCAGGTCATCGTAGAAGCTGCCGACCTGCGTCGCGAGCAGGAGCCCCTTGTAGACCAGCGTGCGGGTCGAGAAGCTCGGGATATAGGTCTCGGTGACCTGCGGCAGGCCGTGCTTTTCGGCAAGGCTCGCGAGCGGGTTCTGGACCTGCTTGCGGATCGTCAGCAGTTTGCGCTCGAAAGCGTCCTGATCGGCGCACATCGCGCCGCGGCCGATAACCGCCATCTCGATCACCGGCATCGAGGCGATCACCGCCGCGCCGAGGCCTTCAGGCGTCGTTGGCACCGGACGCCAGCCGATGAAGCGCTGGCCTTCCTTGGCGGTGAAGGCTTCCATCCGCTCCTTGACGAAGGCGCGCGCAGCTTCGTTTTGCGGCAGGAAGCACATGCCCACGGCATAGTCACCTGGCTGCGGGAGAGCATGGCCGTGCGCGTCCGCCCAGGCGCGAATCAGCGGATCGGGAATCTGGATCAGAATCCCCGCGCCGTCGCCCAGCAGCGGATCGGATCCGACCGCGCCGCGATGGTCGAGCTTCTCGAGGATTTCGAGCGCCTGCGTGATGATGTCATGGCTTTTCTCGCCCCGGATGTGCGCAACCATGCCGACACCGCAGGCATCGTGTTCGTTGGCGGGGTCGTAGAGACCCTGGGAGGAGGGGTAACCCATGCGTCAGTCCGATCTTTCAGATGCCGACAGGCGCGCACCCTGACACATGATCGCTCATGCAAGAGAACACGCCTGAGGGCAGGTCGCTCGGGCGCGCGCGAGAACCCCGTCAGCGAAGGCTCGCTCTTGCCCGATTGCGGCCCTCATGCCGACCGGAAGCGGGTTTGGCAAGGGTCACGCGCGAAGTAATATTTCTCGCAGACCTATTCAAACTTTTGATACATTGCGCAGGTTGCATGCAAAGCCGGGGTCGGTTGCAGCTTTTGCGCGCTGCCTGAGGGGCTCCGTCTCCGGGCCGACCGCCGTCAGGCCGCTCCGCGCCTCGGATGCAGCTGGGTGAGCGCAGCGCGCAGCGGTTCGTCGCCAGTGACCGGCCGGGGCGGAGCACCTGCGCCGCTCAGCGCTGCCAGCGCCTTCAGGGCCTCGCCCAAAGCCGCCTCACGGGCCGCGAGCTCGTCTGCGGTGAGGGCGCGTGCGGGCTGCGCTGTGCGGTGTTCGTGGAGCGCACCGGCGAAGCGTTCGATCATCTCCACCATGCTGAGCTCGCTGGCCGGCGTCGCACGCAGGCGGGCGAGCGCGGCGGTGCCGGGCGCCGGGGGCGGCGGCGGGGCAGGACGGCGCGGCTCGGGCGCGGGCGCTTCGCGCAGAGGCACGAAGGTGGTCGCGGCAGCCGCCTGTTGCACCGGCGGCAGCGGGACAGGCGCTTCTTCTACCCACACCGCGTTGCGGCCGGGCAGTTCGGCAAACTCCGCAAGGTCGAGCGCCTGCGGTGCGCTTGCCAGCGGCGCCTCGGCGACGATTGCCGGTTCGACTTCGCGTGCGGGTTCGGGCACCTGCGAGGGCGCGGGTTCGGCGGGAGGCTGCCGCATGAAGCGCGGCAGCGGCTGCTGTTCTGGCTCGGATTCGAGCTTGGGCTCAGGCTCGGGCACTCGGTGCGGCTCGGCAACTTCGGCATCGCGCCATGCGGGCGTGGCGAAGGGCATGGTCTCGATCGGATCGTCAAGGCTCTTCGTGCCCAGGTCGCGCACCGGATCGATCGGGCTCACCCGGCGCACGATGCTGTCGACGACCGAAAAAGGATTCATCCGGCGCCGCACTTCCGCAGACTTCACCGCCGCCGGCACGAACAGCACCGCGCCCAGCACCAGCGCCAATGCGCCTGCGAGGGTCGCCTGGAGCGGCACGTCGAAAGTGGCCAGCAGCGTGCTGCGGGTCGCGGTCTCGATCAGCGTGCCGGGCATGACCATGACGGCAAGCCCCCCCAGAAGCGCGCCCCACACGCCGAGCAGTGGCGCGAAGGAAGGATGTGCGATCAGCGCCTTGGGGTCGCGCTTGGGCGCCCTGCCCGCCTTGCGTTGCCTGGTCCGAACCTTGCGCCCCGATGTCATCGTGTCTTTCACCCTGCCGTTGCGACGACGCGCTGTGCGCGATCGCCTTGCCCTCCGGCTAGCAAGAGATGGTAAACATCGAGATAACCGCGCGCATTGGTTGCCCAGTCGTGACGGTCGCGAACATGGGCCTGCGCGCACGCCTTCATTCTCTCCCAGCCCTCGCGGTTATCGAGCAGCCGGGCGAGCGCGGCGGCGCAGGCGTCCGGATCGTCGGGCGGGAACAGGATGCCCGTCTCGCCGTCGGCGATAAGCTCGCGGTGCCCGCCGACGGCCGAGGCCGCGACAAGGCGACGCTGCGCCATCGCCTCGAGCGGCTTCAAGGGCGTGACGAGATCGGTGAGGCGCTGGCTCTTCCTCGGGTAGGCGAGCACGTCGACCAGCGAATAGTAGCGCTCGACCTCGTCGTGGGGCACCCGGCCGGTGAAGATCACGGCTTCGGGCTCCGGCAGAGCGGCGGCGGCGGCGCGCCACGCGTCGTCCATCGGCCCGGCGCCGACCAGCAGCAGGCGCGCATGCGGATGCGATGCACGCAAGAGTGGCATGGCCGCGATCAGGTCGTCGACGCCCTCATAGGCGTAGAAGCTGCCAATGTAGCCGATCACCGGCGCGCCCGGCGCGATTCCGAGCGCCCCCGCAAGGGCATCGTCGCGCGGGGGCGGATCGCCGAACAGGCCGAGATCGACGCCATTGGGCATGACCCGGATGCGCTCCTTGGAGATACCGCGCGCGGCAAGGTCGTCCTTGAGGCCGTGGCAGATCGTGAACAGCGCATCGGCTGCACGCGCCACACGGGTTTCGAGTGCGCGGGTCAGGCGGTATTTGAGATTGCCTTCGGTGCCGGAAAGGTTGCCGACCGCGGCATCCTCCCAGAAGGCGCGGATCTCGTAGACGAAGGGCACGCCGAGCGCCCGCGCCGCGCGCTCGGCCGCCGCGCCGCCGAGTGCGGGCGAATGGGCGTGGATGATGTCCGGGCGCCATTCCTCGGCGACGGCGTGGATGGCTGCACCAAGCGATTCGATCTCGCCCAGCTCTCGCAAGGCAGGGAGGCCGGACGGCAGCCCCGGGGTGCGATGGAAGATCAGCCCATCGGCCTCTTCGCGCGGGCCCGCTACGGCCGCTTCGAGATTGTGGCGCTGCCCGGTGATCCCGCGCACTTCCAGACCCAGAGCCTCCTGCGCCTTGAGGATCGCGCGGGTGCGGAAGGTGTAGCCGCTGTGCAGCGGCAACGAGTGATCGAGGACATGAAGAACGCGGGTCATGGGCCGATCACCTATCGCACGCGTGCTTAACGCGGCGTCAACTGCCTCCGGAGTATCGCAGTCGCCCAGCCGCCCCGGACATTGCCGCCCCATGATCGACTATTTCGCGCTCGCCCTTGGACATGGCCTTCTGGCCATCGCCCTGCTGCGGCTGGTGATGCGGCCGGGGCTGGACGATGATCCGCTGATCGGCGCGCTCCAGACGGAGGCCGAGGGCAACCGCAAGGCGGCAAGCACCGCCGGTCGCAACGCTGCGCGGCGAGAACGCCAGACCGGCGACGACGAGCCGGATACGGACGCCTAGTGCCATGATGGACATCGTCCTCCTCGCCTTCATCGGCTACGTGCTGGTGCTGGGGCTCAGGCGCCCGTTCCTGTGGGTGCTGCTGTATGTCTACATCGACATCCTTGCGCCCCAGAAGATCGGCTATTCGCTGATTGCGAGCCTGCCGGTCTCGTTGATCGCCTTCGCTGCGGCCTTCGGCGGCTGGCTTGCGCTCGATGGCAAGCACGGCGCGCGCTTCACGCCGAGGCAGGGCCTGATGGTTGCCCTGCTGCTCTACTGCTGGTGGACCACCGGGCATGCCGATTTCCCTGAAGAGGCAGCGACCAAGTGGGACTGGGTGTGGAAGGCGCTGCTCTTCGCGATCTTCCTGCCTCTCACCCTCACCACCCGCGCGCGGATCGAGGGATTGGCGACGGTGCTAGTGCTCACGGTCGCCACGATCGTGATCGGGGCCGGGATGAAGACCGTCCTCGGTGGCGGCGGCTACGCCAACCTCAGCTTCTTCGTGAACGACAATTCGGGGATCTACGAGAGCTCGACTCTGGCCACGGTGGCGATCGGGCTTATTCCTCTGCTGTGGTGGATCGTGAACCACGGGACGATCTTCCCGCGCCACTGGACGGCGGTGGTCTTTGCAGTCGCACTCACCTTCGCCTGTCTGCTGATCCCCGTCGGCACCGAAGCGCGGACCGGCCTGCTGTGCATCGCCGCCCTTGCCGCGATGATGCTGCGCCACACCAGGCGGCGGCTGCTGTTCATCGCCGGTGCCGGCGCGCTCGGGCTGGTCGCCCTGCCCTTCCTGCCTCAGTCCTTCTACCAGCGCATGGCGACCATCGGCGAGCCGAGCGGCGACGAGAGCGCCTCGACCCGCGTCGCGGTGTGGGAATGGACCATCGACTACGCCGCGCAGAACCCGCTCGGCGGAGGGTTCGACGCCTATCGTTCGAACCGCTTCACCTACACCATGCCGGTCAAGAAGACGGACGGGAGCACCACTACGATCGAGTACCGCGAAGTGGTCGATGAAGGCCGCGCCTTCCACTCTTCGATTTTCGAGATGCTCGGTGAACAGGGCTGGCCGGGTCTGATCATGTGGCTCGCGCTCCACTTGATCGGCCTGTGGCAGATGGAGCGCCTTCAGCGCCGCTGGAGGCGCGCCGAGGACGCAACGGAGCGCTGGATCGCCCCGCTGGCCGGCGCGCTGCAGATGGGCGCGGTGATCTACCTCATCGGAGCGACCTTCCAGGGGATCGCCTATCAGCCGGTGATGCTGATGCTGGTGGGCCTCCAGATTGCGCTCCACACCTTTTGCCGCCGCATCGATTCGGCGCGCTCGACGCTCGAGCGCAGCGCCTCCCGGCGCATGGTGGCAGGGGCGAAGATGCGCGGTGCCGTAGCGGCATAGCTGCCCAGCGATCCGGGGACGTTGCGCTCCCCTGTATGTTGCGCCATGAAGCGGCCCGCAAAGACGCGCAGGCCGCACGGGATTCCGCCGTTCGGCACAGGAGGAGGATCCCCATGAACCCGCAGGAATTGGCCGCCAAGGTCGGCGAAGTGATCGGCACCAGCGAATGGGCCGAAATGAGCCAGGAACGCATCAACCAGTTCGCCGAAGCGACCGGTGACCACCAGTTCATCCACGTCAACGAAGAGATGGCCAAGATGACCCCGTTCGGCGGGACCATCGCTCACGGCTTCCTGACGCTGTCGATGATCCCCTATCTCGGTGCACAGGGCGGCGCCCCGCGCATCGACGGGGTGAAGATGGGCGTGAACTACGGCGGCAACAAGACGCGCTTCATCGCGCCGGTCCGCGCTGGCAAGCGCATCCGCGGCGTGTGGAAGCTGACCGAAATGGTCGAAAAGCGCCCGGGCCAGTGGCAGCAGACCTGCGAGATTACCATCGAGATCGAAGGCGAGGAAAAGCCCGCCCTGATCTGCGAATGGATCACGCAGTACTTCGTGTGATTTTGCTCCCTCGGTTCTGGACGTCACCCCGGCGCAGGCCGGGGCCCAGAGCCTAAAGAACCCCGCCTAACATCACTGGGCCCCGGCCTGCGTCGGGGTGACGGTGACGAAAGAGATAAAAGGATACCCCCATCATGGCACGTGACGCCGTTATCGTCTCCACCGCCCGCACGCCGATCGGGCGCGCTTACAAGGGCGCCTTCAACGCCACCCCCGGCGCCACCCTCGGCGCATTCTCGCTGGCCCCCGCCATCGAGCGCGCTGGCATCGAAGCCGGCCAGATCGACGATGTCGTTTGGGGCGCGGTCCTCACGCAAGGCACCCAGGCCGGCAACATCGCGCGTCAGGTCGCCCTGCGTGCCGGCTGCCCGGTCACCGTCAGCGGCCAGACCATCGACCGCCAGTGCTCCTCGGGCCTGATGGCTATCGCCACCGCGGCCAAGCAGATCATCGTCGACAACATGGATATCGTCGTCGGCGGCGGTCAGGACTCGATCTCGATGGTCCAGACCCCCGAGATGCGCGTATCGCCCGACCGCTCGCTGATCGCGATGCACAAGGACGTCTACATGCCGATGCTCGGCACCGCCGAGACCGTCGCCAAGCGCTACAACATCAGCCGCGAAGCGCAGGACGAATACGCCTACCAGTCGCAGATGCGCACTGCCGCCGCGCAGGCCGAAGGCCGCTTCGATGCGGAGATCGTGCCCGTGACCACCACCATGAACGTGGTGAACAAGGAAACGAAGGAAGTCTCGCAGACCGAATTCACCCTCACCAAGGACGAAGGCAACCGCCCCGAGACCACGCTGGAAGGCCTCCAGAGCCTGCAGCCGGTCATGGGCCCGGGCATGTGCATCACCGCCGGCAACGCTTCGCAGCTGTCTGACGGCTCCTCGGCATCCGTGCTGATGGAAGCCAAGCTTGCCGAGCAGCGCGGGCTCCAGCCGCTCGGCCGCTATGTCGGCATGGCGGTCGCCGGCACCGAGCCTGACGAGATGGGCATCGGCCCGGTCTTCGCGATCCCCAAGCTGCTGAAGCAGACCGGCCTCAAGATGGACGACATCGGCCTTTGGGAGCTGAACGAGGCCTTTGCGGTGCAGGTGCTCTACTGCCGCGACACGCTCGGCATCCCCAACGACATCCTCAACGTCAGCGGCGGCTCGATCTCGATCGGCCACCCCTACGGCATGACCGGCGCACGCTGCACCGGCCACGCGCTGATCGAAGGCAAGCGCCGCGGCGCCAAGTATGTGGTCGTCACCATGTGCGTTGGCGGCGGCATGGGGGCAGCCGGTCTCTTCGAGGTCTTCTGATCCGGAACATTTTTCCGCGTCGGCGCTAGGCCTGTCTCCCATCAAAGGAGACAAGCATGGCGACCGACGCGGAAATCCGTTCGAAGTTCTGGAAGGCGCTCAAGAGCGACATGACGATGTTCCTCGGCATGGCCGAGGGCGAGGACGGCCACGCCCGTCCGATGACCGCACAGCTCGAGGACGAGCTCTACAAGGACGGTGAATACAGCGGGCCCCTGTGGTTCTTCACCGCCACCGACAATGCACTCTACCGCTTGGTCCAGCAGGCCGAACTCGCAGGCGAGCCGCCGCGCGCGATGGCGCATTTTGCTTCGAAGGGTCATGACGTCTGGGCGACGCTCCACGGCGACCTGACGACCGCCCGCGACCGCGCCACCATCGACCGCCTCTGGAACCGCTTCGTCGCAGCCTGGTATCAGGGCAAGGACGATCCCAAGATCGCGCTGGTCCGCCTCGACCCCGAGGATGCCGAGATCTGGATCGACGCCTCATCCACTGTGGCGGGGATCAAGATGCTGCTCGGGATCGATCCCAAGAAGGATTATCAGGACAAGGTCGCCGAGGTGAAGCTCTAGGCAGCAACCCGCGTGCGCCGGGTGGGCCTCACTCGCCCACCCACCACGCAACGAAGCTGACATAGGACGGCCAGACCGTCAGGCCCGGCTTGGCACCACGTGTTGCCAGCGCCGGATCGTGCCAATCGTCGCGGTCCACGGCGTAAACCTTGCGGTCCTTCACCCACAGCACATACCAGAGGCCCTGCGGGTCCGAGTAATCGGACCGCTCCTCGCTCTCGGCGATGGCGAGGAAATCGGGATGCAGGCCGAAATCCTGCGTCATGGCCTGCGTCCAGCCCTTGAGCGTGGCGGGCGAGCGCCCCACCGGATCGCACAGCGACAGGTGCGAACGGCGGGTCAGCACGTGATCCATACGGTAAGCGCGCATGAGATCGAGCGCCGCGGGATCACGGGCCCAGCCAAGCTCCTTCATCGCGGTCGCGACCTTGCCGGCTTCCTTCGCCGGGCGCGCGGCAGAAAACGTTTTGCCCTCGTCATCGACCTGCGCGGCGAGGTGATGGTCGAGGAACCGTCGCGCCTCTTGCGGATCGGCGATGATGCCCGTGTCGGCCGATGGCGCTGGCAGCGGGGCGGCGGCAACGGCGATAAAGCGATCCGGCTCGCGGGTGGTCTCGGGCGTGGAGACATAGGGCAGCGTCTCCGGCCAGCTGTGGCGGTAGCGCCCTTCCCACCCGATCCGTTTGAGGACTGCGGCGAACAGCGTATCGATGATCAAGTCATTGTCATCATAGCCGTTGAACCACCCCGGCTCGAAGGTCTTGCCCGCCTTCGACTTCCAAAGTGCCTCGTGCGCCGCCAGCAACGCCGCGCCATTCGTGAACTCGCCCGTCAGAGCGCGGCGGTAGAACTGCGCCTCGGCGACCTGGAACTTGGGCCAGCGGTTTCTGACCGTGCTGTCCTCCCAGTCCTGCCAGCGCACCATGTCGAGAGGCGCATCGCCGGTCATCGCATCGAGGAGGATGGCTTTGAACGAGGGGTAGAGATCCGGTTCATCCCGGGGCCTTCTGGGGACTCGCGAAACGGAGCGGCCGAGCAGACAGGCTGCGATCCGCACATCGGATTCGTCGGAGTACTCGTTCGGCCACAGCGGCCCGCGCTCGTCGCAATAGGCAAGCATCCGCTCGTGACGCTTCAGCGTCTTTTCGAGGTAGTGTCGCGCTCTCTCGATGTCCCCCTGCCCCCAGTAGAGGCCCGCAAGGTCGAAATAATTGCGTGCATGGCCGCCGAGGTTCAGGGTCGCCATACGGGCATCGCCCTCGGCGATCTGGCGTTCGATCAAGCCGGCCTTGTCGAGACCGTCCCAGGCTTCGACCTTCGCTTCGACCCAGTCGTGATGGATTTCGAGCAGATAGGCGATCCGGCTCTTTGGCTCGGGCGGTTTGCGCCCGAACAGCCTACCGATGACTTTACCGAGCATTGCCGCGCGTCAGCCCCCTCGGGGGCGTGATGGCCCCGCACCGCCGTTTTGCAGGCGGCGCGGGGCCATGACAAGATTTAGCGCAAGCTCACCACGTTGTCGGTCGCCTCGCGCTTGCGGGTGCCGTTGAAGAGGCTCATCATCGGCTCGTCGGCGACGGTCACGACCTGTGCGTTGCCATAGCCGTTGAAGCCGGTCTTCATCGCCGCCCCATAGGCGCCGAGCATGCCGATCTCGATGTAGTCGCCCGCCTGGATGTCGGCAGGAAGCGCAAACGGACCCTTCATGTAGTCGGCGTCATCGCAGGTCGGACCGTAGAAGGCGAAGTCTTCCTCCTCCTCGATCAGATCGTCCTCGAGCGCGCGCACCGGGAAGCGCCACGCCACGTGAGCCGCATCGTAGAGCGCGCCATAGGCGCCGTCGTTGATGTAGAGCTCTTCGCCGCGGCGCTTGTTCACCTGCACGATCATCGAGGAATACTCGGCCGACAGCGCCCGTCCGGGTTCGCACCACAGCTCGGCGTTGTAGGCGATCGGCAGGCTCTCGAAATGCTTGGCGATGATCGCGAAGTAATCTTCCATCGGCGGCGGCTCGAGGCCCGGATAGGCGCTCGGGAAGCCCCCGCCGACGTCGATCATGTCGATCACGACCGACGCCTCGGCAATCGCCGCACGGGTGCGGTCGAGCGCCTGGACGAAGGCAAACGGGGTCATCGCCTGGCTGCCGACGTGGAAGCAGACGCCCAGCCAGTCGCAATGCTGGCGGGCCTGCTGGAGAAGCTGCGGCGCTTCGATCAGGTCGCAGCCGAACTTCGAGGCGAGGCTGAGCTCCGAATACTCCGAAGACACGCGCAGCCGCACGCACAGGCGCAGGTCGCGCGGCGCTTCGCCATCGGGCAAGCGGCAGGCGTCGATGATCTTCTCCAGCTCCTCGAAGGAATCGAGGCTGAAGGTGCGCACGCCGTGATCGAAATAGGCCTCGCGGATTGCCGCCGGGGTCTTCACTGGGTGCATGAAGCAAAGCACCGCCTGCGGCAGGATCGCGCGCACCAGCCGCACCTCGGTAATCGAGGCCACGTCGAAATGGGTCACACCGGCCTCCCACAGCACCTTTATCAGGTCGGCTGCAGGGTTGGCCTTGACCGCGTAGAGCACCTTGCCCGGAAACTTCTCGACGAAGTAACGGGCGGCGCGCCGCGCGGCGTGCGGGCGGTTGAGGATGACGGGTTCGTCCGGACGAAGGTCGCGGACTACAGCCAGTGCGTCAGGGTAAATGTGCAACTCAAGGGACCCCCAAAACGGTTTTTATTAAAACCATAAAACGACAAGCTGCCTTGCGGTTTGGAAGTCCCCTTGGGGCAGCGGAAGGGCGCATCTAGGGCTTTGGGGGGGGAATGCAAACGAAAAATGAGGCTCGCTGCGAGGGATTGTTACTTTTCCGGGACACCGTCGCAAACACGACCGGAATGTGACGAAATTCCGGGGATTTGCCTCAGGATCAGAAGGCGATCTTGGGCGCCTGATCGACCGTCCCCAACTCGCTCGCATCGAGGCGGTGGAAGTCGGCCTCGGTGAAACCGAGCGCGCTTGCGAACAGCACCGCCGGGAAGGATTCGCGCGCCGCGTTGAATCGCGCCGTCGCGGCATTGAGCGCGCGCCGGGCGGCGGCCAGCTTGTCCTCGACATCGGCAAGCTCGCCCTGAAGCGACTGGAAGTTGGCGCTCGCCTTGAGGTCGGGATAGGCCTCGCCGAGGGCCAGCAGGTTATCGAGCGCGCCGCGCAAGCTCGCCTCGCTGCCCGGCGTCGGCGTGCCGCTCGCTGCCGCGTTGCGTGCCGCGATCACCGCCTCGAGCGTTGCGGATTCGTGGCCCGCATAGCCCTTCACCGTCTCGACGAGGTTAGGGATGAGATCGTGCCGCTGGCGCAGCTGCGCGTCGATGTCGGCAACGCCCTGACGCACGCCCTGACGCAGGCCGACAAGCTTGTTGTAGATGCCGATCAGCAGCAGCACCGTGCCAACCGCGATCACCAGGAGCGCCGAGGTCCAGAACCAGCCAAGAATATCGATCACGCAGCAGCCCTCCTTGTCAGATGCGCAGCTCTTAGCGCATAATTCTTAAACGAGAGGTGTTAGCCAGAAAAAATGGCGGGAATGGCACAAACCGATATCAACGCCCTGATGGGGGGCGGGCTGGAAGACTGGCTTGCCGGGCAGGCCGACATGCGCGAGGGCGCCCGCAAGCAGGCGAGCTCGCGCTGGGTGTGGTGCGCGGCAATCCTCATGCCGGTGCTCGCCTTCGTGTGGTTCAGCCCGCTGGTCGACACGCAGTCGGCGATGCTGCTGACGCTCGCTGGCGTCGGCGGCGCGGGATGGTGGGGCTACCGCCCGATTCAGGCCGCAAAGAGGGCGATCAAGATCGGCATAAACTCGGCGATCGCGGCGAGTTACGGCTTGTCCTACGCGGCCGAGGTGGAACCCGGCGCCGAGTTCGAGGCGGCGCGCACCTACGGGCTTCTCCCCAGTTTCGACCGCAAGAACCTCGAGGACCGCTGGCACGGCACGCTCGAAGGGCATGGCTTCGACCTCTACGAAGCGCATCTCGAAGAACAGCGCGGTTCGGGCAAGAACCGCCACTGGGTGACAGTCTTCAGGGGTCCGGTGATCCGCATGGGCTTCGGCCGCAGGTTCCATTCCACCACCCTGCTCGAACGCGCCGGCAAACACCGCACCTGGCTGGGGCTTGGCCGGGCGAGCGAGCATGTCAGTTTCGACGGCCACCGGCTCGACCGGGTCGATCAGGTGCACCCTGCCTTCGGGGACGTCTTCGCGCTCTATTCCGACGATCAGGTAGAGGCCCGCGTGCTGGTCCACCCCTCCTATGTCGAGCACCTCCTCGGGCTGGAAAGCGCCTTCGAGGCACGCGAGATGCGCGCGCTGTTCTCGCGCGGCGAGGTGATCATCGCCATCGAGACGGGCGACCTGTTCGAAAGCGGCGGGATGGACGCGGCCGCCGATCGCGAAAACGCCGCGCGCGCTGCACGGCAGTTCGGCGCGCTTGCGGCGCTGGCGCTGGCGATCAACCAGAACGAGCGGGGGCGGGTTCTGGAAGTCGGGCCGCAATCGCCCGTCGATCTTTAGCTCAGCCGGTCGCGGAAATCCTCGTAGCCGAAGCGCTTGATGCAATCGAGCGCGTCGGTCTCCGAGTCCCACAGCCAGATTGAAGGCAGCGGCACACCGTTGAAGGTGTTGGTCTTTACCATCGAGTAATGGGCCTGATCGAGGAACGCGAAACGCGCACCCGGCTCTGCGGCGACGGGCAAGCGATAGTCGCCGATCACGTCGCCTGCGAGGCACGAGGGCCCGCCCAGCCGGATCGGGATCAGGTCTTCGTCAGCCAATTCGCCCAGCATCGCCGGACGATACGGAGCCTCGAGCACATCGGGCATGTGGCAGGTCGCCGAAATGTCGGTGATTCCGACCGGCATCTCGTTGAAGTGCGTGTCGAGCAGCGTGCCCACCAGAATCCCCGCATCGAGCGCAACCGCCTCGCCGGGTTCGAGGATGATCTGGCACCCCGTGTCGGCAGCGGCATCGCGCAGGAACTCGACAAGCTCGTCGCGCTGATAATCGGCGCGCGTGATGTGGTGCCCGCCGCCCATGTTGATCCACTTCAACTGGTCGAAATAGGGCTCGATCGCGTCGAACACCCGGTCCCATGTGGCCTTCAGAGGCTCGAAATCCTGCTCGCACAGGTTGTGGAAGTGGATGCCCTCGATCCCCTCCATGTCCTCTTCGGTCAGCTGATCGAGCGGGTAGCCAAGGCGCGAGCCGGGTGCACTGGGGTCATATTTGGCGACCTCGCCGGTGGCGACCTGCGGGTTGATCCTGAGGCCCACGCTGACCGGCGAGCCATTTGCCGCGGCATGGTCGAGGATCAGGCGCGCGCGGCTGTGCTGGCCGGGCGAGTTGAAGATCACGTGGTCCGAAAGCCGGCAGATCTCCTCGAGATCCTCGGGCTTGAAGGCAGCGCAATAGGTCGCGATCTCGCCGTCGTAGAACTCGGATGCAAGGCGCGATTCCCACAGGCCAGAGGTCGAGACGCCGTCGAGGTACTCGCCGATGATCGGTGCGGCCGACCACATAGAAAACGCCTTCAGCGCCGCGAAGATCTTGATGTCCCCGCCATCCTCTGCCGCCGCATCGCGTACCTCCGCAAGCACGCGGCAGTTGGCGCGCAGCTTCGCGGCATCGACCACGAAAGCGGGGCTGTTGACGCGCGACAGATCGAAGTGGGCAAAGGCGCCCGGATCACCGGCTTTGGTTTGCATTGGTCCTGTTCGCTGAAGCGGGGAGAGAGAAGCGCACCACGCGCCCGCCGGGCACGTCGGTGACGAAGATATGCCCCTCCGGCCCGATCGCAAGGTCGTGGCCGAGGCTCGCGTTCTCGCCCGGAAGGCTGATGTCGTAGGACGCCTCGATGGTCCCGCCGGCACCGTAAACGCGGATGATCGCACCCTTGCGGTCGGCGCTGTCGCGTCCCTCGACCGCGAGAAGCCGCCCACCGCCCAGCGGCTTCAACCCGTAGGTGTGGTTGCCTGCGGGCGACTTGCGCTCCTCGAGCAGCTTGCCCTCGTGGTCATAGACCATGATGCGCGCGTTCTCGCGGTCGGCCACGTAGATGTGCTTGTCATCCACGGCGACCGCGTGGGCGATCCTGAAGTCGCCCCAGTCCTTGATGAATCTGCCCGCCGCATCGAACTCGGCAACGCGGGTGTTCACATAGCCGTCGGCGATCAGCACCTTGTCACCGAGGAAAGCGACATCGGCGGGGCGGCCGAAATAACCGGCGTCCTGCCTGGTGACGCCCCTCTCGCCGAGGGTCACCTCGAGCTTGCCCTCGGGCGAGAAGCGGAACACCTGTTCAAGCCCGGCGTCGGTGATCCAGACCTTGCCTTGCGGGTCGATCGAGAGGCCGTGCGGCATGATGAACAGCCCCGCGCCCCATTGCCCGATCAGCTTGCCCTCGGGGGAGAACTTGAAGACGGTGGGCTCGGCAATCGGCGTGGTCGGAAACGGCTCGATCCACTCCCGCCCGGCGCGGTGGAGCACCCACACGTTGCCTTGGCGGTCGACATCGACGGCGCTGACTTCGCCAAATTTCGCATCGGCAGGGATGGTCGGCCAGCCTGCGTCGACGGCCAGCTTGGCAACCTCTTCGCGCGGCGGCAGAGCCGCATCGCAGGCGCCAAGTGCCAGCGCCGCTCCCGCGACCGCAGCCCCCCACCAGCGCATCAGAACGCAACCGGCCCCGAAAGCTCCTCGACCGTCCACGGCAGGCCGTGACCGTTGAGCATTTCCATGAAGGGATCGGGATCGAGCTGTTCGATGTTGAACACGCCCTCACCCTGCCAATCACCGCGCACCATCATGGCGGCGCCGATCATCGCGGGCACGCCGGTGGTGTAGCTGACCGCCTGATTGCCGGTCTCTTCATACGCCGCTTCATGCGAGCAGATGTTCTTGATATAGAACGTCTTCTCGCCAGAGCCATCGAGCGCCTCGCCGGTCGCGATCACGCCGATGTTGGTGTTGCCCTTGGTGGTCTCGCCCAGCGTTTCGGGCTTGGGCAGCACGGCGGCGAGGAATTGCAGCGGGATGATGTCCTTGCCCTGATACTTCACCGGCTCGATCGAAGTCATGCCGACATTCTGGAGCACGGTGAGGTGGGTGATGTACTGATCGCCGAATGTCATCCAGAACCGCGCGCGCTCAAGCTCGGGGACGAACTTCGCGAGGCTTTCCAGCTCCTCGTGGTACATCAGGTACATGTTCTTCTGGCCGACCGCCTCGAAGTCGAACGCCACCTTGTTCGACATGGCAGGCGTCTCGACCCACGCGCCGTTCTCCCAGTGACGGGCCGGAGCGGTCACTTCGCGGATGTTGATTTCCGGATTGAAATTGGTCGCGAAATGCTGGCCGTGGTCGCCGCCGTTGCAGTCGAGGATGTCGAGCTGGCGGATGGTCTTGAGCTTGTGCTTCTTGAGCCACATGGTGAAGACACTGGTCACGCCCGGATCGAAACCGGAGCCTAGCAGGGCCATCAGCCCGGCATCCTTGTAGCGATCGTGATAGGCCCACTGCCAGTGGTACTCGAACTTGGCCTCGTCCTTGGGCTCGTAGTTCGCGGTGTCGAGATAATCGACGCCCGCTTCGAGGCAGGCATCCATGATCGGCAGATCCTGATAGGGGAGCGCGAGGTTGACCACGAGGCCCGCGCCGGTCTTGCGGATCAGATTGACCATCGCCGGGACTTCCTCGGCATCGATCTCATAGGTGGCGATATCGCGCCCGCAGCGTTCCTTGACACTGGCGGCGATCGCGTCGCACTTCGACTTCGTCCGGCTGGCGAGGTGGATTTCGGGGAAGATCTCGGGATTGAACGCCATCTTGTGGACGCAGACCGAGCTGACTCCGCCGGCACCGATGACAAGGACGGTACTGGATTTTGCTGCCGACATGTTAGGAACCTCTCGTGATGCGAATCTTGCGCGGGCCTTAAAGCATTGCTCCGAAAAGTGGGAACCGGTTTTCGGAACGGGGCAATGCGACAACGAACTAGAGCAACGCAGCCGAGGGGACAAATGATCCAAGCCGAACCGAGAATGCCGACAGCCGAAGGCGTGCGCGCCGCCGCAGCGGCCGTCGCCGCGATCCTGCCGCCGACCCCGCTTCTGCCGGTGGAGATCGGCGGGGTGCAGGCGTGGGTGAAGGCCGAGGTGCTGCAACCGATCGGCGCCTTCAAGATCAGGGGCGCGTGGTGGCGGCTGGTCAGCCTGTCGGCGGAAGAGCGCGCGGCGGGGGTGGTCGCGGTGTCGTCGGGCAACCATGCGCAAGGGGTGGCCTGGGCGGCGAAGCGCCTCGGCGTCCGTGCCGCGATCGTCATGCCGCATGACGCTCCAGCGGTGAAGCTCGCCAATACCCGCGCGCTGGGGGCCGAGGTGGTGCTCTACCAGCGCCCTCAAGAGGATCGCGACGCGGTGGCGGCGAAGCTCATCGCAGAGCGCGGCGGTACCTTGGTTCACGCTTTCGGGGACCCTTGGGTGATCGAAGGCCAAGGGAGCGCCGCCATCGAGATGGCCGCACAACTGGGCCGCGCCCCGAGCCGGATCATCGCCTGCTGCGGCGGCGGAGGGCTCGCGGCAGGGCTCGCGCTGGGCGCGCCGGAGAGCGCGATTTATCCTGTCGAACCAGTCGGTTGGGACATGGTCGGCCGGTCGCTTGCGGCAGGGGAGATCGTTCCGGCAGGCGCGGATGCGCCGAAAACCATCTGCGACGCGCTCCAGCCGCTCGCGACCAAGCCGATCAACCTTGCCGTGCTGAATGGCCGTTCCGAGCCGGGGGTGGCGGTCACCGATGCCGAGGTGCGCGCGGCGCAGCGCTTTGCCTTTGCGCACCTGCGCCTCGTGGTCGAACCCGGCGGCGCGGCGGCGCTGGCGGCGGCGCTGGCGGGCAAGGTTCCGGTGGACGAGGGCACGGTGATCATGCTCACCGGCGGCAATGCCGACCCAGCGGCCTATGGCGCGACCATTGCGGGCAGCGACTAGCCGCGCGGCGCGGCGTTTCACGTGAAACATCGTTCTGAAGGGGGTCCAAAAGGGGTCTAACGGGGGCCTAGGAGGGGTCTAAGCGGGGTCTGGGCGCCGCAAGGGCCCCGCCAGCACCTCGCGAAACGCCCCCTAGCTTTCGCCGCTTCGCCAGATCCACATGGACCGCACCCGCATCGCCCCGCTGCCGCCCGCGTAAGCGCCCTTGCCCTCGTGCTTCACCGCGACATTCATCAGCGGGAACCACCGCGTGCCGGGGAAGGGATTGACCGCCTGATAGACCTCCTTCCCGTCGACGAACCAGGTGATGAGATCGGGCGCGATGTCGACGCCGTAGCGGTGATAGCCGCTCGCGAAGCCCGAAAGGCCGTAGAACCGCTCGGCATCGATCCGCATCGGCACGGTGAAGGTCCGCTTGTTCCTGCTGCCACCGTGGAGATTGGCGCTGATGAAGCGGCCAAAGTCCCAGTCCGGCGCATTGCCGAAGCCTTCGTAGACGTCGATCTCGGGCGGCCAGGCGCCGCTGACCGGCAAGAGCCACAGGGCCGGCCAGCTGCCGCGCCGGTCGGGCATCTGCGCCTCCCACACGATCTGCCCGTAGGTGAGGTGCGTCGCGGGCATCCGTGCGCCGGTCAGCACCGCCGCGCCGTGGGGCAAGCTCTGGCCCTCCCACGCGATCGGCCGGGCGAGCGGCTGGCTGCGCAGCACCAGCACCCCGCCCTCCACCGCGATCGGCGGCTGCGCGGCTGCGCGCTTGTGCTTGTCGGGATCGAGATAGAGCCCGGTCTCGCCATTGCCGGGCTGGGTGCGGCCGTGCGGCAGGCGGGTCGCGAACATGCCCTCCCCGCCCGTGTCGCTCCATCGCATGCTTCCCGGATCGAGGCTGAAGGACGGCGCACCGGCGGCCGAGAACCGGCGCGGCGCGCGAAAGCCTCTGGTTTGCGCCGCGCCCGCCTTCGCGCCGACGGCAGCGCTCACCCGCCCCCGCGCATCGGCAACGCCTGCGCCGTCCACGCCCTGGGGAAAATGCAGCTCGAAGACGGGACCGGGCGGCAGGCCTTTCAGCGCCACGCGCACGGTCTGCGTCAGGGGATCGCCGGGACGGAACACCACCACCCTGTCGAGCCGCTCGAAATGACGCCCCTCCAGCGCCGGATCGGGGAACGGTCCGTTGCGGGTCATCACCCGCGCATGGATGGTGTTGGGGGTCGGCCGGTCGAGCGTGATCGGCACATGGGCCTCGCGTGCCCCGGGGGGCACGGTCACATCGCCGATGCTGACCCGCGCGCGGGGCGGAAAGACCGTCCCGCCCTTGAAGTCGAAGCGCGCCGCCGCCGACGCCGGGCGCTTTGCGCGCTGCGCATCTGGAGAAGTGACCGTCGCCCCGCCGACCGCCAGCCAGCACGCCGCCAGCGACAGGCCGAGCGCCGCGCCCGGTGCGGCGATTCGCCAGCGCGACGCCATCCTAGCTGCTCGCCCCGGCCGACAGCCGCATCGCCTCGCTGGCGATCATCCGTGCCTGTTCGCGCGAGAATTCGGCGGCGCGGCGCGCAAGGCCCGCATCGCTGCACAGCGCCCAGAGCACTGCTCGGCGGCGCGGCCACGGGGTGCTCTCGCCATCCGGATCGAAGGCCATCGCCAGCACCGCCTCGCGGCTCGCCCAGCCGGGCAGCGGACGGCGCGCACGCGGCCCCGAATGCGGCTGCGCGAGCGGCAGATCGATGGCGAAGATCAACTCCGCGAGCGCGGCGGCAAAGCCCACCGTGCCGCCCAGCCGCTGATCGGCGGCGGCCTTGGCGAAGGCCTGCGTCTGCCCTTCGGCCGCCAGCTTGAGCAGCCCTGCCGCAAAGTCATAGGCATAGCGCGCCGAAAGCTTGCGATGCGCGAATTCCTTGGTGAGGTTGAGCGCGCAGATCAGCACGGTGTGCGCCAGCGCCGGGAAGGCGATCTCCACCCCGCCGATCGTCTCGCGCCCCGCAGCGTGCAGGAATTGGGCGAGATCGTGAGGCGGCGGGCAGCCGGGCTGCTGCAAGCGGTGGTGGAGATCGATCACGCCGCCTTGCGGGTGCACCAGATGGACCTCGCCCAGCGCGCTTGTCCACCATGGCGAGGTGCCCTCGCGGCGGGTGAAGCCCGCAGCTTCGAAAGCGTCGAGCGCGGCGGAGAAGTCTTCGCGGGCGACCAGCAGGTCGAGATCGCCCGACCGGCAGAAGAACGGGTCGCCGTGGATCTGGCGGTGCTGGAACGGGCCCTTGAAGGCGATCCCGGCGATTCGCGCCTCGGCAAGGATCGGGAAGGCAATTCGCGCAAGGCCGAGCACCCGCCCGTTGCTGACCGCCGCCCGCGCCCGCGCGTTCCGGACCGCCTCGGCGAGCGGCGGCGGCATGGCGGTCCCGGCGATGGCGTAGGCGCGCTGGCACGCTCCGGTCATCCGCGTCCTGACAGCCAGGGGCGCCAGCGCCTCGGCATCGCCGGGCGAAAGGCGGGGGAGCGGAAGGGGTGCCGGATCGCCCGTTAGGCTGATGCGCGCCAAGTTAGCCAACAGCTCCGCAAAGGCCGGTTTAACGGCAACAAGTTGTGCGTCGCGGCCATGGCTCAACTCGGGGTCAGAACGGTTATTATCTTGGGTGAATGCAGCAGACATTTGGTAACCCCAAGGTCAGATCGTCGAAATCCAGGATGGGTTTACGATAGGGGTGCCCGGATGAATTTTAATAACGTGCTTTATCTCGAGGCCTCGTGTCCTGTTGATTGAGTAACGGTAATTTGTCCGTGTTCTCCTTTGTGCGCCTCTGCGTCATTACGACTCAGGGGTCATTGTTGAATACAAAAGGAGAAAAGCGAATGACCATGAACTATTCGACCCCGTCGCTTGAAGAACTCGGCACGTTCGAAAAGCTGACCCAGGCTTCGGGCTGCCCCGATGCTCTCGACGCGGCTTTCCCCGCCGGCACGCCCTTCGGCGAGCTGACCTGCGGCGTGGAAGACGGTCTGTCCTGAACAGGCGGATAGGGGGCGGAAACGGCGTGCGGGGGACCCCCGCACGGCTGGACCGCTCCCTGTCATAATGTGTGCGGGGGTGGGCCCGCCGCATTTCATTTGTCAGTCATTGGTGGCCAGCCACCGGGGGAATCTGAATGGAGCGGATAGACACCGTCCTGCCGCCAACCTTGCTGATCGCGAGCGATCCCGAGGTGGTCGGCTGCACGCTGGGCGAGGGCTCCGCCCTGCTCAACCTGCGCACCAACATCTACTACAGCCTCAACGCGGTCGGCGCCTTCGTGTGGGAGGCGCTGAGTGATCCGCTGGGCGAGCCGGTTTCCTTCGCAAGCCTCGTGGCGCGCGTGAGCCAGGCCTATGATGCGCCCGCCGACATGGTCGAGCAGGATCTCGCGAACCTGGTGACGCAGCTCGACGCGGCCGGGCTGGTGCGATGCACGCGCCCCTGATGGAGGCGCGCGCGCCGGTCTCGCGGGCGGCGCTGCTGCGGCGCGATGCGGCCTGCCTTGCCGCGCTGGCGGTGATGCGGATCGGTCTCAGCACCGTCGGCTACAACCGGATTCGCGCCGCGATGCCCGCGGCCTCGCCCTCGCCCGAGGCGCATTTCTACGCCCGCCAGCTTGCCCGCCGGATCGAGCGGTTGAGTCGCTTCGTGCCGCGGGCCTCGTGCCTCACCCAAGCGCTGGCGCTGCAATATCTGCTCGCGCGGGCGGGCCACGCCTGCGAGCTCCACGTCGGCGTGCGCCGCGACGACGAGGGGCGCTTTGCGGCCCATGCGTGGGTCGCGTGCAACGGACGCGTCGTGCTCGGCGCGGCCGGAACGCGGCTCGAGGAATTCACCCTGCTGGCCGAGCGGCGCTGATGGCGCGCACGGGCGGGATCAGCGGGATGGCGGCAGCGGGGCGCGCCGGTGCTGCGCTCGCTGGCGGCAGCGGGCCGGTCCTGTGCGAGGGCGGCCTCACGGTCGTCGCCGATGCGCGGCTCGACAACCGCCGCGCGCTTGCCGCCACGCTCGGCCTTTCCCCCGACGCGGGCGACAGCGCGGTGATCGCCGCTGCATACCGCGCCTGGGGCGAAGACGCGCCCGCGCATCTCGAGGGCACCTTTGCCTTCGCCTTGTGGGACGCCCCGCGCCGCCTGCTGCTGTGCGCCCGCGACCTCATGGGCGTGCGCCCTCTCTTCTACCGCCGCGACGGCGACGCCCTGCATTTCGCGCAAGGGGCAGACGCCCTCGCCGCAGCGACCGACCGCGAGCGGACCTTGCGCGACGAGGCCATCGCCGACTTCCTCTATGGCCGGGTGCTCGATGCCGGCTCCACCTGGTTTGCCGGGGTCCAGCGCCTGCCCGCTGGCCACAGCCTGACCTTCGCGGACGGAGCGCTGCGGCTGCGGCACTATGCCCGCATCGCTCCTGCTCCTTTCGATCCCCGCAGCGACGCGCCCGCTGGTTTGCGCGGCCTTCTAGGCGCGGCCGTGGCCCGCCGCGCCGAGGGGCCCGCACGGGTCGGCGCGCTGCTCAGCGGCGGGCTCGACAGTTCCTCCATCGCCTGCCTGCTGCGCGACCAGCGCCGCGCCGCCGGAGGCCCGCCCGTCCCCGTCTTCGCGATGATGTTCCGCGAGCCCGACCGCGCCAACGAGCGCCGCCATTTCGATGCGGTGGTGGCGACCGGCGGCTTCGAGCCGCATGTCCTCGAGCTCGACGGCTATGCACCCTTTGCCGACTTCGAAAGACTGCTCGGCGCCACCGGAGGCCCGACGCTCTCCCCCAATCTGGCCGCCATGCGCCACGTGTGCGCCGCCGCGGCCGAGCGCGCCGTCGATGTCCTGCTCGACGGGCACGGCGGCGACGAGGTGGTGAGCCACGGCTACGGCCTGCTCGACGAGCTTGCTGCAAGCGGCGATTGGCTCGCCCTGTGGCGCGAGGCGCGCGGGGCAGCGGACAATTACGGCCGCTCGCGCATGGTCCTCGCCCGCCGGGTCGCGGCCCGCCAGCAGCGGCTCGACGCGCGCATTCTTGCCAGACTCCTCGCCCCCTTCGACCGCGAGGCGGCACCCGCCGCCGGGCGACCGCCCGCGCACCTCCTCTCGCGCGAACTCGTGGCGCGCAGCCGCATCGCCGAGCGGCTGCGCGGCTTTGCCCGGCCCGAGCTCGCCGCGACCGAGCAAGGCCAGCACCGCGCAGTGTTGGGCGACCCGCTCCAGCCCTATGCCTTCGAGGTGCACGCGGCGTTCTACGCGCACATGGGCCTCGAAGCGCACTATCCCTTCTGGGACCGGCAGGTGGTGGAGTACTGCCTCGGCTTGCCCGCGAAGGAGAAGCTGTCGCGCGGCTGGTCGCGGCTGGTGCTGCGCCGGGCGATGGCGGGGATCGTGCCCGACTCGGTGCTCCGGCGGCGCGACAAGATCGACTTCTCGGTGCACCTTGCGCGCGGGATGGTGCACCATCACCACGAACGGCTCGACCACCTGTTCGGGTCCGCCTCGAGCCCGCTCGCACCCTATGTGGACCTCGCCCGGGCGCGCAGTGTCTATGCGGGCATCGTCGCCGATCCCGATGCGGCGAGCGGCAAGGCGGTGCAAATGATCTGGCGCGGCGCCGCGCTCGGCATCTGGCTCGAGATGGGCTGCGGCGCAGCGGTGAGCGGCGCCACACGGCTGCGCGAGGTGGCGGCATGAACGAGACCGACTTCGCGGGCGAGCGTCCCCACCACTACCGCGCCTTCGGCCTCGCTATCGCCAGCGACATGGTGCTGCCCGAGCTGACCCCCGCCCCGCCGGGTCCGCCCCCCCTCACCCCCCCTCACGTGGTGATCCGCGTGGTCCACACCGGCCGCGAATTCCCCGATCCGCAAGCGCCGGGCACCTTCCGCTTCGGCGACGAGAACTGCTTCCTGCTCTATCCCCAGATCGGCGCTTTCCGCATCGCCGCCCCCGGCCTCATCGAGGTCGAACCACGCCCCGGCGTGGACCCTGCGCTGGTATGCTTCCCGCTATTGGGCCCGGTGATCGCGCTGCTGCTGCAGGCGCGCGGCAGCTTCCTGCTCCACGGCAGCGCGCTCGCCGCAGGCAACGGGGCGCCGGCCTTTGCCTTCCTCGGGGACAAGGGCGCGGGCAAATCGACCACGGCGGCGGCTTTCCTGCGGGCGGGCTTCTCGCTGCTCACCGACGATATCATCGCGATCGACGGGCTGGAAAGCGGCGCGGGGCGGATCAGCCCGGCCTTCCCGCAGGTGAAACTCACCCACGCCGCCTCCACCGCACTCGCCGACGCCGATCTCGATGCGCGGCCTGATGTGCCCGAGGTGCGCGACAAGCAGCGGTTCCTGCTGGGCTCGGGCTTTGCCGAGGAAGCGCACCCGCCCGGGCACTTCTTCCTGCTCACCCGCGGCCCCGCACTGGCATTGCGCCCGCTCGATCCCAAAGAGCGGATGAAGGCCTTCCTGCGGTTCTCCTACGGCACGCGCTTCGGGTCGGCGGCAATCACCCCGGCGATGGCGGCGCGCCACGCCCGGCAATGCGCCGCGCTCGCCCACGGCGCGCAGGCTGCGATCCTCACCGTACCGCACGATCTTTCGGCGCTCGGCGAGGTGGTGGATTTCGTCACGACCCGGCTCGCCGAACGCGAGGTTCCCGCCGAGGTGCACAGCGCATGAGCGCGCGCGCCCCGTCTCGCAGCGCAGACAAGGGCGCGATCCTGCGCTTCGTGCGCTACCTTGCCGCAGGCAGCGGGCGGCGCTTTACGATTGCGCTGGTCATGCTCGTGATGAGCGGGCTGACCGAGGGCATCTCGATCCTGCTGGTCGTGCCGCTGCTCTCGCTGGCGGGCAAGGGCGCCGAAGCGGGAGCGGACCTGCCGCTGCCGGGATGGGTGCCGGGCGAGCTCAGCATCAGCCTCGGCATGGCGCTCGCGGGTCTTGTCGGCCTGATCGCGCTGCAAGGCCTGTTTTCCCGCCGCAAGAATATCTACCTCGCCGACCTGCTGTTTGATCTCCTCAACCGCCTGCGGCTCGAACTCTTCGCCGCGATCGGCGCCTTGCGCTGGGATGCGCTGGTCCGGCGCCGCCCTTCCGATCTCCACCATCTGCTGACCGCCGATGTCGAGCGGGTCTACACCGCGGCGATGGCGGTGATGATGCTGCTCCAGACCGGCATATTGCTGGCGATCTACCTCGTGGTGGCATGGATCATCGCGCCGGTCATGATGCTGACCGCGGGCGGTCTCGGCCTGATCATCCTTGCGCTGCTCGCCCCCTTGCGCGCCCGCGCCACGCGCTTCGGGCGCGAGCGCACCACCAACAAGCGCGACCAGTATCGCACCGTTTCGGAATATCTCGGCGGATTGAAGACCGCTCGGATTCACGGCGCGGAAGGCGCCTACCGGGCGCGGCTCGCCGCCAATCTCGACAAGGTCCACGCCGAGGCGGTCGGCTACATGCGCCTCACCTCGCTGGGCATGATCCTCAGCCAGGTGGTGAGCGCGCTCGCGGTGGCGGTGCTGGTATATGCCGGGATCCGCTGGCTCGGCATGGGCCTGCCCGAGCTGGTCGCCTTCCTCGTGCTGCTGATGCGCATCGCCCCGCGCTTCACCACCATGCAGACCAACCTCCAGCAATTGCTCGGCGAGGTGACGGTGTTCGGCGACGTGCAGCGCTTCCTTGCCGAATGCGCTGCCGAGGCCGAGCCGCCGCTGCTGGAAAGCGCCGCCCCGCCGCCGGTTCTGACCCAGGCGATCCGCTGCGATGCGGTGCGTTATGCCTATACGGGCGGCGACGGGCGGCCTGCGCTGGAGCACCTCGACTGCATCATCCCGGCCGGCGCGATCACCGCGCTGATCGGGCCGTCGGGGAGCGGCAAGAGCACTGCGGCAGACCTCTTGTGCGGCCTGCTCACCCCGCAGGGCGGCACCATCCACATCGATGGCCACGCCCTCACCCCGGAAAGCGCGCGGGCTTGGCGCCGCCAGATCGCATATGTGCCGCAGGATCACTTCCTGCTCCCCGGCACCGTCGCCGAGAACCTGCGCCTCAGCCGGTCGCAAGCAAGCGAGGCCGAGCTGTGGCGCGCGCTCGAAGGCGCGGGCGCGGCGGAGTTCGTGCGCGCCCTCTCGGACGGCCTCGACACGCAGCTCGGCGAGAACGGCAGCCGCCTTTCGGGCGGGCAGCGCCAGCGCATCGCGCTCGCCCGCGCGCTGGTAATGGAGCCGCAGCTGCTTGTCCTCGACGAGGCGACCAGCGCGCTGGACTGGGAAAGCCAGGCCGCTTTCGCACGCTCGATCGCGGCGCTGCGCGGCAAGGTCACGGTGCTGGTGATCGCCCACCGCCTCTCGATGGTCGCCGCCGCCGATCACGTCATCGCCTTGAACAAGGGCCGGGTGGTCGAAGTCGGCCGCTTCGCCGAGCTTGCCCGCGGCGCCGGCCCCGTCGGCCAGCTGGTCGCCGCCGAGCGTAGCGCCGTGCCCACACCCCCGAGCGAACCGGCGGTGCAGGCCTGAACCTTAACCCATGTGGATGCCGGCTTGTCCCCGGTGGTCAACGCGGGCGTCAAGCAACCAAGGAGGGGAACACCCATGCGCCAACTCGCCCGTGCCACCGGCTTCGTCAGCCTCGCCACCCTGCTTGTCGCCGGCACCGCCGCACGCGCGCAGAACGGGGCCCAGTCCCCGCAGGCGACGGGCGCCCTGCCCGCCCCTTCCGACCGGCAGCTCGAGGATTTCGAGCCCGTCGGCGGGCGGATCGGCAGCTTCTTCATCTATCCGAGCATCGAAACCCGCCTCGAATATGACGACAACATCCTCGCCCTGCCCGACAACGGTGCGGGCGATTTCGAGCTGACGGTGCGCGGCGCGGTCGATCTGAAGTCCAACTGGCAGCGCCACAGCCTCGAGGGCGACGCCTATATCCAGCAGAACTTCCACGAACGCTTCACCACCGAAGACACGCTGCAAGGCGGCGCGCGGGTGCGCGGCCGGCTCGACATCGACCGCGACACCTCGGCGCGGATCGTCGCGTCGCTGGATGCGCTGGCCGAAGACCGCGCCAACATCACCAGCGCCGCGCAGGCGCGCGAGCCGACCCGCTTCCGCCGCGCCGACACGCTGCTGTCCGCAGCGCGCGAGATGGGCCGCGTGCAGGTGATCGGCGACCTCCAGATGGTGGCGCTCGATTTCGACGACGCGCCGCTGCCCGGCGGCGGCGAGCTCGATCAGGACTTCCGGGATTCGGTCTACTGGCGCGGGTCGGTGACCACGCTGGTCGAGTTCAGCCCGCGGATTTCAGGCCTTGTGCGCGGGCAGGTCGACCGGCTGACCTATTCGGACGAAGCCGCGTCGACCTTCGACCGCGACACCACCGGCTACGCCATCGAGGGCGGCGCGCGGGTCGAGCTTACCAATCTGCTGTTCGGCGAACTGCGTGCGGGCGTGCTCCACCGCTCGGTCGACGATCCGAGCAGCAAGGGCCTCACCGGCCTCAGCTTCGGGGCGAACCTCACCTGGAACATCACCCCGCTCACCACCTTGCGCTTCATCGCCGACCGGCAGGTCGAGGAAGGCGGCTCGCAGCTCGTCAGCGGCAACGTGCGCAGCCAGGCGCGCATCGAGGCCGAGCACGAGCTGCTGCGGAACCTCATCCTCGAAGGCCGCGCCGGGATCGCGCGGATCGAGACTGTCGGCCAGATCGAGACCAGCGCGGACGAATACAACCTGATGGTGGGCGGGACATGGAAGCTCAACCGCACCTTGCGGGTCTTCGCGCGCGCCGACCGCTTCCAGCGCTTCGCCGACGAGGCCTTCTTCCGCGAATTCACCCGCAACCGGGTGAGCGCAGGGGTCAGACTGGTGTTCTGACCCCCGCCCGCCGCGGACTATCAATCGACGTAATAGCCCGCGAACTTGTTCTGGTAGGAATAGACGTCCTGCTGGCCGGTGCTGCCGTATTTCCTCACATCGACCCGGGTGAGCGCCACGCCCACCACATCGGCATCGGCGCCGACGAGCAGATCGGCGGCGGTTTCGGCGGCCTTGATTGAGGTATCGCGCCAGCGGGCGAGCATCAGCGTGCTCTCCACCCCGGCCGCGATCAGCCGCGTCTCGGCCACGCCCAGCACCGGCGCCGTGTCGATCACCACCATGTCGAACTGCATCGCCAACTCGGCGAGCATCTCGGCGAGCGGCACCTTCACGAACAGCTCGCGCGCAGTCCCGTCGGAGCGACGCGAGCCGAGCACCGCGAGCCCGGTGTGCTCTTCCACTGCCAGAGCGCGCGCCAGCGGGGTTTCGCGCCGCAGGTACTCGCCGAAGCCGTCCCAGCCTTCGGGCAATAGCGCGTTGCTGACCGCGCGGCGGCGCGCGTCGCAATCGACGAGCACGGTGCGCATGCCCGAATCGGCGAACATGCGGGCAAGGCAGATCGAGGTCGTCGACTTGCCCTCACGCGGGAGGGCCGAGGTCACCGCGATCGAACGCGGCGCGCCGCCGGGCGCGAGGATGATCGCGTTCTTGAGCGCACGCACCGCCTCGGTGAACTTCGACTGCGGGTGGGCGAGCAGGTAGTCCTGCGGCTCCTCCCCGCGCACGCGCTGCTTGGTGGTGCTGCCCAGCTCCGGCACCGCGCCGAGATAGGCGAGGCCGAGGCGCTTTTCGACATCGGCGCGGGTGCGGATGCGCGCGTCGAGATATTCGGCCCCGGCGATGGCCACGAAGCCGAGGATCAGCGCCAGCGCGAGACCCGTGGCCGCCGCCAGCGGATAGCTCGGCGAAGACGGCATCACGGGTTCGCGCGCAAGAGTCTCGATCGACGCGTCGGGCCGGATCAGACCGGACTGCGCCTCGACATCCTGCGAGCGGGCAAGGAAGGTGTCGTAGATCTGGCGTGCGGCCTTGGCATCGCGTTCGAGCTGGAGGTAGCCGGCCTGCGCCGAGGAATTCGAGGCAAGCGAACCGCGCGCACGGCCCTGGCTCGCTTCCAGTGATGCAACCCGCGAGCGGGCGGCCTGCACGTCGGCTTCGAGCGACGCGAGCACGCGGTCGATCTGCTGCTGGATCTGGCCGCGGATATCGACGAGCTCGCCCTGCGCCCGGCGCAGTTCGGGGTGCTGCGGCCCCAAACGCTCGCCGAGCCGTGCGACCTCACCAGTCAGCTCCGCCTCGCGTGCGCGCAGCTGGGAAATCGTTGCCGAATTGAGCGCCGCAGGGACATCCGCCCCGCCGCCGCTGCGCCCTCCGACGCGGGTGCGGGCTGCGGCGAGCTGGCCTTCCTTTTCGGCCAGCGCGGCGCGGGCGGCGGAAATCTCCTGATTGAGAACCGAGACCTCCTGCTCCGCCATGGTCGCGCCTTCCGCGCTCATCAGCCCGTTGCGGATCATGTAGTTCTGAAGCGCCTCGTCGGCCTGCGAGGCCTTGAGCCTGAGTTCGACCAGTCGCGACTGCAGGAATTCCTGCGCGCCTTCGGACGTGCTCGACTTCATCTCCTGCTGCTGGGCAAGATATTGGCGCGCATATTCATTGGCGAGCGCGGCGGCGAGCTTGGGGCTTTCGGCCCGCGCGGTGATGTCGATGAGGTAGGTGAGGCCCGAGCGGCGGATGTCCATGCGCTGGAGCACCGCGCCCGCGAGCGGGTGGGTGCCGGGCTCCTCGCGCCCGACCGCGTTGGCCGCACTACGCGGCATGTTTTGAAACTCGGGCCAGGTTTCGAGCTTCAGCGCCTCTGCGACACGGCCCGCAAGCCGCCGCGAGGAGAGGATCTCGACCTCGGTGTCGATTACGTTGGTGTCGTCGCGCAGTTCAGGCGCAACCGCTTTGCTTTCGAGCACCTGCGCCTGCCGCGGCTGGATCAGCACGCTCGCCGAGGCGGAATAGAGCACCGGGCGCGTCAGCGTGAAGGCTGCGACCAGCGCCAGCACGGCAATGAACACGATGAGGAACAGGCCCATGCGCCGGCGGAACACCAGCCACAGCAGGCCCGGATCGGGCAGGAACGGGGACGACCCGCCGCCGCCCGCGCCATAACCCCCGCCGCCGCCGCCATGCCCGTCGTCACCGCCACCGCCGCTGCCGCCCCGCATATCGCCGCGCAGGTCACCCCGAGGGAGAGGCGCGGTGTCCGCGCGCGGCACGCCAAGGCCTGCCGCCTGGGCATCGGGATTGTCGTGAACCAACCGGTCTGCTCGCGTCGCCAAGGGCGTCTCCCCATATCCCGAGGGCCGGCAGAAGCGCCGGCTGATTGCGAGGATCACCTGCCCGCTCGCCGGGCCAGCGGCCATAACCTGCTTTGCCATCGCGGTTTGCTGCACCGCAGCAGGCTTGCGCCATGACGGGCGCGATAAGGGCCTTGTCGCAGGGCCGGGGAAACAAGGTTCACGCTGCATGACGAGCACGATCGCCTATCTCGTCCACGATCTCGGCGATGCCGCGGTCGCGCGCCGGGTCGAGGGCCTCAGCGCCGGCGGCGCGGCGGTCAGGCTCGCCGGCTTCTATCGCCGCGCCGCGCCCGCCAGCGTCGCAGGCGCGCCCGCCTTGCCGCTGGGGCGCAGCCATGATGCAAGGCTCGGCCAGCGCGCGCTGCTGGTGCTCAGGACCCTGGCCAGCCCCCGCCGCTTGAAGGCGCTGGTGCGCAGTTCGGACATCGTCGTTGCGCGCAATCTCGAAATGCTGGCGATCGGCGCCGCCCTTGCCCGGCCGGGACAGAGCCTCGTCTACGAATGCCTCGACATTCACCGCAAGCTGCTCGGAACCGGCCTCGCCAGCCGCGCGCTGCGGCTGATCGAGCGCAGGCTGCTTGCGCGCACCGCGCGGGTGATCGTCAGCTCGCCCGCCTTCGAGCGCGACTACTTCCGCACGGTCCAGAACTGGCACGGCCCGGTCGACCTGATCGAGAACAAGGTCAGCGCGCTGCCTTCCGCCCCCGTCCCGGCCCCCGCGTCGGAGAGCAACGGCTTGGGCGCGCCCGCCGGCGGCCCGTGGACGATCGGGTGGTTCGGCATGCTGCGCTGCCGCCGCAGCCTCGTGATCCTCAGCCGCCTCGTCGCGCGTGCCGACGGGCGGGTGCGCGTGCTGGTCGCGGGCATCCCCTCGCCCGATGTCTTCGCCGACCTGCCCGCCGAAATCGCCCGCACGCCGGGCATGGAATATGTCGGGCCCTACCGCCCTGCCGATCTTCCGCGCCTTTACGGGCGGGTCCATTTCGCGTGGTGCATCGACTATTTCGAGGAGGGGCTGAACTCGGCGTGGCTGCTCCCCAACCGGCTATACGAAAGCCTCGCGCATGGCGTGGTGCCGGTCGCGCTGGCCGACGTCGAAACCGGGCGCTGGCTGGAGGCGGCGGGCGTCGGCCTGCGCCTGACCGAGGGCGAGGCGCTGGGCAAGGCGCTCGAGGCGCTCACCCCCGATAGCTACGCCGCGCTCAGCGAGGCGGCGCGGGCGCTGCCCCGCTCGGCGGTCGCCTTCTCGCCCGAGGATCACCGCAGCCTCGTGCGCCAGCTGGAGACGACCGCCTCGTGACCGTCCTCACCGTCATCCCCTGCCTCAACGAGGCGGAGCACATCGCCCCGCTGCTCGAGTGCCTGCTCGCCGATCCCGCCAACATCCGGATCGTCGTTGCCGATGGCGGGAGCACCGACGGAACGCGCGCCATCGTGCAAGCCATCGCGGCCAGCGAGCCGCGCGTCTTGCTGCTCGACAATCCGGACCGCATCCAGAGCGCCGGGATCAACCGCGCGGTGGCACGCTTCGGCGGCGAGGCGACGTGGCTCGCGCGGGTCGATGCCCATGCGCGCTACCCTGCCGACTACGTGTCGCGCCTGCTGGCGACCGCCGCAGCCGAGGGCGTGGATGCGGTGGTGGTGGGGATGGTCACGCGCGCGCCGAGCCATGCGCCAGGCGCATGGGCACGCGCCTTCGGCCGGGGCGTGGCGGCCGCGCAAAACTCGCGGCTCGGCACCGGCGGCGCGGCGCACCGGACGGGCGCAAAGGCGGGGCTGGTCGAACACGGGCACCATGCGCTGATGCGGATCGCCGCCTTCACCGCGGCGGGCGGCTATTGCGAGACCATGCCCTGCAACGAGGATGCCGAACTCGACCTCAGGATGATCGCACGGGGAAGCCGCATCTGGCTCGCCCCCCATGTGCCCGTGACCTATTTCCCGCGGACGACGCCGCGCGCGCTGGCCCGCCAGTATTTCCGCTATGGCGCGGGCCGGGCGACGACCGTGCGCCGCCACCGCCGTCCGCTCAGGCTGCGCCAGGCGCTGCCGCTGGGGATCGCGCCTGTTTGTGTGCTGGCCCTCGCCGCGCCGCTGGTGCCGGTGCTGGCGCTCCCGGCGCTGAGCTGGGCTCTGCTGTGCCAAGGCTGGGGTATCGCCCTCGCGATCCGGGAAAAGCGCGCCGCTGTCGCCCTTGCAGGCACGGCGGCGATGATCATGCACGTGGCCTGGAGCGCAGGCTACTGGAAGCAGGAAATCGTCGCGCGCGTGTCGGGCGGCAGAAGCATTCCGGCCCCGGCATTGCCCTTCGCCACTTCCTGACACCAGTCGCGCAGGTTCCGGTGCGCGGCACCGCGCGCGAAATGGGCCTCCACCACCATCTGCGCGCGCCGCGCCAGCAGGCTGCGCAGATCGCCGTCACGCTGGAGCGCAAGGATCGCGGCGGCGAAACTCGCGGCATCCGCCGCCACCATCACGGCGGGGCCGCAGGCCTGCTCGACGCCTTGGAGGGTGACGGGGCTCGCCACCGTCGGCTTGCCCCAGGCGAGCGCCTCGACGAGCTTGATCTTCAGCCCCGATCCGAAGCGCAGCGGCGAGACGACGATCCCGGCGCGGCGGTAGAAGGGGGCGAGATCGGGGACGAGCCCGTGAAGCCGCACGCCCGCAGGCATCCGGCCCGCATCGAAGTCCGCCGCGACCGTGCCGATCACGTCGAGCCGGGTGTCGGGCGAAAGCTCCGCGATCTGCGGCCATACGGTGTCGAGGAACCACCGGAGGCCATCGGTATTGGGCGCGGTGCGGCTGCCGACGAACAGCAGACGCTCGGGATCGCCGGGCGCGCCCTGCGAGGGCTCGGGGCTGCGCGTGCCCGGCGCGAGGATCACCCGCGTGGGCGGCAGGGCGCGGCTCACGAAATCCGCCTCCTCCTGCTGGATCGCAATCACCGTACCGGCGCGGGAGAGCAGCGCGATCTCCGCCTCGCGCGTGAGCGCGGCGACACTGTCGCGCTCGGCGCCTGCGCCCGATTGCCCGCGCCAGTGGAAGAGATCGTGCATGATGATCGCGCTGCGTTCCCGCGGGACGCCCAATGCGGCGAAGGCTTCGGACTGGAAGGCGTAATCGGCGATCACCATGTCGCGCGCGCCAAGGCAATCGCTGCGTGTCTGGGCGGCGAGCCATTCGCGGTCTTCGGGGGTCCAATCGGCGGCAATCGCATAGGGGCGCGGGCGATCGACGGTCCACGGCGCGGTGAAGCCGGCGCGTCGCGCAAGGCTCTGCGCCACGCCCAGCGCCGCATCGCGCCACACGCTGGCATCGCGCGAGACGAACCAGCGGCCAAACCTGGCCACGCCGCGGATGCGGTGGTCGGCGAAAATCCGCATTTCGGGCCGGGCGCGGAAGAACGGCACGCGGCCCATGATGTCGGGCGAGGGTTGCAACAGCACCGGCGCGAACCCGGCATCGGCGACCGACCGGGCGATATCGAGGAGATAGGACGAACTGCCGTTGGTCGCGCCGATCAGGCGCTGGCGGCTGACGATGAAGGCGCGCGGAAGACGGGCGGGGAGCGATTGCGGCTTGCCACTCATAGGGCAGGTCCCGCAGCTACCGCCGCACGCTTGCGCCATGCCAGCCCGTTGTCGGCGAGCGCGCTGGCAGGCAGCAGGCCGAGCAGGTTGCCGCAGCTCTGCTCGTCGAGGAAGTGCTGGACGATCGGGTGGCGCGTGCCGGCGGCGGCGACGAAGGGCGCCCCGTCGCCGATCGCGTGGGCGGCGGCGTCGGCGAGCGCCTCGTCGGCGAGCAGCACCATCGCCGCGCCCTGCCCGGCGCGCGCAGTCGTGAGCGGATCGGCGAGTTGGGCGCGGGTCAGCCGCTTGAGCTTGCAGCCGCTCGCCTTGACCAGAGCGGCGGCGATCGCGACCGGCGAGCCGGGCCGTTCCTCGCCGCAGACCAGTACGTGCGGGGCCTCAGTTTCGGCGGCGGTGATGGCGGTGCGCTGGCGGCGCGCGGCAGTCGCGGCGCGGCGACCCAACCCCTCGCGCAGGCTGTGCCACAACAAGGCGAAGCTACGCGGACGGCGCAGCAGATGCGGCAGCGCGCGGTCGATGCGGCGATCCTTGAGGTGCCCGACTGCCTCGCAATGCGCGAGCGTGTCCTCGAGCGCGGCGAGCCGCTCGGCCCGCGCGCGCGCCAACGCGCCGGGCGCTCCGGTTGCGGCAAGCGCGTCGGCGGCGATACGGTCGCGCTCGGCAGCGATCAGCGCGGCGAGGTCTTCGGGACGCCAGCGGAACGAGGTCGAATGCTCGTGGCGGCGGTAGTAATAGGTGGGCTCCGGGCGCCACGCATAGGTGAGGCCCGCGGCGAGCGCACGTTCGACAAGGTCCCAGTCCTCACCGATCCTGAGGCGCAGGTCGTAGGTCAGCCCATGCTGGCGCAGCGCCTCGCGCCGGAACAGCGGCTTGAGATAGCCGAGCTGCACCTCTTCCTGCCCGAGCCGGCCGCTCTGCACGAACTCGGCATGATCGATCATCCGTTCGGCGGTCCAGCCGGGGCCCTGCGCGAACAGGCCCGCCGGGGTCTCGCGCGAGAAGGAAATCATGTTGGCCGCGGCAATGTCCGCTCCGGTGCGCGTTGCAAGGTCGAGCAGGTGTTCGGCGTGGCGCGGATGGAGAATGTCATCAGCATCGAGCACCGCCACATAGGGCGCAGCGGCCGCCGCGATCGAGAGGTTGCGCACCGCGGCGAGCCCCTTGCCGTGACCGCGCACGGCGATCACCCGCGGGTCCTCTGCGGCATGGCGGCGGATGATCTCGCCGGTCGCGTCGATCGACCGGTCATCGACCACCACGATCTCGATTCGCGCCAGCGTCTGGCGGCGTGCGGAGAGGAGCGCAGCGTCGATATGCGGCGCGGCGTTGCGCGCCACCATCAGCAGCGAGACGAGAGGTGCGGCAGGATCGGGGGCGGCGGCGGCCATAGGCGCTTGGGTCTCTCTTGTCCGGGGGGCCGGCGGACGAACGGCGATGCACCGATGGTCTACGCCGGATCACCCGAGGCGCGACCTTAACGAGGTTAGTTCAGGCAGCCCCCCTCGCGTCTATTGCACCGCACAAATCCCACGAGCAGCGCGCACAATCAGCATGAAGGGGGCAGCGACGGCATGAACGAGAGCGGCGACGGGATCTGCGTAATCGTCGCGGCGATGAATGCCGAAGCCACCGTCGGCCGTGCTGTCGCCTCGGCTCTCGCCGAGCCCGAAGTGCGCGAGGTGCTCGTGGTCGACGATGCCTCCGAGGACGCGACCGCGCACGAGGCATGGCGCGCCGATGACGGCAGCGGCCGGTTGCGGGTGCTGCGCGCGCCAAGGAACCTCGGCCCCGCCGCAGCGCGCAATCTTGCCATCGTCCGCTCCACCGCGCCGCTGCTCGCGGTGCTCGATGCCGACGACATGATCCTGCCGGGGCGCTTCGCCGCGCTCGCCGATGCCTCGCGCGATTGGGACATGTCGGCCGACAACCTGATGTTCGTCGGCGAAGACCAGGCCGCCGAATACGCCCATCTCAGCGCCTTCGCCACCGGCGGCACTGCCGAGCGGATGAGCTTCGAACGCTTCGTTGCCGCCAACATCTCGCAAGCCGGGCGTCCGCGCGGGGAGCTGGGTTTCCTCAAGCCGGTGATGCGCCGCGCCTTCCTCGACCGCCATGGCCTGCGCTATGACCCGCGCCTGCGGCTGGGCGAGGATTTCGATCTCTATGCCCGGATGCTGCTCGCCGGGGCACGGTTCCGGCTGGTCGCGGCCTGCGGCTACCTCGCCATCGAGCGTCCCAATTCGCTGAGCGCCAACCACGCCCCGGCCGATCTCGCGGCGCTGGTCGAGGCTGACGACCGGATGCTGGCAGTCCACCTCAAGCCGGATGAGCGCGAGGTGCTCGGGCAGCACCGCGCGCAGTGCGCGCAGCGCTGGCACCACCGCCATTTTCTCGACGCCAAGCGCAAGAGCGGGCTGGTGCGCGCGCTCTACGAGAACCGCGACAGGCCGCGACTGCTGATCGATGCAGGCTTTGGCGTGCTGCGCGACAAGCTGGCGCTGCTGCGCCCGGTACGCGGCCCCGCCAAGGGTGCAGCACCGGCCGAACCGCGCTTCCTGATCGCACCCTGACAGGCTGTTTGGCGCCTGCGAGAGGCTGCCGCAGGTGATTAACCTGTGTGCGCGATCCGGTGCGGCGGATCGGTAAGGGTCCGCGACGAACCGAAAGCCGACACGAAAGCGAGACCCTTGCCCGCACTGGAGCGAACACGCGCAGCGCGACCGGAGCCCGAGCCCTTCGGGTTCGAGCGGCTGCCCGTGTTCGGCATCGCGGTGACGATGATTGCCGCGCTCGCCGCACCCGCTTTCGCGCAGGCCGCGAGCCTGCTGCAACTGATCTGCCTCGCCGCGCTGCTGGCACTGCGCTGGCGGACCTTGACCGCGCTGATCCCGGTCGCCGCGCTGCTGCTGCTGCTCCCGATCTTCGCTGCCGCTTCGGCGCTGTGGTCGGACGTGCCTTCGGTGTCGCTGCGCTATGGCCTGCAACTGCTGGCGACGATGATGATGGGGGTGATGCTCGGCCGCGCGCTGACCTTGCGCCAACTGGTACTGGCGGCGTTCTGGGGGCTGTCGATCGCCTGCCTCGTCGGGCTTGCGAGCGGGCGGCTCGGCGCGTCCGACGGCGGGCCGGTGATCATCGGCCTGTCGGGATCGAAGAACCAGATGGGCTACATCGCGCTGTTCTGGCTGACCGCGGCGCTGTGCGTGGCAAGCTCCGCCGCCTATCGCTGGCCGGCCCGCATCGCGGCGGGCGCCGCACTGGTGCCTGCGGTGTTCCTGATCGTGCAGGTGGATTCGGCGACCGCGCTGGTCTCGATGGCGGGCGTGGCCGCGCTCCTCGCGGTGCTCGGCTTTGCCGCATGGCTGGGGCGTGGCGGACGGCTGTTCGCCCTCACCGCGGCCGGCGTGCTGGCGATCCCGGCGATCGTCGCCCTCCCGATCATCGAGCGCGAGATTGCGGTGCTTCAGACCGACGTGCTGGAAAAGGACACGCGGCTGACCGGCCGCACGCTGCTGTGGGAGGAAGCCGACCGCCTGATCGCGCAGCAACCCGTGGTCGGCCACGGCTACAAGGCGATCTGGCTCGGCCCGACAGGCAAAGGCCTCCTCGCCCGCAACAAGCAGCGCGACGGGCGCGCCTTTCACTTCCACGACACCTTCCGCGAGCTGATGGCCGATCTCGGCATCGTCGGCCTTGCCCTGTTCCTCGTGCCGCTGGGCCTTATCGCCCTGCGCGGCGTGGTGGTGCTGATCGCCGCGGTCGACGCCCCGCGCGCCTTTGCCGCGGCGAGCCTGTTCCTGGTCCTGCTGCGCATCCGCACCGAGCTGGTGATCGCCCCCTTCATGATCGACACCGTGCTGCTCTACGCGGTGCTCGCCGCCTTTGCCGCCCTGCCCCTGACAGCGCCGCTCGCCGCTGCCCCGCCGCAAGCGGCCCGCGGCCCCCGCGCCGCACCGCCTGCGAACCGCCGCCGCCCTACCCCTCGCGGGGCCCGCCGCCGCCCTCTTCCGCAACCGCAAAGGAACCCCGCATGATGATGCGCCTGCCCGCCCTTCTCGCCGCCTTGATGCTCGTGTTGCTGTCTGCCTGCGGGGGAGGCGGATACGGCGCGGAATCGCCGGCTGATCGGGTTGCCCAGCAGCCGGCACCCTACACGCTCGGCCCCGGCGACAAGCTGCGCATCACCGTGTTCGGCGAGGAGACGCTGACCGGCGAATACAGCGTCACCGGCGCGGGCGACGTGTCCTTCCCGCTGGTCGGCAACGTGCCCGTCGCGGGCAAGACGATCCAGGACCTCCAGGGCGAACTCACCACCAGGCTGGGCGCCGGCTACCTCGCCGATCCGCGGGTCAGCGCCGAGATCATCGACTACCGGCCCTATTACATCCTCGGCGAGGTGACGCGTCCGGGACAGTATGACTTCGCCGTCGGCCTGACGCTCGAACAGGCGGTCGCGGCGGCAGGGGGCTTCACCTACCGTGCCAACACCCGCCGGATCTTCCTCAAGCAGGCCACCGAAACCCGCGAACGGCTGATCGATTTGCGCGAGAACCCCTCCTTCCCGGTGCGGCCCGGCGACACCATCAGGGTGGGAGAACGTTTCTTCTAACCCCCTGATCAAAAGGGAGCCGCTCGGGTGCGGATCCTCCTCTATGCTAATGCCGACGCCGCCGAAGCAGGCGGGGTGCAGGCTGTCATCCGCGGGCTTGGCCGGCACCTCGCAGCACGCGGCCACCGGGTGACGACCGGCTGGGCGCAGCGCAACGCCGGTCCGGCCGCGCCTACCGCGCCCGCAGACGACTGGGCCGAGGCCTTCCACGTCCGGCGCGGCGGGCGCTGGATGAGCCTGCGCAACGTCGCCCGGCTCACACTGCGCCTGCTGCGCGAGAGGCCGCAGGTGGTGAACATCCACTACGCCTCGCCCTCGGCGCTCTACTTCCTTGCGCTGGCGCCGCTGCTGCGCTTCCGGGTGGTGGTGACCTGCCACGGCAGCGACGTGCTGCGCCCCCTGCCCCAGGATCTGCCCTTCCTCGCGCGGGTCATCGAAGAGGCAGATGCCGTGACAGTGGTTTCAGCCGATATCGCCGCGCTGCTCGCCGAACTGGGCTTCACCCCCAAGCGCCCGCCGCACGTGATCGCCAACGGCATCGACACGGCGTTCTGGAGTCCCCCGGCGACCCAAGCCGCGAGCCGCAGCGCGGCGGGCGCCGTGCCGACCCTCATGGGAATCGGCCGGTTCGAGGAGGTCAAGGGCTTCGACATCCTGCTCGAGGCCTGCGCGATCCTCGCCGCGCGCGCCGCGCCGGTGCGGCTGGTGCTGGTCGGCGAGGGCTCGCAAGGCCCCGCCCTCGCCGAGCAGGCCGCGCGGCTGGGTATCGCCGCGCATGTCGACTTCGCCGGGCGGCTCCCACCCGAAGCCATCCGCACACACCTCCACGCTGCCGACCTGTTCGTGCTGCCCTCGCGCAGCGAAGGCATGCCGCTCGCGCTGATGGAGGCGATGGCGAGCGGCACGCCGGCCGTCGCCGCCGATGTCGGAGGGGTCGCGCGCGCGGCTGCCGGCGCGGCGCGGCTCGCTCCGCCGCAGGATCCCGAAGCGCTCGCCGATGCCATCGCCGCGCTGATGGCGGACGACAGCGCGCGCGCCGCCTTGCGCGATGCAGGCCTGGCCCGCGCACAGGATTTTTCGGTCGCCGAAGCGCACGCCGCCTATGAAGCGCTGATGCTCGAACTCGCCCGCGCGCGCCGCGCATAATCTTCAATTTTAGCGCTTGCCGCGCCGAACAGCGCCGCGCCCCCCAGCGCCCGACGGCCCCACACCAGCAGCCGCGCCGCATCGGCGAGCCGGCCCTCGCCGACCAGCTCGCGCATCCGCCACGGCAGCTGGCGCGCCATCGCCCGGCGCAGCGCGAGCGGGAATGCGAGCGCGGCGAGCGGCGCAGGATCATGGCTCTCGTCGAGGATCTCGCCGATCCCGTAGCGCGCGCCCAGCAGGTCGCCCGCTATGGCGAGTTCATGCTCGCCCGGCGCAGCATCTCCCAGCATCGCCGCATAGCGGGCAAAGTGCCGCTCGGCCGGCGCGTGGACCTTGCGCATGAACAGGATCACCGCCCGCTGGAGCACCGCGAGCCGCTGCGCCTCCGGCCCTTTCGGCAGATCGCCAAAGGGCTGGAATTCCGCATCGTCCCAGCGTTCGTCGATCTCGCTGAAGATCGCGCGCTCGGCATCGATCCAGCCGGTGACCGTATCCTTGGCCATGACCGTGCCCCGCGTGGTGACGCGCGCCGCCACGTGCTTGCGCTGGTAGAGAGTCACCGCCCCGGCAAACACGCCCGGCGCGGACCGCGCGATGCGCAGGATCATCTCGTAATCCTGCCCGCGCGGCAGATCCGTACGGTATGGCCCCGCAGCAAGCTGCGCCGCGCGCCGCACCATCCAGGCAGGATTGGGCAGGAAGCAGCACTGCATCAGCTGCACCAGCAGCCGCTTGGCTCCCGGCTCCGGCAACGGCTCGAGATCGGTGCTGCGCCATGCCTCCTCCCCCGGTCCGGTAAATCGGGCGAACCGGCCATAGGAAAAGCCCGCATCCGGCCGCGCCCGCAGGGCCGCGACATGGGCGGCGAGCGCGCCATCGGGGAGCAGGTCGTCGTCGTCGAGCACCAGCAGCAGATCGCACGTCGCCGCCGCGATGCCGCGGTTGAGAGCGGCCGACTTGCCCGCATTGTCCTGCCGCAGATAGATCACGTCATTGCCGAAAGCGGCAATGGTTTCAGCGGTTTCATCGGTGGAGCCATCATCGACTATGATCATCTCGAAAGGCGGATGCGACTGCCCGAGCGCCGAGGCGATGCTCTCGCCGATCAGGTGGGCGCGGTTGTGTGTGGGCATCACGATCGACACCCGTTCACCCTGGGTGAGCCCGTCCCGCGCGGGCCGCCCTGCTGCAATTTCGGTCATGCGCTAGAATGTGGCGCGGGCCATGCCACACGTCCCTAACCTGCTTAGTGGTCCAAACGCCGCCAAACTTACATTTGCATCTCGCAGTCGCAGCACGGGCCGCCTTCCCGGTCCGTGCCTCGGCTGCATGTCCGCTGTCGCCCGAGTTTCATCCCCCTGGGGAAGGGAGTACCCATGACGACATCCATTGCTCAATCCGCACCGCGATCTGTTGGCCTCAAGCTCGGCAAGCCGCGCGTGCTGGTCCTGCTGACCGAACCGGCTGCCTTCTTCGAACCGCAGATCCTTGCCGAAATCGAGGCGCTCGAGGCCGGACACGATGTGGCGATCCTTACCCGCAACAGTCCCGAGCCGCGCTTCGACACGCCGGCCGAGTTCGCGCGCATCTGCGCCGAGGTCGCGGCCTTCCGGCCCGAGGTGCTGCACGCCCACGGCCTGCACCAGCTGGGCTTCGTCGGCCGGCTTGCCGAGGCGATGGGTCTGCCCTTCACCTTGCGCGCCCACGCCCGCGACACCGCCCCGCTGGCGCCGCGCCGCTTTGCGGAGCGCATGAAGCATCTGCTGCGCCGCGAACAGCCGCCCGGTCGCACCCCGGAATTCATGGCGGGCCTCAAGGCGATCGACAGCGCGCTGTGCCTCGGCGTGCTGGCACTGCCCTTCACGCGGCCCTGGCTGGAGCGCGCCGGGCTCGACCGGGCCAAGCTCATCGACTGCTTGCCCGCGCTGCGCTTTGCCGCTTTCCACGACCGCAGCCCCAACGGCGACGCGGTGATGCACATCGGCAGCGGCGGCGGACCCAAGCCGGCAGCCGACATCCTGCGCCTCGCCGGCAAAGTACCCGGACGGACCTTCAACCACTACGCCGCCGCCAACGCGGGCGAGGCCCTGAAGCTGGAGGCGGGGCTCACCATCATGGGCCCGGTCGATCCCGACGCGATGCCCGGCGAATACAAGAAGCACCGCTGGCTGGTCTACACCGGCCAGGAAGGCGAGATCGACTGGCCGCTCGCCATCGCCGAGGCGCAGGCCGCCGGCGTGGGCGTGTGCATGCCCGCCTTGCGCGCAGACCTTGCCCGTTATGTCGGCGAGGGTGCCGGGATCCTCTACGGTTCGATCGACGAGCTGCCCGCGATCGTTTCCGGCCCCCTGCCCGAAGAAATGCGCGAGCGCGGCTTCGTGCAGGCGCGCAAGTCCGACATCGCCAGCCACCTGCATCTTCTCACCGACCTGTGGGACGATGCCCTCGCGGGCCGCGCGCCCGAACAGGCCGGGGTTGCCGCGCCGGCCATGCTGCCGGCGCGGCAACCCGCGACCGGCCTGGCGTCCTCTGCCTGACACCCCCCTCTACGCCCCCCTCTCCCCCCCTCTCCCCCCCTCTCCAACGCCCAGCCGCAAGGCAGACCGGAACACGATGCTCAAACCGATCCACGATCTTGCCACGCTGCTTTCCCCGCGTGACCGCTTCAACGCCGGCGTCCTGTTCGCCATGATGCTGGTCGGCGCCGCGCTCGAGATCGCGGGGCTCGCCGCGGTGCCCGCCTTCGTCAGCGCGGTGGTCGACCGCGAGGCGATGCTGCGCCTGCCGATCTTCGGGCCGATCCTCGGGCAACTGACCGGCGGCCTCGACGACAGCGAGCTGGTGATCTGGGGCGCAGCTGCGCTGCTGGCGATCTTCGCGGTCAAGAACGGTTTCCTCGCGCTCAATTACTGGGCGCAGATCCGCTACGTCTCGCACCGCCGCATCGCGATCTCCGGACGGCTGATGCGCGCCTACATGAACGCGCCCTACACCTTCTTCCTCGAACGCAACCGTTCCGAGCTGCTGCGCAATGTCGACAGCGAGGTGCAGACGGTGTGCTACAACGTGATCAGCACGATCCTGGAACTGTGCACGCGCACGGTGATCGTCATCGCGGTGCTGGGCTTCCTGCTGTTCGTCGAGCCGGTCATCACCCTGGCCTGGATCGTGTTCCTCGGCCTCATCGGCTTTGCCGCGCTGCGCGGAGTGACGGGCCGCCTGCGCCGCTATGGCCTCATGCAGCAGCAGCACCGCCAGGTCTTCAACCAGAACCTCATGCAGGCGTTCGGCGGCATCAAGGAGATCCGCACGCTGGGGCGCGAGGATTTCTTCTCCGGCAAGGTCATGGACGCCGTCGGCGAGGTGACGCGCGCCAACGGCTTCAAGCTGTTCGTCATGCGCCTCATCCCGCCGGCTTCCGAGATGGTGGCGATGACAGGTCTCCTCGCGCTCGCCTGCGGACTGGTGCTGCAGGGGCGCACGACCGAGAGCATCCTCGTCACCCTGTCGCTGTTCGTGGTTGGCCTCGTGCGCCTGCGCGAAGCGTCGAGCGCGGCGCTCAACCAATTCGCGGACCTGCGCTACAGCCTCGTCGCCATCGACCCGATCGTGCGCGATCTCGCGCTGCTCGGCGATGCGCCCGACGGGATCGCACAGGCTGAGCCGAGCGGCAGCGCGCGGCCGCAAAGCGCCATCGCCCTGTCGGGTGTGTGGCACCGCTACGAAGGCGCGCCGGACCATGCCTTGAAGGGCGTCGACATCGTCATTCCGGTCGGCACGGCGGTGGGCCTCGTCGGCAGCACCGGCGCGGGCAAATCGACCGTGGTCGACGTGCTGCTCGGGCTTCTGGCGCCCGAACGCGGCGGACTGATCGTGGACGGCCAGCCGCTCGACGATGCTGCCCTACGCGACTGGCGGACCCAGGTCGGCTACGTTCCCCAGTCGATCTACCTGCTCGACGATACCATCCGCCGGAACATCGCGCTTGGCATCGAGGACAGTGACATCGACGAGGGCAAGCTCGAACAGGCGATTCGCCTCGCCCAGCTCGACCGCTTCATCCACCGCCAGCCCGAAGGCTTGGACACCATAGTCGGCGAGAGCGGCGTGCGCATCTCGGGCGGCGAGCGCCAGCGCATCGGCATCGCCCGCGCGCTCTACCACGATCCGGCGATCCTCATCCTCGACGAGGCGACCAGCGCGCTCGACAACACCACCGAACGCGCGGTGATCGAAGCGGTCGAGGGCATGAAGGGCGAGCGGACCGTGGTGATGATCGCTCACCGCCTGTCGACGGTGCGCGGCTGCGAGACGCTCTACTACCTCAAGGAAGGCCGCGTCGAAGGGACGGGCGATTATGACAGCCTCAGGAGCGGGCATCAGGAATTCCGCGAGATGGCCGCCTGACGGGCAAGCGGCCCGTCGCACCGGCGAGGCATCCCCGCGTGTTTGCAACTCACTTTAGCGCACGTTCAGGCGGGCTGCGGCAGGAGCGGCGCCTCGCCACGAGCTGCGCACCGGTGGTGCCCCGCGCGCCGACCTTGCGCCCGCCCGTGCCATTTTCGTTTGCCGCCATTTCGTTCGCATCAAGGAGCAGCGACACCAGCATGGAAGCCGCCACGTCCTTCGCCTACCGCGCCCCCACCGTCCGGCGCCGCCGTGCGCCTGCACGGCTGGCGCTGTGGGCAGGTGTGCCGGCGCTCGCCCTGATCGCGGTGCCGATCGTCCCGCTCCAGAACGGCGATCCGGGAAGCGCCGCAGCAGGCGTGCCGCGCGGCACGCTGCGGCCCACCATCGCGGGCGGAGAGATCCAGCCGCTCACCGGCGCGGTCATGCCCGCCGCGCTGGCGCTCGATGTCGCGCCGCCTTTCGTGGCGCAATACAAGGATTCCGCGAGCGCCCTGCGCGCCGAGCGCTGCCTGACCGAGGCGATCTATTACGAAGGCGCGATGGAGCCCGAGGCCGGACAGCGCGCCATCGCGCAGGTCGTGCTCAACCGGGTGCGCCACCCCGCCTATCCGGATTCGGTGTGCGGCGTGGTCTTCCAGGGGCAGGAGCGCTCCACCGGCTGCCAGTTCACCTTCACCTGTGATGGCGCGCGCGCGCGGCCTCCTATGCCGAGCCTGTGGCGGCGCGCCAACCTCATCGCCAAGGCAGCCCTCGGCGGCGCGGTGGTGCCCGAGGTCGGCCTGTCGACCCATTATCACGCCGATTACGTGAACCCCTATTGGAGTTCCTCGCTGAACCCCGAAGGACAGATCGGTCGGCACATGTTCTACCGCTGGCGCGGCGGCGCGGGCGAGGCTCCGGCCTTCTCGATGCGCTATTCGGGCCGCGAACCGCTTGTCGCCGCCTGGACGCCCCGCCCCGCCGGACCCGCTGCGGGCGCAGTGCCGGGCGAGGCGCAGATGGCGGGCACTCCGGGCTCAGGCATCGGCGCAGCCGGCACAGCGGCAGGCCGCGTCACGGGCACGTTGATGCCCGGCGGCAGCGAAGGCGCGGCAGGCGCCGAGGCGCCCGCTCCCGCACCCACGCCCTTCAGGGCGCGCCCGCTGCTTCTGACCAAGAAGGCGGACAGCCCCGCATGACATCGTTGCGCAAGGGGGGGATGGTGCTCGCCTTGGGGGCATGCCTTGCGCTGGTCGTCCCGCGCGCCGCTGCCGCACAGGAGAGCGATGCGGACGCGGTATCGGGGTTCGAATCCGCCGGCAGCCTGCTGCGCAAGTGCCGGGAAAGCTCGAGCTATTCGCGCAATTTCTGTTTTGCTTACCTTGCCGCGGTGGCGGATTCCTCGCGGTCTTACCGGGTGTGGATCGGATCGGGCGATCCGTGCCTGCCGCCGGGCCTGACGCTGGGCAAGCTGGCCGACATCTTCGAGGCCTATCTGATCAACAATCCCTCGCTCACCCGGGCGCAGGCCGCCTCGGTGATCGTCGCCAGCCTGCAGGAGAGCTTTCCCTGCCCGGTGCAGCCCGCTCCGAATCTGGCGCCGGCTCCGGTGCTGCCCGCGCCCGCACCTGCACCGGATCAGGCACTCGTCACGCCCTCACAGCAGAGCGCGGCCGACAAAATAGATGCCGAACCAAAGGACAATCGGCGCCCCCAATAGCAGCGCGAGGCGCAAGGGCCGCGGAAACTTGTCCTGCTTGCGGCGCACCCGTACCCGCCGCTTGCGCCGCTGCGACGCGTCGGCATCGCCCGGAACGTCGACCAGGGGCTCTCTGGCGATGTCACTGTCGGTAACCATCTCCCTCTCCTATCCCCTCATTCTCGCGACGAACAGTGGCCTTTCCGCTTTGACCGGCACCGTCCTCGGGATTGTTGTTAACCTACCCTAAGGCCCCTGCGAGGGCCACCTCATAGATAACGAGCGCGCAGGCCGGGGGCTTATCGCATCGACTGTAAATTAAAAGGATCGTGATGATCCGGCATGCTCGAAAGGGTGCTTCGACCGTGTATATCGATCCGCGAAATCCGTTCCAGCCCGATACCAGCGCCAAGGCGCCGGGGCTCTGGCCGCCCGACGCCCTCTCCCGCTTTCTCGACATCCTGATCGCCTCGGTCGCGCTCGTGTTCTTCCTGCCGCTGTTCGCGGTGATCGCCCTCGCCATCAAGCTGACCGATCCCGGCCCGGTGTTCTTCGGCCACCGCCGCATCGGACTTGGCGGCAAGTCGTTCCGCTGCTGGAAGTTCCGCAGCATGGTGGTGGATGCCGAAGCCCGGCTCGAGGCGATTCTCACGCAGAATCCCGAAGCGGCCCGCGAATGGGCCGAGCACCAGAAGCTGACCGACGATCCGCGCGTGACGCGCCTCGGCAATTTCCTGCGCCGCTCGAGCCTCGATGAACTGCCGCAGCTCTTCAACGTGCTGATGGGCGAGATGAGCATCGTCGGCCCGCGCCCGATCGTTGAGACGGAAGCCGCGCGCTACGGCCACCATTTCGCGCTCTATTGCCTGGTGCGCCCCGGCATCACCGGGTTGTGGCAGATCTCCGGCCGCAGCGACATCCACTACTTCGAGCGCGTGCTGCTCGATGTGCGCTATGTCAGCAGCCGCACGACCTTGCGCGACATCCGGATCATCCTGCTGACGGTGCCGAGCGTGCTGGCGGCGCGCGGGTCGCGATAATCGGTCCTAGACCCGCATAGAGTGGCGCCAGACCCCGGTTAGACCCCTCTTAGACCCCCTCCAGACCCCTGCCAGCAGGTGTCTTGGAGGGTGTTTCACGTGGAACATCGCTCCATTTCGCATCTGCGTCACTTTTGACGGGCGTTTCGGGGCGTTTGCGGCTATGGGCCGGCCTCGTTCCCGCGGACCCGCTCCGGCGCCGCCCCTGATACCTCCCCAGCTTCCAGTCCCCGCGCCCCAGAGCGTTTGGCGAGCCGACCAAGACGAGTCTCCCTCCGCATGACCTTCCCCGCACTTCCCGCCACCATCGAAGCCGCTCTCACGGAGCGCGGCTACGCGGCCGCCACCCCCGTCCAGGCCGAGGTGCTGCGCCCCGAAGCGGAGGGCCGCGACCTTGTCGTCTCGGCCCAGACCGGCTCGGGCAAGACGGTCGCCTTCGGCCTCGCGATGGTGCCGCAACTGCTTGACGAGGCAGGGCGAATCGGTTTCGCTCAGGCCCCGCGCGCGCTGGTCATCACCCCCACGCGGGAGCTCGCTTTGCAGGTCAGCCGCGAGCTCGAATGGCTCTACGCCCGCACCGGCGCCCGCGTCGCGACCTGCGTCGGCGGCATGAACCCCTCGGCGGAACGCAAGGTGCTGCAATCGGGCCCGGCGATCGTCGTCGGCACCCCCGGCCGGCTGCGCGATCACTTCGAACGCGGCGCGCTCAATTTGTTGCAGCTCGCTGTCGCGGTGCTCGATGAAGCCGACGAGATGCTCGACATGGGCTTCCGCGAAGAGCTGGAAGCGATCCTCGACGGAACGCCAGAAGGCCGCCGTACCCTGTTGTTTTCGGCCACAATGCCCCGCCCGATCGAAGCGCTCGCCCGCCGCTACCAGACCGACGCGCTGCGCATCGCGACCATCGCCGAGGGCGGCTCCCGCGGCCACGGCGACATCGCCTATCAGGCCGTCACCGTCTCCCCGCCCGAGGTCGAGAACGCGGTGGTCAACCTGCTGCGCTTTCACGAGGCGGAAACCGCGATCCTGTTCTGTGCCACGCGCGAAAAGGTGCGCCACCTCCACGCGACCCTGCAGGAGCGCGGCTTTGCCGTTGTCGCGCTGTCGGGCGAGCATTCGCAGTCCGAACGAAATCAGGCCCTTCAGGCGCTGCGTGACGGCCGGGCGCGCGTCTGCGTCGCCACCGATGTCGCTGCGCGCGGGATCGACTTGCCTACCCTCAGCCTCGTCGTCCATGTCGAAATTCCGCGCGATGCCGAGACATTGCAGCACCGCTCGGGCCGCACGGGCCGCGCCGGGCGCAAGGGGGTCGCGATGCTGATCGTGCCCTTCTCCGCCCGTCGCCGCGTTGAACAGATGCTGGGCCGGGCGCAGATCAACGCCGAGTGGCTGGACGTGCCCGACCGCGAGATGATTGCGGAACGCGATCGCGAGCGCCTGCTCGGCAAGCTCCTCGCGCCGACTGAATTCGACGAGGCCGACCGTGAGCTCGCCCAGCGCCTGCTCGCCGAACGCAGCCCCGAGGACATCGCCGCGATGCTGGTCCACGCCCACCGCGCGCGCGTGCCAGAGCCTGAAGAGCTCATCGGCAACAACCGCGAGGCGCAGAAGGAGCGCCACCGTCCGGGCTTCGAGGACACGGTGTGGTTCCGCATGGATATCGGCCGCAACCGCAACGCCGATCCGCGCTGGCTGCTGCCGCTGATCTGCCGCCGTGGCCACATCACCCGCAATGAAATCGGCGCGATCCGGATCGGCCAGGCGGAAACCTATTTCCAGATCCCGCGCACCATCGCGGACAAGTATGCCGCCGCCGCCGCCCGCACGGGCGAGGCCGAGGGCGAGGAAGAGACCCTGCTGATCGAACGCTCGGAAGCCGGCCCGCGCGAAGCGGCGCGAAGCAACCGCCAGCTGCGTCCCTCGCGCAGTTCGGCAGACAATGCCTTCGTCAAGGCGAAGGTCGCTCCGCGCAAGTTCAACAACGGCAACACCGGCGTGAAGCCCGGCTCGGGGCCCCACAAGCCGGGCAACGCCGGCAAGCCCGCACACAAGCACAAGCGCAAGTTCAAGCAGCCGTGAGCGCACCCAGCGCGGGGTCGGGCAGGCAGTTCGTGGTCAGCACCGTTTGGTGGCTGCCCTTGAGAGGCGGCTAGGACGCGAAGGCGGTTGCCACAAAATCCCTCCCGAGGCGCAGGCCAACAGGATCGACGGTGTGGGGGATGCCGTAGGATATGTGCGTCGTAACGGGGACGTTCAGCCGTTTGAGCTCGCTTTCCGCCATGTGCAACGCTGCGATCGGAACGACCGGATCAGCCGTGCCATGCACCAGCAAGACCGGCGGCTTCGCAAAGTCGGAGTGCGCGAGGCCTGTCGTGCCGGTGAGCATCCCCGAATAGCCGACCACGGCGGCAACCGCCCGCGGTCGGCGCAGCCCGATGTGGAGCGCCATCATCGTGCCCTGGCTGAAGCCGACCAGCGCCAGGTCCGCTTCGGTCAGATCATATTCGGCCAGCTTGCGGTCGATGAAGGCGTCGATTGCTGGCGCCGCCGAAGCTGCACCCGCAGCCAGTGCCGACGGGGCAAATCCCGACAGCCCCCACCACTGATAGCCCGCCCCCATCATACTGCACCGCTGCGGCGCGTGGGGTGCGAGGAACAGCGCATCGGGAAGCGCGTCCTGCCACTGGGGCGCGAGCGCGATCATGTCGGTGCCGCTCGACCCGAAGCCGTGCAGGAGCAGCACGATCTTCCTGGGCCGTGCGCCCGAGCGCGGCTTGAGGCTGGCGCCATTGATGATTTTCGACAAAGGATTGGTCTCGCTTATCTGTGACGGGATAGGTGGAGGCGGTGTCGGCAGTTTTCCAGCAGGCGCCGGATATTTCGGTGGCCGCCGGATTGATGAAGGCGGCTAATTCTTTAATGCGGCCCCATGCTGCGCATCACCGAACTGACCCTGCCGCTCCACCATCCGGACGAGGCCTTGCCTGCCGCGATCTGCAAGCGGCTGAGGATCACCCCGCGCGATCTGGTCCGCTTCGTCGTCGCGCGCCGCGGCCATGATGCGCGCGACAAATCGAATATCCTGCTGGTCTACTCGGTCGACGTGAATGTGAAGAACGAGGCGGCGGTGCTTCAGCGCTTCCGCAAGGACAGCAAGGTCCAGCCTACCCCGGACCCGCGCTACCATCTGGTCGCCACAGCACCTGAAGGCGGGACGGCCAAGCGTCCCCTCGTCATCGGCGCAGGGCCATGCGGGCTGTTTGCCGGCCTGATCCTCGCCCAGATGGGATTCCGCCCGATCATCCTGGACCGGGGCAAGGTGGTGCGCGAGCGGACCAAGGACACCTGGGGGCTGTGGCGGCAGGGGGTTCTCAACCCGGAATCCAACGCGCAGTTCGGCGAGGGCGGCGCAGGCACATTCTCCGATGGCAAGCTCTACAGCCGGATCAAGGATCCGAACAATCGCGACCGCAAGGTTCTGACAGAATTCGTCAAGGCGGGCGCGCCCTCCGAAATCCTCACCGAAGCGCATCCCCACATCGGGACCTTCCGGCTGGTGACGATGGTCGAGAGCATGCGCAAAAGCATCGAGGCGCTTGGCGGCGAATACCGCTTCTCCAACCGCGTCGACGGCATCGATATCTCGACCGACGCCCAAGGCCTTCGCCGGGTGCGCGGGGTCCATCTGAGCACCGGCGAGTATCTGGAAGCCGATCATGTCGTGCTCGCCATCGGACACAGTGCCCGCGACACCTTTGCGATGCTCCACGCCGCGGGGGTCCATGTCGAGGCCAAGCCGTTCTCGATCGGGGTGAGGATCGAGCACCCGCAATCGTGGATCGACAGATCGCGGTTCGGCATCGAAGCCGGCAACAAGATCCTCGGCGCGGCCGAGTATCACATCTCGCACCACTGCAAGAATGGCCGGACGGTCTATAGCTTCTGCATGTGTCCGGGCGGCACCGTTGTCGCTGCGACATCGGAAGAAGGCCGCGTCGCCACCAATGGCATGAGCCAATATTCGCGCAACGAGCGCAACGCGAACTCCGGCCTCGTCGTCGCGATCGATCCGGAGCGCGACTTTCCCGGCGATCCGCTCGCCGGGATCGCGCTGCAACGCCATTGGGAATCGCTGGCCTATGTTGCGGGCGGATCGAGCTACAAGGCCCCGGCACAAAGGCTGGGCGATTTCCTCGCAGGGCGCCCGTCCGAAGCGCTCGGCTCGGTAACGCCGTCCTACAAGCCCGGCGTGCATCTGACGGATCTGGCACAATGCCTGCCGGAGTATGCGGTGACCGCCATGCGTGAGGCCCTGCCGGTCTTCGGGCGGCAGATCCCGGGCTATGATCACCCCGACGTGCTGATGACGGGTGTGGAAACGCGCACGTCATCCCCGATCCGCTTCACCCGCGGCAAGGACTTCCAGAGCCTCAACACCGCGGGGCTGTTTCCCGCCGGCGAGGGTGCCGGCTATGCCGGGGGAATCCTGTCGGCAGCGGTGGACGGTATCAAGGTTGCCGAAGCAGTGGCGTTGAGCCTCGGCGCCGCTCAGGCACGCAGTTCCACAAGGTCCTGATCGAATCCGCCAGCGGGATGATCGGCAATGCGCCCTCGTTGTGATCGCCCCGGCTATCACGGCCTGCACCGCTGACCGCAAAAGCGTAGCCTGTTCGTCGATCAACGCCTGCGCTTCGTCGTCTCCTTCGCCTGATGACGAATGCGGTTGCTACCGACGAGGAGCCGGGGGGCACAAACCGCCGACGAGGCTCAGGAACAGTTCCTGCTGCGCAGTTTGACCATTGCGCTGAGTTTCGGCAGCTATGTCCCCGCTGCAGAACATTTGCCGGCTGACCTTCGGATTCCCCGAAGGAAGCGACTGGCCGGATTGGAGAGGTTTATCATGGACCGAAGGGATTTCCTGGCGCTCAGCACCCTGTTCACAGGTGCCGCCTTGTCACCCTCCTTCTTCGGCAAGGCGATCGCCGCCGAGCAGCTTCAGGACACGATCGACGTCGCGGTCAAGAAGCGCCTGGCCGACGCGGCCATGAGCGCCGCGACTGGTGCCGGGGCGAGCTACTGTGACGTGCGCGTCGGGCGCTACCTGCGCCAGTTTGTCATCACCCGCGAACGCAATGTCCAGAACATCGTCAACACCGAAAGCACCGGCGTCGGCGTGCGCGTGATCGCGGACGGTTCGTGGGGCTTTGCCGCGACCAACGAGATGACGGAGGACGCCGTCGCCGCTGCGGCCCGGCAGGCGACCGCCATCGCCAAGGCGAATGCGCGCATCCAGACGGCGCCCGTCCAGCTCGCACCCACGCCGGGCGTCGGCGAGGTCAGCTGGCGCACCCCCATCAAGAAGAACGCGATGGAAGTGCCGATCGAGGACAAGGTCAATCTCCTCATGTCGGTGAATGACGCGGCGCTCGGCGCTGGCGCAAGCTTCGTCAATTCGCTGCTTTTCCTCGTCAACGAACAGAAGTATTTCGCCTCGACCGACGGCTCCTACATCGATCAGGACGTGCACCGCATCTGGGCGCCGATCACCGTCACCGCGGTCGACAAGACCACCGGCAAGTTCCGATCGCGCGAGGGCCTTTCGGCGCCGATGGGTCTGGGCTGGGAATACATGGACGGCCGCGCGGAGGACAAGTTCGTCCTGTCCAACGGCCTTACCACCTACGGCAATTCCTACGACATGAAGGAGGACGCCATTGCCGCCGCGCAGGACGCACAGGCCAAGCTGAAGGCGCCTTCGGTGAAGCCGGGCAAGTACGACCTCGTGCTCGACCCGAACCACTTGGGCCTCACGATCCACGAAAGCGTCGGCCACCCGCTCGAGCTCGACCGCGTGCTCGGCTACGAGGCCAATTACGCGGGCACCAGCTTCGCGACGATCGACAAGCGCGATGCCAAGTTCAAGTACGGCAGCGAGATCGTCAACCTGTTCGCCGACAAGACGCAGGTCGGCTCGCTCGGTGCGGTCGGCTATGACGACGAAGGCGTGAAGACGAAGCGCTGGGACCTCGTCAAGGACGGCACTCTCGTCGATTATCAGGCGATCCGCGATCAGGCGCACATCCTCGGCAAGAGCGAGTCCGATGGCTGCTGCTACGCCGACAGCTGGTCGAGCGTGCAGTTCCAGCGCATGGCCAATGTCAGCCTCGCGCCGGGCAAGACCAAGATGAGCACTGCCGACATGATCGCAGGTGTCGACAACGGCATCTACATCGCCGGCCGCGGGTCCTTCTCGATCGACCAGCAACGCTACAACGCACAGTTCGGCGGGACGGTGTTCTACGAGATCAAGGGCGGCAAGCTCGGCCCGATGATCGAGGACGTCGCCTACCAGATGCGCACCCCCGAATTCTGGGGCGCGTGCTCGGCGATCTGCGACGAGAGCGATTACCGCATGTTCGGTTCGTTCTTCGACGGCAAGGGCCAGCCCTCACAGGTCTCGGCCGTGAGCCACGGCTCGTCGACCACCCGCTTCGACGGGATCAACGTCATCAACACCGCCCGGTCGCTGGGTTGAGCCAAGCGCAGGAGAAGCAACAATGAGCATTCTTACAGAAGCGCAGGCGAAGTCGATCCTTGACAAGGTTATCGCCCTGTCCACAGCGGACCAGACGAGCGCGCAATTGAGCGGCGGTGTCACCGGCAACGTCCGGTTCGCCCGCAACGACATCTCGACCTCGGGCATCGTCGATAACAGCGAACTCGGCGTGCAGGTATCGTTCGGCAAGCGCGTCGGCACTGCGACCATCAACCAGTTCGACGATGCCTCGCTCGAACGCGTGGTGCGCCGGGCCGAGAGCCTCGCCAAGCTGGCACCTGAGAACCCGGAGTTCATGCCGATCGTCGGCAAGCAGACCTACCGGCCCACCGAGACCTACAGCGAGGCGACCGCCGCGTTGACGGCCGAGGCGCGGGCCAAGATCGCCGAAGCCTCGATCCTTCCGTGCCGCAAGCAGAAGCTGATCGCGGCCGGCTTCCTCGAGGACGGCAGCACCTTCTTCGCCCACGCCAACTCCAATGGCAATTTCGGCTACCAGCGCTCGACCGTCGCGGACTACACCTGCACGGTGCGCACCGAAGACGGCCGCGGTTCGGGCTGGGTGGCGAGCAACGTTAAGGACATTGCCAAGTTCGATCCCGCCGCCGACGTCCAGATCGCGATGCGCAAGGTAGCCGCCTCGGCAGAGGCCAAGGCCCTCGAACCCGGCAAATACACCGTCATCCTCGAGCCTGCCGCGGCATCGGGCCTGATCAGCTTCATGCTCAACTTCTTCGACGCGCGCTCGGCCGACGAAGGGCGCAGCTTCCTCAGCAAGCAGGGCGGCGGCAACAAGCTGGGCGAGCAGATCATGGATCCGCGCGTCAACATGTACACCGATCCCTGGGACCCGACGGTTCCGGTCTTGCCGTGGGACGGCGAAGGTCTCCCGCGCGAGCGGGTCAAGATCATCGATCAGGGCAAGCTCGCGAACCTGCAGTATTCGCGTTTCTGGGCGAACAAGCAGGGCAAGCCGGAAACGGCCGACTGGGGCAACACGATCATGGAGGGCGGCACCAAGTCGACTGCCGAACTGATTGCCGGCACCGAACGCGGCATCCTCGTGACCCGCACCTGGTACATCCGGATGGTCGATCCGCAGACCGTGCTGCTCACCGGCCTGACCCGTGACGGCACCTTCTATATCGAGAACGGGCAGCTCCAGTACCCGATCAAGAACTTCCGCTTCAACGAGAGCCCGGTGATCATGCTCAACAACATCGAGGAGCTGGGCCGCTCGGTGCGTGTGGAGGACGGGTCGCTGATGGTGCCGCCGATGAAGGTCCGCGACTTCACCTTCACCTCGCTGTCGGACGCCGTCTGACGCAACTTACGTGCGGCGCGGGTCCAAGGGAGCAGTCTTGCCATGACCCGCGCCGAATTCCTGCGCTTGCTGGGCTGCGGCATCGCCGGGGCGATGGTGCCTGGCGCGCCCGGCTTGCTCGCGGCGCAGCAGCGGGCGGGCGGCGCAGGCGCGGCGGGCTACGACTTCTGGTTCACGCGGCTCAAATACAATTCGGGCGACTGGAATGTCGACCAGCGGATGCCGGCGAACATCATCACCTCGCTGATCGACTATACATCCCTGAGGGTCGATCCCAAGGAACACGTCGTCGACCTCGGCGATCCGGCGATGCTCGCGGCACCGTTCTGCTATCTGGCGGGGCACAAGGCGGTCGAGTTCTCCGCCCCCGAACGCCGCAATCTGGAACGCTATATCCGCAACGGTGGTTTCGTTTTCGTCGATGACTGCAACCATGACATCGACGGCCTGTTCGCCAAGTCCTTCGAGGCGCAGATGGCGAGCATCTTCGGGGCCGAAGCGCTCAAGAAGCTGCCCAACAGCCACCCGCTCTACACCAGCTTCTTCAAGTTCACCGGCCCGCCCGCGACCACCTTCGAGCTCAACGGCTGGGGCGACGACATCGTCCATGACTACCTCAAGGGCATCACCATAAACGGCCGGCTCGGCTTGCTCTACAGCAACAAGGATTACGGCTGCGAGTGGGACTACGACTGGCGCAACAAGCGCTTCCTCGCCGAGGACAACACGCGCTTCGCGGTCAACATCGTGATGTACGCGCTCACCAACTGAAGGGTTCGAACAAGTGGCAGAACAGGCTCCGGCAAGCGCGGCGGATATCGAGCGGCAGATTGGCAGGCTCGACGAGTTGAAGCGCGCCATCGGCACCGCGATCGTCGGCCAGACCGACGTGGTCGAGCAATTGCTGATAGGGCTTCTCGCCGGCGGGCACTGCCTCCTTGAAGGCGTGCCGGGCCTCGGCAAGACGCTGCTGGTGAGGACGCTGGGCGAGGCGCTGGAGCTCGACTTCCGGCGGGTGCAGTTCACCCCCGATCTCATGCCCAGCGACATTCTCGGTACAGAACTGCTCGAGGAAGACCACGGCACCGGTCACCGGTCCTTCCGCTTCCAGCAGGGGCCGGTGTTCACCAACCTGCTGCTCGCCGACGAACTGAACCGCACGCCGCCCAAGACGCAGGCCGCGCTGCTCGAGGCGATGCAGGAAAAGACCGTCAGCTATGGCGGGCAGACCTACCAGCTGCCCAAGCCCTTCTTCGTGCTGGCGACACAGAACCCGCTGGAGCAGGCGGGCACCTACCCTCTCCCCGAAGCGCAGCTCGACCGGTTCCTGCTGCAGGTGCGGGTCGGCTATCCGACCGAGGCGGAGGAGCGCGACATTCTGGCCCTCACTACCGGCAGCGCACACGCCCCCGTACCGCAGGTGATGCGCGCCGAGGACGTACTGGCGCTCCAACGCCATGTGCGGGAAGTCTACCTGAGCGAAGACCTGCTCGGCTGGATCACCACGCTGGTGCGCGCCACCCGCCCCGGCGACCCTGCCGCTCCTGCCGAAGTCGAAAGCTACGTCCGCTGGGGCGCAGGGCCGCGTGCGGGGCAGGCGCTGGTGCTCTGTGCCAAGGCGCGCGCGCTGCTCCACGGGCGCTTCGCCGCGACCCGCGAAGACATCGCGGCCCTCGCTGCCCCCGTCATGCGCCACCGCCTGTTGCTGTCTTTCGCCGCAGAGGCCGAGGGCAAGAGCGCCGACGACGTGGTGGCCGCCCTCCTCGCTCGCATCCCGCCCCCGGCCGCCTGACCCATGACCCGCGCGCCGCTGACGATCCCGCCCGATGTCCGCAGCCGGTTGAAGCGCCTGTCGCTCAATCCGCGGAGCATGGCAGGAACGCGCGGCTTCGGAATGCACGCCAGCCGCAGCAAGGGGTCCGGCCTCGAATTCGCGCAATACCGCGCCTACGAGCCGGGCGACGAGCCGCGCCGTATCGACTGGAAGCTGTTCTCGCGCTCGGACAAGTTCTTCGTCCGCGAGGCCGAGGAGGAAAGCCCGCTCGCCGTCTGGATCCTGCTCGATGGCAGCGCCTCGATGGCGCAAGCAGACCGCGCGCGGCCCGACTGGTCGCGCTTCGATGCGGCCAAGCTTCTTGCGCTGTGCATTGCCGAACTTGCCATGATGCAAGGCGACCGCTTCGGCTGGATGGTGCTGCAAGGCACCGCTCTTGCGGTGGCCGATCCGCGCCCCGGCCGCCCGCAGTCCGACCGGATGCAGGTCGACTTCGCCCGGCTGGCCCCTGCAGGCACCTTCCCCGAGGCCACCACCCTCGCCCCCTTGTGGGAGCGGATCGGCGCGCGCGACCTCGTGCTGTTCCTCAGCGACTGCTTCGACGAGGGCGGCATCGCGCTGATCGAGCGGCTGGCCAAGGCCGGGCGCGAGGTGCTGGCGATCCAGCTCCTGACCGTCGAGGAGCGCGACTTCCCCTTCGACGGCGGCTTCCGGTTCCGCGATCAGGAAAGCGGCGAGGAACTGGTGAGCGACGGCAAGGCACTCCGCGACATATTCCTCACCCGCTTCGCCGCTGCGCGGGCCGCGCTTGACGAGCGGCTCGACAAGGCCGGTATCCGCCACGCGGCCGTGGTGCTCGACGAACCCATCGACCGCCCCTTGCACGCACTCTTCGGCCGCGGGGCGGAACGGACGTGACGCCCCTGCTGCTGGCTCCGCTGGGCCTCGCCGCTCTGGCGGCGCTGATCGTCCCTCTGCTGATCCACCTGCGTCGCCGCACCGAGGAGGTTCCGGTTGATTTCGCGGCGCTGCGCTGGCTCGACGCCCTGCCCCGCCCGCGCAGCAAGCTACGCTTCGACGAGTGGCTGCTGCTCGCGCTGCGGCTGCTGCTGATCGCGCTGCTGGCGCTGCTGCTCGCACAGCCCGCGGTACTCGGCTGGGAAGGCGAAGAACCCCGCATCCTCGCCGCGCCCGGCGTCGACCCTGCCGCCGCCCGCGCTGTGGCCGGGCCTGACGCAGACCTCAGGTGGATCGCACCCGGCTTCCCGGCGCTGGACGGTACGGCGCCGCCCGCCCCTGCGCAGGTCTCCAGCCTGATCCGCCAGTTCGATGCCGAACTTCCGTCCGGCGCGCCGTTGACGATCCTCGTGCCGCCGGTGCTGCGCGGCGTCGATGCCAAGCCGCTGCGCCTCACCCGCAAGATTACGTGGCGGATCGTGGACGGCGGCAAGCCAGCCGCCGATGCGGCGCCTCCGGAAAGCCCTGCCCTTGCCGTGCGCTACGCGTCAGAAGCGGATGCTCCCGTGCGCTACTTCCGCGCAGCGGCGGCAGCCTGGAGCAACGCACCGCGTTTCGAGGCGCAGAGCGGCAGCGACCTTCCTGCTCGCCAAACCGTGCTGGTCTGGCTCGTCCCCGGACCGGTCCCGCAGACGGTGACCGAATGGGTGAGCAATGGTGGTACCGCACTACTCGGTGAGGGGGCCGAAATCGCCATGCCCGCAGCGACCACGGCCTTGTGGCGCGACCAGACTGGCAACACGCTTGTCGAGGGCGCGCCGCTGGGCGCCGGACGCGTGATGCGCTTCACCCGGACGCTGGAGCCTGCGGCCATGCCTGAGTTGCTCGAACCCGATTTCGCCGAGCGCCTGCGCGAGCTGGTCAGCGCGCCCGCCCCCCCGCCAGCCCGCGCCGTTTCCGCCACCTTCGCGCCGACCGCAGGTGCCGCCCCCTACCCTCTGCCCCCTCGCGAGCTGTCCTCATGGCTGGGCGTCCTGATTGCCTTCGTCTTCCTCGCCGAGCGCCTGCTCGCCACCCGATCGCGGAGGTTCGCGGCGTGAGCCAGGCGTTCAACTTCGCCGACTGGGTCCGCCCGGCCCGCCAGCGCGCGGCAACCGATTTCGTGCTGGTGTGGAGCCCGCTGCTCATCGTGGTCTGCGCGCTTGTGTGGCGGCTGGGCGGAATCGGGCTTGCGGCAGGCATACTGCTCGCCGGCATCATCGCCTTGGGCGTGGGCGCCAGGCACGTTGCGGCCCGCTTCGACCGGGGCTGGCTGGTGCAGCGCCTCAACGCCCGCGAGGCGCGGCTTGAGGACAGCGCGGCCTTGCTGTTCGCCAAGCGCGATCACACCTCCCTCGAACGATTGCAGGCCGAGCGGATCGCCGCACGGATCGACGCTGTCGACCCAGCCAGCCTCGCCAATGGCTGGTCGCGGCGGACCATCGTGGCCGCATGGGTGCTGGGAGCAATCGCCCTCGCGGCCACGCTCCTCTGGCCTGCTCCCGATCCCGCCCCGCCGCCGCTGACTCGCGCCGGCCCGAACGGAATCGCCGCGCCCGGCTACCCGAGCCTCACAGGATATCGGCTGCGCATCGTGCCGCCGGCCTACACGCGCCTGCCTGCCCGCTACGTGCAAAGCCTTGATGTACGCGCCCCGCAGGGTTCGCTGATCGAGTGGACGTTCGCTTTCTCACCGCAGGCCAAGTCTGCCGCTCTGCGACTGGTCGGCGGGCAGAGCGTGCCCTTGACGCTCGGCGGCGGTGAGTGGGCTGGGTCTCTGCGGCTTGACGTGCCGTCGCTGTATCACCTCGATGCCGAGGGCAAGCAGCTCACCCGCACACCGCATCGCCTCGAACCGATCACTGACGAACCGCCGCAGGTGCAGGTGATCGAGCCGGCCTCCGGTCTCGTGATGATCCGTCCCGGCCAGCGCCGCTGGCGTGTGGTCTTCGAAGCGAGCGACGATTACGCGGTCGACCAGCTCGCCCGGCTCACCCTCACCACCGCTATCGGCGAGGGCGAGAACGTCAGTTTCACCGAGCGCAGCCGAACGGTCACCGGCACGGGCGACCCGAGACGCAGGCGGTTCGTCATCGACCTCGATCTCGGCGCTTTCGGGCTTCAGCCGGGCAGCGACCTCGTCGCCCAGCTGACCGTCGCCGACACACGCTCGCCCGGCCCGCAGGTGGTGCGCGGCCCGGGCGTAATCCTGCGCTGGCCCGCTCCAGTCCCCGCTTCGGCGGAAGGTCTCGAGATGATGGCCAAGCAGACCATGCCCGCCTATTTCCGCAGCCAGCGGCAGGTGATCATCGACACCGAGGCGCTGATCAAACAGCGCGGCAAGCTCAGCGCCGACGACTTCCTCGTGCGCTCCGACACGATCGGGGTGGATCAGCGCCTCCTTCGCCTGCGCTACGGCCAGTTCGTCGGCATGGAGGCCGAGGAAGGCCCGCGCCGCCCGCCGATGCCGACGTCCGACAAGGACGAAGCCGTGGAGCCTGAGCCCGAGCATCACGATGGCGACGGCCACGACCACGGCGACGCTCCCGAGGCGCCGGTGTTTGGCGGGCTCGGCAACATCACCACCGAATATGGCCATACCCACGATGAGAGCGAGGCCGCGACCCTGCTCGACCCCGGCACCCGCGCATTGCTCAAGAGCGCGCTCGACGCGATGTGGGAAGCGGAGCTCAACCTGCGTTCCGGTCAGCCGGAAAAGGCGCTGCCCTTCGAACTGAAGGCGCTCGACTTCATCAAGAAGGTCCAGCAAGCGAGCCGCATCTACCTGCCGCGCATCGGCTCGGCACAGCCGCCGATCGACATGGCGCGTCGGCTCTCCGGCAAGCGCGAAGGCCTTGTCGGCGGCCCGGCCCGGCTGACACCGTTTGTCATCGACGATGCCATTCCCGCGACGGCCTGGCGAGCGCTCGCACAGCCGGGCACGATCGACCTCGAGGGGCTGGACCGATGGGTTCGGGACAACAGCGCGCGTATCCGCACCCCTCTCACCGTGCTTGCCGCGATCGATGCGGTGCGCAGCCAGCCGACCTCCGCGGCAGTCCGGGAGCGGCTTCGTGCGCAGCTCTGGACGGTGCTGACCCGCCCCCCTGCACAGGTTCGGCGCCGCAACGATGGCGGTGCGGTCGGCCGTCGATACACGCAAGGCCTGCGCTGAGTGATGGGGCCCGAAACCTTGAGCGCGCTGCTGATCGCGTGCGGAGCGCTGGCTGCGGCTGTGCGATTGCTCATGCGGCAGCTCGGGTGGCGGGGGTGGCTCCTCGCGGCCCTTTGTCTGGCGAGCGGTCTGCTGCTCTACCTCACTCTCTTCCCGCCGCGCCTCCCCGTCGGCGGCGAGACGCTGGTGGTGGCGACGGCGGAGGCTCCCGCCGGCCTACGTGCCGGGGCGGGTGAAAGGCTCGTTGCGCTGCCCGAAGCACCGCCGATCGCCGGAGCCGAGCGCGTGCCGGACCTCGCGACGGCGCTGCGGCGCCATGGCCAAGTGCAGAATATCCGCATTGTCGGACGCGGCCTCACTCCGCGTGACCGCGACACCGAGGCAGGCCTGCCGGTCGAATTTGCTCCCATGCCGCTCCCGCGCGGCCTCGCCCGGCTTGACCCGCCGGCAGACACGGTCGCCGGCGGCGTTTTCACACTGGCGGGCGAGACGACCGGGCTGGCGGGCGGCGCGGCAGAGATGCTCGACCCCGCCGGACGCCGGGTCGACAGCAAGGTGATCGGCAGCGACGGCAGCTTCACCCTCGGCGGCGTCGCACGGGCGCCCGGCCTCGCGACCTTCACCTTGCGGCTGCGCGGACGCGACACCAAGGTCGTGTCGGAAACCCCGGTCCCGCTGCGCACTATTGCCGAGCGGCCGCTACGGGCGATCCTCGTCGGAGCGCCCTCGCCCGAGACGAAGTATTTGCGCCGCTGGGCAGAGGATGCGGGGATCGAAGTGCAAAGCCGGCTCGATGCGGGCGCGGGCCTCGATCTGGGTGGCGACAGGGTGAGCCTCGATGCGGCGAGCTTGCGCAAGGTCGATGTCGTGATCATCGACGACCAGTCACTGCTGGGCATCGGCCCCGCCGGACGTGCCACGCTGGCGCAGGCGGTCGCAGGAGGGCTCGGCGTGGTGGTGCGGATGACCTCCCCCGCAAGCGCCGGCATACGCGACAGCTGGCGCGCGCTTGGCCTCTCAATCGCGGGCGGGAGCGAAACGGCACCGGTCACGCTCGCGCCGCTTGCGCCTGACGAGGATGCTCTCCTCTCCCGGCGCGGACCCGGGTCTGCCGACGTGCCGGAAAACCTCAACGCCATCGACGATCCGGCCCCGGATCTCGGTCGGTGGGTCCTGCGGACCGGACCGGATTTCGTGTCGGTCGCGACCGACGCCGATGGCGGACTGGTGTCGGGATGGCAGCAACGCGGACAGGGGCGCGTCGCCGTGTGGGCCATCGCCAACAGCTTTGCATTGGTGCTCAACGGGCAGGCAGATCGTCACAACCAGTGGTGGAGCGAAACGGTCAACGCCGTGTCCCGCCCCGAAAGCCAGTTCCGCCCCGATGTGCCTGCGCTGGTGCAAGCCGGCGAGCGGATGCCGATCTGCGGGCTTGTCGCTGCAGCGCGCGTGATCGCTCCTGACAGCAGCGAGACGATGCTCGCAATCGATCCGGGAGCGGGCGCGCGAGGATGTGCCGCTTTCTGGCCTTCGAGAGCGGGTGTTCACACCATCGTGCAATCAGGGGGCGAAGGCGAACAGGCTTTCGCCTTCGTGGTCCTGCCCGACGGGGCCCTAAAGACCGTCAGGGCGAACCAGACCGGCGAGGCGACGGCGCAATGGGCATCTCGCCAGAACGGGCCTGCGGCCCCCGCAATGCCCGAGCAACGCGGCCCGGCATGGCCCTTCTCTCTCGCCTGGCTTCTGGTGTGCGGCGCACTCTGGACCGGCGAACGCCTCGTTCGCGCAAGGGTGCGCTCTGAAGGCGACCGTCGGCATTGACGTCATCTCAGCCGGGATCGTCCGGAGCCGCTTCGAGCATGATTGTGGGCAGCAGAATGCGGAAGCATCTGGAGGCTTCCGGAAAGGCCTATGGTAGCGGAGGAGGGACTCGAACCCCCGACACGCGGATTATGATTCCGCTGCTCTAACCGGCTGAGCTACTCCGCCCCATGGGGCATCCGGCGGGCTGTGCAGCCGGATTCGCGTACCGGGTGTCGGCCCGGGCGAGGCGCGCACTTACGGCGGGTCCGCCGCGGGGTCAAGCCCCTTGGCGCGCCTCGGCCGGCCCGCCTCAGACCTTCTCGCGGCCTCTGAAGGCGCAGGTCTTGATGTGCTCCCACGGCCCGCCGCGATAGCGGTGCAGCGCGAGGCCGGGGAAGGCGAAACGGCCCTTCACGATCCACGGCGCGAGGCTTGGCGCAAGGCTCGCCTGCAGCGCCCGCGCCTCCTCCTTGGTCACCTTGTTCTGGATGGTGATGTGCGGGCGCGGCTTGTGGAGATCCTGTTGGGTGAGGCTCCCGCGGAAATGCTCGGCGATGAGGGCGCGCAGGGCGAGCAGCTGGGGCGCCTCCAGCGCGATGGCGGTGCCCTTGCCGAGGTCCATCACGCCCTTCACCGCCCCCTGCGGCGCGACGAATTCGGCGGCAATGCGGGGCATGAAGCCGGTCAGTTCCTCGAGCAGCGCAGGCGCGAAGGCATGGAACAGGGTGACGTGGGCGTGGAGGTGGTTCCTCTCCGGCGGGAAGTGCGCGCAGCGCAGGCCCTCGGCGAAACCTTGCAGATCGGGCGGCAGAACGGCGGTGAGGATGAAGGGATCGGCCATCTGACTACCGACCGCAAAGGCCTACATCTCACCCCGTTCGCGGCGGATCGCGTACCACTTGGCGACGTTGGCGTTGTGCTCGGCCAGGGTGTTGGCAAACCAGTGCCCGCCCGTGCCGTCGGCGACCATGAACAGCGCTGGCGTGTTCTCCGGGTTCATCACCGCCGCAATGCTGTCACGCCCCGGGTTGGTGATCGGCCCCTCGGGCAGGCCGACGCGGGTGTAGGTGTTGTAGCCGTTGACCGCGGCGATCTCCGACTGGCGGATGCGGCGGCCCAGCGGCTTGCCCTTGGTGATCGGGTAGATGATCGTCGGGTCCGCCTGAAGCTTCATGCCCGTCTTCACCCGGTTGGAATAGAGCCCGGCGACCATGCCACGTTCCGAAGGCTTGCCGGTCTCCTTCTCGACAATTGAGGCGAGCACCAGCGCCTCGCGCATGGTGCTCACCGCAATGCGCGGGCCCCGCTTGGCCCATTCCTCCGCGAGCGCCTTGTCCATCGCCGCCTGCATCTGTTCGACGAGGCTCTTGCGCGACTGGCCGCGCTCGAAGGCATAGGTGTTGGGGAGGATCGAACCTTCCGGCGGCACGGCAACGTCGCCGGTCAGCAGGGGCTCTGCCATCAGCCGCTCCCAGACGAGGATCGAGGGCATGCCTTCGGGGATTGTCACGAAGCGGCGGATCACGTCGCCCGACTGGAAAGCGGCGAGGATGTCGCCCTGGCTCATGCCGGGCTTGAGGAGGAACTCGCCCGCCTGGATCGGCGCGTCCGAGCCGAAGATGCGCGCTTGGAGCATGAAGCCGGAGGCCGAGGAGATCAGCCCCTCGGCCTCGAGCTTGTCGGCCACGCTGGCGACCGAAGCGCCCGCTGGAATGGTGAAGCTCGTGTCCTTGGCGACCGTCGCCGACCCGAGCAGGATCCACGCGGTCACCAGCCCCGCCGCCGCGAGGCCCACCAGTGCCAGCACCAGAGCCCGCGCGGCCTTCACGGTGTCAGTCGACCTTCTGCATGATGATCGAGGCGTTGGTGCCGCCGAAGCCGAAGCTGTTGTTCAGCACCGCGCGCACTTCGCGCTTCTTCGCCACCAGCGGCACGAGGTCGATGCCCTCGGTGCCTTCGTCGGGATCGTGGAGGTTCAAGGTCGGCGGCACGATCTGGTCGCGCATCGCGAGGATGCAGAAGATCGCTTCCACCGCGCCTGCGCCGCCCAACAGGTGGCCGATCGCACTCTTGGTCGAGGACATCGACGCGCCGCCGAGATCATCGCCGAGCACCCGCTTGATCGCGGCGAGTTCGATGGTGTCGGCCATGGTCGAGGTGCCGTGGGCGTTGATGTAGTCGATATCGCCCGGCCCGAGGCCCGCCTTCTTCAAGGCCATGCGCATCGCCAGCTCCGCGCCGCGGCCCTCGGGATGCGGAGCTGTGACGTGGTAGGCATCGCCCGAGAGGCCGTAGCCGGTCACCTCGGCATAGATCTTCGCGCCGCGGGCCTTGGCGCGCTCGTATTCCTCGAGCACGACAACGCCTGCGCCCTCGCCCATGACGAAGCCGTCGCGGTTCTTGTCATAGGGGCGGCTGGCTTCGGTGGGGCGGTCGTTCATGCTCATGTTGAGCGCCCGCGCCTGTGCGAAACCGGCGATGCCGAGCGGGTTGATGGTGCCCTCGGCCCCGCCCGCCAGCATCACGTCGGCATCGTCCATCGCGATCATCCGCGCGGCATCGCCGATCGAATGCGCGCCGGTCGAGCAGGCGGTGACGACCGAGTGGTTCGGGCCCATGAAGCCGTACTTGATCTGCACCTGACCGGTGATGAGGTTGATAAGGCGCCCGTGCACAAAGTGCGGGGACACCCGCCCGGGGCCACGTTCGTGGAGGTTGACGCTCTCGATCTCGATGCCCGGCAAGCCGCCTATCCCCGAGCCGATCGAGCAGCCGGTGCGCTCCTTCTCGGCCTGGGTCATGTCGGTGAGGCCGGCGTCTTCCAGCGCCTGTCCGGCGGCATCGATGCCGTAGATGATGAAGGGATCGACCTGGCGCTGGACCTTGTGGTCGACGCGCAGATCGGGGTCGAAGCCCCAGGGGTGATCCTTGGGCTTCACCTCGCAAGCGATGGTGCACTTCTGGTTCGAGGCATCGAAACGGGTGATCTGTCCCGCCCCGCTTTCCCCCGCGATCAGGTTGGCCCATGTCGTTTCGACATCGGCTCCAAGCGGGGTGACAAGGCCAAGCCCGGTAACAACCACACGGCGCATTCAGGTTCTCCGATATAGCAACAGGCCCAACCCCCCAGAGGGCTGAGCCTGTCTAGGCCCTCATCAGCGCCCGGGCAATTATACTGCCTGAGGAAAGCCCGGCCCTGTCCCCGAGGGACAGGTGCAAGGCAAGCGCGGACACCGGGGCGTCTTTGCGGGTCTTAGCCCTTGTGCTCTTCGATGTACTTGGTGGCGTCACCGACGGTGGTGATCTTCTCGGCCGCATCGTCGGGGATTTCGACGCCGAATTCCTCTTCGAAGGCCATCACCAGCTCGACGATGTCGAGGCTGTCAGCGCCCAGATCGTCGATGAAGCTTGCATCCTGAGTGACCTTTTCGGCCTCGACGCCGAGGTGCTCGACGACAATCTTGGCCACCCGGTCTGCGGTATCGCTCATGGTATTCCCTCTTGAAACTGGGGTTAGGTATATGTCGGGCCTGCCCTAAAGAAGGGCGCGGGGATGTGCAAGTGGGGATGAGGATCAGTCTGCCCTCGCCTGTGCCCCAGCGTCACCCGCGCGAATCGCGCTGACGCTCGGCGCGCAGACGCGAGGCGATCCGGTCGAGCCCGGCTTGCGCCTCGGGCTTGCCCGGTTTCACCGCCAGCACCGCCTCGTAATGCGCTGCGGCTGCTTCAAGCTCGCCCACGCCTTCGCGGCACAGCCCGATGTTGAAGAGCAGCGAGACATCGCGCGGATTGCCCGCCTCCAGTGCGGCAAAAGCGCGGCAGGCGGCGGCGACATCGGTCTTGGTCAGGCGGATCGCGGCGCGGAACGCTGCGTGGTCGGCCTTCGCGATTCCGTCGCGGCTTTCGAGCACGCGAATATCCTCGGAGCGGAACTCGGGGGCGAGGTCATGGCGCACCGCGTTCGCGAAAGTGCCGGTCAGTTCCTCGACCATCGAATCGACCGCCGGCGTGTTCTTCTCGTCCTTGCAGAAGCGGCGGCTGACGATGAGCGTGTCTCCCTTGCCATAGAGCAGCTCCCCGGTGCGCGACACCAGCCGCACCTCGGGCCGCAAGGTCACCTCCCGGGCGCGGCAGGTGTAGGTGACCTTCTTCTTCTCGAGGCACTTGCCGCCGCTGTCCTTGGCGGCGCACTCCTCGACCTCCTTGGTCCCGGAATCCGCATCGCGCCACGTGACTTCGGCGATCCCGCGCATCACCGCATCAGGACCGCTGCGGGCCGGAGCGCGAGTGCCGCTGCCGCCGCCGTCATAGGTGTAGCTGTCGCCAAAGGCCGGCGCGGTGAAGGTGAGGTCGAACCACGGGCGGCCTTCGATCACAGCGCCGCGAAGCGCGCTGTCGATGGCGAAGGCCAGCCGCTCTCCGCCGCGCCCCGAGAAATCGGCAATCGCGATCGACCGCGCACGGGAAGGCGCATCGGTTCCGGCGGCGTAGATGCCGTCGACCGGCAACGTCTCGGCCTGCGCCGCAGCGCCGCCCCACACCACTCCGCACAATCCGATCGCCCACCAGAACCGCATCGCCCAAGCCCCCGCCTTGCACCTTCGCGCTGCCGGAAATCTTGCAGGCTTCGCGGCTCAGGACAAGCCGCTTTGCGCGGGCCTCAGCCGGCGGGCTTCACCGGGGGTTCGACCACGCGCAGGTGGAGTTCCCGAAGCGAGCGCGGCTCGGCAGGCGAAGGCGCGCCCATCAGCAGGTCCTCGGCACGCTGGTTCATCGGGAAGAGCGAGATTTCGCGCAGGTTCTTCGCGCCGCACAGCAGCATGATGATCCGGTCGACGCCCGCGGCCATCCCCCCGTGCGGCGGCGCGCCGTACTGGAAGGCGCGGTACATGCCGCCGAAGCGCTCTTCCACGTCTGCCTTGGTCAGGCCGGTGATCTCGAAGGCCTTGACCATCGTTTCCGGCTTGTGGTTGCGGATCGAGCCCGAGGCGATTTCAAAACCGTTGCAGACAAGATCGTACTGATACGCCTTGATGGTGAGCGGGTCCTGCCCTTCCAGCGCCTCGATCCCGCCCTGCGGCATCGAGAAGGGGTTGTGAGAGAAGTCGACCTTCTTCTCGTCCTCGTTCCACTCGTAGAAGGGGAAGTCGACAATCCAGCACAGTTCGAAGCGACTCTCGTCGATGAGGCCCAGCTCCTCGCCCACGCGGATGCGCGCGGCGCCAGCGAGCTTGGCGGCGTCGGCTTCCTTGCCCGCGGCGAAGAACAACCCGTCATTCTCGCCGAGGCCCAGTTCGGCGTAGAGTTCCGCCATGCGCTCGGGCCCGTGGTTCTTGGCGATCGGCCCGCCAAACTCGCCGCCCTTGCGGGTGACGTAGCCGAGGCCCGCATAGCCTTCCCGCCTCGCCCAGTCGTTCATGTCGTCGAAGAACTTGCGGCTCTTCTCGTGGGTCGCGGGCGCGGGGATGACGCGCACGACGCCGCCGCTGCCGACGATCTTCTCGAACAGGCCGAAGCCGCTCTGGGTGAAGTGCGAGGACACATCGCTGATGATCAGCGGATTGCGAAGATCCGGCTTGTCCGAGCCATACTTGAGGATCGCCTCGTCATAGGGGATGCGCGGAAACTCGCCAGCAGGGGTCACAGCCTTGTCGCCCGCAAAGGCGGCGAAGGTGCCCTGAATGACGGGCTCCATCGTCTCCCACACTTCTTCCTGCGTGACGAAGCTCATTTCCAGATCGAGCTGGTAGAACTCGCCCGGCAGACGGTCGGCGCGCGGGTCTTCGTCGCGGAAGCAGGGGGCGATCTGGAAATAGCGGTCGAAACCGGCGACCATCAGCAGTTGCTTGTACTGCTGCGGCGCCTGCGGGAGCGCGTAGAACTTGCCCGCATGGATGCGGCTCGGCACGAGGAAGTCGCGCGCGCCTTCGGGGCTGGAGGCGGTGAGGATCGGGGTCGAGAACTCGTTGAAGCCGACCGCCGCCATCCGCTGGCGCATGTCGGCGATCACCGCCACGCGGGTCATGATGTTCTTGTGCAGCGTCTCGCGGCGCAGGTCGAGGAAGCGGTACTTGAGGCGAATGTCCTCGGGGTAAGGCTGCTCGTCGGCGACCGGCATCGGCAATTCTTCCGCCGCGCTCTGCACCGTCACGCCGCGCGCGAAAACCTCGATCGCGCCGGTGGCGAGGTTGGCGTTGACCGTCTCGGGAATGCGCGCCTTGACCGTGCCTTCGATGGTGACGACGCTCTCGACCCGCAGGCTTTCCAGCACGGGCAGCGCCGGGCTGTCGCTGTCGGCGACGATCTGGGTGAGGCCATAGTGATCGCGCAGGTCGACGAACAGCACGCCCCCGTGGTCGCGCTTGCGGTGGATCCAGCCCGACAGGCGGACGGTCTCGCCGACGTGTGTCGAGGAAAGCTGGGCGCAGGTGTGCGTGCGATAGGGGTGCATTAGCGGCAAGGTTCCGAAGCTGTAAGGAATGCGAAGGCGCGCCTCTAGGCGAGGTGCCTCGACAAATCCAGTGGGGGCGTGCGCGTGCGGGGCGCGTGAAGGCGCGTAATGCCTTGGCAAGCGGCTTGTGTTAAGGAGGCGGCCGACACGTGGGCCGGTGCGGGGGCCACAACGGGGGGAATGCACGATGCAGCGAGCCTTTGCCGACGAGAATGAACAGCGCGGCTTCCGTCATCGCCTCGAAGCGATGCTGCGGGCCGGCGAGGCCGATGCCGCGCTTGCGCTGGTGCGCCAGGGGCTGGCGGCGATCGCCGATCAGGACCTGCCGCTCGTCGACATCGCGCTGAGGGCCGATGCCGATGAACTGGTGCTCACCGGATGGGACCAGGTCGCCGCCACCATCACGCACGCGGAAGCGGGCGGGACGGCGGTCACGGCGCTCGGCATCGACCTCAGCTGGCCCGGACATGTCGGGCGCGAGCCCGATGCCTCGGGCGCGATGGCGCCCTATCTCGAGACCAACTACTTCAACGACGTCGGCGACATCGCCTTCTCCACCGCCAGCCGCGAGGCAATCCTTGCCGGCTACACCGACTATGGATCGCACTGGCAGGGCTGCTTTGCCGAGATCGACAATGCCGTCGAAGTGGAGGGCTTGTCGGCGCTCTATGGCGCTGTCGTTGCCGCATCGGGTGCCCGCGACGGGGATGATGCCGCGGGCGACGCCTATGTCCTCGCCGCCTGCACAGCCGCGATCCTCCTCCACATCGCGGTCAAGCGCCACATCGCCGCCCACGGCCTGCCGAAGCCGATGGCGGTGCTGGTCGGCAGCAACGAGGACTTCCCCTTCTTCGATGCGCCGGTGGTGTCGGTGGACGAGGCCCGGGCGCTGATGCAGGCCCTCCCGCCGGAGCCCGAGCCGGACCCTGAGCCATCGGAGCCTGCCGCAAAGGGCTTCTTCGGGCGGCTGTTCGGCCGGTGAAGGCAAGGTGTGGATGGTATCGCGGCGCCTCTAAACTCTTGTCCTCGTCCCGGCTATCACGCTAGGGCGCGCTCGCGGCGTGAGGCGAGGGCGCGCTGAAAGGGAAGCCGCGTGCGCCAGACGCTCGGGGCCGACCGGGATCCATCCCGAGGGCGGCACTCCGCCCGCGAAACGCGAAAAGATGACATGAAAATCCATCCGCTGATCACCACCACCGAGGCCCTCTCCGACCTCTGCACCCGCCTCGCCAAGTCCGATTTCGTCGCGGTCGACACCGAATTCATGCGCGAGAACACCTATTGGCCCGAACTGTGCCTGGTGCAGATCGCCAACACAGAGGAAGCCGCCGCGATCGATCCGATGGCGGACGGGATCGACCTCACCCCGCTGCTCGACCTGATGTGCGAGAACGAGGAGGTGCTCAAGGTCTTCCATGCCGGGTCGCAGGACGTCGAGATCATCGTCAACCTCACCGGCAAGACCCCGCACCCCATCTTCGACACCCAGATCGCGATGATGGCGATCAGCCAGTCCGAACAGATCGGCTATGCCAACCTTGTCGAGACATGGATCGGCCTCACCATCGACAAGGGCGCGCGCTTCACCGACTGGAGCCGCCGCCCCTTGAGCGAGCGCCAGATCGAATATGCGATCGGCGACGTGACGCATCTTGCGGGCATCTTCCCGCGCATCCTCAAGAAGCTGATCAAGACCGGGCGCGGCCTGTGGCTCGATGCCGAGATGGAGAAGCTCGCCGATCCGTCGAACTACCTCACCGATCCCGGGCAGGCATGGAAGCGCATCCGCCAGCCGGGCCGCAATCCGCAGGTTCTGGGCCGCATGAAGGCGCTGGCCGCCTGGCGCGAGGCCGAGGCGCAGCACAAGAACATCCCGCGCGGCCGGATCATGCGCGACGAGACGCTCGCCGACATCGCCAGCCATCCGCCCAAGTCGCAAGGCGACCTTGCCAAGGTGCGCGGGCTTTCGGCCGCCTGGAAGGACAATGACATCGGCAAGCGGCTGATGAAGGTGCTGGCCGATGCCGAGCCGCTGCCCAAGGGCGAGATGCCCGAGAAGATCAAGCAGGGCGCGCCATTGGGCAAGGAGGGCGCGCTGGTCGCGGACCTGCTCAAGCTGCTGCTCAAGATCCGCGCCCGCGAGATCGACGTCGCCCCCCGCCTGCTCACCCGCGCCGACGAGATGGAAGCGCTGGCAGCCGGCGCGCGCGATCTGCCCGTGCTGCAAGGCTGGCGCTACGAGGTGTTCGGCAAGGACGCGCTCGATCTGGTCGAGGGCAAGCTCGCCTTCGCGGTGGAACGCGGCAAGCTGAAGATGACGCATATCGACGATGTGGTGGTGGTATCGCAGGCGGAGCCAGCACCCGCGCCCGAAGTCGAGCCCGAGGTGGGCGAGGACCCGGACGCGCTGGTGGCGGAGTAATTCGTCATTGCGAGCGTAGCGAAGCAATCCATGGCCGGAAGATGGATTGCCGCGCAGCCTTGCGGCTGCTCGCAATGACGAGGTAACTAACAGCCGATGTCCACCTACCTCCCCACCATCAAGCAATTGCAATACCTCGTGGCGCTCCACGAGCACGGGCATTTCGGCAAGGCGGCTGACGCCAGCTTCGTCTCGCAATCGACGTTGTCCGCCGGCATCCGCGAGCTGGAATCCCTGCTTGGCGTGACGCTGGTCGAACGCTCGCGCCGTGTGGTGCGCTTCACTGCGCTGGGCGAGCAGGTGGTCGCCAAGGCCAACCGGCTGCTGCGCGAGGCTGAAGAGTTGGCCGATCTGGTGCAGGCCTCGGGCAAGCCTTTGTCGGGCGAATTGCGGATGAGCGTCATCCCCACCATCGCGCCCTTTCTGCTCCCCCGGATGCTCCCGCGCCTAAAGCGCGAGCGGCCGGACCTGAAGCTGATGCTGCGCGAGGAAACCAGCCACGACGCGCTCGAATCCCTCTCCCACGGGCGGGTCGATTGCGTGCTGCTCGCCCTGCCCTTCGACACCGGCGACGCGGCGATCGCGCACATTTCCGACGACCGCCTGTTCATCGCCTTCCCCAAGGACGATCCGCGCGATCCCCCGGCGAGCATCAAGCCCGAGATGATCGACCATGGGCGCCTGCTGCTGCTGGAGGACGGCCACTGCCTGCGCGAGCACGCGCTGGCCGCCTGCAACCGAGCCGAACTGCGCGCGAGCGCGGCGATGATCGGCACGAGCCTGCACACGCTGGTGCAGCTGGTCGACAACGACCTTGGCCTCACCATGCTCCCAGAAATGGCGCTGAAAGCGGGCATCCTCGCCGGGACGCAAGTGGTCGCACGGCCCGTGGATAGCCCCACCGCCAAGCGCGAGATCGTGCTCGCCTGGCGCCGCAATTCGCCGCGTGAGGCGGACTTCCAGCTCCTCGCCGAGGAACTGCGCGCAGGCTGAGCGGCTTGGCGTCGGGCGTGGACGTGCAAGGGCCTCACGCCGGGTGAGGTCCGCAAACCAACGTCCTATAACAAATGTTAAAGCGCTGCTTGCCGCACGCGCCCGCCCGTGAGACACTGCTCGAGCGGTTAGGCCGGGGGGCGACACACAGATGGCTCAAGCAGCAAGCGTGCGCGCAGATGGCTTCGTCCTGACCGAAAGCCTCGCGCTGCGGCTGCTGACACTGGTGATGTTCTACTTCACGCAAGGCTTTCCGATAGGCCTGTTCTACTTCGCGCTGCCGGCATGGATGGCGGCCAACGCGGTCAGCACCGTGGCGATCGCCTCGGTGGTCGGGTCGGCCTCGCTCCCGTGGACGCTCAAGATCATCAACGGCTTTCTCGTCGATCGCTACACCTTCCTGCCGATGGGCCGCCGCCGGGTCTGGATCATCGGCGCGCAGAGCCTGCTGGTGCTGACGCTGATCGCGGGCGCGCTGATCGCCCCGCTGCCGAGCGAAGTCGCGCTGATCGCGGCGCTGGGCTTTTGCGCCAATGCCGCGGTGACCTTCCAGGACGCCGGGATCGACAGTCTCGCGATCGACATCATGCCCGAGGAGGAGCGTGCCCGCGCCGGGGGGATCATGGCCGGGGCGCAGTTGATCGGCCTGTCGCTGACCACCGCAGCGGGCGGCTGGATGCTCAGCCACTACGGGATTGCCGCCTGCCTGTGGGCGGTCTCGGTGCTGCCGGCGACGGCGATGCTCTATGCCGTGCTGATCCGCGAGCGCCCCGGCGAGAAGCGTCTGCCGTGGAGCGACGGCGCGAGCCACCCCGCCAATATCGGCCTCCAGATCGAGGCATGGCGTCCGCTGCTCGCGAGCGCCACGCGCGCTGTGTTCAATCCCATCAGCCTGCTGCTGCTGCCCGTGCTGTTCGTGCGCGCCATGCCCGACGGCGGGTTCGAGGCGTTCCACCCGGTGCTCTACAAGGAGCAGCTCGGCTGGGCGCCGACGCAGTACACGAGCTTCATCTCGACCTTGACGCTGGCGAGCGGGATCACCGGCGTGGTGGTGGGCGGCTGGCTGGTAGAGAGGATCGGTGCGCAGCGCGCGGTCGTGATCGCGCTCGCGGTCGCGATCGCGGCGACCACCGCCATGGGGCTCGCGCAGCCACTCTGGCACAATCCGCGCGTGCTGATGGGCTTCCAGATCGTGATGGAGGCGGAACGCCTGATCTTCTTCATCGCCGGACTGACGCTGGCGATGCGGATGTGCAACCCGGCGGTCGCCGCGACGCAGTTCACGATCTACATGGCGGTGAGCAATTTCGGCCGCCCGACCGGCGCGGCGCTGGCGGCGAGCACCGCGGGGATGGGCAACGCGCCGCTGTTCTACTTCAGCCTCGCCGGGATCTGGGCGCTGGCGCTGCTGCTGGTGCTCAACGTGCGCTACCCCGGAGAGAACCGCGCGCAGCACGAAGCTGCCGAGAGCCTGCCGCAGGGCGAAGGTCCCGCGCCGGAGTTCGACTAAAGCGCGCTCAATATTCCGCCAGCGCCAGCCCGATCAGCAGGCTCGCCCCGATTGCAAGGCGCAGCCGTCGCAAGGGCTGTGCGAGCTGGGGCCATGATTGTGCGGGCGCAGGACTTGCCAGCGCCCTGACGTCGTAGTCAGCGAGATTCGCCAGCGCACCGATCTCGCGGTGCTCGATTTCGCCCACCAGTCCGTGAACATCCTCGGCGAGCATCTCCGCATCGGCGATCAGCGCCGAGGCGCGGGTGTATTCACCCCGATCGAGCGCAACGCGGGCGTCATGCTGCAGCCGCCTCGCCTCTTCGGCGAGCAAGCGGACATAGGCCCCGGCCGGGGGTGATTCCTCCCATCCCATGAGAGACGTTGTAACCTGAAGTCGCGGCAGCCCGCCATAGAATTCTCAAGTCAGTCCATGTGCTTGAGACCGACCCTCAGATAGTCCCAACCCGTCACGCAGGTCAGCACCGCCGCAGTCCACAGCGAGACGAGGCCGATGAGGTGCACCCAGCTCTGCGCGATCGTCCCGCAGCCCTCGCCGACCGACTGGCACGGCGCGCCGTGCACCGCTCCGCCGAGGATCAGCGCGCCGAGCGACACGAGCTGGAAGGTGGTCTTCCACTTGGCGAGCGCCGAGACCGGCACCGACACCTGCGCCCCGCCGAGAAATTCGCGCAGGCCCGAAACCGCGATCTCTCGGATCAGGATGATGAGGCCCGCGATCACGTGAACGTCGCCGGCATAAGGCCCGCGCAGATAGCCCTGCGCGGTCAGCACGAGGATCACCGCGGCGACCATGATCTTGTCGGCAATCGGATCGAGGAAGATGCCCAGCCGCGACACCGTCCCCTGCGCACGCGCCAGATAGCCGTCGAAAAAGTCCGTGATGGCGATGATGCAATAGAGCACGAAGCCGATCAGATAGCCCAGCCGCCACTCGGGCCACCACAGGAAGAAGGCCAGCAGCGGCACCGCGAAGATGCGGGACAGGGTGAGGATGTTGGGCAGGCTCTGCATGGGCTCGCGTCCGGTCTAGCGCCGGAATGGCGGCGGCAAAACCCCCCCCGGCCCGGCTCTGCACAAGAGTGCTCGTGGGCAGGCACCGATGCACGCGCTCTTGTGAAAGCTCCGGCTGGCGCTATGTGCCGACTATACAACAGGGAAGCGCCCGCGAACTTTCGGCATGACCACATCGATCGATCTGATGCGCCGGCGGCGGTTCCTGCCGCTGTTCCTGACCCAGCTCCTCAACGCGCTCAACGACAATCTCTACAAGAACGCGATGGTGCTGTTCGTGGTCTATTCGGTCTACGATTCGGCCGAGATGGAAACGCTCGTCAGCGGTGTCGCCACGGCGCTGTTCGTGCTGCCCTTCGTGCTGTTCTCGGCCACCGCGGGCCAGCTTGCCGACATGCGCGACAAGACCAGGATCATCCGCTGGATCAAGTTTGCCGAGATCATCATCATGAGCGTGGGCGCGACCGGCCTGCTGCTCGCCTCGGAAGGTCAGCACGTCAACACCGTGGCAATCCCGCTGATGTTCGTCGCGCTGTTCGCGATGGGGATGCATTCGACCTTCTTCGGCCCGATCAAATACGCGATCCTTCCCCAGCATCTGGAAAAGGACGAGGTGCTCGCCGGCACCGGCCTTGTCGAGGCGGGGACCTATGTGGCGATCCTCGTCGGCATGATCCTGGGCGGAGCGATGCACATCATGGACTCCGTGGTGGCGGTGATTGCCATCGCGATCATCGGCTACATTGTGTGCCGCTGGGTCCCGCCAGCGCCCGCGCAGACCGAGGAAATCAAGGTCGACTGGAACCCGATCCGCGCGTCCAAGGACCTGATCGCCTTCTCCTTCGGCAATCTCGAGCTCAGGTATTCGGTGCTGGCGATCAGTTATTTCTGGACCATCGCCGCCATTCTTTCGGTGCAGTTCATCCCGCTCGCCAAGAACGTGCTGCTCGCCGACAAGCAGGTCGCCGCGATCATGCTGGTCGCCTTCTCGGCGGGAATCGCGATCGGATCGGTATCGATCAACGCGCTGCTCAAGGGCGACATCTCTGCGCGCTATTCGGCGCCTTCGGTGCTGGTGCTGGGCGGGCTGCTCATCACCTTTTACCTGATCTGCCGCACCTGGAACATCGTGCCCGAGGATGGCGGATTGTTCGGCGTCACCGAGTTCCTCCAGCAACCGATGGCGCTGGTGCTGCTGGCAAACCTGCTGTTCATCGCCATCGCCGGCGGCATGTTCGTCGTGCCGCTCTATGCCTTCCTCACCACGCGGGTCGACAAGTCGGAAGCCAGCCGTTCGGTCGCGGCCAACAACTTCATCTCATCGGTGTTCATGGTGCTGGGCGCGGGCGCGGCCGGGGGGCTCGGCTATTTCGGCGTGCCGCTTGCCGAGCAATTGCTGCTCAGCCTCGCGCTGTGTCTGCTCTCCGCGCAGCTCGCCCGCAAGCTCCACAAGGTCGAAGGCCTGCGCGATGCCGAGGCGGCGGCGGCGGCCTAGCCAACCATTAGATAATGAATGCGAAGATCGCGAGAGTCAGCGCGACATAGGTGCTGGCCACGCCGCGCACGTCTTCCACGGTCAGTCGCCACAGGGCCTCGGCCGGAATCGGGATCAGCTCGCGCCGGACATGCGGCGGCAGGCTGGCCCGGAACCAGTGGCGGGCGCTCTCGTCAGTGAGAACCAGGCTGCGTCGCATCTCAGCGAATCTCCCTTGGCAGGAAGGCCAGCTTTAAGACTTTCTTAACTATTGGAACAGGCTTGCGCCCAATCTGTCGCAGCGTGGGACAAGCCGCGCTGCTCCGGGGAAAAGACGGCCCGGTTTGCGCCGCCCCGCGCCCGGCTGTAGAGGCGGCTCACAAGCCGACGGGAGAGTAGCCAATGATCGATTCCACCCGCCCGATGACCACGAGGAGCGCGGCGGCCCTGCTGGTCGATTGCCTTGCCGTGCAGGGCTGCGATCGGATCTTCACCGTGCCCGGCGAGAGCTTCCTCAGCGTGCTCGACGCCCTGCCCGACCGGCCCGACATCGATGTCGTCACCTGCCGGCAGGAAGGCGGAGTCGCCTTCATGGCCTGCGCCGATGGCGCGCTGACGGGCCGTCCGGGTGTTGCCTTCGTCACCCGCGGGCCGGGTGCGACCAATGCCAGCATCGGCGTGCATGTGGCGCATCAGGATTCGCAGCCCATGATCCTCTTCGTGGGCGATGCGGATCGCGGGATGCAGGGGCGCGAAGGCTTTCAGGAGGTCGATTTCCCCGCCTTCTTCGGGCCGATCTGCAAGTGGGCGGCGCGCATCGATGATCCGGCGCGCATCCCCGAATATGTCGCCCGCGCCTACTCGGTCGCGATCAGCGGGCGGCCCGGCCCGGTGGTCCTCGCCCTGCCCGAGGACATGCTGGTCGAACAGGTGCCCGCCAGCCTCGCCCCCCGCCCCTACGCGCTGCGCCCCGCGCAGGCCGTGTGCCCCGATGCGCTGGCCGCGCTGTTCGATCTGATTGCCGATGCCGCAAGCCCCATCGCCATCGTCGGCGGCGCGGGCTGGAACGCCAAGGCGCGCGAGCATTTCCAGGCCTTCGCCGAGCGGATCGGGCTGCCCGTGGCGACCGCCTTCCGCCGGCAGGACGCGATTGCGCCCTCCTCGCCTGTCTATGCCGGCAGCCTCGGCTATGGTCCGAACCCCAAGCTGGTCGAGCGGGTGCGCAATGCCGACCTGATCATCGCCGTCGGCGCGCGATTGGGCGAGGCGACCACCGAGGGCTATACCCTCCCAACCCTTGAGCATCCCGGCCAGCTGCTCGTCCACGTCCACCCCGATCCGGAGGAGCTGGGCCGCGTCTACCGCACCGACCTCGCGCTGTGCTGCTCGGTCGATGAATTCGCCGAATGTGCGGGCCTGTGGGAGGACGAGGCGATCATCGGCTTCGACGCCGGGGCCGAGGCCCACGCCGAGTGGGAGGAATGGGCCACCGCCCGCCCGTCCGACGCGGCCATCGACCTTGCCGCCTGTGTCGCGGCGATGCGCGAGGCGCTCCCTGACGATACCATCGTGGCGAACGGCGCGGGCAATTTCGCCGGCTGGTGGCACCGCTACTGGCGCTATGACGCCTTCCCCGGCCAGCTTGCGCCAACCTGCGGGGCGATGGGCTACGGCGTGCCGGCGGGCATCGCCGCCGCCTTGCGCTTTCCTGACCGCACCGTGGTTGCGGTGGCCGGAGACGGGGATTTCCTGATGAACGGGCAGGAGCTCGCCACGGCTGTCCAGCACGGGGCAAACCTGATCGTCGTGGTGGTCGACAACGGCGCTTACGGCACGATCCGGATGCATCAGGAGCGCGAATATCCCGGGCGCGTTTCGGCAACGCAGCTGGCGAACCCCGATTTTGCCAAGCTCGCCGAGGCTTACGGCGCATGGGGCTCGCGGGTGGAGACAACCGAGGGCTTTATCGCCGCAATTGGCGAGGCCAAGGCGCGTTCCGGCGTGCGGCTGATCCACGCGCTCACCGATCTTGAACGCATCGCCGCGAGCGGCGCGACGATCAGCGGTCTGAGGGCGCGGGCCAGGGCGACCGCCTGATCGGCAGGCCGACATGAAAAAGGCCGCCCCCGAAGGGACGGCCTTTCCCCAAGACGCGGTCGCGTCCCGTCAGATGCGGTCGCCAAGCGCGCCCTTGACTGAACCCTTGGCCTTGTCGAGCTTGCCCTCGGCCTTCTGGGCCTTGCCGTCGGCGCGAACATCGGCGTGGTCCGAGCCCTGCTTGGCCTCGCCGATGGCTTCCTTGGCGGCACCCTTGGCCTTGTCGGTGAATTCACCCATGATAACCTCCTGTGATAAACCAATGATTTTATTGGCCTTTCACAGGATCAAGCGTCGGGCGGGCGGTTCGTTCCGCTGTTCGGGTCAGGCAGTGGCGTGGCCGGGACAGGGGGTTGAAAGGCGGCCCTGTCCCAGACCGGCCGCAAGCGGCGATTAAGTCACTCCAGACCCGGCCCAGACCCCTGTTAGACCTCTGCTAGCCCCCCCTTAGACCCCTCCCAGACCAATGTTTCGCGTGAAACATTGGCTGTTCAGGGGTCAGGCCGCAGCCATCTCGAGGATAACCTGCCATTCCTCCGGCGTGACACCGCAGACCGACAATCGCGACAGGCGGACCAGCTCCATTGCGGCCAGCCGCGGCTCGGCCTTGATCGCGGCGAGCGTCACCGGCCGGGCGAGCTTCTGCTTCGGCTTGACCTTGACCGCCGCCCACTTGCCGGTCTCGTCGGTGGGATCGCCGATCCCAGCGACGCTGACGGTGCAGATGCCGACGATCTCCAGCCCCTCGCGGCTGTGGTAGAAGAACGCCTCGTCGCCCACTTCCATCGCCATTAAGTTGTTGCGCGCCAGATAGTTGCGCACGCCATCCCAGGTCCCCTCGCCCTCGGCAACGAGGTGGTCCCAGCTGTATTTGAAGGGTTCGGATTTCATCAGCCAGTAGGCCATTTGCGCGCGTGCTCCCATGCGTGACGAAGCTCCCGTAGCCCGCCTGCACGGGCCAAGCCAAGCCCCCCGAAAATGCCCTCCACATGCGCCGGAATCGGGCGCCGATTAACCCGATGTTTAGCGCGCCCTGCGATGAATGACGCAGAAGAGCCGAACGGGGCAGGATGCTTTGACCGACAAAGAGCCAGACAATCCGCTGCAGCAAGCCGAGCGCGATTTCGTCGCGCTGGGAATCGCGGCGGCATCGATCATCCTGTTGCTCGGCACCGGGGGCTCCGTGCTGCCGCAGGCGCTCCAGGCGCTGTTCGGCAATGGCGGCAAGCCGGACATGGTGCTCGCCAATGCGCTGCTGCTCAATATCGCGCTGATTATCTTCGGCTGGCGGCGCTACCGCGAGCTGACGCGCGAGATCGATGAACGCCGCCGCGCCGAAGCTCGCGCGCAGGTGCTCGCCTCCACCGATCCGCTCACCCAGTGCCTCAACCGCCGCTCGATGTTCGAGGCGACCGAGGAGATCCGGGACCGCGCCGCACTGCGCGGCGAGGCGGTCGCCTATTGCATGATCGATCTCGATAATTTTAAGCAGATCAACGACATGCATGGCCACGTGATCGGCGATGCGGTGCTCGTGATGCTGTGCGACAGGATCCGCGGCCTGCTCCCGCGCGAGGCCCGTCTGGCGCGGCTCGGGGGCGACGAATTCGCCTTCGTGGTGTCCTTCCCCGTGGGCCATCCGGAACGGGTCGACGATCTCACCATCCGCCTGTTCGAGGCCTTCGGCGAACCGCTGAGGCTGCCCGAGGTGACGATCGACATCACCCTGTCGGTCGGCATCGCCGCCGATCACGAACCCGACGGCACGATCGGCGAAGTGGTCGACGCGGCAAGCCTGATGCACCGTGCCGACATGGCGCTCTACCAGGCCAAGAAGCAGGGCCGGAACCGCTATTTCTGGTTCGAGCCGAGCATGGAGAGCGAACTTCGCTTCCGGCACCAGCTGGAAACCGGCCTGCGCCGCGGGCTGTCTCGCGGCGAATTCGTGCCCTATTACGAGCAGCAGATCGACGTCGAAACCGGGGATCTGGTCGGCTTCGAGATGCTCGCCCGCTGGCGCTCCCCGCAGTTCGGCCTGATCAGCCCCGACATCTTCGTGCCGGTCGCCGAGGAGATCGGCCTGATCAGCGAGCTCTCCGAACGGCTCATGGAAAAGGCCTTCGCCGACGCGCGCGAATGGGATGACGCGCTCACGCTTTCGATCAACATCTCGCCGGTGCAGCTGCGCGATCCGTGGTTCGCCCAACGCCTGCTCAAGATGCTGGTCGCCGCCAATTTCCCGGCCCGCCGACTGGAGATCGAGATCACCGAAAGCTGCCTGCACGAGAACATCGGCCTGGTGCGCTCGATGATCACCTCGCTGCGCAACCAGGGCGTGCAGATCGCGCTCGACGACTTCGGCACGGGCTATTCGAGCCTCGAACAGCTGCGCAACCTGCCCTTCGACCGCCTCAAGATCGACCGCAGCTTCATCAGCGAACTGCGCGAGCCGGCCAATCGTACCCGTCTGGTCGACGCGATCATCACCCTGGGCCGCGGGCTCGACCTGCCGCTGACCGCGGAAGGGGTCGAGGACGAGGACATCCTCAAGGCGTTGAAGAGCATGGGACGGCTGAAGGCGCAGGGCTATCTCTACGGCCAGCCCGAGGATGCCGAGGCGGTGCGTACACGGCTGAAAGTGGCGGGCAGGCTCGCCTTGCCCCTCGCCGATGCGCCCAAGCCGGCACTTGCCGCGGCGAGCGAGGCAGCCAAGCGCCAGCGCGCCAAGCCCTGATATCCGCCCGCCGGCCGGCACCGGCGGGACTGGACGCGGGCCTTGCGCGTGCATAGATGCGCACCCGTGACCCACGCGATCCCCTTCATCAAGATGCACGGCCTCGGCAATGATTTCGTCGTGCTCGATGCGCGCGAGACCCCCCTGCCGGCAATGACCGCACAGGTTGCGCGTGCACTGGGCGATCGCCGCACCGGGATCGGTTTCGACCAGCTGGTGTTGCTGGAGCCGAGCGCGGCGCCAGAGGCAGGGCACGCCTTCCGGATGCGGATCTTCAACAGCGATGGCAGCGAGGTCGAGGCCTGCGGCAATGCCGCGCGCGCCGTCGCCCTGCTCCACGGCGAAGCGGCGGTGATCGAGACGGGCGGCGGGCCGATCGCGCTGGAACCGCTCGAAGGCGGCGCGCGCGTCGACATGGGGAGCCCGCGCTTCGATTGGGACGCGATCCCGCTCGCCTATGCGATGGACACGTCCGCCATGCCGGTGGGTTGGGAGAGCCTCGAAGGCCCGATGGCGGTCAATGTCGGCAACCCTCACGCGATTTTCTTCGTCGATGACGCCGATGCGGTGGAGCTCGACAGGCTCGGCCCCGTGATCGAGCACGACCCGCTCTTCCCCGAGCGGGTCAACGTGAATGTCGCGAGCCTCGCGGGGCCGGATCACCTCAAGCTGCGGGTTTGGGAGCGCGGCGCGGGCCTGACGCGGGCCTGCGGCACCGGCGCCTGTGCCACGGCGGTTGCGGCGATCCGGCGCGGCCTCGTTGGCAGCCCGGTGCGCGTGACCCTCCCCGGCGGGGACCTCGTCATCGCATGGCAGCCCGGCGGCACGATCCGGATGAGCGGGCCGGCGGCGGAGAGCTTCCGCGGGACGTTCGACTGGGACGCCTTCGCGTGAATGCCCCGCACATCGTCTCGCTCGGCTGCCGCATGAACATCGCCGAAAGCGAGCGGATGCGGGCGATGCTGGCGGACGAGAGAGATCTCGTGGTGATCAATTCCTGCGCGGTCACGGCCGAGGCGCTCAGCCAGACGCGCAAGGCGATCCGGCGGGCCCGGCGCGATCATCCGGCGGCGCGGCTGGTAGTGACCGGCTGCGCGGCAGAGATCGACCGCGCAGGCATAGGCGCGATGGACGAAGTTGACGCCCTCGTCGCAAACGCGGCCAAACTCGACCCGAGGGCATGGAACGTGCCGGGCGAAGCAGCCCCCATCCCCCCGGCCCGCACCCGCGCCTTCGTCGCCGTGCAGAACGGCTGCGACCATGCCTGCACCTTCTGCGTCATCCCGCAGGGGCGCGGCGCGAGCCGTTCCTTGCCGGTCAGCGAAGTCCTGCGGGAAATCGAAAGGCATCTGACAGCGGGCGCAAGGGAAGTCGTGCTGACCGGGGTGGACCTCACCTCGTGGGGCCATGATCTGCCAGGCGAGCCGCGCCTCGGCATGCTGGTGGGGGCGATTCTTGCCGCCTTCCCCGCTCTGGCCCGCTTGCGCCTTTCCTCGGTCGACGGGATCGAGATCGACCCGCTCCTGTTCGAGCTGCTGGTGCACGAGCCGCGGCTCATGCCGCACCTCCACCTCTCGCTCCAGCACGGCGCGGACCTGATGTTGAAGCGCATGAAGCGCCGCCACCTCAGGGCCGATGCGGTGGAACTGGTCGCGCGCCTCAAGGCGCTGCGCCCCGGGATCGCGGTCGGCGCGGACCTGATCGCCGGCTTTCCGACCGAGGAGGAGGGGCACCATGCCGAAAACCTGTCCATCATCGACGAGCTCGACATCGTCCACGCCCATGTCTTCCCCTACTCGCCCCGCCCCGGCACCCCCGCCGCGCGCATGCCGCAGGTTTCGCGTGACGTGGTGAAGGCCCGCGCCGCCGCACTGCGGGAACGGGCCGCCTCGCGCCGCGCCGTGTGGCTTGCCAGCCTTGTGGGCGAAACGCTGCCCGTCCTCGCCGAACGCGACGGCACGGGCTATGCGCCAAACTACGCCCGCGTCGCCCTGCCCCTCGGCAAGGCGGCCGGCCAGATCATCGACGTGACCCCAAGCGGCCTCAGGGAGGGCCTGCTCGCATGAGTGAAACCAGCTGGACGCAGCGCCTGTTCGGCGGCTTCGCCAAGACCTCCGAGCGGCTCACCGCCAACCTGCCCGGCGCCGCCGGCGGCTCGGCAAAGCTCGACAACGCGACCCTGGACGACCTCGAGGACGCGCTGATCATGTCCGACCTCGGCCCGGCGGCTGCGGCCCGCATTCGCGCCAAGCTGTCCGAGAAGCGCTTCGGGCTAGAGATCACCACCCGCGAACTGCGCGAGGCGGTCGCCGAGGAGATCGCCGCGATCCTGCGTCCGGTGGCAAAGCCGCTCGAGATCACCGCCTTCCCGCGGCCCCAGGTAATCCTCGTGATCGGCGTGAATGGCAGCGGCAAGACCACCACCATCGCCAAGCTCGCGCACCTCTTTCAGGAGGACGACTACGGCGTGCTGCTGGCGGCGGGCGACACCTTCCGCGCCGCCGCGATCGGGCAGCTTGCGACCTGGGCGGGCCGCATCGGCGTCGACCTCGTGCGTGGACCGGAAGGCGGCGATCCGGCGGCGATCGTGTTCGATGCGGTCAAGCAGGCGACCGACACCGGGATCGACGCGCTGATCGTCGACACCGCCGGGCGGCTCCAGAACAAGAAGGAGTTAATGGAGGAGCTCGCCAAGATCCGCCGCGTGCTCGGGCGCCTCAACGCCGAGGCGCCGCACGATGTGGTGCTGGTGCTCGATGCCACCAACGGCCAGAATGCCCTGTCGCAGATCGACGTCTTCAAGGAAGTCGCGGGCGTCACCGGCCTGATCATGACCAAGCTCGACGGCACCGCGCGCGGCGGCGTTCTGGTCGCAGCGGCCGAGCAATATGGCCTCCCCATCCACGCGATCGGCGTCGGCGAGAAGATGGAGGATTTGCGGCCCTTCGACCCCGACTTGGTCGCGCGGGTCATCGCGGGGGTTGCGTGATGAGCGAGAACGAAACGAAAAAGGCCGCCTCAAGCTGGCTCAATGTCGCGGTCGACTACGGACCGTTGCTGGTATTCCTCGGCGCCTACCGCTGGAACGCACCGGCCACGCCCAATGCCGCCGGAGAGCTTGCCGCGATCATCGCCGGCACCGGGGCTTTCATGGTCGCCGCGATCGCCGCGCTGCTGATCTCCAAGTGGCGGCTCGGCAAGGTTTCGCCGATGCTGTGGTTCTCGACCGCGCTGATCGTCGGCTTCGGGAGCCTCACCATCTTCTTCGGCGACCCGACCTTCGTGCAGTTGAAGCCGACCATCATCTACGCGGTCTTCGGCGTGGTGCTGCTGGGCGGGTTCTTTGCCGGGAAGGCGCTCCTGCGCATCCTGCTGGAAGCCGCCTTCGAGGGGCTGAGCGATGCAGGCTGGCTCAAGCTGTCGCGCAACTGGGGGGTGTTCTTCCTGGTGCTGGCGGGCCTCAACGAAGTCTTGCGCGCACAGATGGACTTCGAAGGCTGGCTTTGGGCCAAGATCTGGGTGTTCCTGCCGCTGACTTTCCTGTTCACCTTCAGCCAGATCCCGATGCTGATGAAGCACGGTCTGAACTTCGAGGACAAGGACGAGCCCCTGAAGGACGAGCCGCCGACGGGCAGCTGATCAGGACTTTGCCTGACTGAGGGCGATCCGGTTGCCCTCGCTGTCCTCGATCTCGCCGACAAAGCCCGCTTCGCCGATGTCCTTTTTGGGATAGAGCACCTTGGCGCCCCGCGCCGTTGCCCGCGCCATGACGGCGTCGATATCGGGCACATCGAAATAGATCACGGGGCCATCATGCGAGGGGCGATACACGTCGCCCTTCGCGAGCGCGCCGCTCGCCCCCGGCTTTCCGTCGGCGCGCGGGTAGAACGCCATCTGGTAACCATCGACCTCCGCACGCTCGAGCCTGTAGCCGAACACCGCTTCGTAGAAGGCGATAGCCCGGTCCAGGTCGGTGACAGGGATTTCGAAATGAACGACCGGATTCGTCATCGGCGCCTCCTGCTGCGCGGGGTCTCGCGTCTCGCTGCCCTGCTCCGGCGCGCAAGCCGCCAGTGCCATGACCAGCGCAAGGCCTGCACCGGCGAACCCTCGCAAGCTCAGATTTCCACCTGGCTTCCGAGCTCGACCACGCGGTTGGTGGGCAGGCGGAAGAAGGCCATTGCGCTTGCCGCGTTGCGCAGCATCCAGGCGAACAGCTTCTCGCGCCAGATCGCCATGCCGGGCTTGCTCGATGGCAGCAGCGTCTGGCGCGACAGGAAGAAGCTGGTCTGCATCATGTCGAAGGCGCCGTCACACAGCGTCAGCGTGCTCATCAGCCGCGGCACGTCGGTCTCCTCGAGGAAGCCGCAGTAGATCGTCACCCGGTAGAAGCCGTTGCCGAGGCTCTTGCACTCGTACCGCTCCGCCTCGTCGACATAGGGCATCCCGCGCACCTGAACCGTGAGGATCAGCACGCGTTCGTGCAGCACCTTGTTGTGCTTGATGTTGTGGAGCAGCGCCGAGGGCACGCCGGAATTGGTCGAGGCCATGAACACCGCCGTGCCGGGCACGCGGGTCGCCGAGTTCTGCGCGCTCTTGGCAAAGATCTCGATCGGCAGCGAACCTTCGGTCATGCTCGCCCTCATCAGCTCGCGCCCGCGTGACCATGTGGTGAGCAGGGTGAAGATGACAAAGCCGATCAGCAGCGGCACCCAGCCCCCGCTCGGCACCTTGATGAGGTTCGCGCCGAAATAGGCGATGTCGACGATCAGGAAGGCGATCACCAGCGGCAGGCCCTTCCACAGCGGCCATTTCCAGAGCGAGAACAGCACCGCGGCGAGCAGCAGGGTGTCGATGAACATCGCCCCTGTGACCGCGATGCCGTAAGCTGCGGCAAGGTTGGTCGACGACTGGAAGAACAGCACCAGCAGGATCACCATGACCATCAGGCCCCAGTTGACTGCCGGGATGTAGATCTGCCCCGCGGCCGAGGCGCTGGTGTGGCGGATCTCCATGCGCGGGATGAAGCCCAGCTGGATCGCCTGCTGGGTGAGGCTGAAGGCACCCGAAATCACCGCCTGGCTGGCGATAATCGTCGCGAACAGGGCGATGACGATCACCGGCACGCGGACCATGTCGGGGATCATCAGGAAGAACGGATCCTTGACCAGCGCGGCCGCCGCCTCGGGCGAGGTCTGCGACAGGATCAGCGCGCCCTGCCCCATGTAGTTGAGCATCAGCGCGGGATAGACGAAGGTCAGCCAAGAAATGCCGATCGGCTTGCGCCCGAAATGCCCCATGTCGGCATACAGCGCCTCGGCGCCGGTCACCGCCAGCACGACGCTGCCCAGAGCGACGAAGGCGACGAAGCCGTCATCCGCAAAGAAGCGCAGCGCGTTCAGCGGATTGATCGTCTCGAGAATGATCGCCGGATCGGCGGTGAGGTGCATCACCCCGAGCACCGCGAGCATCGAGAAATAGGTCAGCATCACCGGGCCGAACAGCTTGCCCACCCGGTCCGTCCCGCGCGACTGGATCGCGAAGAGGCCGAACAGGATCGCCACCGCTGTCGGCACGATCCACGGCTCGAACCCGGGGACGATGTATTTCACGCCCTCGGTCGCCGATAGCACCGAGATCGCCGGGGTGATCATGCTGTCGCCGTAGAACAGCGCGGTCGCGAACACGCCGAGCAGCACCAGCGGGCGCGTCCAGCCGGCGGTCGATGCCCGCCTTTTGATAAGTGCCAGCAATGCGAGGCTCCCGCCCTCGCCGCCGTTGTCGGCGCGCATGATGGTCAGGACGTATTTCACCGTCACCACCATCATCATCGACCAGAAGACGAGGCTCAGGACCCCGTGGATATGGTCCGCGTCGGGCGAGATGCCGGGAGCGCCGTGGTGAGAAGCGAAGGTCTCGCGGAAAGCGTAGAGCGGGCTGGTGCCGATGTCGCCGAACACCACCCCGATAGCGCCGACCACGAGCGCAGCGGTGGAGGCCTTGTGCCCGTGCCCATGACCGTGACCCTGCTCCGGAGCCGGCGCAGAAGCAGGGTCGGCGGTGTTTGCTGTGCTGCTCATGTCAATCGGATTTCCCGGGTCCCGCGGTACTGCCCATCGGCTGCGAACGACTCGTCGCCGGCAAGGCCGCGCGCCTAGCACTGCGCATTAGCACCTGCAACAACGTCCCACTCGCCGTCATGGGCGGGACACAGCGGTGGTCACTGACCTTGCAGCATCGGCGCGCGCGCGATCATGTCGTCGAGCCGCGCGACTTCGGCATTCAGGCCCTCAACCCACGGGGCGTCCGGGGGAGAGTTCGCCAGCAACCCCTTCCAGACGTTGCGCGCCGCGATCACCTCACCGCTCTGGAGATAGGCATAGCCCAGGAAGTATTCGGCGCCCGGATGCCGTGGATCAATCGCCTTGGCGCGGCCGAAGGCCTGCACCGCAGCCGGAGTCACGAAACCATCCGCGTGCCCGACCAGAGCCATGCCGAGCGCCAGCCAGCTCTCCAGATCGTTGGGGTTCTGCCTGAGTCCCCGCTGGAGCAGCATGGCGGCATCCTCGAACTGGCCGCGGCGGGCGAAGGCGTCGGAGGTGACAAGATAATCGGGCGGCGGCTGAGTGCGGTCGAACAGCGCGGCCCGGCCTTCGACCATCGCTGCGCCCTGCTCGCCTGCCTGTTCGACCCGCGGCTTGGGTGCCGAAGGCTGTCCGGGCGAGCCCTGCCAGGCATAGCCGGTGAGGCCGAACACCAGAGCGGCGCCGAACAGCGTCATCCCTTGGCGCGGGAGCTTCATCACCAGCACCGCAACAGCGAAAGCCGCAAGCGCGAGCGCGGCGACTGCGAGCCATGCGCCGGTCATGCCGCCGCTCCCGTATCGTCATCGCTACGCCGCCTGCCGAGCCGCCGCAGCAGCACGCCCGCGACGATCAGGATCACCAGCACAGGGATGGCGAAAAGCGGCCAGGTGGTTGAGCTCACCTCGGGCTCGTAGCTGACATAGTCCCCGTAGCGCGCGATCAGCCATCGGCGGATCGCTTCGGGGCTCTCGCCTGCAAGGATGCGGCTGCGCACCTGATGGCGCATGTCGCCCGCCATCGGGGCGTCGGAATCCGCGATGCTCTGCGACTGGCACTTGAGGCAGCGCAAGCTGTGCATCAACTCGCTCGCCTCGGCTTCGAGCCGTGGGTCTTGAAGCTGGTTATAGGCGTAGGGCGCCGGCGGCATGGTGTCCTGCGCCAGCACCGGCATGGCGGCGGCCATGGCGAGCACGGCCGTGAGCAGCCAGCGGATCATCGCGCCTTCTCCAGTTCGGCCAGCAGCGTGGGGATGTCCTCGGGCCGGATGTCACCGATGTGCTGGTGGCGGATAATGCCCTTGCCATCGATCACGAAGGTCTCAGGCACGCCAGAGGAACCGATCGCGAGCTGCACCTCGGAAATCGTGTCGCTGCCGATGCGGCTGTAGGGGTTGCCGTAGCGACCGAGGAAATTGGCGACGTCTTCGGGCCTGTCGCGGATCGCGATGCCGACGATATCGACACCCTGCTTCTGCAGAGCCTCGAGCTGCGGAGCTTCTGCGATGCAGGGCAGGCACCAGCTCGCCCAGATGTTGAGCAGCCGCGGCTTGCCGTCCGCGAAATCCGCCTTGCTCGCGCCGGGCAGACCGTTGAAGGCGGCCGGGAGCGCGAAATCGGGCAGCGGCTGGCCGATCATCGTGCTCGCGACGAATTGTTCCTTCTCCTGCGTGAGCATGTAGCCCGCCAACCCCGCGAAGAAAGCGAAGAGCGCGAGCGGCACCCACAGCCAGAGGCGTTTGCGCATCACAGGCTTACTCCGCCGGGACCGGTTCGGCGCCGAGCGCCTCGACATCGGCGCGGCGCTGCGTGCCCAAGGCCGTTGCCCGGCGCCGCCGCACATCGACCCGCACGCGCCCGGCGATCGCCAGCACGCCGCCCAAGGCCACAAGAATGCCGCCGTACCAGATGAAGGTCACGAAGGGCTTCCACCACACCCGGATCTGCCAGCGCCCGTCCTCGGCCTGGTTGCCGATCACCACATAGAGCTGGCCGTTCCACCTGGTGAGCAGCGCGCTCTCGCTGGTCGATTGCGGCGGCGACCAGAAGGTGCGCGCTTGCGGGGTGAGGATCACCGGCGCGCCGCCATCCTCGCGCACCGCAAGCTGCGCTTCGATCGCGGTCCAGTTCGGCCCGGCGATCGGAGTTACACTGTCGAGCGTCACCGTGAAATCGCCAACCTGCTCGGTGCCGCCCGGCGCCACCGCCGCGAGGCGTTCCTTGCTGAACGCACCCTCGCAGGCCATGCCGAACAATGCGACCGCAATGCCGAAGTGAGCGATGACCATGCCCCAGGTCGCCACCGGCACACGCGCCAGGTTGCGGCCCTTGAGGGGCAGGAAAGCCGCCACCGCCAAGGCCGCTGCGAGCCCGAGGCCGAGCAGCGGCAGCAGCGGGAACTGGCCGAAGAAGCTCACAGCCGCGATCACGCCGATCACCAGCGCCGCGATCAGCGCGAACTCGAACTGGAGGCGCGCCGGCTTGTCGCTGCGCCACCGCAGCAGCGGGCCGACCGCCATCACCAGCAGCATCGGCACCGCGAAGATCGCCGCCGCCGGATTGAAGTACGGCGGGCCAACCGACACGCGCACGTCGAAGGCCTCGGTCAGCAGCGGGTAGAGCGTGCCCAGCAGCACGATCGCCAGGATCGCGGAGAGCATCACGTTGTTGAACACCAGCGCGCCTTCGCGGCTCACGACGGCGAAGCGCTTGCCCTCGGCCACCGCGCCTGCGCGCAGGGCGAAAATCGTGAAGGCCCCGCCGATGTAGATCCCCAGCAAGCCGAGGATGAAGGCCCCGCGCTCCGGATCGACGGCGAAGGCATGCACAGACGTCAGCACGCCCGAACGCACCAGGAAGGTGCCGAGCATCGACATCGAAAAGGCGAGCACGCCGAGCATGATCGTCCAAGTCCGCAGCGCGTCGCGCGCGGCGAGCACGCTCACCGAATGCATCAGCGCCGTCGCGGCGAGCCACGGCATCAGCGATGCGTTCTCGACCGGGTCCCAGAACCACCAGCCGCCCCAGCCGAGCTCGTAATAGGCCCAGTACGACCCTGCGGTGATCCCGAGCGTCAGCAGCACCCAGGCGCCCAGCACCCAGGGGCGCATGACGCGGGCGAACGCGGGATTGACCTCGCGCGTCAGCAGCGCGCCCATCGCGAGGCTGAAGGCGACCGACAGCCCGACATAGCCCGCGTAGAGCGTAGGTGGGTGGATCGCGAGGCCGATGTCCTGCAACAGCGGGTTGAGGCCGTTGCCCTCGCCCGCGGGTACCGGCAGCCGCTCGAACGGATTGGAGGAGAGCAGCAGGAAGGCATAGAAGCCCAGCGCCACGAAGCCCTGCACGCCCAGCGTTGCGCCCATGGTGCGCTCCGGCAAGCGCTTCTCGAAGGCGGCCAGCAAGCCGCCCGACAGCGCCAGAACGCCGACCCACAGCAGCATCGAGCCCTCGTGGTTCCCCCAGGTGCCGGTCAGCTTGTAGATCAGCGGCTTCATCGAATGCGAATTGGTCGCCACCAGCTTCAGCGAAAGATCGGTCGTCGCAAAGGCCCACAGCAGCATGGTGAAGGCCAGCACGGCGAGGAAGGCCTGCACGACTGCGGCAGGGCGCGCGTAGATCGCCAGCGCATTGACCTCGCCCGGTGCGGCCCTCAGCGCGAGGCCGCCCGAGACCATCTGCAACACCGCCAGCGCGGCGGCGAGCCACAGGGCGGCCAATCCGATCTCGGCAATCATCGCTTGGCCCTCATCTGTGTCACGCGGCTACTTGAGCCCCACGGTAGTGTCGGCGGCCATCTTGGCAGCCGCATCGGTGCCCATGCCCTCGAGCTCCTTGGGCACGTAGTTCTCGTCATGCTTGGCGAGGAGGTTGGTTGCCTTGAACACGCCGTCCGGCCCGATGCTGCCCTCGGCGACCACGCCCGAACCCTCGACGAACAGGTCGGGAAGGATGCCGCTGTAACGCACCGGGATTGCGTCGGCGGTGTTGCCCGTGACCTTGAAGTTGACCGTCACCCCGTCGGCCTCGGTGACGAGCGAGCCCTTCTGCACCATCCCGCCGAGGCGCACCGCCTGACCGACTGCCGGGGGCTCGGAAGCCATCTGCTCGGGGAGGTAGAAATAGTTCGCCTGATTGCGCAGGCCCCATGCCGCCAGCAGCCCCGCGCCGACGATCGCGACGAGGGCGATGATCACCAGGATCAGTCGTTGATGCTTGGCCTTCATCCCATGTCCCTCAAGGTAAACGCCGCTTCGTCGCGTCGCGCCGTGCTTCGGCTGTGCGCATAGCGCGCCACGCCCAGATGACGAGCGCAATCAATGCAACAGCGGCGACGCCATATGCGAGCCACACGAAGTCCCACTGCTGGAGGTCCTCGCGCATCAGGCCTGCTCCAGCACCGCGGGCGCAGCCAGCGGCGTGTCATCGTCGAGAGCGCGGCGGCGCAGACGCGCCTCGACCTGCGCTTCGGCGATGATGGCGCGCATCCGCATCAGCACGATGGCACCGAACAGAAGCGAGAAGCCCACCACGGCGACCAGCAGCGGCACGAGAAAAGTCCCCTGGATGGCGCTCTTTCCGAGCGTGATGCTGGAGGGCTGATGGAGCGAGTTCCACCACACCACCGACCGGTTGATGATCGGCACGTTGATCGCCCCCACCATGCCGAAAATCGCGGCGATCCTGCTGGAGCCGCCTTCTTTCTCGGTTGCCTCGGTCAGCGCGATGTAACCGGCATAGAGGAACAGCAGCACCAGCATCGACGTCAGCCGCCCGTCCCACTCCCACCAGGTGCCCCACGTGGGGCGACCCCAGATCGAGCCGGTGGCGAGGCAGATCGCGCAGAAAACCATGCCGGGCACGGCGATGGCACGCGCGGAAATGGCCGCGAGCGGGTGCTTCCAGATCAGCAGCATAGCCGAGGAAATCGCGATCCCCGCCCAGCCGCCCATGCCCAGCCAGGCAGCGGGCACGTGGATGAACAGGATCCGCACCGTCTCGCCCATCAGCCGGTCGGGCGGGACCACGAACAGGCCCCAGGCGAGCGCGCCGATCGACAGCACCAGACCGCTCCAGAACAAGAGCGGGGTGAGCCACTTGGCGAGGCCCAAAAAACGGGTGGGATTGGCGTAGATGTGCATGGTTTTTGCGGTCAGCCGGGCTTGTAGCCTTACACCCGATCCCGACAAGAGCGCAAATGAGGCGAGTGCGGAATTGTTCCCGCTTTGCAGCGCCCTTTTGCCGTGAGCCCCCCGATCAGCCGCGCCCGATCAGCTTCTGCGCCATGCGGTCTGCGACCACATCCGAGGACACGCCGGTGCTGGCGCTCTCGGCCCAGATCGATTCGAGCCGTCCGGGGATTTGCGCGAGCAGCGCGTTCACCTCGGCAATATCACCCGTGCGGCCTTCGCGGCGGGCGAGGTACTCGGTCGCGACCGAGATGATCCCGCCGGCGTTGATCACGTAGTCGGGCGCATAGAGGATGCCGCGCGCGGCGAGCTTGGCACCGTGCTCGGGACGGGCGAGCTGGTTGTTCGCGCCGCCGGCCACGATCGCGCAATCGAGCGAGGCGATACCGCCATCGTCGAGGATCGCGCCGAGCGCATTCGGGCTGAAGACGTCGCAAGCCGTCGCCATGATCGCGCCGGAGGCCACTGCGGTGCCGCCCAACTCGTTCGCCAGCCTGGCCGCGCGGGTTTCGTCGATATCGGCGAGCGTCAGCTTCGCGCCGTCCTTGGCGAGCAGCCGCGCCACGCCGCCGCCGACCGATCCGGTGCCCTGCACCGCGACATGGACGCCCGCGAGGCTGTCCTTGCCCAGCTTGTGGGACACCGCTGCCTTGATGCCGAGATAGATGCCGTAAGCGGTGAAGGGCCCCGGATCTCCGCCTGCGCTGCCTTCGCCCGTGACCGGCAGGCCCGAGACGTGGCTGGTGCGCTGCGAGACCGCGACCATGTCGGCTTCCGAGATGCCGACGTCTTCCGCAGTGACATAGCGCCCGCCGAGCGCCTCGACCGCGTCACCGAAGGCGGCGAGCATTTCCGGGGTCTTGATACGCTGTTCATCGGCAAGGATCACCGCCTTGCCCCCGCCCATCGGCAGGCCCGCCATGGCGTTCTTGTAGCTCATGCCGCGCGACAGGCGCAACGCATCGCGCATCGCGCCGGCAGGATCGCTGTAATGCCAGAAACGGGTGCCGCCCGCGCCGGGGCCGAGGTGCGTCGAATGAACCGCAAGGATCGCCGTAAGCCCGCTTGCCCGGTCGTGGACCAGCTGGACAAGCTCGTGTGCGTCGAAATCGGGCTCGGCCCAGAATGCGGTCATGTCGTCTCCCCTGTGGGGCGCGGTCTTCCACAGCAGCAGGGGAGAAATGGGGCGATCAACGGGGTTCGAACCCGCGACCTCCGGTACCACAAACCGGCGCTCTAACCAACTGAGCTATGATCGCCACACGCCCCTGCCCGCATACCACCATTCCGGTCGCTGCCAAGCCCGTGCGAGACGCGCGGCTTTACGCGAGGCAGGAGCACCGTCAAGTGCGCGGATCAGGGAGGCGCGCCTCTTGCATAAAGGCCTGCCCAAGGGAAGCAAAAACTGCGCCTGGCGAGCCGCCACGCAACATTGTTGCGCAGGCGCAAAATCGTTGCCTCGCCTTTGCCACCCACTATCCTCGGATGCGATGACAATGACGTGCGAATCCGTTGCTGCCCGCCTCGCCGCACAAGCGGGCATGCAACGCGTGCCCACGCCCAAAGCCGAGCTGTTCCAGTGCCGTCGATTCGTGGACACGGATCTGGCCTCCGCGCTGATCGCGCTGATCGAGGCGGGCCGGCGGCCCTCGACCATTGCCGACGACAATGGGGATTCGACCTTCCGCACCAGCGAGACCTGCGATCTGGACGCCGGGCTGCCCCCCGTGCAGCGCATCGAGGCGCTGCTGCACACGCTTTGCGGCATCGATCCGGCCTATGGAGAACCGCTTCAGGGCCAGCGCTATGCCGAGGGGCAGGAGTTCAAACCCCATACCGACTACTTCGAGCCGGCCGGCCGCGACTACGAGCGCTACTGCGCCCTTTCCGGCAACCGGACATGGACCTTCATGGTCTACCTGAACGACGTGGCCGCGGGAGGTGCGACACGCTTCAGGATGCTCGACAAGACCGTCCAACCCGAGGCCGGCAAGCTGCTGTGCTGGAACAACCGCCTTGCCGATGGTGCGGTCAACGCGGCCACGCTCCACCACGGAATGAAGGTGCGCAAGGGCGTCAAATACGTGATTACCAAGTGGTACCGCGAGCAAGCCTGGCTGGGCTAGAAACGAAAAAGGCGACCCCGTCGGGCCGCCTTCCTCCCACGGCCCGAGGGCCGCGAACTCTGGCGCGCAGCCCGAAGGCTGCGCAGCGCGATATGAGCTTACTTCTTGAGGCTGAGGCCACCGAAGCGCTTGTTGAACTGGGCCACGCGGCCGCCTTCCGACGCCTGCTGACGGCCACCGGTCCAGGCCGGGTGGCTGAGGGGGTCGATTTCGAGCGACATCGTGTCGCCTTCCTTGCCCCAGGTCGAGCGGGTCTGGTATTCGGTGCCATCGGTCATCTTGACCGTGATCATGTGGTATTCGGGGTGACCTTCGGCCTTCATGAGCGTGTCCTTTGCAGCGTGGCGCCGGTACCGACCGGCGCTGCTATGAATAAGAAGGGCGCGCCTTAGTGGCGAACGCGGCGCAATGCAACCTCGGATGACGACCCGCGCCGTCAGGCGGGCGGGTCGGTCATCATTGCGGTGAATTCCACCTCGCAGGTGGTCTTGCCTTCGACGCTCGCCACACCCTTGAACTTGTAGACGCGGCTGCGCTTCTGGGTGAACTCGACGTGCAGATCGAGCAGGCAGCCGGGCGTCACCGGGGCGCGGAACTTGGCGTTCTCGATGCCCATGAAGATAACGAGCTTGCCCGTGCCCGCCAGCTCCATCGTCTCGATCCCGAGGATGCCAGCGGCCTGCGCGAGCGCCTCGATCTGGAGCACGCCGGGCATGATCGGCGCGCCGGGGAAGTGCCCCTGGAAGAACTGCTCGTTCATGCTCACGGCCTTGACCGCGTGAATCCGCTCGCCGAGCGTGATCGCCTTCACCCGGTCGACGAGGAGAAGCGGGTAGCGATGCGGCAAGGCCTTGAGGATCTTGACGATATCGTAATCGAGCACCTCGGTGCTCACGCTACCCGCTTCACTCATCTGTCGTGTCTCCGTCAGCCTCAGCGGCCGGTCGGCGCGGCCGGAGCGGCCTGCTGCTGCGCGGCCTGCTGCTGCTGAAGGTACTGCGCGGCGACCAGGCGCTGGTTGATCTGCTGGAAGATCTGCACCACTTCTTCGGCCGGGCGCCAGTTGGCGGGCGGCACCACACCGACCGAAGGCACGCGCTTGTTGAGCTCGGCGGTCACGGCGGCGGTGATGTCGGTTTCAGGCAGTGCGTAAAGCAGCGAACCCGGCTCGAGCACGACCTTGATCTGCTTGGCCTTGACCACCTCTTCGAGCGCGGGGCCGTACTGGACAAGGATCTGCTCGATCGCATAGACGCGGCCGGCATCGATCTGGTTGCTGAGCTGCTGGATTTCCTGCTCGAGGCTCTTGATCTTGGGCGCATCGCTCGACGAGTTCATGGCCACCTGCTCGGCATCATCGACCTGCTTGTCGCCGTTCTTGTCGAACTTTGCGAGCAAGGTCTGGCGCTCCTGGGCGCGGGTGCGGATCAGATCGATCTGCTGCTTGTAGCTGTCCTCGACCTGCTTGTAAGCGGCCGGGAACGCCGTGGTTCCGATCACGCTGCGCGGAATGTCGGCCGTGGCAATGTTGCCGGAAACCTGGGCCTGCGCGGGCATGGCGACTGCGGCCGAGAGCATCAGACCGGTGGCCGCAAGATATGTTTTGAGACGTGTCATCAGAATTGCGTTCCTACATTGAAAGTGAAGCGCCGCTCGTCATCGCCTTCGACCTTGCGAATGGTCTGGGCGAAGTCGATGCGGAACGGTCCGAAGGGCGAGTTCCAGTTGACCCCGATCCCGGCAGTGACACGCGGGCTCGGCGAGTCCCCGAGGAAGAGTTCACGGAAGTTGGTGCCGTCGGCGATCACGCGCCTGTTGGGCGTGCCGTCGGGCTGGGTCGGTTCGACGGTCTGGGTGCCGCCGGGCGTCGTGAAGAGCAGCTGCCCCTGCGCGTTGCGCAGCTGGTTGCCCGCCGGATTGACCGTGAGGGTCGGCGCCTCGACGCCCCACAGCGCGCCGACGTCGGCCCAGATCGAAGGCCTGAGGCCCAGCTCGCGCGCGCCGCTGCCGAGCGGAATCTCGAGCTCGGCGCGACCGAGATAGTAGTTGCGCCCGCCGATGGCGTCATCGCGCACCTGCCCCCGCCGCCGCTGGGTGTCGTATAGGATGTTGCCGCCGGCATCGACCCGCGGGAGGTTGGTGGCCGGATCAAGCAGCGAGAACTGCGTGAGAATGCGCGGACCCACGCCGCGGATCGCAAAGCCGCGGAACTGCGGCTCGCCGAGGAAGAAGCGGTCGTTGAGGAACACGTCGTCCACGCCGGCACCCGGGCGTTCCTTGAGCGGAATGATCGTGCCGCCCTCGGCCAGCACCGAGAAGATGAAGCCGGAGTTCCCGACATTCCAGAACTGCTGGGCACGCCCGCGGAAGCGGATATAGCGCACATCGCCGCCGAGGCCGGCGAATTCGCCGCTCAGCGATACGGTCTTGCCGCGCGAGGGACGGATGCGCGAATTCAGCGAGTTGTAGTTGAGGCTGAGACCGACGATCGAGCTCAACCGCTGGCCGATCGTATCGCACAGGAAGCGCCCGGCCAGCAGCGGGTCGCACTCGGACGTCCCGTCGCCATCCACGTCCGAGAAGAACAGCGTCCGATCGAGCGTCACGTCGTCGTAGTTGAGCGTGTAGCTGCCGATCAGCGACATGTACTCGGTCAGCGGAACGCCCGCGCGCATCGAGAAGCCGGTGGTGGCCTGCTCGAAGGTCGTGTTGCGCTGGTTTCCGAGGAATCCGAAGCTGTTGAAGTCGCGCCGGTAGATGTCGATCCCGCCGGAGATGTTGCGATCGAAGATGTAAGGGTCCGAGAAGCTCACCTGCGCCGAGCGCGAGAACTGCGAGTAGTTGACCGAAAGGCCGACCGTTTGCCCGCGCCCGCGGAAATTGCGCTGGCGGATGGAGCCTGCAAGAATGAACTGCTCGATCGACGAGAAGCCGGCCGAGAACTGCAACTCGCCGGTGGGCCGTTCCTCCACGTTGGCTTCGAGGATGATGCGGTCCGGTGCGCTGCCCTCGGACTGCTTGACCTCGAAGTTCTCCTGGAAGAAGGCCAGCGAATTGACGCGCGCATTGGTGCGCTGCACAGCGAGGCTGTTGAAGGCGTCGCCCTCGGCAAGGCGGAACTCGCGGCGGACGACCTTGTCCTGAGTGAGCGTGTTCCCGTTAATGTCGACCCGCTCGACATAGACGCGCGGCGCCTCGCGCAGCACGAAGGTCACGTTCATCTTGAGGGTTTCGGGATCGCGCTTGAAGCGCGGCTGCACGTCGGCGAAGGCGTAGCCGAAGCGGCCCGCGAGCTCGGTGAGCTGCTCGACCGTGTCCTCGACGGTCTTGGCGTTGTAGAAGTCGCCATCCTTCATCGGAAGGTTCTTGCTCATCGCATCACTGTCGAAGTCGCGCAGCTGGCTGTCGACCTTCACTTCGCCGAAGTTGTAGCGCTCGCCTTCCTCGACGACGTAGGTGATGATGAAGTCGCGTTGGTCCGGGGTCAGTTCGGCCACTGCCGAGACGACGCGGAAGTCGGCATAACCTTGTGTCAGGTAATACTGGCGCAGCTTCTGCTGGTCGAAGGCCAGGCGGTCCGGATCGTAGCTGGTGTTCGAGCTGAAGAAGCTCGTGAGGCGCGACTGCTTGGTCACCATCTCGCCGCGCAGCTCTCCGTCGGAGAACTTCTCGTTGCCGAGGATGTTGATCTGGCGGACCTTGGACTTGGGCCCTTCGGTGATCTCGAAGACGATGTCGACGCGGTTCTGCGGCAGCTGCACCATCTTGGGCTCGACCTGCGCGGCAAAGCGGCCCTGGCGCTTGTAGAGCTCGATGATCCGCGAAACGTCCGCGCGGACCTTGGAGCGGGTGAAGATCTGCCGCGGGGCAAGCTTGATCTCGGGAATGATCTTGTCGTTCTTGAGGCGCTTGTTGCCCTCCAGAACGATGCGGTTGATCACCGGGTTCTCGGTCACGGTGATGACCACGTTGCCGCCGTCATTGCGGATCGAGAAGTTGGCAAAGAGCTCGGTCGCACCGAGGTCCTTGAGCGCCTCGTCCGCCCCGGACGAGGTGTATTCCTGGCCGACGCGCAGGCGGATGTAGCTGAGGATCGTGGTCGGCTCGAGACGCTCGGCCCCGACGACGCTGATCGAACGGATGGTGTTACTGCGCGGCGCGGCCTGCGGGGCGGGCGCATCCGGAGCCTGGGCAGCCGGCGCGGGCTGGACTGCCTCTTGCGCGGCAAGCATCGCAGGCATGCCGGCGAGCACCGAGCCGCAGCACAGCAGGCTCGCAAGACGCACGGTCCGGCGATGGGCAGGCCGGCGATGGGCGTGTCGGCTCAAGTTCACCGGCGCTGTGCCCGTCTCGCTCATTCGGTTCATGCAGCTAAAATCCCGTTCTCAACCCTGTGCGTCACGGGCCACTGTGGTCCGCACCGCGTGCCATGCAGCCTGCCTCGACCCCGGTCGCACGCCTCTGCCCGATGTGTCCCGCGCAATCAAGCCGCGAGCGCCCCGATGCCCGCCCGTTTCCACTGCGCCGCGATCAGCTTCCGAACACGGGCAGCGCAATAATGTCATTCACCGTCACCACCGCCATCAGCATCAGCACCAGCACAATGCCGGTGCGATAGGCCCACTCGGTCGCCTGCGGTCCGACCGGCTTGCGGCGGATCGCCTCGGCCAGATAGAACATCAGGTGCCCGCCATCGAGCGCGGGGATTGGCAAGAAGTTGATGAATGCCAAGTTAAGCGAAATGAGCGCGGCGAAATGGATGAAGGCCGCCGCACCCATGCTCATCTGCTCGCCCGAGTATTTGGCGATCTTGAGCGGCCCACCCAGCTCCTTCACCGAACGCTCGCCCGAGACGATCTGCTTGATGCCGGTGACCATCAACCCCGTGAAATCCCAGCTCTGTTTGACGGCGAGCGGGATCGCCTCGAACGCGCCGACCTTCTGGATCTCGTACTTCCCGCCAGCGGGCGCGATGCCGACGAGGCCCTCGGCGCTGACATTGCCGAAGCTGTCGGTCCGCTCGATGCGTGCGGTGGTGAGCGGCAGGTCGAGCTTCTGCCCGCCGCGCTCGACGGTGAACACCATGCGCGTTTCGGGATGGAAGGCGACCTTCGTCTTCATCTCGGTGAAGTCGCGAACCGGCTGCCCGTCGATCGCGACCACGAGATCGCCCACGCGCATTCCTGCGGCCTGGGCGACGCTCCCTTCCGAAAAAGCGCCGATGGTGCGCGAATCCTCCTCGCCGACGATCACCGGCTTGCCGATGGCGACGAAGAAGGCGGCAAAGATCGCGATTGCGAGGAGCAGGTTCGTAACCGGCCCCGCCGCGACGATCAGCGCGCGCTTCCACAAGGCGGCGTGCTGGAAGCTGCCCTCCTCTGCCGGAGCGTTCGGATCGGGCACGGAGGCCGGGTTCATGTCGCCCTTGAACTGGACATAGCCGCCCAGCGGCAGCGCGGAGAGCTTCCAGCGGGTGCCCTGGCGATCGGTGAAACCTGCCAATTCCTTGCCGAAACCGACCGAGAAAGCGTCGGCCTTCACGCCGAAGAAGCGTCCGACCAGCAGGTGGCCGAGCTCATGCAGGGTGACGAGCGGCCCGAGCAACAGCACGAAGCCGATCACGTACATCCAGAAAGGAGGGCTTTCAAACAAGGGCCGTGGTCTCCAGCAGGCTTTGGGCATGCCTGCGAGCCGATTGATCGACGGCGAGCACCTCATCGAGGCTCGCCGGGCGCGGGGCATCATTGCTGCGCGCGAGGGTTTCCTCGACCAATGCGGCGATGCGGGTGAACGGGATGTGACCGGCGAGGAAGGCTGCGACTGCGACCTCGTTCGCCGCGTTGAGGATCGCCGGCGCGCTGCCCCCCGCCCGGATCGCCTCGCGCGCCAGACGCGTCGCGGGGAAACGCTCCTCGTCGGGCGCGTGGAAGGTGAGCTCGCCAATCGCGGCAAGATCGAGGGCCTGAAGCGGGGTTTCCATGCGCTGCGGCCAGGCGAGGCACGAAGCGATCGGCACGCGCATGTCCGAAGGCCCGAGCTGCGCCAGCGTCGAACGGTCGCGGAACTCGACCATCGAATGCACCACGCTCTGCGGGTGGATGACGATCCCGAGCTTGTCGAGCCCGACGGGGAAGAGGTGATAGGCCTCGATATATTCGAGGCCCTTGTTCATCATCGTGGCGCTGTCGACGCTGATCTTGGCACCCATCGACCAGTTGGGATGGGCGACGGCCTCGGCCGGGGTCGCCTCGCGAAGCTGCTCGGCCGACCAGGTGCGCAAGGGCCCGCCGCTGGCGGTAAGCGTGATCTTCGCCACATCCTCGATGCGATTGCCATTGAGGCACTGGAAGATCGCGTTGTGTTCGGAATCGGTGGGCAGCAGCGTCGCGCCGTGCTGCGCCACCGCCTGCATCAGCACTTCGCCGGCCGAGACCAGCGCTTCCTTGTTGGCGAGCGCGATAGTGCCGCCGCGTGTCACCGCCGCCATGACCGGCGCGAGGCCCGCGCAGCCGACGATCGCGGCGACCGTCATGTCCACGGGCCGCGCCGCCGCATCGACCAGCGCCTGCCGTCCGCCCGCAGCCTCGATCCCGCTGGAGCCCAGCGCGTCGCGCAGTTCGGGCAGGCAGGACTCGTCGCCCACCACCGCCAGCTTGGCCCCGAATTCGATGGCGAGCGCCGCCAGTTCCGCCGCGCTGCACTGCGCGGTCAGGGCCTCGACCTGCCAGTCGCCGCGATTGCGCCGCACCAGATCGAGGGTCGAGGCGCCGATCGAGCCGGTGGCGCCGAGCAGGGTAAGCGTGCGGGTCATCGCGGCATCATCCCAGCAAAGTAGGCAAGGTGGCAATGACAAACAGCACGAAGAACACCGCGAGGAAGCCGTCGAGCCGGTCGAAAACACCGCCATGTCCCGGAATGAGATGGCCGGAGTCCTTCACGCCCGCGCGCCGCTTCATCCAGCTTTCAAAGAAATCGCCGCCTTGCGCGATCACCGCGATCATCACGCCGGTCAGCACTGCCATGCCGAGCGCGAGCGGGCTGGTGCCGGGATAGGCCGCCGGGCCGAAATCGGTAAGCTCGACCCCGACGCCGACCAGCGCGGCAAGGATCGCCCCGCCGCCGAGCCCCGCCCAGGTCTTGGCCGGGCTGATCCGCGGCGCGATCTTCGGCCCGCCGATGGCGCGGCCTGCGAAATAGGCGCCCACATCGACAGCGATGATCGGCAGGATGAACACGACCAGCACCTCGAGCGGCCCGTAGCCGGAGCTTTCGGGATCGAGGGGGAGCACCTGCGTGCCGTTGCGCACCGTCAGCATCGCGGTTGCCGCGCCGCCAATGTAGATGACCCCGCCGAAGAACCACAGCGTCTCTGCCAGACCCTCCATGCCGAAGCCGCCGATCAGCCGGTTCCACTCCCACAGGATGCCCAGCGCAAGCAGAGCCACGAAGCCGGTCCAGAACCAGCCGCCCAGCCACAGCGCCCCGCCCGCCAGAACCAGCATGACGATCGCCGAAGCAAAACGCACCGGCAGGTCCGAAATGCCCGCCTTCGTATCGCGCACCCGCGCGTTACCGTCCGCCATAACGCCGCTCCCTGCGCGCAAAGTCATCGAGCGCCCGGGCCAGATGCGCAGGCTCGAAATCGGGCCACAGCGTGTCCACGAACAGCATCTCGGCATAGGCCGCCTGCCACAGCAGGAAGTTCGACAGGCGGACCTCGCCGCTGGTGCGGATCAGCAGGTCGAGCGGCGGCAGGTCGGCGGTGTCGAGATGCGCGGCGATGGTCTCGATGCTGATCTCGCCTCCATCTGCCGCTGCTTGCGCCGCCGCCTTGGCCGCCGCGCGCGCGATCTCGTGCTGGCCGCCATAGTTGAGCGCCACGGCGAGCGTCTGCGTGCCGTCCGCGGTCTGCGCCAGCGCGTCCTCGAGCATCGCGACGATATCGGGCGCGAGGCTCTGCCAGTCGCCGATGATCTTGAGCTTGACCTTGTTTTCGATGAACTCGGGGAGGTCCGATTTGATGAACCGCCGCATCAGGTTCATCAGGTCATCGACCTCCTCATCCGGCCGCTTCCAGTTCTCCGAGGAGAAGGCGTAGAGCGTCAGGCATTCGAGCCCGGTGCCTGCAAGCGAGCGCACCAGCCGCCGCACCGCCTCGACACCGCGCTGATGGCCGACCGCGCGCGGCAGCGCCCGCTTCTTGGCCCAGCGGCCATTGCCATCCATGATGATGGCGACATGTCTGGCGCGTTCAGGCTGCAAGCCGCTCCCCATATTCCGTTCGCCCTGCGCTTGTCGAAGGGCCGCACTTCTCTTTGGAACTTTGCGATAAAGAAAGACAGGGCTTCGGCAAGCTCGGCCCGAACGGGATATGGATCACTGCGTCAGGATTTCCTGCTTCTTCTTGGCGACCGCCTCGTCGGTTTCCTTGACGTGGGCGTCGGTCATCTTCTGGACCTCGTCCTCCGCGCGCTTGCGGTCGTCCTCGGAGATGTCCTTCTTCTTCTCGTCGGTCTTGAGGCTTTCCATCGCGTCGCGGCGCACGTTGCGGATCGCGATCTTGCCCTTCTCGCCGTACTGGTCGGCAAGCTTGGCGAGGTCCTTGCGGCGCTCCTGCGTCAGATCGGGGATCGGCAGGCGCAGGGTCTGGCCGTCGATGATCGGATTGAGGCCGAGGTTCGCGTGGGCGATGCCCTTCTCGACCGCGGTCATGTTCGACCGGTCCCACACCTGCACGCTGAGCATGCGCGGCTCGGGCGCAGAGACGGTGGCGACCTGGCTGAGCGGCATCATCGAGCCATAGACCTCGACCACCACCGGATCGAGCAGGCTGGTGTTGGCGCGGCCGGTGCGCAGGCCCTGGAGATCGCTCTTGAGTGCTTCGACAGCGCCCTTCATCCGGCGCTCGACATCGGCCTTGTCATATTGCGGCATGGCTGAGGTTTCCCTTTGTTTCAGCTGTCTTGAACAATTGTCTGGACGCCCCCGCCCGCGAGCACGCGGGCAAGGTTGCCCTTCTCGCGGATCGAAAAGACCACGATCGGGATCTTGTTGTCGCGGCACAAGGCCACGGCCGAGGCGTCCATCACCTTGAGATTGTCCGCGAGCACGCGGTCGTAAGTGACGGTATCGAAACGCACAGCGTCCGGATTGTGCTTGGGATCGCTGTCATAGACCCCGTCGACGCTGGTGCCCTTGAGCAGCGCGTCGCACTTCATTTCCGCAGCCCGCAAGGCAGCGCCGCTGTCGGTGGTGAAATAGGGCGCGCCGACTCCGGCCGCGAAGATCACCACGCGACCCTTCTCCAGATGGCGCTCGGCACGGCGGCGGATCACCGGCTCGCACACCTTGTCCATCTCGATCGCGGACTGCACGCGGGTCGGCACGCCGCACTGTTCGAGCGCGTTCTGCATGGCGAGCGCGTTCATCACGGTCGCGAGCATGCCCATGTAATCGGCCTGCGCACGGTCCATGCCCTTCGCGGCGCCCGCCATCCCGCGGAAGATGTTGCCCCCGCCGATCACGAGGCAGATTTCGAGCCCGGTTTCCTTGGCCGCCTTCACCTCCAAAGCGAGCTCGGCGACGAACTCGGGGTCGATGCCGAACTGCTGGTTCCCCATCAGCACTTCGCCCGAAAGTTTCAGGAGGACGCGCTTGATCGTGGGGAAGGACATGGGGCGGCTGACTTTCGGGCGGGAGTTGGCTAGCGGGGGCCTTTATCGGGGTGTCACCCAACTGCCAAGAGGATAGCGGCGCAAATGGCCAAGACAATGATCCGCAAGATCGCCTTGGCAGTGCTTATCATCGCCTGCGCAGGGGTAGCCAAGGCATGGCACGACACCATGCGCATGCCGGTGGTAGAGCGGCTGACGGTCGATAGCCGGTCGATGCCTGCCAGTGCCAAGCCTGTGACAATCGCGCTGATCTCCGACATTCATGTTGCCGGCCCCGACATGCCACCCGAAAGGCTCGCGCGGATCGTCGCGCAGGTGAACGCGCTGAAGCCCGATCTGATCGCCATCGCGGGCGACCTGATCAGCGAGAAACGCACTGCTTCGTACATTTACACGCCAGCTGAAGCCGTCGCGCCGCTCGGCAATCTCATCGCCCCCCTTGGCGTGGTGATGGTGCCGGGGAACCACGACCACTGGGCAGATTGGCGCAAGATGGCCATGGCGCTTGCACCCTATCCCAACATCACGGTGCTGCGAAACCGGGCGAAGCAAGTTGGTCCGCTGGTGATCGGCGGGGTGGACGATGCCTATACCGGCCACGAAGATCTGCCAGCTACCTTCGCGGCGATGGCGGGCAAGCCGGGCGCGCGGCTCATCCTCACCCACTACCCGACATATTCCCGCAGGTGCCAGTCGACGTCGACCTCGTGCTTGCCGGGCATACCCATTGCGGACAGATCGCATGGCCATGGGGCGGCTCGCCTGCGACGATGTCGGACTACGGCAATCTTTACGCCTGCGGAGTGACGCGCCAGCATGACAAGGTGCTGGTGACCGGCGCTGGGCTCGGCACCAGCCTTCTGCCGGTCCGCCTGTTCACTCACCCGGAAATCTGGCTCGTAGAAATACGGCCGCCGCAGCGCTGAGCTGCGACGGCCGTACCGGTATTCTGGAGAAGAAGGATCAGCCCTTGAGGGTCGCTGCCACTTCCGCGGCGAAATCGACTTCTTCCTTCTCGATGCCTTCGCCGAGCTGGAAGCGCACGTAGTCGACCAGCTTGATCGACTTGCCCGCGTCCTTGGCGGCCTTGGCGATGTACTCTTCCACAGTCGCCTTGCCGTCCTTGACGAAGATCTGGCTGAGGAGCGCGTTTTCCTTGGCGAACTTCTTCACCGCGCCTTCGACCATCTTCGCCTGCACGTCGGCGGGCTTGCCGCTTTCGGCAGCCTTTTCGGCGGCGATCTTGCGCTCGCGCTCGATCACGTCGGCGTCGAGGCCGTCGGCGTCCAGTGCCTGCGGGAACATCGCCGCAGCGTGCTGGGCGATGTCCTTGCCGAGCGCGGTCAGGGTCGCGGCATCCGCATCGCTCTCGAGCGCGACGAGCACGCCGATCTTGCCGAGGCCGTCAGCCGCCGCGTTGTGGATGTAGGGAACCACGGCGCCCTGCGTCACGGCGACCTGCTTGATGCGGCGGATCTGCTGGTTCTCGCCGATGGTGGCGACGTTGTCGGTCAGCTTCTCGGCGACGGTGCCGCCTTCAGGATAGGCAGCCGCCTTCAGGGCTTCGACATCGTTGGTGCCGAGCGACAGCGCCACGGCAGTCGCGTTGCGCACGAAGCTCTGGAACTGGTCGTTCTTGGCGACGAAGTCGGTTTCCGAGTTGATCTCGACAGCCACGCCCTTGGTGCCCTCGACGAGCACGCCGACCAGACCTTCGGCCGCGGTGCGGCTCGACTTCTT
>JAIYAM010000051.1 GCA_027489065.1 Erythrobacteraceae bacterium | reverse complement strand
GGTGATCGCCGCGGTCAGGGTGGTCTTGCCATGGTCGACGTGACCGATGGTGCCGATGTTGCAGTGCGGCTTATTCCGCTGGAACTTTTCCTTGGCCATTTCTCTGGTGTACCTTCTTGAATGAAATGATGTGTTCGCGGGAGAACGGCGGTGCCCGCAGAATCAGGCGCCGCCCCTAGACTGCTGACGCAGCTTAGGCAAGTTTCTCCTTGACCTCGGCTGCGACGTTGGCCGGAACCTCGTCATAGTGCGAGAACTGCATGGTGTACTGCGCGCGCCCCTGGGTGAACGAACGCAGCTCGTTGACGTAACCGAACATGTTGGCAAGCGGCACCATGGCTTCGACCGCCTGAGCATTGCCGCGGGTATCGGTGCCCTGGATCTGACCACGCCGGCTGTTAAGATCGCCGATGACATCCCCGAGGTAGTCATCAGGGGTCACCACTTCAACCTTCATGATCGGCTCGAGCAGCTTGATACCGGCCTTCTGTGCGACTTCACGCATGGCACCGCGGGCAGCGATTTCGAACGCGATCGCGCTCGAGTCGACGTCGTGGTATGCACCATCGGTCAGCTTGATGCTGAAATCGATGATCGGGAAGCCGACCAGGTGACCGCTGGCCGCCTGTTCACGGAAGCCCTTTTCGATCGCCGGGATGTATTCGCGCGGGATGTTCCCGCCCTTGATCTGGTCGTCGAAGATCACGCCCTGGCCGCGTTCACCCGGAGTGACCGTAACCTTCACGCGGCCGAACTGGCCCGAGCCGCCCGACTGCTTCTTGTGGGTGTAATCCACGTCGACTTCGCGGGCGAGATATTCGCGGTAGGCCACCTGCGGCGCACCGACATTGGCTTCGACCTTGAACTCGCGCTTCATGCGATCGACGATGATGTCGAGGTGCAGTTCGCCCATGCCCTTGATGATCGTCTGACCGCTTTCGTGGTCGGTCGACACGCGGAACGAGGGGTCTTCCTGCGCCAGGCGATTGAGGGCGATGCCCATCTTCTCCTGGTCGGCCTTCGTCTTGGGTTCCACCGACAGTTCGATCACCGGCTCGGGGAATTCCATGCGCTCGAGGATGATCGGCTTGGCGGCATCACACAGGGTATCACCCGTGGTGGTGTCCTTCATGCCGGCCAGCGCCACGATGTCGCCGGCAAATGCCTCATCGATGTCCTCGCGGTTGTTCGAGTGCATCAGCAGCATGCGGCCGATCTTTTCCTTCTTGTCCTTCACCGAATTCAGGACCTGGCCCTTGGTGAGCTTGCCCGAATAGATGCGGGTGAAGGTGAGCGAACCGACGAACGGGTCGTTCATGATCTTGAAGGCGAGCGCCGCGAAAGGCGCATCGTCGCTCGAAGGGCGCTCTGCTTCCTCGTCGGTGTCGGGCAGGATGCCCTTGATCGGCGGAATGTCGAGCGGCGACGGCATGTAATCGACCACTGCGTCGAGCAGCGGCTGCACGCCCTTGTTCTTGAACGCCGAGCCACAAGTGATCGGCACGAAGGCGCGCGCGATGGTACCCTGGCGGATCAGCTTCTTGAGCATCGGAACGTCAGGGATGTTGCCTTCGAGATAGGCTTCCATGATCTCGTCGTCCTGCTCGACCACGAGTTCGATCAGACGCTCGCGGTATTCGGCAGCCTTGTCCGCCAGGTCAGCCGGGATCTCGATGAACTCGTACTTCGCGCCGAGGCTGTCGTCACGCCAGACGATGCCGCGGTTGTTCACCAGGTCGACCACGCCCTCGAGCTGGCTCTCGGCGCCGATCGGGAGGTAAAGCACGAGCGGCTTGGCGCCGAGGCGGTCGATGATCGACTGCACGCAGTAATAGAAGTCGGCGCCGGTACGGTCCAACTTGTTGATGAAGCACATGCGGGGGACGCCGTACTTGTCTGCTTGGCGCCACACGGTTTCCGACTGAGGTTCCACGCCGGCCACGCCGTCGAACACCGCCACGGCACCATCCAACACGCGCAGCGAGCGTTCGACTTCGATGGTGAAGTCGACGTGTCCGGGGGTGTCGATGATGTTGATGCGGTGCTTGGGCATGTGATCGCGCAGCGAATCCGGGTCGCTCATCGGATCCATGGTCGCATCTTCGGCGGTCCAGAAGGTCGTGGTCGCGGCCGAGGTGATCGTGATCCCGCGCTCCTGCTCCTGCTCCATCCAGTCCATCGTCGCGGCACCATCGTGCACTTCGCCGATCTTGTAGGACTTGCCGGTGTAATAGAGGATGCGCTCGGTCGTGGTGGTCTTGCCGGCATCGATGTGCGCCATGATGCCGATATTGCGATAGCGCTCCAGCGGATACTCGCGGGCCATATCAGGTTCCTTGATTGTGAGAGGTCCGCCGGGTCGCGGTCAGAACCCCATATAGGGAGGATTGTGGCAGCCGGAAGACACCAGGCCCAACCGGCTGCCGCAAATCGTACGAGTTACCAGCGGTAATGCGAGAAGGCGCGGTTCGCGTCCGCCATGCGGTGCGTGTCTTCGCGCTTCTTCACGGCGTTGCCGCGGTTGTTCGCCGCATCGAGCAGCTCGCCCGACAGACGCGCTGCCATCGTGGTCTCCGGACGGCCGCGCGCCGCGGTGATCAGCCAGCGGATCGCGAGCGCTTGGGCACGCTCGGGGCGAACCTCGACCGGCACCTGGTAGGTCGCACCACCGACGCGGCGGCTGCGCACTTCGACCTGCGGCTTCACATTGTTCAGCGCATCGTGGAACAGCTGGATCGGATCGGCCTTGGCCTTCGCTTCCACCGTCTGCAGCGCGGAGTACACGATACCTTCGGCGACGGCCTTCTTGCCGTCATACATCAGGTTGTTCATGAACTTCGAAAGGATCTGATCCCCGTACTGGGGATCGGGCAGGATGACCCGCTTTTCGGGACGACGACGACGTGACATAATTCTGTACTCCTTCGGAGACTTCCGGAGCCAGCCCTCTCCCCCGCCCTTCCACCCGGATATCATATCCTCAAGGGTGGAAGGGCGGGGGAGAGGGCTGGCCGGGCACCAAGCTTCAGGCGGAGGCCTGAAGCGCACCCATCAAAAACGCCTTACTTCGGACGCTTGGCGCCGTACTTCGAGCGGCTCTGCTTGCGATCCTTGACGCCCTGCGTGTCGAGCACGCCGCGAAGGACGTGGTAGCGCACGCCGGGAAGGTCGCGCACACGCCCGCCGCGGATCAGCACGACGCTGTGCTCCTGCAGGTTGTGGCCTTCGCCCGGGATGTAGCTGATCACTTCGCGCTGGTTGGTCAGGCGGACCTTGGCCACCTTGCGCAGCGCCGAGTTCGGCTTCTTCGGGGTCGTCGTGTAGACGCGGGTGCAAACGCCGCGCTTCTGCGGGTTCTGCTCCATCGCAGGGACCTTGCTCTTGGCCTTCTGCGGAACGCGGCCCTTGCGGACCAGCTGGTTGATTGTCGGCATTAGTTCTCACTTCACCTGATGAGGGTGGAACGGGTGCCGGATTGTGTGGGAGGAGGATCTTGTCCAATCCGTCACCCCGGCGAAGGCCGGGGCCCAGAGCCGCAAGCACCAAGGCCGGCGGCATGAGATCCCGGCTTTGACCGGGACGACGAAGAGGCCGAAACGCTCCACCCGCATATCCGGCCCTTCGGCCACCGGGTTACTTTGACGGTCACCACCCTGAGGGAGACGCACCGCCAATGTTCAGCTCTGTCCGAGAGGCTTGCCCCCCGGAGGAAGCGCGCCCTTAGGCGGGATTGGGTGGAGGGTCAAGGCGGGAGTTGGAGGGTCAGCGCAGTCCTACCCCAACCCGTCACCCCGGCGCAGGCCGGGGCCCAGCTTCTTTCCTTACCGGAGCGCCAACTGGGCCCCGGCCTTCGCCGGGGTGACGAGGGAGGCTAAGGCAGACTCCCCTCCCGCGTGCGGGAGGGGTCGGGGGTGGGCGCGGCGCCACCAACCTCGCCTGTGGCGGTGAACCGGCGCGCAGCGCCGCAAGCGCGAACGCGCGCCCGAGCTTATGCGAGGAAAGCCAAGCAGCGCGGACGCGCTGCGCCCGGCGCTTGAGGGGCTAAAACAAAAGACTCGCGGAGCCACAACCCCCGCGTTCGTCACCCCGGCGAAGGCCGGGGCTTGCTTGCTTCCGTGCAGGTTACGGCGTGGGGCATTAAGGGGTGCCCCGTTAGAGGCCCAATCCCTCATAAGAGGCTAAGCTGTAGTAATTCACTCCTGTCGCAGGCATATTATTGAAGTCGAACTGACTAATCGCATCTGCAATCAAGGCTTGCTTGAAGGGGATATGAATCGCCTTGGCACTCCCATTATCGATGCGTTCGGAAAGCGCGGTTGGCCAAAGGTGTCGAAGTTCCTTGGGAGCCAATATGCGCTTAAAGTCAGGGTAGACGGCAATTATCGGGAGTTTGCACTTATCGACGGCATAGGATATCTCAAATGGCACCCAGTCAGTATCATTTTTTGTATTCTCGCTAATTATCAGTATGACGTTTCGAGAGTTATTTATTCTTTCACGAAGGCTCTTCATAAGCGTTTCGTCTTTACTAGTGTCCCGGACCGAATTAGTTTTCTCGTGGCTATTTATGTACTTGAAATCAAACTTGTGATTCTTATCCCAAGCCATGAGCATTCGGTAGTATCGAATATCGCTAGCGGTTGGATCCTTCGTTCCTTCCGCGTGAAAAGCGACATATGTTCCGTTTCTATATGCCATGAGCACCCCAGTCTCGTTTAATTTCAAGAAGGTCGAGGTGCTCAAGGCATGCCCTCGGGAGAACGATTATGAGATCGGAGGCCAAGCCCTCACGCCGCGCAAATGTGACGATGGAAAGCACAAGCAATCTCAAAATGTTCTGCGGCGGTAGGTTTAGGTTCGATCGACCATTTCCAACGAGTGGCATAGCAAAACATTGCCCACCACCATAATCACGTACGGACCGGTAGACGCTCTCCAATGCAAGCCAAAGCTTATCGACCGAAGTCGACGCTTTGGATGTTTGAAGATCAGTATTTGCTGTCGCCACCAACAGCGCAAGCTTTGACCCCATAGGCAATCTAATCACCGTCCCGAGAGGATATCTGAGATAGCGGCCACCGTCGCGCTCTGTTGGAACCCCAAGGCTTGCCTCAAGTCGATCGTCAACATCTTTGCGAAACGCGCCAACATCCCCGTTGTAAACGGAATTGATAAATCCGCCATGGATCGACGTGGGCGAGACATACTGGCCGATCTCGTAGTCGAAAAACTCATTTACAGGAACGATGATGCCACAGTCTCTTTCGTCAAATATGTCCCCATATTTGATGCGAAGAAAGTTAGGCGTGGTCGGAATCTTTATCCGAATACTCAAAGGTTCATATGATCGGTAAATGAACGCTGCTAAGCATAATAAAGCCAAACCCGTGAGATAAGCTGTCGCGTTGCTAGATACTTCCTTGGATGCATCTGGCCAGACAGCGAACAATATCTCCGTTGCAAGCCAGGCGGCACCAGCGGCCGAGAAGGCAGCCATTATAGCCTGCCTCCATCGGCGGTGCATTCCAACGCGCAAGTTTTCAAAAAATTCTGCGGCCATGGCTCAGGCCTAAATGAGAAAACAACGTCATTCCAGACGGTCGTCGCATATATTCCACGGAAGAAATCATCACCATTTAAGCTAGTCTCGCCCATGCCGTGGAATGTTCGGCGGCGCAGCTGATGGGTAGCGGTTTCCAGCCAAGGGACGAAAAGGGGGGAAGGACGCAACCCCCTCCCCTCCGCGAGTCATTTGTTTGGCCCCTCAAGCGCCGGGCGGCGAACGTCCGTCCGCCTTGGCTTTCCTCGCATAAGCTCGGGCGGCCGGTCGGCCTTGCGGCGCTACGCGCCGATTTAGCGCGACACTCACCGTCGGTGGCTCCGCCCTCCCCTCGTCATTGCGAGCGTAGCGAAGCAATCCATGGCCCGCCGTCGCCCCAAGTTCGTCCGTCGGTTCATGGGTTGCCGCGTAGCTGCGCTCCTCGCAATGACGAGGGATTTCCTACTCGCACACCCTGTGCCAACCCTCCCCCCCATGACCAATCCCCCCTCCCCCGGTCCGGCGCAGCCCATGCTCCGCAACAAGCGCGCCACGCCGCGGCAGGCGACCTCGGCGGTGGCCCGCGAGTTCACCGATCTGTCGCTGATCGAGGGTGATCCGCTGCTCGACTTCCTGCCCTATTGCCACAAGCAGCCGCGCTCCAATTCGATTCTACCGGACGTGCAGCGCGCCTTCATCCGCGAGCTGGCCGCGACCGGCATCGTCACGGCGGCGGCGGCTCGGGTCGGGCGGAGCATGGAGGCGCTCTACAAGCTGCGCGCCAAGCCCGGGGCGCGGGATTTCGCGCGGGCCTGGGACGAGGCGCTCGGCTGGGGGGTGATGCGGCTCGAGGATTGCGCGATGGAGCGGGCGCTCGCCGAGGCGGCCTCAAGCCCTCGCGCCAATTCGATGCTGTGCTGGGTGCTCCAGCACCGCGGGCGCCACATGGTCGACGCGCGGCAGGTGAAGCCCGGCCACTGGCTCTACGAACGCATCCGCTATGAGCTGACCGGCGAGTGGGGAGAGGATGAGGAAGACTCAGCCGGCGAGATAGGCGACTAGCGCTCTGACCTTCTTGCTGCGCCATTGCGGCGGGGGGGCGAGCAGCCAGTAGGCGCGGATCGCGGGCTCGGGCTCGGTCAGGGCGATGAGGCTGCCGCGGGTGATGGCGCTCTCGGCCAGGGCGTGAGGCAGGATCGTGCGGCCCATCCCCGCCAGCGCCGAGGCGAGCGCCTGTCCGGGCGAGCCTGCGCGGATGCAGGGGTTGATGCCCTCGGGGAGCGTGAGGCCCGGCCAGTCGATCCATGCGTCGCGGTATTCGGGCGCGGCGACGGTGACCTTGCGGGCCGGGGCGAGCTGGACGCCCTGGAGGTCGCCCGGCCCGTCGGCAAGGCGGATCGCGATGTCGAGGTTGGCCTCGGTGAAGTCGGCGTTCTCGTCGGGGGCGAGGATGTATTGGACGCCCGGGGTGCCGGCCTGGAACACCGCGAGGCGCGGGGCGAGCCACTCGGCGTAGAATTCGCGGGGCACGGCGATGGTGTAGCGGTCGGAGGATTGCCCGGCCTGCATCGCGGCGACGCTCTCCTCGAAGCTGAGGAAGCCCTCGCGCAAGGGATCGAGCCCGGCCTCGCCTTCCGGCGTGAGTTCGAGGCCCTTGGAAGTGCGGCGGAACAGGACGACGCCGAGCACGTCCTCCAGCGCGCGGATCTGCTGGCCGACCGCGGCCGGCGTCACGGCGAGCTCGTCCGCAGCGCGGGTGAAGGAGAGGTGCCGGGCGGCGGCATCGAACACGCGCAGGGCGTTGAGGGGCAGGTGGGTGCGCTTCACGCCCCGTCGATTAGGCCGGGGCGCGGTTCATCGCAAGCGGCTGAATCAGCGAGAGGGGCGGCCCTCGGCGGTCTCGGGCGCGGCGAGCGGGAAGAAGGGGATGCGGATCTCGGCCGGCGACCCGTCAGCGCGTTCGAAGGTGTAGAAGCCCTCCATCGAGCCGAACGGCGTCGTCAGCGGGCAGCCCGAGACGTAGTCGTGGCTCTCCCCCGGCTGCAGCAGCGGCTGTTCGCCGACCACGCCTTCGCCATCGACATGGTTCACCATCCCGCGCCCGTCGGTGATCCGCCAGTGACGCGAGCGCAGGCGCATGGCCACGTGGCTGCCGTTCTCGATGCGGATGTGATAGACCCAGAACCACTTGCCCGCCTCCGGATGCGACTGCTCCGGCAGGTAGTTGACGGCGACCCTCACGGTAACTCCGTCGGTGGTGGCGGCGTGCTGGAAAAATTCTTTCATGTCGCCCCCAAGTTAGCGATTCTGCGCAGGGTCACAAGGGCACCAACGCGCTTAACCACCACTGTATCCCACCGGAGCGGCGATTTCCGTCGGCGCGGTCGGCGCATCCCGGCTGGTCGGTTGCAGGCATGCGGCGGATCGCATAGGCCGGAGCCATGACGGAACCGCCCGCCTTTGCTGGGACGCTCATGCGCCGCGCCGCGCTGAGGAGCATCGGGGCGGGCCTCGGCGCCGGCGTGCTGTCCGCCTGCGCGCCGCGGCTTGCTGCCTCGCCCAGCCCCTTGGCCCCGCCGACCGACCCGGCCGCCACCGCCGCGCCCGATCTGGTCGACCTCGTCCGCTTCGATCCGCGCCTGCGGCTCGATATCCGCTATGCGACGCCCGCCAACTTCATGCACCGCGTCCTCTACCCCGTCGCCCGCGCCGTCGCACAGCGCCCTGTGGCCGAGGCCCTGTCGCGCGTGCAAACCCGCGCCGAGGCGGACGGCTATGGCCTGCTGATCCTCGACGCCTATCGCCCGTGGCGCATCACCCGCGCGATGTGGGAGGCAACCCCGCCCGGCAAGCGCGAGTTCGTCGCCGACCCGCGCACCGGATCGCGCCACAACCGCGGCTGTTCGATCGACCTGTCGCTCCATCGCGGCGGCATCGAGGTCGCCATGCCCAGCCCCTATGACGATTTCACCCCGGCGGCCTATCGCAACTTCACCGCCGCGCCTCCGGAAGCCCTGCGGCTCAGCCGGCTGCTCGAAAGCTGGATGGTCGCCGAAGGCTTCGTGCCGCTCGCCAACGAATGGTGGCATTACGACTGGGCGGAGTGGCGGCGCTTTCCGATCATGGATGTCCCGCTGGAAAACGTGACCGCGGGGTGAGCACGCTCTCGGGGGAGATGGTGCCGCATGGCGCCCTCCTGTCGTGACGCCCGTGCGGCAAGCGCCGGAATCGAGCATCCCAACCGCGTGGCGTCAATGCATTCCGCGAGCCGACCGGCCAAGCCTTCGGCGACCGGGTCAAACATGTTTTATTGATATTGTTTTGTGATTTAAGGCCCCGGTGCAAGTGATTCCGGTAGATGGGCCAGTCTGTAGGACGGTGCGTGTTCCGTGGCCGAAAGGGGCAGCGTTTCGGTGCGGCAATCACCTCACTTCGATACTCCGGCAGGCGCAAGAACGACAAGCGAGCAGGCCGCCAGCACGGCGCTGCCGCCCATGGTGAAGGCGGCACTCTGGCTGCTTGCCGTCCTTACAATCTGCGGCCTGCCGTTTGCGCGATTGCCCGGTCCGGAAGTCCCCGGCGTGACGGCGGCGTTCTGCGCCTCGCTCTTCATTACCGAAGTCGCAACGGCATTCCTGCTCCTGGTGCGCTTCCGGGTCGAACGCCGCCCCTGGCTCGTTCTGCTTGTGTGCGCCTACTTTTTCTCCGCTGCCATGGCGGTGCTCTATCTGCTCGCTTTTCCCGGAGCGCTGCGCCCCTCCCGGACGCTGATCGGCGACGGGCAAGCGGCTTCATGGTTGTTCGTGGCGTGGACACTCGGCATGCCGAGCGCGGCCATTTCGGCTGCCTTCCTCGAGGTGCGACGACCCGATCTTGTGCTCGACCGGAAGATCGCTTCGCGCATGGTCCGGGTCGGCATCGGGTTGACCTTTGCAGGTGTCGCGCTGTTGGCGGCGATCGCCGTGCGGGCGCCGGCCTTGCCTGCTCTTGTCGCCGAGGGGCGATGGACAGGGCTGTTCAAGGTGCTTCACGTCGCCTCGACGGCAGCCATGTTGCTGGGCGTGGCGGTGATCGCGTGGGGGCCGGGCAAGCGGTCCGACCTGTTTGCCTGGTTCGGCGTCACCCTGATGGCGATGGCGGTCGCCAACATATTCGCGGCTGTCGGCGGCGAGCGATATGCCTTTGGATGGACCGCCGCGCGGATCGGATATGCGCTGGGAGCAAGTGTGCTCTTCGGCTTCTTCCTGTGGCTGTTCGCAAAGCAGCAAAGGCTGCTCGCGAATGCCCGGGAAAGGCTCGAAGCCGACGTCGCGGCGCGGACGGCCGAACTCAGGCACATGATCGGCGAGCGCGATGCGCTGCTGGCCGAAGTGTATCACCGGGTGAACAACAACCTGCAGGTGCTCAGATCGATGCTGCAACTGGAGCGTCGCAATCTGGCCGCCGGGTGTGAAGCGGCGGCTCTGGTCCGGATGGATCGCAGAACGCTGAGCATCGGGGTCGTACATCGCCGTGCGATGCAGACGCGTTTGGCCGACGACATCGATGTCGGGGCGGTGATCGAAGAGCTCGGGCCCAAGTTGCAGGACCTGTTGGCTCTGGACAGCCGGGACATTCGGCTCGAGGTGCGCGCGGCGGCAACCAGGATGAAACTCGATCTCGCAGTGCCGCTCGGTCTCCTCATTCAGGAGCTGGTGGCAAGTGTGGCCGAACGGATCCGGCCTTCGGACCCTGATCGCACCATTCTGATCACCTTCGAGGAGGTCGGCGGCATCCGCCGGATCGCAGTGGTGAACGGCGCCCGGACCGATCCGGGCGATACGGCGTCCTTGGACAACCTCATCATCGCCAGCCTGATCGGTCAGCTAGGCGGCAGCGAGGAATTCGGAAGCGGGAATTCCTGCAGCCGCGTGGTGAACTTTTGAAGGAGGTGTCGGCATGAAGACAGGAATACGGGTTCTGGTGGTCGAGGACGAGTTCGTCATCGCCATGACGTTGAAGGACGACCTCGAGGACGCCGGCTACGAAGTCCTGGGAATAGCAGGCACGGCGGACAAGGCTGTCCAGATGGCTGGGGCCGGCTCGCCTGATGTCATCCTGATGGATATTCGCCTCAATGGCACAGGGGACGGTGTGGATGCCGCTCTCAGGATTCATGATCGGGGGATGAAGCCCGCCGTCATATTCGTGACCGGCTCGAGCGAACCGCAAGCACTTGCCAGGATCGAGAAGGACCATCCGGCCGGTGTCGTTTTCAAGCCGGCGGCGTTCAACGAGATAGAACGGGCGATCCGTGCGGCGCTTCAGCCCGGAGGTTGAACAGGCCAGGCCGGCGAGGCGCCCCTCTTTGGCATGACCCGTGCGGTTCTCCGTAGCATGCCTTGGCGCCCTCGCGACCGCGGGGCTCGACCCGTTCCCGCCACCGGCCCCGACCTCGCACGCACCCGGAAGCCGCCGTCCGGCCCGCGTCTTCAGCCCCTGGCCAGCAGGTCCTCGATCTGGCCGAGGCGTTCCTTGCCGAAGAACATCTCGTCTCCCACCCACATCGTCGGGATGCCGAAGGCGCCGCGCGCCACCACCGCGTCGGTGTTGGCGACGAGGCCCTGCTTGACCGCGTCGGTCTGGGCGCGCTCGAAGAGGTCGGCGGCGTCGAAGCCCGCCGCACTGACCGCCGCACCGACCGCTTGCGGAGAGGCGATGTCGAGCCCCTCCTCCCAGATCGGGCGCAGCAGGCCTTCTGCGAACTGCACCCCGCGCCCGTCCTCGCAGGCCGCGAACAGCATGCGCTGGAGGAGGATCGAATTGAACGGGAACTGCGGGTGCATTTTCCAGCGGGTGAGGCCGTGCTTGGCGATGAAGCGGTTCATTTCCAGCATCGAATAGGCGTTCTTGCCCTTCACCTCGGCGTCGCGGATCATCGGCGGGGCGTTGCCGGTGAGCTTGTGCATCCCGCCGAGGAACGCCGGGATCACGTGGAGCTCTGCCTCGTGGCGATCGCACAATTCGCGCAGCGGCCACCAGATCAGGTAGGCGTTGGGGCTGACGAAATCGAAGACGAGTTCAACACGCTTGGTCATTGGGGTGTTCCTCAGATGCCGGCGGCGGCGAGCGCCTGGTCCATGTCCTCGGTGAGGTCCTGAATGTCTTCCAGCCCCACGTTGATCCGCAGCAGGCCCTCGGTCACGCCCATTTCGGCGCGGCCCTCTTCGGTCATGCCGGCGTGGGTGCTGGAGGCCGGGTGGCACATCAGCGAGCGCGCGTCGCCGATGTTGTTCGAAATGTCGACGAGCTTGAGCGCATCGAGGATCGCGAAGGCCCGCGCCCGCGTGCCGACATCGAGCGCGAAGATCGGGCCGGTCGCGTCCATCTGCGCCATCGCGAGATTGTGGCGCGGGTGGCTCGGCAGGCCGGGGTGAAGCAGGCGCCCGCCCGCCTTTGTGACACGCGGTTCGAGGAACTGGCCCAGCGCCACGGCCTGTTCGGACTGCTTGAAGGCGCGCAAGGGGAGCGTCTCCAGCCCCTTCATCACCACCCAGGCGTTGAAGGCCGCGATGTTGGGGCCGGTGTTGCGCTGGAAGGGCATCAGCACCTCGTCGATCCACTGCTTGGACCCGCACACCGCTCCGGCGAGCACGCGGCCCTGCCCGTCCATCAGCTTGGTGGCGGAGTAGGCGACGACATCCGCGCCGAATTCCATCGGGCGTTGCAGCACCGGCGAGGCGAAGGCGTTGTCGACGACGCTGGTGATCCCGTGTGCCTTCGCGAGGCCGCAGACATAGGCCATGTCGACGATGTCGAGCGTGGGGTTGGCGGGGCTCTCGAAGAAGAACACCTTGGTGTTGGGCCGGATCGCGGGCTCCCAGGCGGCGTTGTCGGCACTGTCGATCACGGTGGTCTCGATGCCGAACTTGGGCAGCAGGTTGTCGACCAGCCAGCGGCATGAGCCGAAGGCGGCGCGCGCGGCGACCACGTGATCGCCGGCGGACAGCTGGCAGAGCAGCGCGGTGGTCATCGCCGCCATCCCGCTCGCCTGGGCGCGGCAGGCCTCGGCTCCCTCCATCAGCGCGATGCGCTCTTCGAGCATGGCGACGGTGGGGTTCTGGAGGCGCGAATAGGTCATGCCTTGCGCCGTGCCCGCAAAGCGGTCGGCGACGGTCTGGGCGTCGTCGTAGGTGAAGCCCGAGGTGAGGAACAGCGCCTCGCTGGTCTCGCCGTGTTCCGAACGCCAGGTGCCGCCGCGCAGCGCGCGGGTTGCGGGGCGCCAGTTTGCCGTGGCGGCGCGGTCCATGCCGGTGGTCTTCTTCATGGGGCGCGTCTCTAGGACGGCAGCAGCCCGCCCGCAAGCAGGCCTTGCTGCGCGGTTTCGCCATGACCGACCGCCGCCAGCATCGCCGCCCCCTCGATCGCCGTGAGCAGGAAGCGCGCGCCGCCTGCGGGGTCGGGATCGCCTTCGGGCATCTGCGCCTCGAGCCAGCCGAGCAGCTTGCCGACCATGCCTTGCGCGGCGCCGCGGAAGCCGGGCAGGTCGCGGGCCGCGCCGCCGACGATCTCCCACCACAGCATCTGGAAGGGCTGCATCGCGGGATCGCCGTTCTGCGCCAGCAGCCCGGCGAGCAGCTCGCCCCGGGTCGCAGGCCGTGCGCCTGCCGCGAGTGCAGCGTCGAGCATCGCGGCATAGACCCCGGCGATATGGCCGAGCAGGTCACCGATCAGCGCCTCCTTCGAGCCGAAGTGATAGATCAGCATCCGGTCCGATGTCCCCGCAGCCTTGGCCAGCGGCCTCAGGCTCGCCTGCCCCAGCCCATGGGCCATGACATGCGCCATCAGCAGCGGGAGCAGGCTCTCCTTCGACATCGGCGGCCTGTGTGCAGGCGTTTTCGGCGAGGCGTTCATGGCGGCGCTTGTAGCGGTCGCAACATCGCGCTACAAGCCGATGTAGCACTCGCTACAGAGTCGCACAGGAGAACCGCCATGCCCGATACCATCACCCCCTTTCTCGCCCTTGCCGGAGCGGGACTGGTGTTCGCCGTCATCGCCATCCTTGCCATCGTCCTGCGCCCCGCTGCGCCCGGCAACGCGCTGCTCGCGGGCGCGCTGTCGGCAGGCTTTGCCGCCTTCTCGGCCGTCACCGTCGCCACCGAAGGCGTGCTGCCGGTGGTGCTCAACCACACCGCGAACCTGTGGGGCGTGCAGGTGTGGTGGGACCTGTTGTTCTCGCTGTCGGTCGCCTTCTTCTTCGTCCTGCCGCGCGCCCGGGCGCAGGGCATGAACCTGACGGTCTGGACGGTCTTCGTCCTCGCCACCGCAAGTATCGGCCTGCTCGCGATGGTCGCGCGCCTGTTCTGGCTCGAACAGGCACAAGGCGAACCTGCGCGGGCGTAATCCTGCTTGCCCCCATGGTTGGCGCTGCGTAATTGCAGCGCCAACCATGGCCGAGGCGCAAGCGTCCCCCCTTCCCGCCGCCTTCCCCCCGCCCCGCCCGCGCGATCCGCTGGCGTGGGTGGCTGCGCTGACCGGCCTCTTCGCCCTGCTCGCCGGGTGGCGGCTGGCGACCCCCTCGATCCTCTATTTCGACGAGGTCCACTACGTCCCGGCGGCGCGCGAATGGCTCAAGCTGATCGAGACCGGCGCCGGCTGGTACCGCAACCGTGAACACCCGCTGCTCGGCAAGGAGCTGATCGCGGCCGGCATGTTCATCTTCGGCGACAATCCCTTGGGCTGGCGCATCGTGCCGTGGCTTTCAGGAGTGATCGCCTTCTTCGCCGGCGTCCGGGCGATGTGGCATGCGAGCCACGACCGCTTCGCCACGCTTGCTTTCGCGGTGCTGCTGGCGACCGGTTTCCCGCTGTTCATCCATGCGCGCATCGCGATGCTCGATCCGGTCATGGTCGCGGCCCTGATGGTCGCCGTCTGGCAGTTCGCCGCGGCCTCGGCCCAGCCCGAACAGGGTCGCTGGCGGCTCGCCGCGACGGGCGTGGCGATCGGCGCGGCGCTTGGCGCGAAGTGGAACGCCATTCCGCTGGCGGTGGTGCCGGGGCTCACCTTCTTCGTCGCCCGCGCCTTCGCCGGACGCCGCCGCCTGCTCTGGAGCCGCCGCGGCGCGCCGGTGCCCGGGATCACCGTCGTCGAAGCCTTCCTGTGGCTCGGGATCGTGCCGCTCGCGGTCTATGCCGCGACCTACCTGCCCGGCTACTGCCTGGCCGAGCCCGGACACCCCTCCCCGCTCGCGGAAAAGGGCTTCTTCGGGCTGCATGCCGAGATGTACGAGCTCCAGAGCGGGCTTAAGACCACGCACCGCTACATGAGCACCTGGCCGCAATGGATGCTGAATACGCGCGGCATCTGGTATCTCTACGATCCCATCGACGGGGCGCAGCGCGGGGTGCTGCTGATCGGCAATCCGCTGACGATGCTGCTCGGCCTGCCCGCGCTGGCATGGTGCCTGCTGCGCGGCGCGTGGTTGCGCGACCGGGCGCGGCTGGGCGCGGCGATCGGCTATGCGGCGGCCGTCGGCCTGTGGGTGATCGCGCCCAAGCCGACCCAGTTCTACTACCACTACTTCACGCCCAGCATCTTCCTGCTCGCGGCGCTGGCGCTGGCGTGCAGCGACCTTTCACGGATGCGCCGGGCAGGCTGGCTCGGCTGGGCGATCCCCGCCGCCTCCGTCGGGGTCTTCGCGCTGTTCTACCCGATCATCGCCGCCCTCCCGCTGGAGGGGGTGACGAGCTACCAGACCTGGGCGTGGCTGGAGGGGTGGAAGTAGCAGATACCTTCGTCATTGCGAGGAGCGCAGCGACGAAGCAATCCATGGCCTAACCGTTCAATTCGAAGAACAGGTCGCGCCACTCGGGATTGGAAGCCTCGATAAGCGCGATCTTCTTGCCGCGCGATCCGCCTTTAATCTGCTTCTCGCGGGCAATGGCGTGCTCCATTGTCGCGTGAAGCTCATACCAGACAAGCCGCTTGCACCCGTGCTCCTTGGTGAAGCCAGCGATGCTGCCCTCGCGGTGTTGCCACGCGCGTTGCGGCAAGTCAGACGTCACACCTGTATACAGCGTGCCGTTCCTGTGGTTTGCCACAATATAGACCGCAGGTTGGAATTGCCTCTGTCGGTCCATGGATTGCTTCGCTGCGCTCGCAATGACGAGAGTTCAGAACCTACCCCACACGAAGCGGCTCGACAGGGCGTAGTTCCACACCGATCCGACCACGATCCCCGCCAGTGCAGCGACGGCCCAGAACAGGCCCTGCGCTTCGAGGAAGGTCGCGATCGCGACGTTGGCGAAGCCGCCGATCGCGCAGGTGGCGATGAAGCCGAGCCAGCCCTTGATCAACGCAGCCCAGCCCACCAGCCGCTTGTCGCGATAGGTGAGATAGTTGTTGAGCCAGAAGTTGAAGCTCATCGCCACCAGCACCGCGCCAGACTGGGCGAGCGTGAAGTGGTGGCCGACGAGGAACAGCAGGGTCGAGAGCACCAGGAAGTGCACCACCACGCCGAGCGCACCGACGGTGCCGAACAGGGCGAAGCGGGTCGGGATCACCCGGCCGAAGGTCTTGTCGTAAAGCCCGGCGAGGAAATCGAACAGGATGGCACGGTCCAGCTTGCTTTCTCCTTCGCGGCGGGCCGCGAAATTGAGGGGGAATTCCTTGACTGTCATGGGGCTTTCCGTCGTCGCGAGCAGGTCGAGCAGAATCTTGAAGCCGATGCCCGAAAGCTTCGGCACCAGCGTGCGCGCGGTGGCGGCGGGCAGCATGAAATAGCCGCTCATGGGATCGGTGAGGTCGACCCCGGTGATCTTGCGGGCGAGCGCGTTGGCGTAGGTCGACAGCTTCTCGCGCTCGGGCGCAGCCCATTCGGCGGTGCTCGCGCCTTCGGCGAAGCGGCTGGCGACGCAGATCTCCGCCTCGCCCGCCTTCAATGCGGCGAGCATGCCGGGGAGCAGCGCGGGATCGTGCTGGTGGTCGGCATCCATCACCGCCACGTAAGGCGCGGCGGTGGCGCAGAAGCCCTCGATCGCGGCGCTGGCAAGCCCGCGGCGGCCGATGCGCTGGATGACCCGCACGCGGGGGTCGGTCAGCGCGAGCGCGCGGGCCTCGTCGGCGGTGCCGTCCTTGCTGTCATCATCGACGATGATCACTTCCCACATGGCCGCCTGCCCGATGGCGCGGTCGATGCGGTCCACGAGCGGGCCAAGATTGCCGCGCTCGTTGAGGGTGGGAAGGATGATCGCGAGGTCGAGGGTCATGTTCGCAGGCACCGCCCCGATGTCGGCGGGCTCATAATCGTCGAAGCTTGCGGTGCGAAGAAAGGCGGTGCTGTCCATGCGCCCCTAGTGCACCATAATTCTTTATAAACCATAACTGGGGCCGGCCGGGGTGCGTCAGAGCCGCTCGCGCACGCTTGCGCCGATCGCTGCCGTGCCGTGGCTGCCCCCCAGATCGCCGCCGAGGATCCCGTCGGCAAGCGCCCTTGCGACCGCCGCTTCGACCTGCGCGGCCGCGTCCTCGAGGCCGAAGGAATGGCGCAGCATCATCGCCGCCGAAAGGATCGTCGCCATCGGGTTGGCCTTGCCCTGCCCCGCGATATCGGGCGCAGAACCGTGGATCGGTTCGTAGAGCCCGAAGGTGCCGAACTCGGTCTCCCGCTCACCCAGCGAGGCGCTTGGCAGCAGCCCGATCGAGCCGACTGCGGCGCTCGCCAGATCGGAGAGGATATCGCCGAACAGGTTGCCGGTCAGCACCACGCCGAAGCGGTCCGGGTGGCTCACGACCTGCATCGCGGCATTGTCGACATACATGTGATCGAGCGTGACTTGCGGGTATTCCGCAGCGGTCTCGATCACTACGTCGCGCCACAGCTGGCTGGTCTCGAGCACATTGGCCTTGTCGACGCTGGTGAGCTTCTGGCCCGAGGCTTGCGCCGCGCGGAAGGCGACATGGGCGATGCGGCGCACTTCGTGTTCGGCATAGGACATGGCGTCCCACCCCTCGCGTGTCCCCGCGTCTGTCGTCCGCTGGCCCTTAGCGCCGAAATAGACGTCGCCGGTCAGCTCGCGCACGATCAGCATGTCGAGCCCCGCGGCGATATCGGCCCTCAGCGGCGAGAGGTGCTCCAGCCCGGCAAACACCCGCGCGGGACGCAGGTTGGCGAACAGGCCGAGGTGCTTCCTCAGACCGAGAATGGCTTGTTCGGGTCGCAGCTGCCGCTCCAGCGCGTCGCAGGTCGGATCGCCGACCGCGCCGAACAGGATCGCATCGGCCGCGCGGGCCATGTGGAGGGTCTCTTCGGGAAGCGGATGGCCGTGGCGGTGATAGGCCGCCCCGCCCACGTCGCCCTCGAACAGCGTGAGGCCGGGAAGGCTCAGGCTCTCCAGCACGGCGACCGCCTCGGCGGTGACCTCGGGGCCGATCCCGTCACCGGGCAGGACTGCGATCTTCATGGCTTTCTCGCCCTCTCACCCCATGCGCGCCAACCGTTCGGTCAGCAGCTTCCGCGCGCCCATAACATCGCTTTTGGGGCCTGCAAGCAGGTAGTGCGCAAGGCGGCGCTCGAGAACCTGAAGCTGCGCGAGCTGACCCGCCCAGTCGGGTGCGAGCGGCGGGGGCGTGCCGCCGCCATATCCCAGGGCGCTCAGCAGCAGGGTCTCGTAACCGATCAGCCCGCTCACCCAGCCCCGCGCGGACGGGGCGGACGCAATCGCATCGAGCAGGGCGCCAAGGCCGGCGTGCAGCGCGGGGTAAGGCTGGCGTTCGGGCAAGACGCTGGCGGTGAGCGCGCAGGACCACTGGATCGCCGCCGCCGGCAAGGGCTCGGTCATCAGCGCGCCCATCGAGCGTTCCAGCTCGAGCCGGGCGAAGGGCAGCTGGCTGGCGGAGCGGACGGTGAGTTCCACCGCGATGCGGTTGCCCGGCACCATGACAGCGCGCATCTGCCGCCCCCTCCCCCCCGCGACATAGGCCGCGACGAGACCCTGCTCGGCGGTGAGCACCCGCGCAATCGCACCGGTCTCGCCCTGCGGGCGGGAGGCAAGCATGATGGCTGAGGCGCGCAAGGTCATGCCAGAGTTCCGTCGTCCCTGCGAAGGCAGGGGCCTATCTGCCCTTGCCGACAAAACTCAACCATTGATCGTCTCGAACAGGTCGAGCCAATCGGGGTTGCCCTGGCGGATCAGCCGAAGCTTCCACTGTCGCTTCCACTTCTTCATCGCCTTCTCGCGGGCGATGGCATCCGTGATTGTCTCGTGACGTTCTGCGTAAACCAACAGGGTCAGACCATGCTTGCGACAAAACTCCGAGCCCCGCGCCTCGCGGTGGGCGATTACCCGCGCAGCGAGATCCGAGGTCACGCCGATGTACAGCGTGCCGTGCGGTGCATTCGTCATGATGTAGACCCAGCCGCCCATGACGCTCTCATAGATGCGCCGCGTTTCTGCGGCCAGCATCCATGGGCCCCTGCCTGCGCAGGGGCGACGGGACTTATGGGTTTTTAGCTTCCAGCGCGGCAAGGCGCGCTTCGAGGGCGTCGGCCTGCTGCCGGGCCTTCTGGGCCATGGCCTTGACCGTCTCGAATTCCTCGCGGCTGACGAAGTCGATGCCGCCGAAGGCTTCGCGCATCCGCTCGCGCGCGCTTTCGCGGGCCTCGCGGGTCATGCCGGCCATGGTTCCGGCGGCGCTGTTGGCGAGCTTGACGAGATCGGCGATGATGGGGTTCTGGCTTTGCATGTTTGTTATTTGGAGATGCTTGCCCCGAAGGGCAAGCATCAATCCTCGCTCATGCGACCTGAAGGTCGCGTCGCTGCGGGCGGCCGTTCGGCCTTGCGGTCGGCTTCGCCGTCAGGGGCACCGCCACACGCAAACGCCGAAGTTCTAAAGCTCCACCCGCGTTTCCGAGCCGCTGGCGCCGCGCGCGCCGCCGTCGGGGTTGGCGGCGATGAACTGGTAGTTGAGCGCCGCGGCAAAGCACAGCCATGCAAGATAGGGCAGCAGCAGCAGCGCCGCAGTGCGCCGCACCCGTGCGATCAGGGCGAGCGCGATCAGCAGGCTGGCGATGCCGAAGCCCATGACCATCAGGCCGGCGAACATGTCCTGCAGGCCGAAGAACACCAGCGTCCAGCCCTGCGTGACCACGAAATGGATCGCGAACGCCGCCAGCGCAACCCCGCGCCCGACCGCGCCCCAGGCGCTCGCGACCATCGCCAGCGACAGGCCGATCGTCACGAACAGCACGCTCCAGACGATCCCGAAGGTCACCGGCGGCGGGTAGATCGCGGGCTTGTCGAGGCCCGCGAACCACGGCGTGTCGGGACTGCCGAGCTGGCCGGCGGCAAAGCCCACCAGCAGGATCAGCGGCACCATGAACAATGCCCAGCGCAGGAAGCTCGCTCGCAATTGGGCAGGGGAGGCAAGGGTGTTCATGGCGTCTCCGCTAGAGGGCGATCAGGGGCGATACCAGAGGTGCGCGCTTGCGCCAACCGGCCGGGCCGGCTCCTGAACCACCTGCCCCGTAACGAGCCACGGCCGAACCGAATGTGGCAGCTTTTGGGGCACTCTCCCCGGGGCGGCGGAGAAAAATGTGGTAAAAATGGGGCAGCTCGTCACATTTCGGTTGGGACATGGCGAATCCGTCTGCTAGAGGCTGCCACATTCCTGCCGTGATTCGAAAGCGCGTTGGCGGCAGGGAGATCGAATAACGCGCTCACGCTCATTATCGGCCCGCGAGGGCCAAAGGGAACATAAGCCATGAAGAAGATCGCTCTCGTCGCCGTCGCCGGCCTCGCTCTCGCCACCGCCGCTTGCTCGAAGCCGGCTGAAACCACCGACACCGCTGCCGACACCACCGCTGTGGCCGAAGAGCCGATGGCTGCCGAAACCCCGGCCGCTACCGAAACCCCGGCTGCTGACGCGATGGCTGCCGAAACCCCGGCCGCGACCGAAACCCCGGCTGCTGAATAATCCTTCGGGATTACCAGCCCCGGTCTAGGCCGGGACAGGGATAGATTAAGACCGGTGGCAACCTTGGGTTGCTGCCGGTCTTTTCTTTTGCGCCCTGCCCCAGCCAATCGTCTCTAGCCGAGCGCGCCCAGCGCGACCGCTACACCGAGCACGACGGCAACCAGTGCGGCGATCATGAGGCCCTTGTTCTTCATCAGTCATGCTCGCCTGAAGTGTCGCGGTGGGCGGCGATCAGAAATTCGACATTGCCCTGCGGCCCGGTGATCGGGCTCTCCACGGTTCCGTCGACCGCCCAGCCCAGCCCTTCGATCCAGCCGCGCACCTCGTCGCACACGCGCGCGTGCAGCGTGGAATCGCGCACCACCCCGCCCTTGCCCACTTCCTCGCGCCCCACCTCGAACTGCGGCTTGATGAGCGCGACGAGGCGGCATTGCGGCGCGGCGAGGCGGAGCGGCACGTCGAGCACCTTGGCGAGGCTGATGAAGCTCGCATCGCACACCACCCAGTTGCAGGCCTGCGTGATGTGATCGGGGGTGAGGAGCCGGGCGCTCAATTGCTCCAGCACCGTGACGCGCGGGTCCTCGCGCAGCCGCCACGCAAGCTGGTTCGTCCCGCTGTCGACGCAGAACACATGGGCGGCGCCCTTGCTCAGCAGCACATCGGTAAAGCCCCCGGTGGACGAGCCGATGTCCATGGCGACGGCGCCTGCCGGATCGAGGCCGAAATGGTCGATTGCATGGGCGAGCTTGATCCCGCCGCGGCTCACCCAGGGATGGTCGCGCCCGCGCACGTCGATCGCGGCGTCCTCGGGCAGCTGGTGCCCCGGCTTGTCGATCTTGGTCTCGCCCACGAACACCAGCCCCGCCATCACCAGCGCCTGTGCGCGTGCGCGGCTCTCGGCCAGCCCGTGCTCGACGAGCAGCTGGTCGACGCGGCGCTTGGCCGCTTTCGGGGGACGGGGCGGTTGATCGGGCATGGACAAGCGCCGCTCCTAGCGCGCAAAGTGACGGCATGAAAGCAGCCCGACACTTCGCAGCGCCCCTCGCCCTTGCCGCCACCGCGCTGCTCGCCGCCTGCGCGCCCGCCGCGAAGGCGCCTCCGCAGGCCAGCACATCGGCGCCCGCGCCCCGACCTGCGCCTGCCCCCGCGCGGCCCGCGGCACCGGGACCGGCGGGCGCCTTGCCCGGCGGCGGGTGGATGGACGCGGCCCTGACGCCGGGCGCGTGGCGCTATCACCCGCACGATGGCGGCACGACCGCGCTGTTCATCGCCACCACCGGGGCGGGCGGGTTCATGATGACCTGCAATCCGCAAAGCCGGCGCATGGAGCTCTGGCGCGAGGGCAGCAGCACCGCCCCGCGGGTGATGACGATCCGCACCGAAACCGCGACCCGCGCGTTCCGCGCCGTGCCGGTGGAGGACACCCTCCGCTACCTCGCCGCCGATGTGGCCGCCGGCGACCCGCTGCTCGACGCGATGGCGCTCAGCAAGGGGCGCTTCGCGGTCGAGGTCGAGGGGCAGGCGCCGCTCTATATCCCGAGCCATGCGGAAGTGAGCCGGGTGGTCGAGGATTGCCGCTAAACCTCGTCATTGCGAGGAGCCGCAGGCGACGCGGCAATCCATGATCGGCTGGTGCGCCAAGTGCAGATGGCAATCCTAGATTGCTTCGCTTCGCTCGCAATGACGAAGCGGAACCGATTCCATACATTAATATCCACAGGCTTGCCCCCAGCCTGTCCACAGCGCGGACCGGAAACGAAAAACGCCCGAGGTCTCCCTCAGGCGCATCATCACCCGCAGCTTGCGGCGAGCGGGGAGTATGACGCGAGAAAAGAATTTTACAAGACTTGCCGAAGCCCTCCCGATGAATCACATTGTGCCCTGAGGCCAGCGGCGCGCGCGGCTCTCGGCCCCCGGTGAAACGGCGGGGTCTGCTCACAAGCTTGAAAGGAGGTGATCCGATGTCTCATGGTTCAGTAGCGAGGTCGGTGAAGATCCCTACGGAGCATACTCGGTAATCCTCTTGCCTGAGTAAGGCTTCGTGAGCGGCACTTCCGGCCGCTGACCATGTCAAGGGCAGCTTCCCCCCATGTTCTGTGGGGTGCGAAGCTGCCCTTTTCATTTTTGTTCTGCGAACCCGCCTCCGCGGGTTCGTCCTCGGTGCTAATCCCTCCGCTTCGCTACGGGGCACCTGCGGCTCGGCCGCGTGGCCTCGCGTGCCTGCGGCCGGCTATTTCTCTCCTTGCAGTCTGGCTCCAAAGTCGTCTTGCTCTCTTTGCCCCGCAGGATTAGGCGCAAGAAATGCACTTCACCCGCCTGCCGCACCCCTCGCCCACGCCCGATGCCACCCGCGCTGCGCTGATCGCCGATCCCGGCTTCGGGACGGTGTTCACCGATCACATGGTCGTCATCGACTATGACGCGGATCTCGGCGGCTGGCAGACCCCGACCATCGGCCCGCGTCAGCCCATCCCGCTCGATCCGGCGGCGAGCGTGCTGCATTACGCGCAGGAGATCTTCGAGGGACTGAAGGCCTATCACCACCCCGACGGCAGCCTCGGCCTGTTCCGGCCCGAAGCCAACGCCCGCCGCTTCAACGCCTCGGCCGAGCGGCTGGCGATGCCTGCGCTGCCGCCCGAGCTGTTCCTCGCCGCGATCGCCGCGCTGCTCGAGGTGGACGGCAACTGGTATCCGGCGGTCGAGGGCGGTTCGCTCTACCTGCGGCCCTTCATGATCGCGACCGAGGCCTTCCTCGGCGTGCGCCCGGCCAAGAAGTACAAGTTCATCGTCATCGCCTCGCCTGCGGGCAATTACTTCAAGTCGGGCGCCAAGGCGGTGAGCATCTGGATCTCCGACTTCACCCGCGCTGCCCCTGGCGGCACCGGGGCGGCCAAGTGCGGGGGCAACTACGCCGCCAGCCTGGTGCCGACCGGACAGGCCTTCGCGATGGGCCATGATCAGGTGCTGTTCCTCGACGCCGTCGAAAAGCGCTGGGTCGAGGAGCTGGGCGGCATGAACCTGTTCTTCGTCTTCGCCGACGGCACGGTGATCACCCCGCCGCTGACCGGCACGATCCTGCCCGGCATCACGCGCGACAGCCTGATCGCGCTGCTGGGCGAGCAGGGGCTGAAGGTGTCCGAAGCCCCCTACTCCATCGACCAGTGGCGCGCCGATGCGGCGAGCGGGCACCTCGTCGAGGTCATGGCCTGTGGCACCGCGGCTGTCGTGACGGCGGTCGGCAAGGTCGCGGGGCCCGACGGCGAATTCACCATCGGCGCCGGCGGCATCGGCCAGACCACCGCCAAACTGCGCGAGACGCTGGTGGGCATCCAGACCGGCCGCATCGCCGACACCCACGGCTGGGTGACGCGGGTTTGATTACAGTCGCCGCGCTCTACAAGTTTGCGGCCTTCCCCGACCCCGAAGCCTTTCGCGCCCCGCTGCTCGCCACCTGCGAGGCGCACGGCATCAAGGGCACGCTGCTCCTTGCCCGCGAGGGGATCAACGGGACCATTGGCGGCTCGCCTGAGGGTCTGGAAGCGGTGCTCTCCCACATCCGCGCGCTGCCCGGCTGCGCCGACCTCGACGTAAAGTTCTCCGCCGCGCCCGAAATGCCCTTCCACCGTATGAAGGTGCGGGTGAAACGCGAGATCGTCACCATGGGCGAGCCCGACATCGACCCCACGCTGTCCGCAGGCCACTATGTCGACCCGCATGACTGGAACGCCTTGATCGCCGATCCCGACACGGTCGTGATCGACACCCGCAACGATTACGAGGTCGCGGTGGGGACGTTCAGAGGCGCGGTCGATCCCGCAACGCCGACCTTCCGCGACTTTCCCGCGTGGTTCCGCGACCACCGCGAGGCATTGCTGGAGGGCAAAACCAAGGTCGCGATGTTCTGCACCGGCGGCATCCGCTGCGAGAAATCGACCGCCTTCCTGCGCGCCGAAGGGATCGAGGAGGTTTACCACCTCAAGGGCGGCATCCTGAAGTATCTCGAAGAGGTGCCGGAAGAGCAAAGCCTGTGGCAGGGCGAATGCTTCGTTTTCGATGAGCGCGTGACGGTGCGCCACGGACTTGCGCAAGGCACGTTCCAGCTGTGCCGCGCCTGCCGCCGTCCGCTGGATGAAGCGGCGCTCGCCCATCCGGATTACGAACACGGGGTGAGCTGCCCCGCCTGCATCCACGAACGCACACCCGAGCAGCGCGCAGGCTATGCCGAACGCCAGCGTCAGGAAGCGCTGGCCAAGGCACGCGGCGAATTGCACGTGGGCGCGGTGCGTCCGCCCAAGCCATGAGCGCGCTGCCCGTCCTCTATTCCTTCCGCCGCTGCCCCTACGCAATCCGTGCGCGCATGGCGCTTTGGGTGGCGGAGATTGCGGTGGAATTGCGGGAAGTGAAGCTCGCCGCCAAGCCGCCCGAGCTTCTCGCCGCCTCGGCCAAGGCGACCGTGCCGGTGCTGGTGCTGCCGGATGGCGCCGTGATCGACCAGAGCCTCGACATCATGCGCTGGGCGCTGGGGCAGAATGATCCCGAAGGCTGGCTGGCGGGCGATGATCCCGATCTGATCGCGGCCAATGACGGGCCGTTCAAGCACCATCTCGACCGCGCGAAGTATCCGGGCCGTTATGAGGACGCCGGAACCGATCACCGCGCCGCCGCGCTCGCCCTGCTCGCTCCGCTGGAGGAGCAGCTCGCCCAGGCGCGATATCTAGGCGGCGCCGACATCGGCCTCACCGATATCGCGCTGTTTCCCTTCGTGCGCCAGTTCGCCGCGATCGACCCCGCTTGGTTCGCGGCGCAGTCCCTGCCGCACCTGCAAGGCTGGCTGGACTCTCACCTCGCCTCCCCGCTGTTCGCCGCCGTCATGGACAAATACCCGCCGTGGCGTGCGGGCGATCCGCCGCTGCGCTTCGAGCGCTAACTCGAGGCAACGACAGACATGCCTACCGCTACGTAAAGCTTATCCTGCGTATTGTCCCTTAACCCCCTTGGCGCAGCATCCTTCGTCATGAGCGTGATGACCCCCAGCCACACCATCACCGCCGACGCGAGCCGCGCCGAGGTGCATTTCGCGATCGGCGGCTATTGGGATGCCGAGGGGATGAAGCGCTTCCTCTTCGAGCTCGGCGAGGCCGCCAAGCCGTTCATGAAGGCAGGCGTATCCTTCACCGCGCTCGGCGATTTCAAGGACTTCATGCCGCAGGACCGCGCCACGGCCGATGCGATCCGCGATTCCATCGAGTCCGGCAGCCGCAACGGCCTCAGGCGCTTTGCCATCCTCAACGCCGCGCCGCTGGTGCGGATGCAATACCGCCGCATCGCGCAGGGCACGCAGGTTGAGTATTTCGACAGCCGCGTCGAAGCGCTCGACTGGCTGCGGCGGGCCTAACCCGCCAGCCCCTCCCGAAACGCGTCCACCAGCCAGCTCGCCGCCGGGCCGAGCCGCGTGTCCCTGCGCCAGAGCGCATTGAGCGGATAATGCGCGCCGGGCTTCTCCGGCAGATCGAGCGCGACCAGCGCGCCGCTCGCCAGATCGCCTGCCACCATCGCGCGCGGCATGTTGCCCCAGCCCAGCCCCTCCTTGAGCAGCGAATGCTTGGCGCTCAGATCCCCCAGCCGCCATGTCAGCGGGCTGAGCACCGAGAACTCCAGCCCCTCGGTCAGGGGCGAGCGGTCGGTCAGCACCAGTTGCAGGTGGCGGCGGCTCTCGCCCGGAGCCACATCGGGGCGGGCCAAGGGGTGCGAGGGCGCGGCCACGGGGATCAGCTCGATCTCGCCCACCGCCTGGCGTTCGAGCGAGGGCTGATCGCCGATCACCGGCCCGCCGATGGCGAGGTCCGACCCGCCATTGACGACGCAAGCCGCGACCGCGCCCAGCCCCTCGATCCGCAAGGTGAGTGCGCAGGTGGGGAACATCCGGCGGAATTCGCCGAGCACATGGGCGGTGACCTCGCCTGACACCATGACGTCAACCACCAGCGTGATCGCGGATTCGAGCCCCGCATGAAGCGAGCGCGCCTTGGCCAGCAGCGCGTCCACCCCGTCCGCGATGCTCCGTGCCTCGGCCAGCAACCCCTCGCCCGCCGGGGTGAGCACCGGGCGGCGCGAGCCTTCGCGCTCGAACAGCACATGGCCGAGCTGCGCCTCCAGCTGCCCGATGCCGTAAGACACCGCCGAGATCGCCCGCCCCATCGCCTTGGCCGCGCCCCCGAAGCTGCCGTGCTCTACAACCGCAATGAAGATGCGCAGCTGGTCGAGCGTGGGATCGCCGAGTTTCATCGCCTTATGTTCGGATAATCCGAACATCTTGGCAAGTTTTATCGCACTTATCCTGACCCCACCTTCGGCCTATCTCGGCTTCAACGAACCAGGAGACACGCCATGATCGAACTGCGTCCCTTCAACACCCTCGGTGCCGCGAACCACGGCTGGCTCGATGCGCACCACCACTTCAGCTTTGCAGGCTACCACGATCCCGCCCGCGTCCACTGGGGCGCGCTCAGGGTCTGGAACGACGATGCCATCGCGGCCAAGTCCGGCTTCCCGGCCCACCCGCACAGCGACATGGAGATCATCACCTATGTCCGCACCGGCGCGATCACGCACCGCGACTCCATGGGCAACGAAGGCCGCACCGAAGCGGGCGACGTGCAGGTGATGAGCGCCGGGAGCGGGGTCACCCACTCGGAGTTCAATCTCGAGGACGAGGAAACCACCCTCTTCCAGATCTGGATCATCCCCGATGCCCGCGGCGGCGAGCCGAGCTGGGGCGCGCGCCAGTTCCCCAAGGACGACCGCAACGGCGCCTTCGTCCCGCTGGCGAGCGGGGCTGCGAATGACGATGATGACGCGCTCAGGATCCGGGCCGATGCCCGCGTGCTGGGTGCGACCATCAAGGCAGGCGAGAGCGTGACCTACACGCCCCGCACTGCCGACCGTCACCTCTACCTCGTCCCCGCCACCGGCAAGGTGCGCGTCGAACAGGTCGAGGCGAACGCCCGCGACGGCGTGGCGATCACCGCGCTCGAAAGCGTCACGATCACCGCGCTGGAGGACAGCGAGGTCGTGCTGGTCGACGCCGCGTAAGCCACTTTCCCCCCCTCCCGCCCGCGGGAGGGGGTCGGGGGGTGGGCCATCCCTCCCCCCGCCGAAATCCCACCCCCGGCCCCTCCCGCAAGCGGGAGGGGAGAAGCAAAGGAACCCCCATGAGCAACATCCTCTACATCACCGCCAGCATTCGCAGCGATGCCGACAGCATCTCGCGCGGGATCGGCCAGCGCCTTGTCGAAAGCCTCGCTGCAAGGGGTGGCAAGGTCGTCACCCGCGATCTCGCCGCCAACGACATCCCCCACCTCACCGCCGAGCGTTTCGCCGCCAATCTCACGCCGACCGCCGAGCGGACGCCTGAGCAGGCGGAGCTTGCCGCCTATGCCGACGCGCTGATCGCCGAGTTGCAGGCCGCCGACACCATCGTGCTCGCCGCGCCGGTCTACAATTTCGGCCCGCCCGCGACGCTCAAGGCCTGGGCCGATCTCGTCGCCCGCGCCGGAACCACCTTCCGCTACACCGCCACCGGCCCCGAAGGCCTGCTGACCGGCAAGAAGGCCTATCTCGCCATCGCCAGCGGCGGCACGCCGATGGGCGCGGACTTCGATTTCATGAGCCGCTGGCTGACCTTCTTCCTCGGCTTCCTCGGGATCACCGATGTGGAGATGATCGCCGCCGACGGGATCATGGGTCAGGGCGCGCAAGAGAAGATCGCCGCCGCGCAGGAGAAGGCCGAGCGGATCGCCGCCTGACCCTCTGACGCGCTGAAGCTACACAGCGCCCCGGTCGCCCGCCCCTCCGGCAGGCACCGGGGCGCTGCTGTCGAACACCATCGCCGCTGCCGCCTGCTTCGCGTAATATTCGGGACGGCGCGGGAACTTGACCGTCAGCATCAGGATCAGCCCGAGCAGCGTGCCCGCCCCGATCACCGGGAAAACCATCGCAAGCCCGCCCATCGCGTCCGCCTTGCCGAGCACGTAGGCCCCGGCCGAAATGCCGAGGTTCGAAAGCGCCATGTAGATCGTGAACTGCGTCGCGGCGACGCTCGGCGCGCACAGGCGCATCGCAATCGGCAGGTAGGCGACGGTCAGCAGCAGATCGAGCGCGATCCACACGAAGACGAAGCCCGCAAAGGCGGCGTGGTCGCTCCACAGGCTTTGCCCGGCGAACATCGCCGCGCCCAGAAGGAGCTGCGCGGCGAGCCACAGGATGACGATGCGCTTGGCGCCGTAGCGATCCCCCAGCCAGCCACCCAGCGTCATCGCCAGCAGGCCCGCGACAAGGCTGGCGGTGGCGTTGAGGCTGGAGATCGCGCCGGTGTCGAGCCCGGCGGCATTGGCGCCGATCAGCGGGGTCACGCCGACCATGCCGCCATAGAAGAACCCCTGCATGAACATCACCGGCACGAACAAGAGGCTGACCGGACGCATCAGCGAGCCGAAGGTCGTCCTGAGCAGCGGCCACCATGCCTCCAGCTGGATCGCCTTGTTGCGGGCCAGTGCCTCGCCCGCGCTCCACGGCATCAGCCGCTCGCCCTCGCGCTCGCGGAACAGCGCAACGTAGGAGCCGAGCGCGAACATCAGCGCGGCGACGACGCCGAACGCGGCCGGGGCGCCGAAATCCTCGATCACGAAGCCCGCCATCGCGGTCGCGCCGGAAATGCCGATCGATTGGCCGCCGAACATCATGCCGCTGCCGCGCGCTCGCTCTTCCTCCGACATGATGTCGACCGCGAGCCCGTCGACCGCGACGTCCTGAAAGGTGGTGGCGAGGTTCACCGCGAAGCCGATCGCGGCGATAATGACGACGTCCCCCGGCCCGGGGTTGATGAGCGCAGCGGTCACCAACCCTGCGACCATCGTCATCTGCGCGGTGATGATCCACAGGCGGCGGCGGCCCATCGGGAGGAAGGTGTAACGGTCCATGAAGAAGCCGTTGACCAGCTTGAGCGACCACGGCAGCGCGGTCCACGCGGCGACCGTGCCGATCTCGGCGGCGCTCGCCCCGTTGACTGCCATCCATGCGGGCACCGCGAACCAGAAAAGCCCGATCGGCATGCCCTGCCCGACATAGAGGATGAACAGGGTGAACAAGCGCAGCGCCCGGCTGCGTTCGAGCACCAGCAACCCCGGCTTGCGCGCGCTCTCGTCCATGTCCGGGTCCCCGTTCGCCGGCAGGTCCCCTACGGTCCGCACGGCTGGTGTCGAGACTAGTGGGTGGCGGTCCTCTGGCAAGGCAAAGTTGTGTCCAGACCCCCGTCAGAACCCCTTTAGACCCCCGCCAGACCCCCGCCAGACCCTGCCTGGTCAGCTGTTTCACGTGAAACATCGGCAGGGCGTCAGGACTCGCGGGTAAGCTGCGGCTTGGAGATCGTGCGGCTCGGCCGGATGACGATGATCGCCACCCCGGCCAGCGCCATCGTCCCTCCGACGATCAGCGGCCAGTGGATCGTGTCGCCCGTCAGCCATGTGCCGAAGGCGATGGTCAGCAGCGGGGTGAGCAGGGTCAGCGGCACCACGAGGTTCGCGTCATGCGCCTGGAACAGCCGGAAATAGGCCGAATGCGCCCCGACCGAAACGACCACGCCGGCGAACAGCACGCAGCCGATCACCGCCAGCGGGGCTGCGGCAAACGACTGGATTTGCCCGCTTTCGAGCAGCAGCGTGGCCGGCAGCATGACGCCCAGTGAGGCCAGCCCCGCCCATGCCTGAAGCGCGACCGCGCCGATCTCGAGCCGCTTGACGAAGACCGAGGCGAAGGCCCCGATCAGCACGCCCGCGAAGGCGAAGCCGAGGCCCACCGGATCGCCCGCCTCGGACGGCGCACCGATCGCAAGGCCCACGCCGCCCAACGCCAGCGCCATGCCGAGACCCCTGCGCCAGCGTACCTCTTCGCCCAGGAAGATGATCGCGAACAGGACGGTGAGCGGCGCTCCGGATAGGTTCACCACCCCCACCGCCGAGGGGCTCGCGGTCTGGAGTCCTACGAATTGCAGCCCGAAGCTCCCCCCGGTGATCGCGAAACCGATCAGCAGCACCAGCCACAGACGCTCGGGCCGGCCGCGCAAAAGCAGCGGGAAGAGCACTGCCACCACCGTCGCCGAACGCAGCACGGTGTAGAACAGCGGCGGCACGCCCAGCGTGCTCACCGCGATCTTGCTGACCACGATGTTCATCGCCCAGGCGACATTGCAGAACAGCATGATGCCGAGCGCGGAGAGGGGCAGGCTTTTCGGCATCAGGGATTGGGCGGACCGAACACCTCGTTGGAAACGTCCTGCGGCAATCCTGCGCGCAGCTCCTCGCGCCACACGGTGGCGACCGCATCCGACGGCGCGCGCCAGTCGCCGCGAGGGCTGAGGGCTCCGGCGGAGGAGACCTTCGGCCCGTTGGGCAGCGCCGATCGCTTGAACTGCGAGAAGCCGAAGAAGCGCGCACAGAACTTGTCGAGCCAGCCGGCGACGGTGGCCAGATCGTAGGCGTTCTTCGCGATTTGCGGGAAGCCCGCCGGCCACATTCCTGCGCCCGCGTCCTTCCACGCGTGCCAGGCGAGGAAGGCGATCTTGGACGGCCTGTCGCCGAAGCGGATCACGTGGTGGAGGAAGAAGTCGTTGAGTTCATAAGGCCCGACGAGGCTCTCGGTCGATTGCATCGCCCCGTCGGCGCCCGGCGGGACGAGCTCGGGGCTGATCTCTGTCCCCAGCACGTCGGAGAGCACCTCACCGCAGGCATCGGAGAACTGGCCGGTCGCGATCACCCAGCGGATCAGATACTGGATCAGCGTCTTGGGCACGCCGGAATTGACGCCGTAATGGCTCATGTGGTCGCCCACGCCGTAGGTGCACCAGCCCAGCGCCAGTTCGGAGAGGTCGCCGGTGCCGATCACGAAGCCCTTGTGCTGCCCGGCGAGGCGGAACAGGTAATCGGTGCGCAGGCCCGCCTGCACGTTCTCGAAGGTCACGTCGTGGACGGGCTCGCCCCTGCCGAAGGGATGGCCGATATCCTCGAGCATGGTCTGCGCGGCGGGGCGGATGTCGATCTCGCCGGCGGTGATTTCCAGCGCCTCCATCAGCCGGTGCGCGTTGGCTTTCGTGCCTTCCGAGGTGCCGAAGCCGGGCATGGTGTAACCGCGGATCGCGCTCCTCGGCATGCCCAGCCTGTCGCAGGCCTTGGCGGCGACGATCAGCGCGTGGGTGCTGTCGAGCCCGCCGGAGATGCCGATAATCAGCGACCTGCTGCCGGTGGACTCGATCCGCCGCATCAGCGCATCGACCTGGATGTTGAAGGCCTCGTAGCAGTCCTCGTCGAGCTTCTCGGGCCGGTCGGGCACGAAGGGGAAGCGCGCCACGGGGCGCACCAGCCCGATGTCGCCTGCCGCATAGGCGTGCTCGAAGACGATCTTGCGGTAGGTGTCGGCAGGGTGCCCGGCCCACTCGGCCGCGTCCGCGAAGGTCTGGTTGCGCATGCGTTCCGCGGCAAGGCGCTCGGTGTCGATGTCGGCGATGGTGAGCTCGCCCGCGCGGTCGAAGCGTTCGCCTTGCGCAAGCAGCACGCCCATCTCGTAAATCACCCCCTGCCCGTCCCACGCAAGATCGGTGGTGCTCTCGCCATGCCCGCTCGCCGAATAGACGTAGGCGGCGATGGCCCGGCTGGCGGAGGAGCGGCAGTGCAGGTGGCGGTCGTCGGCCCGGCCGATGGTGACAGGCGAGGCGGACAGGTTGCACAGGATCAGCGCGCCCGCGAGCGCGGCGGTCATCCCCGGGGGGATCGGAGCCCAGAAATCCTCGCAGATCTCCACCCCGAAGCGGAAGCCGGGGAGGTTCGATGCGGCGAAGATCAGATCGGTGCCGAAGGGGACTTCCTCGCCCGCCACGCCGATCCACAGGTCGGTGCAGCCGCGCCCGTGGGCGAACCAGCGCTTCTCGTAGAACTCGCGGTAATTGGGCAGGTAGCTCTTCGGGACCACACCGAGAATCTGCCCGTGGGCGATCACCACCGCGCAATTGTAGAGCTTGTCCGCCCGCCGCAGCGGCGCACCGACGACCAGCACCGGGTGCAGATCGGCCGAGGCGGCTACGACCTCGGAAATGGCCTGTTCGACCCGCTCGAGAATGGCGTTCTGCAACAGCAGGTCGTCGATGGCGTAGGAGGACAGGGTCAGCTCGGGGAAGACGACGAGATCGACATTTGCCTCATGCGCCTTGCGCGCCTCGGCGAGCACGCCGGCGGTGTTGCGGGCGACATCGGCCGTGCGCGTGTCCGGAGTCGCGCTCGCCACGCGGACGAAGCCGTGTTCGTGGCAATCGTAGAAGGGGTGGGCCTCGGTCATCCGCGCGGGTTCTCCTTGCGAGCGGGGCATAACGTGCGAGGGGCCTGCTGCCTAGGCCCAGCCCTCAGCCAGCATTGCTGCCGAGGAAGTCGCTCGCCGCGCCGCATTCTTCCAGAAAAGCGATCAGGCCCCGCTCGGCGCGGGTCAGCCAGCGGGTCTGGCGGGGGAGCTTGAGGCCTTCGCGCCATTCCTCCTGCCCCTCAATCCGCTGGATCACGGCGGGGTGGATATAGGACTTGCGCGCAATCGCCGGGGTATTGCCGAGATGCTCGGCGACGTGTTCGAGCATCGCGCCGAGCTTCACGTGCCCCTCTCCGGTGGCGAGCCTTTCGAAGGCGAGGCTGCTCGCGTGGAAGGTGCGGAAATGCTTGGCACTGAAGTCCTCCCCCATCGTCTCGCGCAGGTAGGCGTTGACGTCGGCGGAGGTGACGGGGCGCACCTCGCCGGCGTCGTCCTCGTAGCGGAACAGGTGATCGTCCTCGGCATCGGCGAGGTCCTCCATGCGCCGCACCGCCGCGGCCAGACCTGCGTCTTCCACCTCCAGTTCATGCTCCTTGCCGCCCTTGCCGACGAAGCGGAGTTCGAGCTTGCGTTTGCCGACCTCGGCATGATCGGCGCGCAGGGTAGTAGCCCCGTAGCTGTCGTTGGACTTGGCGTATTGCTCGTTGCCGATGCGGATCGCCGAGAGATCGAGCAGACGTACCACCGCCGCCAGCGCCCGTTCGCGCGGGACGCCGCGCCCGCCGAGATCCTCCTCGACGCGTTGGCGCACGAGGGGCAGGCGTTTGCCGAAGCTCGCGCAGGCATCGTACTTCTCGCTCTCGCGGCGGCTGCGGAAATCGGGGTGGTAGCGATACTGCTTGCGGCCCGCATCGTCATAGCCGGTGGCAAGGATGTGACCGTTGGGCGCGGGGCAGAACCACGCGTCCCGGTAGGCGGGCGGCAGGGCGATGGCGTTGAGGCGCTGCTTCTCGCGCCGATCGCGGATCAGCGCGCCCGATGGGTCGAAATAGGCCCAGCCCTTGCCCGCGCGCCGGCGCGTGATGCCGGGAAGGGCATCGTCGACATAGACCAGCTTTTCCATCGCCAAGCAAAAGCGGTCAGGGCGGGCAATGTTCCACCTTGCGGCGCGACCTCCGCCACGCCAGCTAGGCATTCACGACAGCGCGCGCTTTGTCTGCGCCCAAAGGAGACCCCCATGGCCGACGCCCCCTACACCCCGCCCCCCGTCTGGAGCCCCGACACCGTCAACGGCGGCCGCTTCGCCAGCATCAACCGCCCGACGGCCGGTGCGCGCGTGGAAAAGGACCTGCCGGTGGGCGAGCATCCCTTCCAGCTCTATTCGCTCGCCACGCCCAACGGCGTGAAGGCGACGATCATGCTCGAAGAGCTGATCGAGGCCGGACACACGGGCGCGGAATATGATGCCTGGACGGTCAACATTTCCGAAGGCGAACAGTTCACCAGCGGGTTCGTGGGCGTGAACCCCAACTCCAAGATCCCCGCCCTGCTCGACCGCTCCGGCGACACGCCGTTCCGCATCTTCGAGAGCGGCGCGATCCTCGTCCATCTCGCCGAGAAGTTCGGAATGTTCCTGCCCGCCGATCCGCAGGCGCGCGCCGAGGTGCTTTCCTGGGTGTTCTGGCAGGTCGCCAGCGGCCCGTTCATGGGCGGCGGCTTCGGGCACTTCTACGCCTATGCGCCCGAGAAGATCGAATATGCGATTGATCGCTACTCCATGGAAACCAAGCGCATCTTCGACGTCGCCGACAAGCGCCTCGCCGAGACCCGCTTCCTCGCCGGCGACGAATACAGCCTTGCCGACATCGCCAACTTCCCCTGGCTCGCGCCCTTCGTCTTCGGCACGATCTACAATGATGCCAGGACCTTCCTGTCGATCGACGGATACACGAACGTCGCCCGCTGGGTGAAGGAGATCGCCGCGCGTCCGGCTGTCCGGCGCGGGCGGATTGTGAACAAGGTGTGGGGCGAGCCGGACACCCAGCTCAAGGAACGCCACTCGGCCGCTGATTTCGAAGGCAAGCGGCTCGACTGAGGCGCACCTCGAAAAAGGGGGCGGGCACGTGGTTTCGCCCCCTTCACAACCCCGTTTGAGCCGCTATAGGGCGCATCTCCTGCTGGGGCGTAGCCAAGCGGTAAGGCAGCGGTTTTTGGTACCGCCATGCGAAGGTTCGAATCCTTCCGCCCCAGCCAGCAAAACCTTCAGATCCAATGGCTTCAAGCTGCAGGCGGTGCGGACAAGAGCGATGCGTTTTGTCTAGCGCTGTGCCGCATCGTGCATCTTCTGAACGGAAGGGCGCACGCCGTCGCTGGCCGGCCGAACCGGCTCAAGGTTGGGCCGGCATGCGATCGGCGCCTGCTGATCCGGGAGCCGCACCGGCTGCAGCGCTTCGGCTTCGGCGTGCGGCGTCTTGAAAACTCTCCCATAGACGTCCCGTGCCGCGCCGTAGATCGGGGCAGGCAGCAACCTGCGCATTCTGCGGCTGAATGCGTGGCGACTGACCAGCGGCGAATCCGACATCTGCGCGTGGACACCGAAGTTCCTCACCTTCTGGAGCGAGGCGGCGCTCCTCCAGGCACTGGGGTTGATCATCTGTTGGCCTTCGATCGACAGCACCGGCTTGCCGGATATCCGCGCGATCTCGACCGCCTGCCGGTATTCGCTCTCGATAAACAGCATCGCCTTGCTGTCGCGATAGGCCTGTCCCTTGAAGGTTCCATGCACGCCAAGTCGCCGCCGCTCGGCAGCGGACGGCAGGTCCAGCATCACGAGCTTGTCGTAGCGGATGCCGTTCTGTTGGAGCCAGGCCTCAGTCTGGGGACGGTATTTCTCCAGGCGGCTTGTGACGAGATGCCCGATTTGCGCCGTGGGTCTGTAAAGTGGCAAAGCTCCCGTGAGGAACCGGAGGTAATTGGCCCCGTCATCGTTCTCGGCCTCGACGGGATCGAGGCACAGCACCCCATCTATATCGACGCAGGCATGCTTCAGATAGGGGTGGTGGATGAAATTCCACTCGAACATTCGCGGCAGCGGCAGGATCTCCAACGCAATATCCACCTCGGGAACGCCGTCAGGAACGACATAGGCAGCCGCGAAGGTGAAGCGCGTGTCGCTCGCGAGGTGCTGCAGGCGCGCTCTCGCTTCGCGCATCGCGCAGCCGCGATTGAGACTATCGTCGATGACCAGCACGTGCCGAGCCTGGCTGGGGTCGCCGATCAGCCCGTCATGCTTTTTGGTCGAGCCAGTCCCGGCGAGCCGACCCTCGACGTAGGTGTCGAGGTCCGCGTAACGCAGATTGAGCATCAGCGAAATCGTGATTGCAGGAAGGATTCCGCTCCGGGGGATACCGACAACAAGGTCTACGTCGGACGGGATCCGATGCAAGCTCGATGTTATAAGCCGTGAAAGATCGGAAAGGCTACGATAGTGCATGTGGCCCCCAGTAGATGTCACCGCATCTGCGCTATCACTACTGGAGCGCCTGACACTAAACCAAGTAAATCAACCTAGGGTGCTTCGCGCCAATTTCGGCTTGAAAATAACTTGGCACGCCAGCAGGTTCGTTGGTTTTGGTGCTGGCTGAACCATGCCGACGACGCGAGGCCGACCTCGGCTGAAAGGAGATGGTGGCAAGGGATCGGACGGACTGAACTTTAGCGCAAGCTTTGCGCCGCCCGAATTGCCACGCGCTCGGCAGTTGGATCATCCATCGCCGACATTCAATTCCGCACCCGTCCCGGCCATCCGCGGTTCCTCTTTCCGTATCTGGAACGCGCACCGCAGAGCGCGATCGTCATCCGCCGACTGCCGCAATGAGAGCCGCACCTAGTTCGCTCATGCTAACCTAATTCTGGATAGGGCTGTGAAGTCGAAAGCCTGATTGGATGCTCCCGAATAGAGTGAACAAGGGGAGCGGACCGAATGAAAGCTGTAATTCTCGCAGGCGGTTACGGTACACGGCTTAGTGAGGAGACGGGCGAGGTCCCGAAGCCCATGCTGCCGATCGGTGGGCACCCCATCCTGTGGCACATCATGAAAATCTACGCGGCTCATGGGATCGCCGATTTCGTGATATGCTGCGGCTATAAGGGCTCAATCATCAAAGATTACTTCCTCAACTACTATCACCGCAACAGCGATTTCACTATCGACCTGTGTTCCAACACCATAGAGATCGCCCGCCCCGCTCGCGAACCTTGGCGTGTGACACTTGTCGATACGGGGCTCGAGTCGATGACCGGGGGCCGGATCAAGCGCATTGCGCCGCATATCGGCAACGAGACTTTCTGCCTGACATACGGCGACGGGGTAAGCGACGTCGACATTCGCAAGCTTGTAGAATTTCACCGCGCGCAGGGTGCAAAGGCCACTGTAACGGCCGTGCGACAGCCGGGCCGCTTTGGCAGCCTCGACCTGTCCGAGGACCTGTACCGCGTGAAAGGCATTCGCGAGAAAAGCGTGCTGGACGGCCAGACGATCAACGGCGGCTTCTTTGTTCTTGAGCCTTCGATCTTTGATCTGATCGATAGCGACTATACGGTCTGGGAAGAAGGCCCTCTTGAAGCCCTGGTGTCGGCGGGCGAGCTATCGGTCTACCGCCATGACGGCTTCTGGCAAAACATGGACACGCTCAGGGACAAGAACTTTTTGCAATCCCTGTGGGATAGCGACAGTCCCCCATGGCGCATCTGGGCCTGAGTCACGGAAGACTGCGGGCAAAAGCGCGGTCACGAAAGTACCTCGTCCAGCATGGCCTTGAATTCAAGCATCACCTGCCCGCGCGAGCTTCTCGCTTGCACTTGACGCATGATCGCCTGCGCCTTCCTCCACTCCTTCCCGCCGAATTGTGAGGCGACCCTTGCCCACGCCCATTCCAGATCTTCAGGTGCCAGACTGTCTGCGTAGAAGGGATAGTCGTCACCAAGATAGTGTATGGCGTTCATGTCGTCCCTCGTCACGATCACCACCGCGCCGCATCGTGCAGCGACGAAGCCCTTCAGGAAGGGTTTCCAATCCTGCAGATCATCCTTCTGGCGCACGATCCAGTGACAATTGTAAAGCGGCGCCTGACGCGCCCAATTCTCCGCCGTGAAGCTGGAGTCCACGACGTTCACCAGTTCGATCATCTCTTCCAGGGTCTCGGGTCGCGACGTGTTGCCGAGCCTGCCGAAGTAGCCGGTCCGCAGTCTGTCAGAAGGCGGCACACATTCCGGTACGTCGGGGTTGACGTGATGGGTGACGTGGAAGGACGGCGTCGACGGATAAAGCCGGTTCAGCTCCACCGCTTGCGGCAGGCACAGCGTCATATGGGCATCGAAGGCAGCAGCTGTTTTCGCCTTTATCGGCACATCCAGGAAATCGCTGATCGATGCGATGTTCCGGTCCCGCAACTCGTGGAGATGTGCACGCTTGTTGAACTCGATCGCGCCGCGATTGACGATGACGACCTGATCGCGCACGCCCTGAATGTCCGATCGCAGCGTGACATCGTATCTGTCCGGGTAGGCCTCCGCGACCATCTGGCTGAGCTGCCGGGCGCGCATCAGCGTGATGCCCGACTGGCTCCTTTCCTCAGCGAAGAGGAAGGTAATGGGAAGCTTGCGGGTAAGCAGCGCCGGCGCAGGCAGCCGCGGCTTCAGTGCGCAGAGCTGCGGATCGTTGCGGGCAAAGAAGATGTTCTTTTCGGCAGAGCCAAGCACCGAAGGCATTAGGGCGACCCGAAACGCCATACCCCCAAGCTCGTGCGTCAGTCGGCACCATGACAGCGCAGGGTCTCCCCCCGGTTCTTTTTCATGCGATTCCCACCAAGCTTCCATCTGCGCCTGAACTGCAGGATCACCATGGCGGCGCCAGATCATTCCGGTGTCAATGGCTCCCTGGTGGCGTGGTATGGACGCGGTCCTGCAGGCCTCGGCCTGCGCGGTCACCGCTGCCGCGGAATGCGTGGCTCTCAGAAGCGCATATTCCGCAAGGTCGTGCCAATCGCCGGCGCGAGAGTGCCTCCAGACAACCATGTCATAGTGCGTCAGCCACCGCGTCACCAGCGTATGCAGATTGCCGGCGGGGATCCGGCATGGGTCGAGAAACAGCGACCATTCTGCGTCCGGCGCCGCCTCGGTCAGAAGGCGGTGTGGGCAGATTTTGGCGAAAGCCTCCCCGCCTGAAGGGGGAGGCGTGACGATCACCTCCCACCCGGGCACACTTACAGGCGTGTCCGTGAAACACAGAAACCGCAAGCCTTTCGGTTGCCCAGCCAGAGGCAGCAGATAAGGCCGACGACCGAAGCAGGCAGTGTAGACGACAATCTTGCTTGCAAGCTCGGCTGGCAGGTCCAGCGGTCGATCATCTTGGGGGACACAAACGCCCAGACCTTTCGCTGGACGTGCAGCAGCGAGCAAAAGCTGCGGTAGCGCCGTTACCTCGTTGCGGCGCCAGCTTTCAATCCGCAGGAACAGCGGAGTGGCCGCTTTCCAGCCGTACAGCCGCGCGGTCAGCACCGCCTGCATCTGTGCTAACGCCAACTGCCTCGGAGCGACGATCCGCAGCGAAACCAGCGTGGCGAGCAGTGCCCTGGGCCTTCGGTCAGCGAATCGGACGAACCATTCGCCCATGATGTGCAATGCCGCCCCTCGGCCCCTGCGGCTCAACCGGAGAAGACGTCGGCGCGCGGTAGAGGCATGGCTCCTCAATCCCTTCCATCGCCACCGGTCCGGCATTCCCCCGGTATCCGGAGCGACGACCGTGGCATGTTCTGCCGGCTTCAGTTTCGCATGATCGACATGCATGTGCCCTCTCCCCTCGGAACACCACTCGAAACGAGCGCCGCTCGACCGTCAGGGCATCGAAGCCCTTGAGCGAAACGGCGAGCGCGCCCGCTGCAACGAGAGGGCGAGCGCTGTAGCGAAGCGCGGGATTGTCTGTTCGAAGCGCTCACGCCTCGAACATCCGGTCCTGTTCCGCCCTCAGGCGGCAAGCGAGGCTTCCGGAGGGCAGATCCACGTCAGCGTAGGTCAGAACCTGATCCTTGAGCACACGGCGGCGCATTCTGGCGCCGGCGGCGATACCCATCGGAAGAAGGTTATCGGCGCGGGATACATCATAGTTTTCGCACAGACCGTAGGTGAGGAACCCTCCGAGCCCGTCCAGAACAGTGCCCTCGTCCAGATCGCATTTGGCCGCTGCCACCACATCGACCACCGGCCCGGCCTTCGGCGCGATCACGCGGTCACCGAACAGCGCTACCCGCGCGACCGAGATGGGCACTTCGAAGATCATCAGGTGATACGGAACATAGAAGCTGTAGAGCGGCCCTTCCCCCAGCTTCCCATAGTTGAGGTAATGGCCCTGGGTTGTGTCCTGAGCCTCGGCGAAGACATAGACACCTGGTGAGGGCAGTCCGCCGACCACGTAATCGACGATGCCGCCCAGCTCGCGCAGGCGGTCCAGATCGTACATGCCGGTCATCTCGTCCACGTGGCCGCGATGATCGATACCGATCATGCCGCGCTGCGCGACCTTCATGCCGGTTGCGTTGGCAACGATCGCTTGCTCGAAGGATATCTTGGTCCCGTCAGCAAAGCTGGTCACCATGTGCGGCGTCTGCCCCCACTGCCGGGCGTAGGCCGCTTGCGTTTCCGGGGTGCGATAGCGGTCCTGCAGGCCCTTTATGTTGCCGCATACCCGAGGGATGAGCCCAATGCTCTGGACGAACCGCAGAAGGTTCAACTGGACGCCGGGCTGGTCGCCGTCGCATCCGCTGAGGATCACACCCGCAGCATCCGCTTTCCGACGCAGAAGTGGACCGATGGTCGCGTCCAGCTCGGCATTCATCAAGACCATGTGCTTGCCGCCAGCGATGGCTTGCATCGTGACCTGGGCGCCAAACTCCACGTGGCCGGTGGCCTCGACCAGTGCCTCGAGACTCGGGGCGCCGCACAGCGCCTCAGGGTCGGACGTCACCGAGAACTTCCCGGCGCGCACCGCATCTTCCAGCTGGCCCGAGGTGCTCACCTCGACGATGCGATCGCGGGGCACGCCGAAATCCGCGTAGGCGGCAATGGCAGCCGGCAGGCTGCGATTGCAGATAGCCGACAGCTCCATGCCCGGCATGTAGTTCAGCACCTGGTTGGCAATGCCGCGCCCCATGTAGCCTGCACCGATCATGCCGAAACGAAGCGGGTTGCCCGCCTCGGCGCGCGCCGCGAGCTCTGTGTCCACGATCATCATCAGGCTCGTCCCCGCTGTTGCGGCCGATAATCTGGCCAGCCTGAATCCTTGTCCGAGATCTGCTTGACCTCCGCCTTCCAATCGATGCCGAACGCCGGATCATTCCAGCGCACCCCGCCCTCTGCTGACGGGGCGTAGGGCGTGGAAACGAGATAGCTGACCGCTGATCGATCCTGCAGTGTGACGTAACCGTGTGCGAAGCCCTTCGGAACATAGAGCTGGAGGGCATTCTCCGCCGTCAGATCGAAGGCTTCCCACTTCATGTAGCTGTCCGAGCCGGGGCGCAGGTCGATGATCACGTCGCGGATCGCCCCTTGCGTGCATCGCACCACTTTGACCTCGGCTTCCGGCGCATGCTGGAAGTGCATCCCGCGCAAGGTGCCCGACACCTCGTTGAAAGAGTGGTTCTGTTGGGGGAAGTGCGTTTTCAGCCCGGCTGCCGCGAATTCCGCCTCGCAGAAGGTGCGGGCAAAGTGCCCGCGTGCATCCGTGCGAAACTGGGGTTCAATCAGAACAGCGCCGCACAGGCTTGTCGGAATGAAGCGCATCCCCTCAGCCTCGACCGGGCTGCGACAGTTCGGCGGGCGCCGGGGCGCAGGCGAGATCGACAATCTGGGTCCGCGTCAGTGCAGCAAGCTCGGGGGGGCCGGCGCCTTCGGCAGCGGCCCGATACCATGCTGCGGTGGCATCCAAGCCCGCAAAGACGTCGCTCGCCTGTCCCCAGCCAAGGCTGCGTTGCGCAAGGCCTGAGTCAAGCAGCAGGACACCTGCTTCCTTCAGGTGTGGTTCGCCAGCCTCATGCGTCCAGGCAGCGCATCCGCCCCACCGTTCGGCGAAAGCCGTCGCTATCTCGCCCACCGTCAGCAGTTGCTCTGACGCCGGACCGAAGTTGTAGCTCTGGGCATAGGCTGCGCCACCTTCGTAACAGGCGCGGGCCAATCGGAGGTAGCCTGCGATCGGCTCGAGGCAGTGTTGCCAAGGACGCACGGCATCCGGAGATCGGATGACAAGAGGCTCATTCTTCATGAAGGCCCGAACCCCATCGGGGATCAGGCGATCTTCCGAGTAATCCCCGCCACCGAAGACATTGCCAGCCCGCGCAGAAGCCACAGGAACCTGCCGCGACAAAGGCGAGTTCGCAGAAAAGAAGGACTCACGCCAGGCGCGGGTGACGATCTCCGTGCAGGCCTTCGACGCGCTGTAAGGGTCCTTGCCGCCCAAGGAGTCGTTTTCGCGATAGGCAAACGGCCACTCGGCATTTGCGTAGCATTTGTCGCTCGTCACAACCACGATGGACGCAACGCTGTCACTGCTGCGACAAGCCTCAAGCAGATTGATCGTCCCCATGACGTTGCTGGAGAAAGTATCGACGGGTTCCCGATAGGACCGGCGCACCAATGGCTGGGCCGCAGCATGGATGACAATGTCCGGCTGGAACGCCACCAGAGCCGCGCGCAGTCTTTCCGCGTCGCGAATGTCACCGACGATGTGATCACACAGCGCAGAAGCCGCCGTCAGCCCGAACATCGAAGGCTCGGTGCCTGGCGCCAAGGCATAGCCACGCGTGACGGCGCCGAGCATATGCAGCCAGTGCAGCATCCAGCTTCCCTTGAAGCCGGTATGTCCTGTGAGGAACACGCGCTTGCCCGCCCAGAATTCTTGTTCGACTTGGAAGTTCGGCCTACCAACCGCTCGTTCAGTCATAAGTCCCCCTACGCGGTCGATAGAGGCGCGAATGCTCTCGCATTCCATCATTTAGGTTGAGTTTCGGACGGCTGCCTCTTGCCCATCGGGAAAAAGAACATAGCCGAGATCGGCTTCAACTGGCTCGGGCGCTTCGTTTTCGACGGCTTCACCGTTCAGGACCGCACAGCTGATCCAGCGCGGCCCAAATACCTGTCGATCACGCGAGCAGAGTTCGCCCCGAGCTGCTGGAGAGGCCGTTCGAGCACACCATAGATCAGCCAAGCTGCTGGAAGCGTTATGGCCAGCGTGGCTACCGCCAGCCAAGCAGTCGCATAAACAGCTTCCGATGTTCCACCGAGAGGTAGCAGATGAAGCGCAAAATGTACGAGAGCAAACAGGACGATAAGATGGAGCAGATACACTCCGTATGAGATTCTTCCCAGCCACTGCAGTACCGGTGAATTAGAATATCTTTTGCGCGAACTGAAGAGAACTATGGTCACCAAAGCAGCGGCACAGATGGTTTCGACCAAGATTACCGAGGGGGGACGAGGGTCAGTTGGCTCCATCAATATTCGCGCGAACATGAACGTGAGAACAAGCGACGCGACGAGGATCTTGCGTAAGATTCCGGGCAGCCGAACATATGCCTGATGGATCCGCTTGCCGTGCAGTGGAATAGCGGCTCCGATGAAAAAGCAGAATGTGAACAAATTCATTCGGAAATAATTTTCTGGATCGCCAGGAGCCAAGAACATCGCCGAAACAAGTACCACAGTCCCGAGAAGCACCCCCACCCTTGATAGGGCGACAAGGTAAAGAATCGGAAAGATTGCCGAAGCAATCAATTCAATTTTTATCGACCAAGCAGGACCGTTCAACGAGTAAGAATAAGCGATTACGTTCTTCAACCATTCCCATGGCAGCGCATCTTTCGGAGTGTTGTAATGCCAGGTCGCCCAGACCGAAACACCGTCAACCTCAGCCAATCCGATCTGAAGCTGTAAAAGAGCCCCCAGTGTGGCTGCCAGAATCAGGAGTGGATAGAGCCTGAATCCCCTCCTGATCCAATAGGCGGGCAGATTGCGGAACCGGAAGCCGGAGGCGCGTTGCAGGGACATCGCCAACACGCAGCCGCTGAGCACAAAGAACAAGACCACGAGCCCACGACCGTTGAAAAAGGCAAGGAACAAGTGCTGGGCAACCAGCGGGCCGTTCAAGGGGGCAAACTTCTCCAAGTGAGGGGCATCGATGCCCGCGATCGGCAGGACCAGAAACACGTGAAACATAACGACGCCCACAGCAGCGAGGCCGCGCAGCGCGCCTAACCCTGGAGAAAAGGAGGCGTTATTATAGGCGATTCCGCCAATCTGCGGAGTTGCGTCGGACCGGAACGGAGCTTTGTCGGGCAGGAGATGACTGCCTGCAATCGAGGTTGATCTGCTCGGCTCTGAAAGATCGGAAGGATTGCGATCGTGCATGGGGCCCCCGCTCGTTACGACCCATCGCAGATAGGTCACGCCCGAACGAGAAGCGTTCAATTGGATCATGCTTACAGGTTGGTTTCGAGACAGGCACGACAATGAACTCAGCTCGCCGCGCGTCCTGCGAATGGGCTCTCAAGGGTGGAGCTTGGCAACTTCGTCCGTTACTTCGCTAAACCTGACGCTCGGGTGTAAGCGCTGTTTGGACCCCACCTTGCGCTGACGGCTGATTGGTTCAGACGCTTGGAGCCATGGAACATGGCATCCTTACGAGCAGACTGGACACCAGGTCTGGAGTGGGTCTGGAGCC
>JAIYAM010000056.1 GCA_027489065.1 Erythrobacteraceae bacterium | reverse complement strand
GGCACACGAAGGTGAAGTCGGCCGGGTAGAAGAAGAACACCGACCACTTGCCCGCGAGATCCGCGTCGGTGACGGTGAAGAAGTCCTTGCCCTTCTGGAAGGCGGTGGCGGTGAACGGCTGGATGGTTGAACCGATGATACCCATGGGAGTTTGTCCTTATGTGGGGTCGTGAGGAAAGGGGGTCGTTTCCGACAGAGCGCAGATAGGGATTTGCGCGCTGCACAAAAGTTGATTGTTGCGATTGCGAAGATCGGTTTTTTCAATCTGTGCGGCGGGAACCAATCGGAAAAGCTGTTGAAGCTTGTCTTGTCCCCTGGCCTCGCGATGATACGCATGCGACCATGCGCATCTGTCTCACCGGATCGTCGGGCTGGCTGGGCCGCTTCCTGGCTCCGATGCTGCGCGCCGCCGGGCATGAGGTCACCGGGCTCGACATCGCGCCGGGCGCGCACACGCAGGTGATCGGCAGCGTCGCCGATGCCGCGCTGGTCGAGCGATTGTTCGCCGAGCACCGCTTCGAGGGCGTCATCCACGCAGGTGGGCTGCACAAGCCCGATATCGCCCGCTACCCCGCGAGCGCCTTCGTCGAGGTGAATGTCGCGGGCACCCTCAACCTGCTCGATGCTGCGGTGCGCCACGGGGCGAGCCGCTTCGTCTTCACCTCCACCACCTCGCTGATGATCACCCGCGCGATCCGCGCCGAGCAGGGCGATGCGGCGGTGTGGCTGGACGAGACCACCGGGCCCTTGGCGCCGCGCAACATCTACGGCGTGACCAAGCGCGCAGCCGAGGAGCTGTGCCGGCTGTGGCACGATCTGCACGGCTTGCCGGTGGTCTGCTTGCGCACCGCGCGCTTCTTCCCCGAGGACGACGACACCCTCGCCGTGCCCTCGGGCGAAAACCTCAAGGCCAACGAGTTCCTGAACCGCCGCCTGACGGTTGAGGACTGCGCCGCCGCGCACATCGCCGCGCTCGATGCGGCGCCGCGGGTGGGCTGGGGGCTCTATGTCGTCAGCGCCCCGCCGCCGTTTACCCCAGCCGACGCAGAGCGGCTGAAGACGGATGCCGCAGGGCTGATTGCCGAGCGCTTCCCCGAGGCACCCGCTCTCTACGCGGCGCGCGGCTGGGTGCTGCCGGAGAGAATCGGGCGGGTGTACGATCCCTCGGCGATCGCGCGCGATCTGGGCTTTCGCTGCGAGACGGACTTCGCCGCCGTGCTGAGGGCGCTGAAGGAGGGCAGGCCGATGCCTTTCACCCACGAACCCGGCTATGTTCCGCCCAAGGAGCTGGGGCGCTAGGCTTCAGCCAACTTGCCCGCGTCCATGTTCGCGCGATCGCTTACGCTACTTGAGCGCGATGCAGCAGCTTGTGGTCCGCCAGCACCAGCGCCATCATCGCCTCGACGACGGGCGTGCCCCGGATGCCCACGCAGGGATCGTGGCGGCCCTTGGTGACCACCTCCACCGCCTCGCCCGCCGCGTTGATCGATTCCACCGGGGTGAGGATCGAGGAGGTCGGCTTGAACGCCACCCGGCACACCACCGGCTGCCCGGTGGAAATGCCGCCTGCCGTGCCCCCTGCGTGATTGGCGAGAAACTCCGGCGCGCCGTCTGCGCCCGGCCGCATCCGGTCGGCGTTCTGTTCGCCGGAGAGCCGCGCGGCTTCGAAGCCGTCACCGATCTCGACGCCCTTGACCGCATTGATGCTCATCATCGCGGCGGCCAGATCGCTGTCGAGCTTGGCATAGATCGGCGCGCCCCAGCCTGCGGGGACGCCGGTCGCAACGCATTCGACGATCGCGCCGAGGGACGATCCGGCCTTGCGCGCTGCATCGACCTTTTCCTCCCAGCGCTTGGCAGCTTCTGGGTCAGGGCAGAAGAAGGGGTTTTTGGCGATCTCGCTGTGGTCGATGTTGGCCGGGTCGATGCGGTCGCCGCCCAGTTCGCACACGTAAGCCGTGATGGTGACCTCGGGGATCACAAGCCGCGCCACCGCGCCTGCCGCCACCCGTGCAGCGGTCTCGCGCGCCGACGACCTGCCGCCGCCGCGATAGTCGCGGATGCCGTACTTGGCGTCATAGGCGTAGTCGGCATGGCCCGGGCGGTACTGCTGGGCGATGGCCGAGTAGTCCTTGCTGCGCTGGTCGGTATTCTCGATGTGCAGCGCGATCGGCGTTCCGGTGGTCTTGCCCTCGAACACGCCCGAGAGGATCCGCACCAGATCATCCTCCCGCCGCTGGGTGGTGAAGCGGCTCGTTCCCGGCTTGCGGGCGTCCATGAAGGGCTGGATGAACTCCTCGGAAATCGCGAGCCCCGGCGGGCACCCGTCGACAATCGCGCCGAGCGCCGGCCCGTGGCTCTCTCCCCAGGTGGTGAAGCGCAGCACGCGCCCGAAGGTGTTCCAGCTCATGGTTCCGCCATCTGGCGCAAGTGTGGGCATCTGTCCATAAAGGCTGGACGCTGCACGGGGCTTGCGTCAGGAACAAACCATGATTGCAAAGCTCTCAGGCAGGCTCGATGCGACCGGCGAGGACTGGGCGGTCGTCGATGTCGGCGGGGTGGGCTACCTCGTGCATTGCTCCAGCCGCACGCTCGCCGCGCTGGGCGAGGTGGGAGAGGGCTGTACCGTCCACACGCAGTTGCAGGTGAGCGAGAACGACATGCGCCTGCTCGGCTTCGCCGACAGCGCCGAGCGCGACTGGTTCCGCTTGCTGACCGGCGTGCAGGGCGTGGGGAGCAAGGTGGCGCTGGCGATCCTCTCCGCCCTCTCGACTGGAGACCTGCGCGACGCCTGCGGCAAGGGCGACGCGGCCATGGTCGCCCGCGCGCAGGGCGTAGGGCCGAAGCTGGCGGGGCGGATCGTCAACGAGCTGAAGGACAAGGCGGGCGCGATGCCCGGCGGCACGGGCGGCTTCGCAGTCGGCGTGGCGTCGGCTCCGGCAGGCAGCAAGGGCGCAGATGCGGCGAGCGCGCTGGAGAACCTCGGCTTCAAGCCTGCGGTCGCGGCGCAGGCCGTGGCGCGGGCGCTCGAGGAACTGGGCGAGGGCGCGAGCGAGGGCGACCTCATCCGCGTGGCGCTGAAGAAGGCGGCGGGGTGATGGTTTCGGCGCGTTTTCAGGAAGTTCTAACTTCGATTGACGAGGGGCAGACGCTTCGCGGCTGGATCCTCAACGGATATGCCCAAGTGGAGTATCTCCTCGGCGACATCATCAGGCTCGCCAATCAGATGCCGGAATATGAAACTTGCCATGCTAGGCTTCCTCACCGGGTCGAAAAGAGGATAGCGAAGGTTCGAGAGCTCCTAGAGTTTGAAGGTGCCCTCACGAAACACCGAGATGAGATTTTGTGGATCATCGGAGCGTTTGAGGCTTCTCAGCATACGAGACACATGCTGGCTCATGGTTTTTGCACAGCATACCACACGCCCGAAGGTGATTTCGGTCTACAGTTTCGGAAGTGGCACCGAGAAGACGATGCAGACAGCGAAGTCATAAGAATGTTTCGGCTTGTTGATTTGGAGTACGAGCGGGCGCAGTTTACTGACGTTGCGGATCGAGCGTTGTCGCTTTCTCAACAGCTTTACAAAGAATTGGGCTGGTAGGTGACTGACACCCCCCTCCACACTCCCACCCGCCAGCCCGGCGACCCCGACGCAGCCCTGCGCCCGCGGCGGCTTGCCGAGTTCGTCGGGCAGGAGGCGGCGAAGGGGAACCTCGCCGTCTTCATCGCCGCCGCGCGGGCGCGCGGGGAGGCGATGGATCATACGCTGTTCTTCGGTCCTCCGGGCCTCGGCAAGACCACGCTGGCGCAGATCATCGCGGGCGAGCTCGGCGTCGGCTTCCGTGCGACCTCCGGCCCGGTGATCGCCAAGGCGGGGGACCTGGCGGCGCTGCTCACCAACCTTGAACCCAACGACGTGCTGTTCATCGACGAGATCCACCGCCTTTCGCCGATGGTCGAGGAGGTGCTCTATCCGGCGATGGAGGACCGCGCGCTCGATCTCATCATCGGCGAGGGGCCCTCGGCGCGCTCGGTGCGGATCGACCTGCCGCCCTTCACCCTGATCGGCGCGACCACGCGGCAGGGCTTGCTGACCACACCGCTGCGCGACCGGTTCGGCATCCCGGTCAGGCTCAATTTCTACACCCACGAGGAGCTGGAGCGCGTCGTCACCCGCGCTGCGGGGCTGCTCGGCCTCGCAATCCAGCCGGACGGGGCGCATGAAATCGCCCGTCGTTCGCGTGGCACGCCGCGCGTGGCGGGACGCTTGCTCAGGCGCGTGCGCGACTTCGCCGATGTCGCGGGGGCGGCCTCGGTGACCCGCACCGTCGCCGACGAGGCGCTCACCCGGCTCGAGATCGACCGGCTCGGGCTCGACACCATGGACCGCCGCTACCTTGCGATGATCGCGACCACCTACAAGGGCGGCCCGGTGGGGATCGAGACCCTCGCCGCAGGCCTCGCCGAGCCGCGCGATACCATCGAGGAGGTGGTCGAACCCTTCCTCATCCAGCTCGGGCTGGTGGCCCGCACCGCCCGCGGCAGGGTGCTCAACGACGGCGGCTGGGCGCATCTCGAGATGACGCCGCCGCGAGAATCACCCCCCACGCAGAGCGGCCTGTTCGAGGACTGAGTCCGGGCCTGCGCGTTAACCTTTTGGCTAACGCGCACCCTGTTTTTGGTACCAGTTCGGGACAGCGGACCCGAAAACCAAGCGATTCCGCGTGATTCGGGCGCCCCGTGAGCGGAGGACATGGTTAATCCGCATTGCCCCTGCGCGGCTTATGACATCACAAGGAGGCTGGAATTGAAGGAGGTGCGGGACGTCCCGTGCCACCACAGGCAAACAGGGTAATCGACCATGTCGCTCAAACTGGCCATCGCGAAACTCTCCGCCGCTGCGGCAGGCGTGGCGTTGCTGCAAGGCGGCGCGGTGCGCATGGCCGAGCCGATGAACACCGACGCCCCCGACTTCTCGACCAATATCGACGGCAAGCTCATCAAGGTCGATCCGGTTTCCGGCGCGCGCTACATCAAGACCCGCGAGCGGGTCATTCCGATGGTTGAAGAGCGCCGCCGCCGGATCGTCGAGCGCACCATCGAATGCCAGCCGGTCGGCCCCGCGGGCGCCGCGAGCCGGCCTGCAGGCGCGGTCCAGGCCTATTACGACGCGGCCGAGTGCCCGCCTTTGGCGCAGGTTGCCTACATGCCCGCACCGCTCCCGGCGCTCGCGCCGATCACCGGCGGCGGCGGCCCTGGCGGCGGCTGGGGTGGCGGTTTCGGCGGCGGCTTCGGCGGCGGCTTCGGGGGCGGGTTCTTCGGCGGTTTCTTCGGCGGCGGCGGTTCGTCCTCGGGCAGCGTCTCGGTCACGACCACCACGTCGACCTCGACCTCGGGCGGCAGCAGCGGTTCCAGCAGCGGGTCGAGCAGCAGCAGCGGTTCCTCGAGCGGCGGCAGCAGCGGTATCATCATCGATATCGACATCGACAATTCGAGCTCGACCACCTCGTCCTCGGGCCAGATCAGCTCGACCAGCACGTCCTCCTCGGGTCAGGTCAGCACCTCGACCAGCACGTCCTCGGGGTCGGTGACCTCCTCGACCGGGCAGGTCTCGAGCAGCACCGGCCAGGTTTCGAGCACCAGCAGCACCGGCGCGGTGTCCTCGTCGACCGGCGCGGTGTCGAGCACCAGCTCGTCGGGCAATGTCTCGTCCTCGACGGGCGCGGTGTCGTCGTCCGGCAACGTGTCGTCCTCCACCGGCGCGGTGTCGAGCTCGACCGGCAGCGTTTCCAGCTCCTCCGGGAATGTGTCGAGTTCTTCCGGGAATGTGTCGAGCTCCTCGGGCAACGTCTCCAGCTCTTCCGGCAACGTCTCCAGTTCCTCCGGGAATGTCAGCTCGTCGACCGGCGCGGTGACCAGCTCGGGGTCCTCGTCCTCCTCGAGCTCTTCCTCGTCGTCGTCGTCTTCCTCGTCGTCGTCCTCCTCCTCGTCTTCGGGCGGGGCCACCAGCGGCGGCAGCACCTCGGGCGACATGACCAGCAGCACCAGCAGCAGCTCGTCGGGCTCCTCGTCGTCGTCCTCGTCATCGTCGGGCAGCAGCAGCGGGTCGTCATCCGGGTCGAGCTCTTCGTCGAGCAGCAGCAGCTCCTCGTCTTCCTCGTCCTCGAGCAGCAGCGGCTCGTCCGGGTCTTCGGGTGGTCACGATGTGCCCGCCCCGCCGATGATGGTGCTGTTCGGCCTCGGGGCTGCGGCGATCCTCGGGCGCCGCAAGTTCCTCGGCTGAGGCGCGGCGCACCTGCACATACGAAAAGGGCGGCCTCGCGGGGCCGCCCTTTTCGTATGCACCGTGATGCGCTGCGTCAGGGCTTCGTGACCGGCAGCCCGGCGGCTTCCCAGGCGAGGATGCCGCCTTCGAGGTGTTCCGCCGGCTTGCCGGTCGCCGCCGACAGCCTTTCGGCAGCAATGCCCGAACGCCGGCCCGAGCGGCAATAGAGCACAACCTCGCGCCCGTCCGAAAGGCCGAGCGTGGCCGGGTCGAATGTGTCGAGCGCGATGTGCTCGGCGCCCGGGATCACACCCTCGGCCACCTCTTCATCGGTGCGCACGTCGATCAGGCGGACCTTGCCCGCCTTGATCCGTGCGGCCAGTTCTTCAGGCGAAAGTGCGACCGGCGTGGCGGCAGGGGCCGCCGTTCGGTCACCACCCGTGTCCGCGCCCGTCGCGGCGAAGGCCAGCTCGAAGCCGAGCGGGACGGAAGGCGCGTCGCTGTGCCCGCCCGGCTCGTCCCCGCATGCCGCCAGAGCCAGCAACAGCGGCAGGGCGGCAGTAAGGCGCAAGGTGGAGCGGGCGGGCGTCATCCGCTCCTTTATGCCGCAAGTTTGCGCAGAACGTAATGGAGGATGCCGCCGTGGCGGTAATATTCCATTTCGTTTGCGGTATCTATGCGACACAGGGCGGTGAAGCTGAAGGTCGATCCGTCCTCGCGAGTGACCTCGACGGTGACGTCCTGACCGGGCACGAGGTCGGCCAGACCGCGGATCGAGAAGGTGTCGGTCGCCGCAAGGCCGAGGCTCTGGCGGGTGTCGCCTTCCTTGAACTGCAGCGGCAGCACGCCCATGCCGACGAGGTTGGAGCGGTGGATGCGCTCGAAGCTCTCGACGATCACCATGCGCACGCCCAGCAGGATCGTGCCCTTGGCCGCCCAGTCGCGCGAGGAGCCGGTGCCGTATTCCTTGCCGCCGATGACGACCAGCGGGGTGCCGTCTTCCTTGTGGCGCATCGCCGCGTCGTAGATCGGCATGGTCTCGCCCGCGTAGGTGGAGAAGCCGCCTTCGACGCCTGGCACCATCTCGTTCTTGATGCGGATGTTGGCGAAGGTGCCGCGCATCATCACTTCGTGGTGGCCGCGGCGCGAGCCGTAGGAGTTGAAGTCCTTCTTGGCGACCTGGTTGGCCATCAGGAACTTGCCGCCCGGGCTGTCTTCCTTGATCGAACCGGCCGGCGAGATGTGGTCTGTGGTCACGGAGTCGCCGAGGATCGCCAGCGGCTTGGCGTCCACGATGTCCATGATCGGTGCCGGCGTCATGGTCATGCCCTCGAAGTAGGGCGGATTGGCGACATAGGTGCTGCCCGCACGCCACTGGTAGGTGTCCGAAGGTTCGACCGTGATCGCCTGCCAGTGCTCGTCGCCGTGATAGACGTTGGCGTAGCGGCTGACGAACATCGAACGGTCGATGTTGGCGGCGCGGTGCTCGGCGATCTCGGCGTTGGAGGGCCACAGGTCGGCGAGCATCACCGGCGCGCCGTTCTGGTCGTGCCCGATCGGCGTGGTGGTGATGTCCTCGGTGACGGTGCCCTTCAGCGCGTAAGCCACCACCAGCGGCGGCGAAGCGAGGAAGTTGGCGCGCACGTCGGGCGAGACGCGGCCTTCGAAGTTGCGGTTGCCCGAAAGGACGGAGGCCGCGACGATGTCGTTGCCGTTGATCGCGGCGCTGATCGGAGCGGCGAGCGGCCCGGAGTTGCCGATGCAGGTGGTGCAGCCATAGCCCACGAGGTCGAAGCCGACCGCGTCGAGGTGCTCCTGCAGACCTGACTTCACGAGGTAGTCGGTGACCACCTGCGATCCGGGGGCCAGCGAGGTCTTGACCCACGGCTTGGGCTTCAACCCGCGCTCGTTCGCCTTCTTGGCGACGAGGCCGGCGGCGATCAGCACGTCGGGGTTGGAGGTGTTGGTGCACGAGGTGATCGCGGCGATCACCACGTCGCCATCACCGATGTCATGGGCCGCGCCCTCGACGCCGACGCGGGCAGCGCCGGCCTTCCCGTAGACCTTCGAGAGGTCCGAGTTGAAGAGGTCGTCGACCTCCTGAAGGATCACCTTGTCCTGCGGGCGCTTGGGGCCTGCGAGGCTGGGGACGACGGTGGCCATGTCGAGCTCGAGGGTCTTGGTGAAGACGGGAACATTGGCAGGATCGAACCACATGCCCTGCGCTTTGGCATAGGCTTCGACAAGCGCGATGTTCTCCTCGCTGCGGCCGGTGAGGCGCAGATAGTCGAGGGTCTTGTCGTCAATGCCGAAGAAGCCGCAGGTCGCGCCGTATTCGGGCGCCATGTTGGCGATCGTGGCACGGTCGGCGAGGGTGAGGTTGGCGACGCCAGGGCCGTAGAACTCGACAAAGCGGCCCACCACGCCCACGGCGCGGAGCATCTGCACGCAGGTCAGCACGAGATCGGTCGCGGTCACGCCTTCGGCCATCGCGCCTTCGAGACGGAAGCCGACCACTTCAGGAATTAGCATCGAGACCGGCTGGCCGAGCATTGCGGCCTCCGCCTCGATCCCGCCCACGCCCCAGCCGAGCACGCCGAGACCGTTGATCATGGTGGTGTGGCTGTCGGTGCCGACGCAGGTGTCGGGATAGGCGACCATCACGCCGTCAGGGCCTTCCGACGACCACACGGCCTGCGCGAGGTGCTCGAGGTTCACCTGGTGGCAGATCCCGGTGCCCGGGGGCACGGCGGTGAAGTTCTGGAAGCTCTTGGAGCCCCACTTGAGGAAGTCGTAGCGTTCCGCATTGCGCTCGTATTCGAGCGCCATGTTGGCTTCCATCGCCTTGGGATGGCCGAACTCGTCGACCATCACCGAGTGGTCGATCACGAGGTTGACCGGCACCAGCGGGTTGATCTTGGCGGTGTCGCCGCCGAGCTTCTTGATCGCATCGCGCATCGCGGCAAGGTCGACCACGCAGGGCACGCCGGTGAAGTCCTGCAGCAGCACGCGCGCCGGGCGGTACTGGATTTCCTCGCCGGTCGCGGGGTTGTTCTGCCAGTCTACCAGCGCCTCGATGTGCTCGCGGCCCACGGTGAAACCGCCATCCTCGAAGCGCAGCAGGTTTTCGAGCAGCACCTTCATGGAGATCGGCAGCTTCGAAATGTCGCCCAGCTGCTCGGCGGCCTTGGCCAGCGAGTAATAGGCGTATTGCTTGCCGTTCACGTCAAGCATCTGGCGGGTGCCGAGCGAATCCTGGCCGATTGCGGTCATGGGGGGGTTCCGTCCTTCTGATTGGCCCGCCCCCGATCCACCAAGGGCGCGGTTTTCGCCGCCGCTCCTGCGCTGCCGCGCGCGCGAGGTCAAGGGGGGCAAGGCACTCCGGGGCTCGGCAATTTGCCCTAGGCGGCCGGGACCGGCACGCCAGCCGGTCGGCGCGCGGCGAGCCAGCATCCTGCGACGATCAGCGCGGTTCCGGCGAGGGTCGGCCAGGTGACCGGCTCGCGGAAGAACAGCCAGCCGAAGATGGCCGCCCAGACGAAGCCCGAATACTCGGTCGGCACCAGCGCATGCGCCTCGGCGCGGGCATAGGCCCAGGCGATGGAGAGCGATCCGGCAACCGTCAGCGCGCCCGCTGCAAGCAGAGGGAGCCACGCCGCGCCCTGCGGCGCCTCCCACAGGAACGGTGCCAGAGTCAGCAGCACGAGCCCGCCGATGCCGGAATGGAAGGTCGCGATCTCCATCGGCCCGGCGACCTGCGCCTGGCGCCGGATGACGATGAAGTTGTAGGCATAGAGCAGCGCGGAGACGAACAGCGAGGCGGTGCCCAGCATCGCGTCGGTGTCGAACTTGCCTCCGCCGATCCGCCCGCCGACGATCACCAGCGTGCCCGCGAAGCCGAGCAGGCTTGCGGCCGTAGCGGCCCGGCTGATCGTCTCGCCGAGCAGCACGCGGGCAAGGTAGAGCGCGGCCAGCGGAGCGATGAAGCTCAGCGCGATCGCCTCGGCCAGCGGGAGCTTGGTGATCGCGTAGAAGAAGGTGAGCGCCATGAACGCCGAGACGACCCCGCGTGTCAGGTGCAGCTTCCACACGGCGCGGCTCGGCATGGCGGGGCGGCGCGACAGCCACAGCGGCGCGATGAGGCCGGCACCGATGAAGGCGCGCAGCACCGTCGCGGTATAGGCACCGGTCAGCAGCGCCGCTTCCTTCATGAAGGCATCCATCAGCGACAGGAACCCCACCCCCATCAGCGCAGCGGCGAAGGGCAGCAGGGGGTGACTGCGTAGTGACATGGCCGATCCCTTAGGCGCACCGCCGCGAGAGGTCACGCAGGGACACGAGAAAGCGGCACTGGGGTGTGAACATTAATGCAGGTGAAAGCGAACATGGTTGATAGGGGCAGGGCGGAGCGGGTAAGGCTGCGGGCAATTGCGATGCCGCACCCCTCCGGCGGCACGGGGCGATGAAAGCGAAGAGAAATGATCAGGTTTCCGGGTAAACTCGCAGGCGGCACCGCCCTCGCGGCGCTGTTGGCGACGGCCGCGATGGCCCAGGACGGTGCGGGCGCGAAGCGCGTCGTGATCTCCGGCGCCCAGCAGACCCCTCCGGGACCGGCGGTCGAGCAGATGCCCGGTGCGGCGCCGACGCCGGCTTCCCCCGCCAAGCCTTCCGACACCTTCACGAAAGCCTTCCCGCCGACCGTGTCCCAGCCGGTGGTGCAGATCACGCCCGCCGAAGCGCCGACCGTTCAGGCCTGGACGGTCGGCCAGGTTGCGCGGCTTGTTGCGGTGATCGAGGGGATCGGCAGCGAAGGGCTCGATCCCAAGGATTACGATCTCGCGCCGCTCAAGGTCGCGCTCGCCTCCGGCCCCTCGGCCGAACTGAACCAGATGGCCTCGCAGAGCTTCGCTTGGCTGGTCGAGGACCTGCGCGACGGACGCACGCCGATGGACGCGCGCGAGCAGTGGTTCGTCGTCGATCCGGACCGCGACGTCAGCCGCACCGGCGACGTTCTGGCCGAGGCGCTCAAGACCGGCGATATCGTCGGCACGCTCGCCAAGCTCAATCCGACCCACCCCGATTACGCCAAGCTCAAGGCCGAGCTGGCCGCCACGCCCACCAGCGCGGTGGCCAAGCGCAAGCTGATCCGCGCCAACATGGACCGCTGGCGCTGGCTGGCGCGCGACCTCGGCTCGCAATACCTCATCACCAACGTGCCCGAGTTCCAGCTGCGCCTCACCGTGCGCAACCGTATCATCAGCACCTATCGCACGATCGTCGGCAAGCCCGGACGCACCGCCACGCCGCAGCTCGCCGAGACGGTCGAGGGCGTGGTCTTCAACCCGACCTGGACGGTGCCGCAGTCGATCGTCAAGGGCGAGGGCCTGGGCGCTAAGGTCATCGGCAACCCCGGCTGGGCCAAGGCCAACGGCTATGTCGGCACCAAGGCGGCAAACGGGATGATCACCGTCGTCCAGCAGCCAGGGCCGGGCAATTCGCTGGGGCTGATGAAGCTCGAAATGCCCAACGAACACGCGATCTTCTTCCACGACACGCCCTCGCGCCACCTGTTCGCGAATGCCGACCGTGCGTTGTCGCACGGCTGCGTGCGCACCGAGCGCGCGCTGGAGCTCGCGATGACGATGGCGATCCTCGGCAAGGGCGCAACCAAGGATGAGGCGGTCGCGATCGCCAACTCGCGCAAGTACACCAAGGTGGCGCTCGAGAAGAAGTGGGCGGCCTACATCACCTATTTCACGATGGCCTCCGACATCAACGGCGAGATGGCGACCTTCAAGGACATCTACGGCCGCGACACACCGGTCCTCGCCAGTCTGGACAAGCCGCGCGTTCGGAACCGCAGCGCGGTGCCGACCGACGAGGTGATCGTGATTGAGGATGATCTGCGGGATAGCTAGGCGGGTAGCTCGTCGAGCATCGCGATGACCTGCCGCCTGTAGAGCCACGCGGCAGGCAAAACGAAGCATATCACGATCAGTGCATCGTAATTCCAGGCGGCGTCCTCGGACGCTGCCGTCACGCCCCACAACCAGCGCACCGCCACGAAGGCGGCCGCGGCGCCTGCGGCCATAGCGGCAAGGAGACCGGTCGCGGAGCGGATGCGTTCGCCTAGCAACAGCGCGATAGGCAGGCCGAATAGCACCAGATAGAAGGCGACCACAAAGGTTCCGCCGATGGTACCGATTGCGATCATTGTGCCGGTGAAGACGAGTACGCCTAGCAAAGCCTCAAGCGAAAGCGGGGTGAACTCGCCAGTGTAGACGGCAGCGCCAATGACGATGACTGTCAGACACGCTGTACCGATCAATCCGGCGGCAATGCTGGCCGGAACGATCGCACCTGCCGTTGCTGCGAGGCGGGATTCCGGTCGTCCAAAGCCGCCCCGGTAAGGCACGCCTCAGAACGCGCTGGCGACCGGGCCGGGTCCGAAATCGAGCGGGCTGCGATCGTACATCGCCAGCTCCGGGACCGGCTGGATCGAGCCGTCTTCCTCCAGCCCGAGGCTGTCGGCGAACAGCAGCCGCCCGCCCGAAAGGTACATCAGCGCATCATGAAACTGCGCGGTGCCCATCGCGAAACAGCCGTTGGAGCGCCCGAGGCGGCCGTAGCGGGCGAGATGATCGGGCTCGGCATAGTCGGCGTGGTGCATCACGATGTAGCGTTGCAGCGCCGCGTTGTTGCTTGCATCAAGTCCGCCGAGACGCACCGAGGTGCCGTAGCGGCCCTTGTACCACTCCCACGTCACGTAGGCGCCGCGGCTGGTCGCGTTCGAGCCTTCGGTGTTCGAGAACTGCTTGAGCCAGCCGTCGTGCTGGTAGTCCGAACCGATCCCGTGGCTGACATGGTGCGAGCGCACCTCGCCGCGTTCGAGATTGACGAAGTGGAAGCGCGGCTTGGCCGAGTGCAGGCCGAAGTCCGCGATGCCGACGATATCGTGCTTCCAGATCGCGTCGCCAGCGCGCATCAGCTCGCGCTTGGCGATGTCCAAGAGGAGGCGGTCGCGCGGGGTGCCGGGTGCGACGCTCGCCGGGACGACCGACGCAGCGAGCCGTCCGGGGAGCGCGAGGGCCGCCCCGGCGACGAGAGTACCTTTGAGAAGGTCGCGCCGCTTCATTGCCGTATCAACGTAACCGCGTCTCATCGGGTTCCCAAGCCACGTTCCAACATCTTATCGCATGTTAGTTTCATTTCGTCGCCGATGGAGCGGGAAATGCGGCGTTCTGCGCGGCCATTGCCAGCATCGAGGCGGCATGGCGGGCGGCGACTGCCCGCGGATCGTCGCCATAGCCGCCGCCCAATGCGCTGGCGATCGGCAGGCCGCGCCTGCGGGATTCGCTGACGACGAAGCGGTCGCGCATTGCCAGCCCCTCGTCGGTGAGGGCGAGGCGGCCGAGCTTGTCGTCGAGGTGCGGATCGACGCCTGCCTGGTACAGCACGAAGTCCGGGGCGAAGTCGGCGATCGCTTGCGGAAGGTGGCGGGTGAGGGCGTCCATGTAGGCGTCGTCGTCGGTGCCGTCGGGCAGAGCGATGTCGAGGCTGGATCGGGCCTTGCGGACCGGGAAGTTCTTTTCGGCATGGAGCGAGAGGGTGAAGATGTCCTCGCGGCCTGCGGTCAGGCTGGCTGTGCCGTCGCCTTGGTGGACATCGCAGTCCACAATCAGCACGCGGGCGGCATGCCGTTCGGCAATCAACCGGTTGGCGGTCACCGCGAGATCGTTGAACACGCAATAGCCCGCGCCCGTATCGTGCAGCGCATGGTGGCTCCCGGCTGCGGAGTTGGCGGCGTAGCCATGCTGGCGCGCGAGCTGGGCGGCGAGCCACGTCCCGCCATTGGTATGGCGCACACGGCTCGCGATCGCCTGCGTGACCGGGAAGCCGATCCGCCGCTCCTTTGCGCGGGGAACGTCGGCGCGGAAGACCTCGTCGACGTAATCGGGATCGTGCACCGCCTCGAGCCACTCGCGCGGCATGGGCTCGGGGGCGTGCTCGATCAGGGGTGCGCCACTGGCCCGCAGTTCCTCCATCACGAGATAGTACTTGTCGAACCGGAAGCTGCCACGGTCCGGGCGGGGTGCCATGTAGTCGGCGTGGTGGACGACGTGGAGCACGGCCCGTTCAGAGCCAGCCGGTGTGCTGGCCGAGGATGCGCAGGCCCAGGCCGATCAGGATCAGCCCGCCCGCGCGTTCGGCCCATGCGCCCCAGTTCTCCCCCGCGACCCGCCCGAGCAGCACACCCGCCCCGCTCATCAGCGCGGTGACGAGCCCGATCAGGGCGACGGCGAGCAGCGGAGGGACCCCCAGCGCCGGCAGCGTGATCCCGGCAGCGAGCGCATCGATGCTGGTGGCGAGCCCCGCGACAAGGAGCGTGCGGCCGGTCAGCGCATGGGCCGCCTCGCCGTCTCCCACGTGGCCGCCAAGCATCCGCACACCGAGGAAGGCCAGCAGGCCGAAGGCGATCCAGTGATCGATCGCCTCGACATAGACGAGCGCAACCGTGCCGATCCCCCAGCCGATCAGCGGCATCAGCGCCTGAAACGCCCCGAAGGTCAGCGCGATGGCGAGACCCCCGCGCGGGCTCGGCCGGAAGCGCGCGCCTTGGGTGAGCGCCACCGCAAAGGCGTCCATCGCAAGTGCGAAAGCAAGGAGGAGCGCCGCGATCACGGGGCCGGGGGGGCTGCCAGCGCCGTCAGTTCGGCGAAGATCGCGTCCTCGCTGCGGCTCGCGGCGTTGCGCCAACTGGCCGCCGTGTCGAGGTTCACGGCCTTCCCGTCGGCCGTCAGCACCAGCAGCGCGGGAGTGCCGGTGAGTTCGGCGAGGCCAAAGCGGCGAGCGATATCGAGATTCCGGCCCTCGCCGGTCTGGGGCACGCCGACATCGACATAGGCGACCTCGTAGGCTCTCGCGACCAGCGCGGCGAAGCGCGGGGTCTCCAGCCATCCGGCGAGCGCGCGGCTGTCGTGGCACCAGTTGGCGCCCATGACGAGCAGTACCCGCTTGCCGTTCGCGGAGGCGCGGGCGAGGGCTGCGTCCACCTCGGCTGCCGCATGAGCGTTGGCCGAGTAGGCACGTGCCTCGGGATGGGCCGGAGCATCGGGCGTCGTCGCGCAGGCGGCGAGCGCCAGCGCGAGGCCCGTGGCCCATGCGCGGGCGTTCACTCGGCGGCTACGGCTGCTTGCGGGGCGGCGTGGGGATCGAAGGCGGTTGCTTCGCCCGCATCGATCTCGGCGGCCTTGGCTTCGACCAGCCGCACGATGTGATCGAGCATGTCCTCGCTCTCGATCGTGTGATCGGTCACGCCGCGCAGGTAGACCATGTGCTTGCCCGCACCGCCGCCGGTGAGGCCGATGTCGGTCTCGCGCGCCTCGCCCGGGCCGTTGACGACGCAGCCGAGGATCGAGAGGCTCATCGGCGTCTTGATGTGTTCGAGCCGCGCCTCCAGTGCCTCCACCGTACGGATCACGTCGAAGCCCTGGCGCGAGCACGAAGGGCACGAGACAATGCGAACGCCGCGGGTGCGCAGGCCCAGGGCCTTGAGCATCTCGAAGCCGACCTTGATCTCCTGCTCCGGCTCCGCCGAGAGGCTGACGCGGATCGTATCGCCGATCCCGGCCCACAGCAGCGAGCCCATGCCGATCGAGGACTTGACCGTCCCGCCGATCAGCCCGCCCGCTTCGGTGATGCCGAGGTGGAGCGGGCAATCGACCGTTTCGGCAAGGCCATGGTAGGCGGCAACCGCGAGGAACACGTCGGAGGCCTTCACCGCCACCTTGAACTCGTGGAAGTCGTGATCCTGCAGCAGCTTGATGTGATCGAGCGCGCTTTCGATCAGCGCTTCGGGGCAGGGTTCGCCGTACTTCTCCAGCAGGTCCTTCTCGAGGCTGCCCGCGTTCACGCCGATGCGGATCGCGCAGCCATTGGCCTTTGCGGCGCGCACCACCTCGGCGACGCGGTCGGCCGAGCCGATATTGCCCGGATTGATGCGCAGGCAGGCCGCGCCGGCATCAGCGGCTTCGAGGGCGCGCTTGTAGTGGAAGTGGATGTCGGCGACCACCGGGATACGCGCCGCGCGGGTGATCTTGCGAAAGTCGCGGGTGGATTCCTCGGTCGGGCAGGACACGCGGATGATGTCGGCGCCCACCTCCTCGCAACGGCGGATCTGGTCGATCGTCGCCGTGATATCCTCGGTGGGAGTGTTGGTCATGGTCTGCACGGTGATGGGAGCATCACCGCCTACGGGGACATTCCCCACCATGATCTGGCGACATTTGCGCCGTTCGATCGTGCGCCACGGACGGATGGAAGACATGGGGCGCCATATAGTCGGCAATGTGCTGCGGGGCAATGAGCGACGCAGCCTGTCTTGACTTGCCCTGCAAGAGCGCCAGTCTGGGCCGCACAAGGGGAGACCACCATGCTGACCGACGCTTCCATCGAACTGCGCAGCCCTGCGCCAAGCCTGCTGCTGCGCTTCGTCAAGTGGGTGGTGGCGCGTCAGGCGCCGGTATTCCCGCATGACGAGGCGGGCTTTCACGCGGTCATGACGGGGCGCAAGCTGCCGCTCGATGCGGCGATGCCCGAAAGCTTCCGAAGCCGCTTTCTGGTGGAGGAGCGCGAGGTGCTCGGCTCAAGGGTGGTCACGCTGCACCCGAAGAGCGGACCGGCGCAGTGGCACATGCTCTATTTCCACGGCGGCGGCTTCGTGCGGCCGATGTTCAAGGAGCACTGGCCGCTGGTCGCCGAGATGGTGAAGGTCTGCGGAATCAGCGTCACCGTGCCGCTTTATCCGGTGGTGCCCGAAGCGGGTTACGCGGCGCAGGACGACCTTGCCGATGCGGTCTACGCCGAGCTTGCCGCAACGCATGACCCGGCGCGGATCGTCCTCAACGGCGATTCTGCGGGCGGCCACATGGCGCTCGCGCTGGCCTTGCGGCTGGCCAAGGCTGGCGGCCCCATGCCCGGCAAGCTCGCGCTGTTCGCACCGTGGCTCGATCTCGGGCTCGCCGATCCGGCCATCGCCGCGGTCGAGCCGCACGACATCATGCTCAAGATCGTCACGCTGCGCGCCTGCGGGGCGCTCGTTGCCGCGGGCCGCGGTCTTGAGGATCCCGCAGTGAGCCCGCTCTATGCATCGCCAGCAGACCTCGCCCAGCTCCCGCCGACCCGCATCTGGACCGGGCGGCAAGACCTGTTCATCGTCGATTCGCGGACCTTCCTCGGCAAGCTTCGCGCTGCCGGGGTGGACGCGAAACTCTACGAATACGAGGCCGCTCCGCACGTCTTCATGGCGATCACCCCGACGCGCGAGGCGAAGGACGCGATCCGGCTGGTGCGCGAGTTTATCGCGGCCTAACTCGGGAACTTCGCCCCCGTCAGCTCTTCGCTGAGCTTCCATAGCCGGTCGGCGGAGCTGCGGTTGAGCGCGTAGGAGCGCACCCCGGCCACGGTGGATTCGTCGTCGACCGGCGCGACGTGGCAATCCTCGCAATAGACACCGCCCCGGCCTTCGAGTTCATCGGCGGTCGCCGCCCAGCAGCTTGTCGCCGCGCCCTGCGGGATGGTCTTCCATGCAAAGCCGCTGTCGGAGGTGGTAACCCGCGCCAGCAGCGCCTCACGCATTTCCTGCGTCATGTAGCGGCCGAGGTTGGTCTCGATACCGCCCGGATGCACCGCATAGGCGTGAATGCCGAGCACCGCGTAGCGTTCCTCCAGCCCCACGCTGAACAGCACGTTGGCGGTCTTCGACTGCCCGTAGCTCGCCCAGGGATCATAGGGGCGGCGGGCGAAGTTGGGGTCGTCGAAATCGACCGTACCCATGAAGTGCCCGCGGCTCGAAAGGTTGACGATCCGTTTGGCCGAGCCGCGCTCGATCAGTGGCATCAGTTCGGCGGTCAGCGCAAAGTGGCCGAGGTGGTTGGTGCCGAATTGCCGCTCGAAGCCATCAGCGGTGTGCACGAAGGGGGTGGCCATGACCCCGGCGTTGTTGATGAGGATGTCGATTTTCTCGAACCGTTGGCGCGCGCGCGAGGTCGCGGCGCGGATGTTCTCGAGCGAGCCGAGGTCGACGGTCAGGGTGTCGAGCGCGGCGTCCGGCACGGTCCCGCGGATTGCAGCGACCGCCTCGTCGAGCTTGGTCTGGTCGCGCCCTGCCATCACGACATGCGCGCCCTTGGCCGCCATCGCCCGCGCAGTCTCCTGCCCGAGGCCGGAGTTCGCCCCGGTGATGAACACGGTCATCCCCGACAGGTCCTTACCTTCCAGCACATCGTCCGTGGTGCTTCCCCAACCGAACTTGCTCATGTCCCTCTCCCTCTTACAGCTTCAATTCGTACAGCAATTCCGGATCGAGGTGGTCGCCCACCTGGAAGGTAATGTCCGCGATCTTGCCGAAGCCGTAGCGCTGGTAGAAGCGCTGGGCACCGAAGTTCTCGGCATAGACCGACAGCAGAATGGCATCGTGCGCCCCATCGCGGGCAACCTCAAGCGCCCAGTCCATGAGCCGTGCGCCAATTCCGCTGCCGGTATGGCCGGGCAGGGCATAAAGCTGGGCAAGCTCGATCGGTTTCTGCGCGTCCGAATACGCGGCGAACTTGCTCGGGAAACGCAGCTTGCAGAAGGCAACGAGCGCATCGTCCACCTCGACCAGGCGGTGGATGCAGTCCTCCCCCGCGATTTCGGCGGCGACGGCGTCCGGATTGTGCACCTCGGCGAGGAAGGCGGCGAGGTCTTGCGGTGTGTAGAGGTGCCCGAAGGCGGCGACGAAGGTTTCGGCGCCCAGCTTGGCGAGAGCGGGAGCATCGGCGAGGGTGGCGGAGCGCAGGATCATTCCTGCCCCCCTAGCGACGGCGCGGCTGGCTGTTAAGCTGGCGAAACGGGGAGCGCCGCGTTACAGCCGGTCTCCATGAAGAAGCTCATAGCGTTGATCGCCCTCGCCCTGATGACCCAGCCCGCACATGCTCAAGACGCCGCGCCCAAGTGGTCGCTTGCCATCCACGGCGGGGCGGGCACGCTCGATCCGGCGCAGATGACCCCCGAGAAGCGGGTGCAGTACGAAGCCGCGCTGCAGGCCGCGCTCGATGCGGGGAGCAAGGTCCTCAAGGACGGCGGCGCGGCAATGGACGCGGTCAAGGCGGCGATCGTGATCCTGGAGGACAACCCGCTGTTCAACGCCGGCAAGGGCGCGGTGTTCACCTGGGACGGCACGAACGAGCTCGACGCCTCGATCATGGACGGGCGCGACCGCTCGGCCGGCGCGGTCGCGGGAGTGAAGACGGTCAAGAACCCGATCCTCCTCGCCGACACGGTGCGCACCCAGTCCGAGCACGTGATGCTGATGGGCAAGGGCGCCGAGGACTTCGCGGTGTCGAAGGGCTTTGCCGTCACCCCGCCCGTATACTTCGCCACGCCCGAACGGCGCGAGGCGCTGGAGCGGATGAAGGCGGAGAAGCTCTCCGCGCTCGATGTCGACCACAAGTTCGGCACGGTGGGCGCGGTGGCATTGGACCGAAGCGGCAACCTTGCGGCAGGCACATCGACCGGGGGCATGACCGGCAAGCGCTGGGGCCGGGTCGGCGATGCGCCGCTGATCGGCGCGGGGACCTATGCGGATAACCGGAGCTGCGCGGTGTCGGCGACGGGCTGGGGCGAATACTTTATTCGAGTCGGCGTGGCGCACGAGATCTGCGCGCGGCTGCGCTTCCAGGGCGCCAAGCCTCAGGATGCCGCCGACGACGTCATGGCAGACGTCGCCAAGCTCGGCGGCGATGGCGGCGTGATCCTTGTCACGCCTGAGGGCGAGGCGATCTTCAGCTTCAACACCACCGGCATGTATCGCGGCCGCGCGACCAGTGCTGGCGTCAATGAGGTGGCGATCTTCGGGGGCGAGGTGAGGGCCTCCAATACGCCGAACCACTGATCCCACTTCCTCCCCTCCGCTTCCGGGGAGGGTGCGCGGTGAAGATCAATAAAGCTTGCCGATAACCGGCAAGGCCTTCTCCGGCTCGGCAAATTCCTTGATCACGCGGCCCACCTCGGCGAGCACCTGCTCGGCCGCGGCAAGCATTTCGTCTTCGGTCTGGCGCGCGCGCAGGTAGCAAGCGAAGGTGATCGGCGGCTCGCCCTCGGACCCCTCGGCAAAACCGATGTCGATGTAATTGTATTCGGTGCCCCCGATCAGTCCGCTGGTGCCGGTCTTGTCGCCTGCCACCCAGCCCTTTGGCAGCCCTGCCCGCACGCGGCGCGCACCGGTTTCGGTCTCGACCATCCACTGCCTGAGTTCCGCCCGTTCGGCCGCGGGCAGCACATCGCCGTAGACGATTGTCGCCACCGTGCGCGCCATCGCGGCCGGCGTTGTGGTGTCGCGGAACTCGCTGGACGGGACGATGTTCATCTCCGGCTCGAAACGGTCGACGCGGCTCACCGTATCGCCGATGCTGCGCCAGAAGGCGGTCAGCCCCGCCGGCCCGCCTAGCTGCCGGAGCAGGATATTGGCCGCCGGATTGTCCGAGGTCGTCTGCGTCGCCCGCGCCAGCTCCCGCAATGTCGCACCCGTCGCGATCCGTTCACGCGTGAAAGGCGCGTGGCTGAGCATGTCCGCCTCGGTCCACATGACGCGCCGATCGGCGTCGATGCGGCCTTGCGCATGGCGTAGCAACAGCAGCGCGGCGAGCGAGAACTTGAACGACGAGGCATGGCCGAAGCGGCGGTCCGCGTTGATGCCGACCGTCATTCCGCTGACGGTATTGAAGAGGCTCACACCCAGCGTTCCGCCCGACTTGCCCTCGATAAGCCTGAGTTCGGCTTCGAGACGCCCGATCGGGCTCTGGTCGGGCGGGATGCAGGCGGCCGCGCCGAGCGCCAGCGTGCCGCCGATGAAGTGTCTGCGATCGATTGTCATGAGAACTTGTCCGCCTTGCGTTTGCCGAACCGCATGTCGCCCTCGAGCTTGGCGCGCAATTGCGCATAGAAAGCCTCGAGGAAAGCCCGCTCGTCACCCGCGCCGGGATCCCAGCCGATCTTGCGGCAGATCGTGGCATGAACGGCGGCAAGCGCCTCGGGCCGGGCGTCGCGCAGCATCCGCTCGAGTGTCTGGAGCTCCTTCTCGCCATAGACGGATAGCTCCGCATCGCCGAACTCGTAGCGCACCCCTGTGACCTCGCTCGAACCGGCGTTTGCGGCGGCACCCTGCGCAGAAAGCACGGCGGCGAGCCGCGCCTTGGGGCGCTCCACCACCCAGGTGCCCGCGATGATGTCGCCCGCGCGCAAGGCATCGCGGTTGAAGAAGGGGAACAGGGCGAAGAGCAGGAACCACCCGGTCATTACCCAGCCAAGGATGCCGATATCCTCTCCGGACTGGGCCATCTGGCTGAGCACGAGGAGCGCCACCAGCGGGTAGAAGATCTCGATATCGCGCAGCAGGTTGCGGGCGATCACGCCCTCGGGTGTGAGCCGCGCTGCGCCGCGTGCGGCGATGCGGATGCCGACGATGCGCTTGCCCAGCGTTGCGCCGCGCGGACCCAGTTCCTGCACCAGAAAATAGCCGTACCAGGTGCAGAACACGAACAGGGTCAGCAGGATGCCCAGGAACTCCGCGGCACCCTTGGAAAGCTGGTCGGGATCGAAGCTGGTCCCGTCGAGCATGCCGGTGACCATCCAGAGCATCCCGAGGAACACCGCGAGCAGGGCCCCGCCGATGATCATCACGTCGATGATCAGCGCCCCGGCGCGGGCGCCGCGCGGGGCGAGGGTGATCGGCAGGCTCAGGCCCTCGGGCGTGAGGAGGATTCGCGCGCGCTTGCCGTCACGAGTCCCGCTGGCGGGCGAGGTCTTGCGCGCGTTCATCCGGCGTCCTGCGGGGCGGGGCGGTAGAGGATGAAGTAGGACAGCCAGAACACCAGCATCGTCCCCCCGATCACGAAGCGGCCGGTGGTATCCTCGACCAACTGGCGCGGGAAGGCCTCGAGCAGCGCGGCGACGATCATCATGATGACCACGCCCACCATCACCACCGCCGACCGGCGGCCTGCGGCGGCGGCGGATTCGAGCACTGAAGCCGGGCCGGGGAAGGCCATGGCCCGCCCGATATGCAGCCCCGCCGCGCCCGACAGGAGGATGCCGAACAACTCGGTCGTGCCGTGGACCGAAAGCCAGGCGGCGAGTTCCACCACGAGGCCCTGCCCGTTGAACAGCCACAAGAGCGCGCCGAGCAGCGCGAGGTTATGCACCAGCAGCATCAGCGACGGGATGCCGAAGGCGAAGCCCAGCGCGAAGGCGAGGATGCACACCCCAGAATTGTTGCTGAACAGCTGCGCGGCGAAGCCGGCGAGCCCGAAGGCGCGCTCGTCATGCCCAAGCGTCTCCAGCAGCTGTTCGCGGGTTGCCCCCGGCACGCGCGGATCGCCGCCGCCTGCGGGATAGAGCCTGTAATACCATGCCTCGTCGTCCGCCACGAGCAGCCAGCCGACGATCGTGCCTGCCACCATCACGAACAGCGCGACGCATATGTCGAGCCACAGCGCCCGCACCGCACGGCTCCACCCACCGAGCAGGAAGCCGCGCAGCCATCGTTCGAAGCCCTGGCGCGGCCCGTAGACCTGGAACCACGCGCGCTGCACCAGCGCCTCGAGATAGGCGAGGGTCGCCGCATCAAGGCTGGTCTCGCGTGCCACCGACAGCGATGAAGCGGCAGTCCGGTAGAGCGCCGGGAGCGCGATCAGGTCCTCGTCCGCGATGCGCCTGAGGCCGCCTTTCTCCATGCGGACAAGGATCGCCTCGAGCCGCTTCCAATCGGCCTCGCGCGCCAGCCGGAAGCGGTCGGAGCGCAGCGCGGCGCTCTCGATATCGGGCGGTGCGGCGACAGTGCCTCGGCTGAACCACGAGGAGATGACGGGAGCCTTCATCCGATGGCCTCGCTGGCGCGGATTGCGAGGTAGCGGTCGATCAGGCGCGGCCCGATGGTCTGCCACGGCGCTTCGAGCACATCGATGCCGAGCCGCCGCAGCCGGGTCAGCACGAGCTTCCTTTGCTGCACGAGGCTGTCGGCGGTGACCGCGCGGGCGAGCGTCGCGATGTCGTCCGGCGGCGCAGCGATCAGCTCCTCGACCACGCTGTCGGTCATGGTGACGAACAGCACGAGATGCTTGTTCACCAGCCGCCCGAGGCTTTCGACCATCAGTTCGGCGGCCGTCGGATCGGTGAAGTCGGAGAAGATCACCACCAGCGAGCGGCGCTGGAGCTTGGCGGTCAGCGTCGCCAGCGCCAGAGTGAAGTTGGGCTCCACCGGCTCATAATCGAGGCCTGCCGCAGCGCTCTGCAAGCGGTGGAAAGCGCGGGCATCGCCGATGAAGGGCGTCATGAGCTGCGGCCGCCGCGCAAAGCCGAACAGCGCGACCTTGTCGCCGCCCTTCAGGGCCACGTAGCCGCAGGTCAGCGCCGCCGAGACCGCGCGGTCGATGCGCGGCAGGCCGTCGACCGGCTCGCACATCGCCTGACCGCAATCGAAGGCGAAGACGATCTGGTTGTTGCGCTCGCTCTCGTTCTCGCGGGCGAACAGGCGGGTGTGGCGCGCGCTGGCCTTCCAGTCGATGCGGCGGCGGTCCATGCCCGCCTCGTATTCGCTGAGCGCTTCGAACTGCGTGCCTTCGCCGCGGATGCGCCGGGCGATGAGACCGATCTGGGCATTGCGCAGGAAGGTTTGCAAATCGGGTGATCGGACGGGCGCGAGGTCCGGCCAGATGCGCACGGTCTGATCCAGCGCTTGCGACACCTGCCGCGCGCCAAGACCGAGCGGCCCGTGCCATTTGAGCCAGGCGGCGGTTATCTGCGCCGATCCGCGCCGTGAGGGGCTGAGGTTGACCTCGCCTTCCCACAAGCCGACCTCGGGTGAGCGCGGAACAGGGATCACGGCGCGGCCATGCTCAGCCAATCGGGGGTCGGCGGCCACCGCGATCTGGACATCGCCGGTGATGTGCCTGGCGAACACGGCATGGGCATAGAGCCGGGTCGGTTGGCCCACTTCGGCATCAGTGGGAGCCTCGATCCCCCAGCGGACCACCTTGCCTGCCAGCATGGCATCGAGCAGCACCAGCGCCACCAGCACCGCTCCTGCAATTGGCGCGATCACCCATGCCCCCGGCGCGGTGGCGGCGATTACCACCGCCACCGGCGCGAGGGCGGCGGCGACCCATGCGGCACGCTCGGTCGGCACGACGATCAGCAGCGGGCGAAGCGGCAGGAGCAGTAATCCGAGGAGGCGCAGGAAGCGGTTCATCGCCTTAGCGGGGTGCCTCGGTCGCTTCGACGAGTTCGGCGACGAGTGCCTCCATGTCGCGCCCCTCGATCTCGGCAGCGGGCGAGAGCGTCAGGCGGTGGCGCAGCACCGGCACCGCGAGAGCCTTGACGTCATCGGGGATCACGTAATTGCGCCCCTCGAGCGCCGCCCGGGCGCGGGCGGCGCCTGCCAGAAGCACGGCGGCGCGCGGGGATGCGCCCACCGTCAGCTCGGAATGCTCGCGGGTCGCGCGCACCAGCCGCACGACATAGCGCACGATCTCTTCGGCGACCGTCACCTGACCCAGCGCCGCGCTGGCAGCAGCGATCCCGCCGGGGTTCGTCACCGCGGCAACGCCGAGGTCGGCGGGCCGCTGCGGCCCCGAGCGCTGGCCATAGGTTGTGACGATCCGCTCCTCCTCATCCTCCGCCGGGTAGGGCACCAGCAGCTTGAACAGGAAGCGGTCGAGCTGGGCCTCGGGCAGCGGATAGACGCCCTGGTTCTCGATGGGGTTCTGGGTCGCGATCACCATGAAGCTGTCGGGGAGCAGGTGGGTCTCCCCGTCAAGCGTGACGCGCCGCTCCTGCATCGCTTCTAGCAGCGCGGCCTGGGTCTTGGGCGGGGTGCGGTTGATCTCGTCGGCGAGCAGCAGGTCGCGGAAGATCGGGCCGCGGGTGAGGGTGAACTGGCTGGTCTGGAAGTTGAACAGGTTCGAGCCCAGAATATCGCCCGGCAGCAGGTCGGGGGTGAACTGGATGCGCCCGAAATCGAGCCCCAGCGCGGTCGCGAAGGTGTTGGCGAGGAAGGTCTTGGCTGTCCCCGGCGGGCCTTCGAGCAGCACGTGGCCTTCGGACAGCAGCGCCACCAGCAGCATGTCGACCATCGCCTCCTGCCCGACGATCGCCTTGGCGGTTTCGGCGCGGATGGCGTCCGCAAGGCTGCGGACGTCGTCGAGTGTCATAGTCATTTCGTGGGCTGTCCCTGTTGCAACTTGGATGCGAGATCGTCGAGGCCCTGCGCGGCGGCGAGGATCGCGGCGGGCTTCTCGGCCTCCGCGAGCCGCGCGGCGCGGCGGGAGAAGGTTTCCTCGCCCGGCAGGCGGCGGGCGAGCGCGGCGTCGATGGCCTCCGGGTCTGGTCGGGCAAGGCCGAGCCGCTCGGCGAGCCGCCGGGCGGAAAGCGCGACATAAGGCTCACCGAGCAGGCCGAAGCGCCGCGCTCGCACGATCAGGCCTGCGCCATTGGTGATCAGCTGGCGCTTGCCGAAGGCGATTGCTGGCCCGTCGGCGCGGGCGGCCGGGCCGAAGCGCTGGAATGCGCGCCAGCCGACGATCAGCAGCGCCACCAGCAGGCTCAGCGTTGCGGCGAGGAAAGGTGGGCGGAAGGCGAGGGTGAGGAGGTTCTCCGAGGCGCCGAAGCCGTTCAGCGTCATGTCGAAGGTCACCTCTTCGATCTCCTGCCCGTAGGTGAGCTCATCGATCAGCGCGACCGCGGCGCCAGCGCGCGCGGGGTCGGCAAGGCCGTAATTATTGGCAAGGTCCGGCTCGGCGAGGAACACCACCGGGTAGGCCTCGTCGTCGGGCTGATTGTTGTCGCCGAGCTGGATTTCGAAGGCGAGGATCCGCCCCTTCGCGTCCGATACGAGGGTGCGGCGCGCGCCCTTGACCTTGGCGTACAGCACGGCAGGCGCGGGCAGGCTTCCGGCACGGCTGAGGCCGGTCCACCGCACCGGGCTTGCGCCCTCCGTGGTTCCGTCCACCGCCAGAGTGAAGGTGTAGGGCGCGGGCAGCTTGGCCGGCCATTCGCTTTGCTCGGGCGAGGCGAGGTTAACCCAGCCGCGCTTGAATTTGGCTTGCGCCGACGGCGGCAGGTTCTTCGGGGGCCGGGTCGCCCACCATTTCGAGGCGATCACCAGCGTCGGTCCGCGATAGCGGCGCTCGGACAGGATCCTGGCCAGCTCCTTGCCGTCGGAGAAAAGGGGCGGGGCGAGCACCAGAAGGCCTTCGGTCTGAAACCCCGCCTGGCTGCGCGAACGCGTGACGTCGTAGCCCTGCGCCTCGACCAGCCGGACGAGGCCCGCATAGCCGTTGAGGCCATTGGCGGCAGCATGGGCTTGCCCTGCGCCCTTTTCGCCGCCGAAATCCTCGCCTGCGCCGATGAGGTAGAGCAGCGCGAGGAACAGCGCGAAGCCGCCTGCGACCAGCGCCAGTGCGCCGCCGCGCGAGAAAGCGGGGGGTGCCGCAGTCGAGGCCGCTGCGGCGCTCATGCGGCTTGCGCCCGCGCATCGAACCGGGCGAGCGCGAATTCCGCATAGGCAGCGCGCGCGGCCTCCCAGTCCGCCCGATCGAGCGTGCCGAGCGCGAAGAGCGAGCGTTCCACCCGCTCGGCGATCACCCTGAAGGCCGCGCGTGCGGCATCGGGGATGGCGGGCAGCGCAGCGAGTTCGCGCGCTGTGCTCGAAGGCTTGGTCCAATCCGGGCGCGCCGCAGCGATGTGCCCGACGCTGCGCTGGAGAAGGAGGTGCGTGGCATCGTCGAAGCGCCCCTCGGCTGCGAGCCGGTCGGCGTCCTCCAGCAGCGCGAGGCTCGCTGCCGTGTCCGGGCGCCACTCCTCCGCCGCCGTCGTGTCAGCCTGCGCGCGGCGCTTCTTGCGCCCGAAGCCGGGGCCGATCAGTTGCACGATCAGCGTCAGAGCGAGCAGGACAGCGAGCGCGAGCAGCACCCATTGCAGCCACCACCATTGGCCTGCGAAGGCCTTGCCCACTGGGCCAAGCACGTCGCCGAGGAATTCCAGAAGATTGTTCAGCATTCGCGCGAACCAGCCCGGCTGGGGCGGGGGGATATCGGGGACGGTTACCGGCGCGAATTGAAGGTTGCCGTCGGCGCGCAGGGCTTCCCACCCGGCAGGAGGCGATCCGCCTGAATTGGTTACCGATTCGGTAGGCGTGATTGCGGCCGCTGCGGTCATCCCGGAGCGGTTGGTGGCATGCCCAAACGGCCTGCGCAACGGGAAACAACGCGCAGCGTGCCTCAGCCGTGCCTCAGCCTCTGGCGCGGGCCTGTTCGTAGCTGCCCAGAATGCGCAATTCCTTGGAATGGAAGGCGCATTCCTCGAGAGCGCGGTCCACCGCCGCGTCACCCGGCGCGCCGATGATGTCGGCGTAGAAGGTCGTCGCGGCGAAGCGCGTGCCCTGCTGATAGCTTTCCAGCTTAGTCATGTTGACCCCGTTGGTGGCAAAGCCCCCCAGAGCCTTGTAGAGCGCGGCGGGGATGTTCTTCACCTCGAAGATGAAGGTCGTCATCACCGGCCTGCCTTGGAGCGCCTGCGCCGGCAGCGGTTCGCGGGCGAGGATCACAAAGCGGGTCATGTTGTCCGCGCTGTCCTCTACATTGCGCTCGATGATCGTGAGCCCGTAGAGCTCCGCGGCGAGCGCCGGTGCGATGGCCGCTACCGAGGAATCGCCGCGTTCGGCGACGTAGGCCGCTGCGCCCGCGGTGTCGGCGTGGCTCAGCGGCACGATGCCCCGCTCGCGCAGGTAGTGGCGCGACTGGCCGAGCGCCTGCGGGTGCGAATAGGCCGCCTCGAAGGTGCGCCCCGGGGTCGCCTCGCCCAGAGCCATGAGCGCATGGTGGATCGGCATGAAGTACTCGCCGACGATGTGGAGACCGCTCTCGGGGAGCAGGAAGTGGATGTCGGCGACCCGCCCGTGCTGGGAATTCTCGATCGGGATGATCGCCGCGCCGGCACGCCCGTCCTTCACCGCCTCCAGAGCGTCCTCGAAGCTGAAACACGGGAGCGGCGCGAGATCGGGGCGGGCTTCGGTTGCCGCGCGGTGCGAATTGGCCCCCGGCGAGCCCTGGAAGGCAATCGCGCGTGCAGGCTCGGCGGCGGCGGCGGCGCGCATCCGGTCGACGATTTCAAGGGCAGGGCCGGGGAAGGATCGCATGATGCAGCCGCCTAGAGCCTGCTTGCAAAAGGCGCAAGAATTCGTGCCACGATCGGTCTTGCGCGCTTGGAAAGCCGCAACTATGAGGCGCGCGGGATGACACAGGACAACTCTTCGCAGAACGATTCCGCAGGCCAGAACGGCGGCGGCGATCTCTTCAACACCGCCGCGGGCTGGGTGCTGTTTGCCGCCGGCCTCGGGCTCGGCCTCTCGATCCTCTCGGGCAAGTTCTTCCACGGCGACAAGCCGCAGCGCCCCGAGAAGCTCGGTTACGTGATCGAAGGCGTGGTCGAGGAGAGCGGCTCGGGCCCGGCGGAAATGACCATGGCCGAGGCGCTGAACAAGATGCCGGCTGCCGAGCAGATCGCTGCAGGCGAGAAAATCTTCCAGAAGTGCTCGAGCTGCCACACGATCAACGCGGGCGGCGCGAATGGAATCGGGCCCAACCTGCACGGCGTGATGGGCGAACCGATCGGCAAGGGTCGCGGCTATGCCTTCTCGGCCGACCTGTCGTCCAAGGGCGGAAACTGGGACTGGGACACGATGAACGCGTGGCTCAAGAGCCCCAAGGCCTTCGCTTCGGGCACCAAGATGAGCTTCGCCGGCCTCTCCAAGATCGAGGACCGCGCCGCGGTCGCGGCGTACCTCAACGCGCAGGGATCGAATCTGCCGCTGCCCGCCGCTCCGGCTGCAGGCGCGGCTCCGGAAGGCGATGCGTCCGCGGCTCCCGCCGACGGCGCGAGCACGACCGATGCGGCGGCCCCGGCGGCGACGGAAACTCCCGCACAGTAATCTGGTGAGGGCGGGCCGGTCTGGTCCTGACTAACCCTTGAAGCCTTGAGCGATGACATACCACTCCGACGAGCCTTTGCGGCTCGCGGGGGGTTTCGCGTGCTTCACGACTGTGAAGTGCTTCTTGAGCAGCGCCAGCAGTTCGGCATCGGTGCCGCCCGCCAGCACCTTCGCCACGAAAGCTCCGCCCGGCGCAAGGTTCTCGGCCGCGAACCACGCTGCCGCCTCGACCAGACCCATCGTTCGCAGGTGATCGGTCTGCTTGTGGCCGACGGTGTTGGCCGCCATGTCGGACAGCACCAGATCGGGCTTGCCGCCCAGCGCCTCGGCGAGCGCGGCGGGGGCCTCGTCGGCCATGAAGTCCATCTGGAAGATCGTCACGCCTTCGAGCGGCTCGACTTGGAGCAGGTCGATCCCCACCACCTCGGCCTTGGGTGACTTGGCGCGCACGACCTGCGCCCAGCCGCCGGGCGCGATGCCGAGATCGACGACGCGGCTTGCGCCCTTGAGCAGCCCGAATCGCTCGTCAAGTTCCAGCAGCTTGTAGGCCGCACGGCTCCGGTAGCCGTCTGCCTTGGACTGGCGGACGTAGGGATCGTTGAGCTGCCGCTCGAGCCAGCGGACCTGGCTCGCGGTGCGGCCCTTGGCGGTCTTGACCCGCTTGTCCGGCGTCTTGGAACCGCGGGTCATCGCGCGGGGCGCCGCGCACTTGGGCCGCCGCGCTGCTTGTGCAGGGCCTGAAGAGTGCGCTCGGAATGCTGTTCTGCGGCCATGATGCTCCTGAGGATTCCTTCGCGGATGCCGCGGTCGGCAACGCCCAGTCGCCGTGCGGGCCACAGATCGAGGATCGCCTCGAGGATCGCGCAGCCCGCCACCACCAGATCGGCGCGATCCTGCCCGATGCAGGGCAGGGTCGAGCGTTCGTAGGGGGTCATCACCGAAAGCCGGGCGCTGATCTCCCGCATTTCCGCCGCCGGGACGATCAGTCCGTCGACGGCCTTGCGGTCATAGCTCGGCAGTTCGAGATAGAGGCTGGCGAGCGTCGTCACCGTGCCGCTGGTGCCGAGCAGGCGGATGTCGGGGTGTGTTGCGGCCTTGGCGACGCGGCCTGCAAAGGGTGCGAAGCTGTCGGAGACCATCTGGCGCATCCGGGCGAAGCGGGCGATCCGCGCCGCCTCGCTGTCCTCGCTCCGCCCGACGGTGTCGGTGAGCGAGACGACGCCCCAGGGCACGCTCTGCCAGTCGAGAATGCGCGGGACGCGGCTGCCTTCCGAGCTCGATTCGACCAGCACCAGCTCGGTCGATCCGCCGCCGATGTCGAAGATCACCGCCGGGCCTTCGCCGGCCTCGAGCAGGATATGGCAGCCGAGGACTGCAAGGCGCGCTTCCTCCTCGGCGGAAATGATGTCGAGCGCGATGCCCGTCTCGCGGCGGACGCGCTCGATGAAGACGGGGCCGTTCTCGGCACGGCGGCAGGCCTCGGTGGCCACCGATCGGGCGAGGCGCACGTTGCGGCGCTGGAGCTTGTCGGCGCAGATGTTGAGCGCGGCCAGGGTGCGCTCCATCGCCGCATCCGAAAGGCGCCCGCTGGTGGCGAGCCCCTCGCCCAGCTTCACCACCCTGCTGAAGGCGTCGATCACCGTGAAGTCTCGGCCCGAGGGGCGGGCGATCAGCAGGCGGCAGTTGTTGGTGCCGAGGTCGAGCGCGGCATAGGCTTCGCTCTGCGGCTTGAAAGCGCCGGTCTCCGATGCGATTTCAGAAAGGTCGGGCCGAGGCCGCGGCGCACCCTCGACTGCGCCGTTCTGCGCGCGCGCAGGGCGGCGGCCGTCCTTCCCTGTGCCTTTTGGGCCTGTACCTTTTGAGCCTGAGCCTTTGGTCCGGCCGTCGCGGCTGGTTCTGGGATCCGGCTGAGGGGGGCGTTTGTAGCGGAAATCGGCTACCTTGCCGGACTTGCCGCCCCGGTTGTTCTCAGCACTTCTATCTCTGTCCGGCGGGAGTGTTTCCGCCATGATCGTAACGCTTTCATATCACCGCGCGCGGGGCCTCCCCACGAGCGGCACTTGGGGCCAAGCTAACGCAAGCATCCCCTCCGTGCAAGCACGCCCCGCAACGTCAGTGCTTGACCTTGCGCCCACGCAAAACTAGTGACCGCGCTCGCTGACGCCGCCGGACGATTCCCGCGGCAGGCCAATGCCCCGTCCTCTAATGGTAAGAGAGCGGACTCTGACTCCGTCAATCAAGGTTCGAATCCTTGCGGGGCATCCAATTTTCCATAGCTTTGCCAGTATCTCACCCCTGACGGGGGTGTCGAAGGCGCGTTGTCGCGTTGTCGCGAGTTTCCTGCGAGTCCGCCGATGACCGATTAATTTCGGCGACCCGTGCAACACAGTTGCGACACGGTGGTCGATGTCTCGTCCCTCGGATCAAGGCGACGCGTTGGCTTATTCCGAAGCTTCAAGGCCATCCGCGCGGAGGCCCAAGCTCGCGGGTTGCTTGCGCAGGAAGGAAGGCACGGCGACGAGGTTGCCCGAACTTCGCCCCGAATGCGCCCTCTCTGGCCCGGCGGGGATGGCTTTGAACCGCCCCGGCCCTGGAGATGAGCCCTCGCGCTGTGCCCGGCCCTGTGAGGGAAACTACATTTTTCCTGAAACTCGATTGTTCGGAAATGGAGGGGCGATTCGGTAGGCGAGGCCAAAAACGACAGGTTTCTGACCGCGAAGTTCAATTTGTTTTCAATCAAATTTGAAGGTGTATAGCACGATTTGGCAGACGCGGCTGGGCACCGCGGTTGTTCGGGATCATTAGGTTGAACAAAGGATCCCGCGCATGGGTCAGCGCACCGTTATTGCCCTTCTCTCTCCCGCTAGCGGCCAGGTCGAAGCGGCCCCATCCGGCCAATCATCATTCCGAAAATCCCGGCATGCGGAGCTTCTTCGCCGCGCCCGCATTGCTGCTCTGAGGTGTCGTGGCTTCCGGCACGGCCGATCGCGCAGCGAAAAGGTCGCGACGCTCGCAGCGACGGATAACCGGCCCAGCGACCGTGCAACAGGGGCAATGACAATGAAACCGGCAAACCTCCTCGCTGCGGCCGCCTTGCTGGCGAGTGCAGCCTGCTCGCAGCCGACCCCGCCCCCGCCGCCGCCGCCTCAGGTGGCCGTCGCAACGCCCCTCGAACGCAGCATCACCGACTGGGACGATTATGTCGGCCGCTTCGAGGCGGTCGACGATGTCGAGGTGTTGCCGCGGGTGTCGGGCAATGTGACCCGCATCGCCTTCCGCGAGGGGCTGGCCGTCGGCAAGGGCCAGGTGCTCTACGAAATCGACCCCCGCCCGTTCCGCGCCGCGCTCGCGCAGGCCGAAGCCGAGGTTGCCCGCGCCCGCGCCAATGCCGCAGTGGCCCGCAGCGAACTCGCCCGCGCCGAGACGCTGCTGCCCGAGCAAGCGATCAGCAAGGAGCTCTTCGAGCAGAAGCGCGCCGTCGCCCGTGCCGCCGACGCGGCGCTGGCGGGTGCGCGGGCGACTGCGGAAGCGCGGCGTCTCGACCTCTCCTTCACGCAGGTCCGCGCGCCGGTTGCGGGCCGCGTCTCCGACCGCCGCGCCTCATTGGGCGATTACGTCACCGCCGGACAGACCGTGCTCACCCGCGTCGTCTCGGTCGATCCGATCTGGTTCACCTTCGACGGGGCGGAGAGCTTCTATCTCAAGTATATCCGCCAGGATGCGAGCGGCGAGCGCAAGTCATCGCGCTATGCCCCCAACCCGGTCGAAATTCAGCTCGCGGATGAGGAAGGCTATCGCTGGCGCGGTCGGATGGTGTTCGTCGACAACGCGCTCGACCCGCGCTCGGGCACGATCAGGGCGCGCGCCGAGGTCAGCAATCCCGACGGTTTTCTGGTCCCCGGCCTGTTCGGCCGCGCGCGGCTGCTCGGTTCGGGCGCCTACAAGGGCCTGCTGGTGCCCGACGAGGCGGTGATCACCGACCAGACCCGGCGTGCGGTGTTCGTGCTGGGCAAGGACAACAAGGCCGAGATGCGCAATGTCGAATTGGGCCCGATGGTCGAAGGGCTGCGGGTCATCAGGAGCGGGCTCAAGCCGGGCGACAAGGTGGTCCTCGACGGACTTGCCCGGCTCCAGCCCGGCGCTGTGGTGACGCCCAAGCAAGGCGCGATCAAGCCGCGCGCCAAGAACGCTGCGCCCGTCGCGCTGCCGGTCTCCGCGCCGCCACCTGCCGAAGCCAAGTCGCAGTAACGGGAGGGCCGGCCCATGACCTTCCCGCACTTCTTCATCAACCGCCCGATCTTCGCGGCGGTCCTTTCGATCCTCATCGTGATCGTCGGCGCGATCGCCTATCCGACGCTGCCGGTTGCGCAATATCCCGAGATCGCCCCGCCCACCGTGGTGGTCTCGGCAAGCTTCCCCGGCGCTTCGGCCGAGACGCTCGCGGAGACCGTCGCCGCGCCGCTCGAGGAACAGATCAACGGGGTCGAGGACATGCTCTACATGTCCTCATCTTCGACCGGAGACGGCAACGTGTCGATCACTGTGACCTTTGCGCAAGGCACGGATGTCGATCAGGCGCAGGTGCTGGTCCAGAACCGCGTCTCCACCGCCGAACCGCGTCTGCCGGAGGACGTGCGGCGACTGGGCGTGACAGTGCGCAAGAACTCGCCCGACCTCCTGATGGTCGCCACGCTGGTCTCGCCCGACAACCGCTACAACCAGCAATACCTGTCCAACTACGCGACGCTCCAGCTGGTCGACCGGCTGAGCCGCGTCGAGGGCGTGGGTTCGGTGCGCATCTTCGGCGGGCGTGATTATTCGATGCGGGTGTGGATCGATCCCGACCGGGCGACCGTGCTCGGTCTCGATGCGTCCGAGATCGTCTCCGCGGTTCGCGCGCAGAACGTGCAGGTCGCCGCCGGGGCGATCGGCCAGCCGCCCTACAACACCGGCGGCACCGCCTTCCAGCTCAACATCCAGACCGAAGGGCGGCTCGTCACCACCGAACAGTTCGGCGAGATCATCGTCAAGCGCTTCGAGGATGGCCGGCTGATCCGCCTGCGCGACGTGGCGCGGATCGAGCTCGGGGCGCAGGACTACAGCGTCAACGCCTTCAATTCGGGCCAGCCGACCGTCGCCGTGGTGGTTTCGCAGCTCCCGGGATCGAACGCGCTCGCGACCGCCGCCGCCGTGCGCGCCGAGCTCGATGCGGCCAAGCAGGACTTCCCCCCGGGGCTCGAATACGCGATCCCCTATGCGCCCACGACCTATATCGAAGCCTCGATCGCGGCGGTCGAAGACACGCTGCTTGAGGCGATCATGCTGGTCGCGCTGGTGGTGCTGGTGTTCCTCCAGAGCTGGCGGGCGGCATTGGTGCCGATCATCGCCATTCCCGTCTCGCTGATCGGAAGCTTCGCGTTCCTCGCGGCATTCGGCTTCAGCCTCAACAACCTCTCGCTGTTCGGTCTGGTGCTCGCAATCGGGATCGTCGTCGACGACGCGATCGTGGTGGTCGAGAATGTCGAGCGCGTGATGGAGGAAGAAGGCCTCTCCCCGCGCGAGGCAGCCCACAAGACGATGGACGAGGTCTCTGGCGCACTGATCGCGATCGCACTGGTGCTGATAGGGGTGTTCCTGCCGACCAGCTTCATCCCTGGCATCTCGGGGCAATTCTATCGCCAGTTCGCCCTGACGATCATGAGCGCGACGGCGATATCCGCCTTCGTCTCGCTGACCCTCTCGCCGGCGCTTGCCGCGCTGCTGCTGAAGCCCAAGGCGCACGAGGACACGCCGCCGCGCGCGGGCTGGCGCGGCTGGGGAACGCGGTTCGCGCGCGGCTTCAACCGCGGCTTCACCAGACTGTCCGAACGCTATGGCCGGTTCACGGCCAAGGCAGTGCGGATGCTGGCGATCATCGGCATCGCCTATGCCGCGCTGATCGGCCTTACCATGTGGCGCTTTGCCGAAACCCCGTCCGGCTTCATCCCGGCGCAAGACCAGGGCTACCTCATCGCCGTGCTCCAGATGCCGCCCGGCACCTCGCTGGAGCGCACCACCGAGGCGCTGGAGCAGGCCCAGAAAATCGCGCTCGCCAACCCGGCGACCGCCAGTACCGTGGCTTTCGGCGGTTTCGACGGAGCGACCTTCACCAACGCGCCCAACGCGGCCGCCATGTTCATCTCGCTGAAGCCAAAGGACCAGCGCGCCGGAGCCAACCAGTTGCTCGGCGAGCTGAACGGTGCGCTTCAGGTGATCACCGCAGGCACGATCTTCGTCATCCCGCCGCCGCCCGTCTCCGGGATCGGCACCGGCGGGGGCTTCAAGATGATGATCGAGGACCGCGGCGGCGCGGGCTATCAGGCGCTGGAGACGGTCGCCTTCACGATGATGGCCAAGGCCAACCAGGCGCCGGGCGTCGGCGGGGCCTTCACCACCTTCAACACCCGCACCCCGCGCCTATTTGCAGACATTGACCGCGAGCGCGCCGAGCAACTGGGGGTCCCGCTCGAGAACGTCTTCACGACGCTCGCGACCTATCTCGGCTCGAGCTATGTCAACGACTTCAACCTGCTGGGCCGCACCTTCCGTGTGACGGCGCAGGCTGACGCCCCGTTCCGCGAGAGCGCGTCTGACATCCTGCGCCTGCGGGTGCGATCGGACAGCGGGGCGATGGTGCCGCTGGGCGCGTTCCTGACGATCCGCAACGAAGGCGGGCCTTACCGCGTGGTGCGCTACAACCTCTATCCGGCGGCCGAATTGCAGGGCAACACGCTGCCCGGCTTCTCCTCGGGCCAGTCGCTGACGACGATGGAAAAGCTCGCCGACGAGACCCTGCCGCAGGGCTTCGCCTTCGACTGGACCGAGCTCGCCTTCGAGCAGAAGCAGGCCGGCAACACCGGCACGATCGCCTTCGGGCTGGCGGTGGTCTTCGTGTTCCTGCTGCTTGCCGCGCAGTACGAAAGCCTCGTGCTGCCGTTGGCGGTGATCCTGATCGTGCCGATGTGCCTGCTGGCGGCGCTGCTGGGCGTGAACGTCATGCGGCTCGACAACAACATCCTCACCCAGATCGGGCTCGTGGTGCTGATCGGGCTCGCCGCGAAGAACGCGATCCTGATCGTCGAATTCGCGCGCCAGAACGAGCATAACGGCATGGCGCTGCGCGAGGCGGCGCAGGAAGCGGCCAAGCTGCGCCTCCGCCCGATCCTGATGACCTCGATCGCCTTCATCCTCGGCGTGCTGCCGCTGGTGCTCGGCAACGGACCCGGCTCGGAGATGCGCCAGGCGCTGGGCGTGGCGGTGTTCTTCGGGATGCTGGGTGTGACCATCTTCGGGCTGATCTTCACCCCCACCTTCTACGTCATCGCACGGATGTTCGGCGACAAGGTCGCAGCGCGCATCAATCGCCGCAAGGCGGAGGAACCGCTTCCGCCGCCCGATGCCGAGCCGCAGCCGGAGGCCGGGGCATGATCGGCGCGCGCGCCCTCCTCCCGCTCGCTGCTGCGCTGGTCTTGGCGTCTTGCGCGGTCGGCCCCGACTATGCCGTCCCGCCCTCGCCCGGTGGTCCGGCGCCGCGCCTGACCGAGGCCGATGCGCTCGCCACCGCGCCCACTCCGCTCCCGGCCCAATGGTGGCGGCTGTTCGGTGACCCGGTGCTCGACGGTCTCGTGACCCGTGCGCTCGAACGCAACACCGACTTGCGCGTCGCTGCCGCCAACCTCCAGCGCGCACGTGCCCTGACCTCGGAGGCCCGCGCCGGACGTCTGCCTTCGACCACGCTCAACGCGCAATATGTGCGCCAGCGCTTCGGCGGACAGGTGTTCAACGCCATCGGCAATGTCCCTGTCGTCACCACCGACTTCTTCACCACCGGGATCGACGCGAGCTACGAGGTCGACCTGTTCGGCGGGGTGAGCCGCGCCGTGCGCGCCGCGATCGCCGACGAGCAGGCCGCCCGCGCACAGGTCGATGCCGCGCGCGTCGCGGTCGCCGCCGAGGTCGCGCAGACCTATTCGCAAGGCTGCTCGCTCGCGGTGCGGGTGCGGACCGCCGAGGAGACCGCCGCGCTCGCCCGCCGCTCGCTGAGCCTCGTCGATACCACGACCCGGGCAGGCTATACCGACCGCCGCGATCTTGCCTCCGCGCGCACCCAGCTGGCACAGGCGGAGGCGGCGCTACCGCAGCTCGTCGCCGAGCGGCGCGCATCGCTTTATGCGCTCGCCTTTCTCACCGGGGACCCGCCCGAGGACATATCCAAGGACGCTGCCGCCTGTGCCGCTGTCCCGGTGCTCGCCGCGCCCCTGCCGGTCGGCGACGGCCAGGCGCTCCTCGCCCGCCGCCCGGATATCCGCGTCGCCGAGCGCCAGCTGGCCCGCGACACCGAGCGTGTCGGCGTCGCCGTGGCGGCGCTCTATCCGCAGATCCGCCTTTTCGGCACCCCTTCGCTCGGCGCAGCGCGGCCCGGTGATCTCGGCTCCGCGGCGAGCTTCGGCTTCTCCTTCGGGCCGGCGATCAGCTGGAACTTCCCCTTCAACGGCGCGGCCAGGGCGCAGGTGCGGGCGGCCCGGGCAGACACCGAAGCTTCGCTCGCGCGCTTCGATGCGGCAGTTCTGGGCGCGCTTCAGGAGACCGAGCAGGCGCTCGCCCGCCTCTCGGGCGCGCTTGTGGCGGAGGCGCGGCTGCGTGAGGCGGCGGACTCTGCGGGGGAGACCGCGCGGCTCACCGAATTGCGCTTCAAGGCAGGCAGCGATGATGCGTTCCGGCTGATCGAAACCCAGCGCCAGTGGCGCGCTGCCGAGGCCGCCTATGCAGAAGCGGCGGGGGCCAGAGCCGAAGCGCAGGTCAGCGTCTTCCGTGCCCTCGGCGGCGGCTGGGAATCCTCCGAAGCCGTACCTTAGCGTCGAGGCGATCTGGCTTCGAAGCCGCTTCCGGGAAAGCGGGAACGCTCCGAATATGGCCTGTGTTGCCAATCCGATTAATGCCCTGACACCGAGCTGACCTCCTAGGTCGAAGACTTCAGATCGGATCTCGCGCGCGCGTTTTCACGTGGTTGAGACCGGCGACAGGAGGATACGGGCCGATGGAACTTTGGGCGGGCCACGAATGCACCATCAATCGGGTGGGCGATCGCTACTGCGACCAATCCGATCTGTCGGGCTTTTCAAGACGCGACGGCGATATCGATCGCTTTGCCGCGCTTGGCATTTCGGCTTTGCGCTACCCGGTTCTGTGGGAACAGATCGCGAGCGGTGCGCGGGATCTGTCCTGGCATGCCGCCCGGCTCGATCGATTGCGCACTCTCGGGGTCCGGCCGATCATCGGCCTGCTGCATCATGGCAGCGGCCCCGGCGATACCGATCTTCTTGACCCGGCCTTTGCGCCGCGGCTGGCGCACCATGCGCGGGCCGTGGCCGAGCAATTTCCGTGGGTCCGCGACTGGACGCCGGTCAACGAGCCGCTGACGACGGCACGCTTTGCCGCGCTATACGGCCACTGGTATCCGCACCGCATCGATGAGAGATCATTCTGGACCGCCTTGCTGAACCAGATCGACGCCATCAGGCTGGCGATGGCCGAAATCCGCCAGGTCAATCCTGCAGCGCGGCTGATCCAGACCGAGGACCTCGGTAAAACCTGCGCCACACCGCCCTGTGCGGTGCAAGCGCAGTTTGACAACGAGCGTCGCTGGGCAACCTGGGACCTGCTCGAAGGGCGGGTTACAGCGGGCCATCCGCTGTGGCGGCAGCTGTGCCGTTTCGGCCTGCAGCAAAGGCTGGAGGCCCTTGCGGCCGCCCCTTGCCCCGCGGACGTCATCGGTATCGACCACTATCTCACGAGCGACCGTTTCCTCGATCATCGCATCGACCTCTACCCGCGCAGCTTCCACGGCGGCAGCCCGCTTGGCCGCTTTGCCGATGTAGAGGCGGTGCGCGTCGGCGGCCTCGAGACCCCCGGCCTTGAGACGGCGCTGCGCGAATGCTGGTCACGCTATGGCCGGACCATGGCGGTGACCGAGCTTCACAATGCCTGCACCCGCGAAGAACAGATGCGCTGGTTCGCCGAAGGCTGGGCCACCGCCCGGCGCCTGTCCGACGAGGGCCTGGCGATAGAGGGCGTGACCGCATGGAATGTGCTCGGCTCACGCGGGTGGGAACACTTGCTGACCTGCGAGGGCGGCGAGTATGAATGCGGCGTATTCGACACAAGGTCCGATCCGCCGCGGGACACCGCCATGGTCCCGATGCTGCGCGAACTGGTCGCGGGCAAGTCGCCATCGCACCCGGCGCTCGCCAGTCCCGGCTGGTGGCGGCGCGAGGACCGCATGCAGCTTGCGGCGGTGCCCGGACATCGGCCCGATCCGAACGCCACGCCAGAGATCGCCGGAAAGCCGGTGCTGATCACCGGCGCGAGCGGAACGCTAGGCCGCGCGCTGGCAGGTGCCTGTGCCGGACGCGGCCTTGCGCACAAGCTGACCTCGCGGCGCGAGCTTGACCTTAGCGATCCGGCATCGATGGCGGCGGCAATTGCCCGCTATCGGCCCTGGGCGGTCATCAACGCAGCAGGCTGGGTCAGGGTCGACGATGCCGAAGCGCAAGAGGCCGACTGCAACGCCGCCAACTGCACGGGCAGTGTCGCACTTGCCAGGATATGCGCGGACCAAGGCATTCACTATACCGCCTTCTCGAGCGACCTTGTCTTCGACGGGCGCAAGGGCGCGCCCTATCTCGAAAGCGATCCGGTCGCGCCGCTCAGCGCTTACGGCCGCAGCAAGGCGACCGCCGATGCGGCATTGGCTGCCATGGCGGCCGAGGGGGCCGGGGTGCTCATCGCGCGCACCGCCGCTTTCTTCTGGGAGGGGGACTGCCATAATTTCGCCGATGCAGTGATCACGACGCTACCGTCGAGGCGCCGCTTTGTGGCGTCGGACCGGCATGTCATCTCACCGACCTACGTGCCCGATCTGGTGCGCGCAGTGCTCGACCTGGTGATCGACCGGGCGGCAGGCATCTGGCATCTGGCCAACCATGACAGCCTGTCCTGGCATGACTTTGCGAGGCGCATAGCGCTGGCCGCCGGGCTCGATCCTTCGCTCATCATCGCGGCCGATGGAGACCAGAACTGGCGCGCGCCCCGGCCCGCACATGTTCCGTTGGCCAGCAATCGCGGCGCTTTGCTCCGTCCGCTTGACGAAGCGATCGAATGCTATGTCGCTGCCCTTCCTCTCAATCCGCCGCTTCGGTCGGTGGAGCCTCGCACGGGATAGTTGGCCCTTCGCTGCCGGACGGGGGTGTCGTGCCACCCGCCGCCTCGCGCTCACAACACATCGGGTTTTTCCCTGCCATCCGGAACACAGCGCCAAGACAAGCCATAGCCGGGCTCGAAGGAGTTCACGACATGGCTCACAAGTGTGCGAGCAGCAACGCCGGTCCAACCACGCAAAAGCGGGGCGATGGTGCTGGCGGCGGCGAAAAGAAGTTCTGAAGCATGTCTGGCTTTTCTGACATCGCCGGGCGCGTCGTCGTCATCACGGGCGCTTCAAGCGGGATCGGGCGAGCCGCTGCTCGTGCCTTTGCCAAGGAAGGCGCCGCGGTGGTGCTCGCCGCGCGCAATGCGCAGCAGCTTGAGGATGCGGCGCGGGAGTGTCGCGCGTCCGGCGGCAAAGCACTCGTCGTGCCGACCGACGTCGCTGATTCCGCAGCAGTTTCCGCATTGGCGCAAGCCGCCGTCACGGCTTTCGGCCGCATAGACGTCTGGATCAACAACGCCGGCGTCGGTGTCATCGGGCCGTTCGTCGACACCCCCATGGAGCTCCATCGCCGCACGCTCGAGGTCGATCTGCTCGGTGCATTCCATGGTGCTCATGCCGTGCTGCCGCGCTTTCTGGAGCAGGGCGAGGGCATCCTGATCAACACGGTTTCGATGGGAGGCTGGTCGCCGCCCCCGTTCGCCGCTGCGTATAGTGCCTCAAAGTTCGGGCTGCGGGCGCTGACGTCGACCTTGCGCCAGGAAATGTTCGAGCATCCACGCATTCATGTCTGCGGTGTCTTTCCCGCGGTGGTCGATACGCCGGGCCTCGCAAGTGCGGCGAACACGAGCGGCAAGGCGATCAATGCCGGCCCCTATCTCTATGCCGCCGAGGACGTGGCGCAGGCTTTCGTCGCGCTGGTGCGGCGACCGCGGGACGAGGTCGCAGTCGGATGGATCGCCCGCGCCGCGCAGATCGGCTACGCGCTCATGCCTGCCGCCACCGAACGGCTGGGTTTTGCCGTGATGCGCAAAGCCTTGGGGAAGGCCAGTCCGGCTCCCTATGGCGAGGGCGCCTTGCTTGCCACAACCGATGCGCCGCGCCGCACCGATGGCGGGTGGTTGCGCGCGAAGGGGATGCCCTCCGCGCGAACGATTGACCGCGCGCTGCTCGCCTCGACGGTGATCGCGGCAATCGGTCTGGCTGCCTTCGCTCGCCGCCGGAAGTCGGCAGGAGATGAAGCCGCCGAAGCTCGAACCGCTTAGCGACGGGGTCATCCACATCACCGGCGCGCTGTATCTTGCACCCGATGTTCCACGTGAAACACGCCGCGAACGCGGGTCTAAGGTCCTGTTGGCGGGGTCTGGAGGGGGTCTGGCAGTGGTCTAGAGGGGGTCTGCGACGGCTCTGGCCCCATGCTGCGCGATCACCCCGAGCCCGGCAGATTGGCGAAGGTCTCCACCACCCACTTCTGCACCAGCCTGATGGCGCCCAGCCCGCGCAGGTCGCGGTGCACGATCAGCCATGGCTGACGGCTCGGCAGAGGTGAGGGCGGCGAGATCTCCACCAGCGTGCCGGTCCGCAGCGCGAAGGGCACCGGCAGCATGCCGATCCCCCCGCCCGCAAGGGTCGCAGCGAGTAGCCCGCGGGTGCTGCCGGTGCGCATCGCCACAGCCTCGGTCAATCCATGCTGCGCCACCCAGTCGAGCTCCGGCAGGCGGCCATAGCTCTCGTCGTAGATCAGCAGCCGCTCGGCCTTGAGGTCGATCCCGGCAGGCTCCCGGCCCGCGAGATAGTCCGGCGCAGCGAACAGCCCCAGCCGGATATCGCCGAGCCGCCGCGCATAGAGGCTCGCGCCCTCGGGCCGCACCATGCGGATCGCCAGATCGGCGTCGCGCCCGGCGAGGCTCACCACATCGGCCTGCGATTGCAGGTGGACGGGGAAGTCCGCGCCCATCGCCCACAGCCGGTCCAGCGCCGGGGCGAGCACGTCCGAGATCACGAACTCGGTCGCCGAGATCCGCACCGGCACGGTCTTCACGCCCTGCCGCAGGCTCTCCGCCACCCGCTCCACCCGGCGCATCTGCTCGGCGATCGGCAAGGCGGCCTCGGCGACGGCGAGGCCTTCGCGGCTCAATCGCACCCCGTCGGTGCGCCGGTCGACCAGCTGGAGCCCGAGCGCCGCCTCGAGCGCGGCGATGCGCCGCGAGACGGTCGACACCGCCACGCCGCGCGCCTTGGCAGCCGCGCTCAATGTCCCCGCGTCGCGGATCGCGATGAGGTCGGCAAGGTCCTGCGGATCGAGCGGAATGGCGCGAACTCCTTTGCGCTGACGAAAAACCGTTTCGCCATATCGCAACAAGCCCTGCCGCTGGCAATCGCATAACCTCCCTGGGGTCACAAGGATGGAGGCACTCATGGCCACGCAAGCACCGACATTCCGCCCCGCCCGCACAGCCGGGTTCTGGCTGGCCGCGGCAATCGCCCTGCTGCAAGGCGTCAACGCGGTCCGCACCGCGACGGATCCGCAGGGCTTTGCCACCTACATGGGCCTGCCGGTCGACCAGCTGAGCGCCTTGGGCTGGGTGCAGGTCTATGGCCTCAGGGCCGGGTTCATCGCGGTGCTCACCGCCGTGCTGCTCGCCCGCAGCGACTTTGCCGCATTGCGCTGGATGGCGCTGGCGGCGCTGCTCATGCCGCTCGGCGATGCCTACCTCGCGCTCGGCGCAGGGGCGGGGCCGGGGATCGTCGGACGCCACCTCGCCATCGCAGTGTTCCTCGTGGTCGCCGCGGTGTTCCTCGGGCGTGCGGCGGCGAAGCAGGAGGCGCGCGCATGACCGGCCTCCTCACCCGCATGGGCGCGCGGCTCGACACCCGCGGGGGCGAGGCCAAGATGGCGCGGTTCCGCAAGGGCTGGCCCGCCGCCGCGACCCCCGGCGTGAAATTCCACCGCACCGCCAAGGTGCAATACCGCTACCTCGAAGCGGGCAACGGCCAGACCATCGTCTTCACCGCCGACCCGCCGATGACGATCGAGGTCTACGGCCCGCTGGTGGCGGCCTTCGCCCCGCACTTCCGCGTGATCGTCGTCGAACTGCCCGCGATGGGCTTCTCGGCGGCGACCGGCGACTACGGCTTTGCCTTCCGCGAGACCAACGACGATCTTGCCGCCTTCCTGCGCGCGATCGCGGGGGAGGGGAGCATCTTCGCCTTCTCCTGCGTCGCCAGCCTCGCCGCGCTCGACATCGCAGGCCGGATGCCGGAACTCGCCTCGCACCTCGCCCTGATGCAGGCGGGCGGGGCGCAGGCCTTCGCGCGGTGGAAGGCCGGGCGCGATCCCAAGGGCATTCTCGCCCGCCCGGTCCTGGGTCAGATCGCGATGGCGCGCATGGCGCCCAGGCGGATGCCGGACTGGTACCGGCTTTCGGTCGGGCGCAAGGAGCAGATCCCCCACTTCTGCAATTGTGCCGAACGCTCCTTCGCCCACGGTGCGATGTGGTCGCTGGCGAGCGCCTACCAGATCTACATGGACGTGGCCGAGGAGCTGCCCCGGCCGGCCCAGCCGATCCTCTCGATCTGGGGCGCGGCGGACCGCTCGCACCCGGCGGGCAACGCCCATTCGCTGGCGCAGCTTTACGAGGGCGTGCGAACGGTGACCTTCGACGACCTCGGCCATACGCCCGAACTCGAGGCGCCCGACCATGTGCTCGACGCGATTCAGGCGTTTCTGAAGGCATGACGAGCGACATCCCGCCCGGCTACGCGCCGCATTTCCGCAAGAGCCCGGTCACCGATCCGTGGGAACCGCTCTACGCCAAGCGCGAGGGCGATGCCTTCAGCCTCGGCCTGAGGATCGCCGCGCCGCATTGCAATGCGCGCGGGCTGCTCCATGGCGGGGTGATCTCGGCGCTCGCGGATAATGCCATGGGGCTCGCCTGCGTGCTCCAGATGGAGGGCACCTCGGCGCTGACCGTCAGCCTCTCGGTCGATTTCCTTGGCGTGAGCAAGCTCGGCCAGTGGCTCGAGGTGCGCGGGCTGCCGGCGAAGCTCGGGCGCAGCCTCGCCTTCGCGGATGCGCGGATCGAGGCGGATGGCGAGCTGATCGCCAAGGCCGCCGCGACCTTCCGGATCATCGCCGTCCCCTAGCCGCGCAGCGCGAAACGCCCGAGCAGGCGGAGGGTTTCATGCGCCGAGCCGGGCGGGGTGGTGCCTGCGAGCTCCAGCGTGACCGCGCCGTGGAGGGTCGACCAGATCAGCCCCTCCATCGCCCGCGCCTCGGCCTCGGCCATGCCGGCGCGGATCAGCCCGTCCCCATAGACCGACAGCGTCGCCCGCGCCCGCGCCACTGCGCGGCCCAGCGGGCTTTCGTCGCTGTCCTCCTGGCTGTGCTCGCCGAACATCAGCCGGTAGGTGTTGGCGTTGGCGAGCGCGAAATCGACATATTCGCGCCCCATCGCCGCCGCCTTGGCCGCGGCATCGCCGGAAGTGGCGGCGTAGGCGGCCTCGAGCAAGGCCGCGAACCGCTCGAAGCCGCGGATGCGCACTTCGGCGAGGATCGCCTCGCGGTTCGCGAAATAGCGGTAGGGGGTCATCGGGCTCACCCCCAATGCCGCGGCGATCTGGCGCATCGAGACATTGTCCGCCCCGGCGGCCGCGAACATGGCTTCCGCGACATCGCACAGCCGCGTCTTGAAGGCGGCGAGGTCCTCGTCGGTGAGCGTGCGGGATGTGCGGGGCGTAGGGGGCACGGGGGGCAGTCTCCTGAGGCGGCTCCGATCCTAGCCGGAGAGGCTTGACTCCGCAATCTTACAGTGTAAATTTACGGTGTAAACAACTTGGGGACCAAGCCAGTGCGCCAGATCGAGACCGACTACCTGATCATCGGCGCAGGGGCCGTGGGCATGGCCTTTGCCGACACGATGCTGGCCGAGAGCGACGCGCACATCACCATCGTCGACCGGCAGTCCAAGCCCGGCGGGCACTGGAACGACGCCTATCCCTTCGTCGCGCTGCACCAGCCCTCGGCCTTCTATGGGGTGAACTCGCTGTCCCTCGGCGAGAACCGCAAGGACACGCATGGGGCGAATGCAGGGCTCTACGAGCTTGCCTCGGGCGCGGAGGTGAGCGGCTATTTCGACAAGGTGATGCGCCAGACTTTGCTGCCCTCGGGGCGGGTGACCTATCTGCCGATGTCGGACCACAGGGGCGAGGGCCGGGTGGTCTCGCTGATGTCGGGCGAGGGGACGCAGGTGGCCGTGCGCCGCAAGGTGGTCGATGCGACCTATTCCAGCCCGGTGATCCCCGCCAACCACACCCCGCGCTTCAGCATCGCGGACGGCGTGCGGGTCGTGCCGCCGGGCCAGCTTGCGCGCTTGTGGCTTGCGCCCGAGCGGCCCGAGCGCTTCGTGGTGCTCGGCGCAGGCAAGACGGCGATGGACGCGGTGGGCTGGCTGCTGTCGATGGGGACTCCCGCAGAGGCGATCCAATGGGTCAAGCCGCGCGAGAGCTGGCTCATCAACCGCACCTGCACCCAGCCCGGAGCGGAGTTCTTCGACAATGTGTTCGGCAGCCAGCTCGCCCAGATGCGCGCCTTTGCGCAAGGGACCTCGCCCGAGGACATCTTCGCCCGGCTCGAGGAGGCCGGCATGATGCTGCGGATCGACCCTTCGGTGACCCCCACCATGTTCCACTACGCCACCATCTCGCAAGGGGAGGTCGCAGCGCTGCGGCAGGTCACCAATGTTGTGCGGAAGGGCCGGGTCACGGCGATCACGCCCGATGCGATCCAACTCGAACAGGGCGCCGAGCCTGCCCTCGCCAATGCGCTCTACATCGATTGCACCGCCTCGGCGGTCGAGCCGCGCAGCCCCCAGCCGATCTTCCAGGGCGACAAGATCGTTCCCCAGCTCGTGCGGGTCCCCCAGCCGTGCTTCTCGGCCGCGCTGATCGCCTTTGTCGAGGCGCATTACGAGGGCGACGCCGACAAGAACGCGCTCTGCCGCACCGTGCCTTTCCCGCACGATCTCAAGGGGTTCCTCGCCACCAACATCGTCAACATCATGAACCAGGGCACATGGTTCACCGACGAGAAGCTGGGCGCGTGGATCCGCCGGAGCCGGCTCGACGGGTTCGGCAAGATCGCCGCCGCGGTCGATCGCAGCGATGCCGCGCGGATCGCCATCCTCCAGGAGATGCGCCAGACCGGCCCGGCCGCCGTCGCCAACCTGATGCGGCTCACCGCCTGACCCATACGGCGCAATGTTTCACATGAAACATCGCGTCGGGCGGGGTCTGGCGGGGGTCTAACACGGACTATTGCGGGTCTAAACGGGGTCTGGCAGGGGTCTGGGCATGACCGACAAAGACCTGACAGATCGCAAGTTCTACCGCGCCGGCGAGGAGACCCGCTTTGCCGAGGGCGGGCCCGAGCGCACCCCCCAGCAGGCGCACCCCGCCTACAAGCTGGCCTTCCGCGACACCGATTTCCTGCTGCGCGACGAGCTTCGCCCGGTCCGCTTCCAGCTCGAGCTGCTGAAGCCCGAAATGCTGCTCGACGAAGCCCGCGTCGGATCGACGCTGGTGATGTATGGCTCGGCCCGCATCCCCTCGCCCGCGCAGGCCGAGGCGCGCATCGCAGCCGCCAAGAACGGCGACGAATATGACCAGAAGGTCGCCCAGCGCCTCGCCGAGAAGGCGAAGTATTATGACGAGGCCTACCGCCTCGCCCGGCTGGTCTCGGAAAAGGGCATCATCGAGAACGGCCTTCGCCAGTTCGTCGTCACCACCGGCGGCGGTCCGTCGATCATGGAGGCGGGCAACCGCGGCGCGTCCGACGCCGGCTCCGAATCGATCGGGCTCAACATCGTGCTCCCCCACGAACAGGCGCCCAACCCTTACGTGACGCCCTACCTGAGCTTCCAGTTCCACTACTTCGCGCTGCGCAAGATGCACTTCCTGCTGCGCGCCCGCGCGGTGGCGGTGTTTCCCGGCGGCTTCGGCACCTTCGACGAATTCTTCGAGCTCATCACCCTGATCCAGACCGGCAAGATGAAGCCGATGCCGATCATCCTGTTCGGCCGCGAGTTCTGGACCCGCGTGATCGATTTCGAGGCGCTCGCGGAAGAAGGCGTGATCTCCAAGTCCGACCTCGACCTCATCACCTGGTGCGAAACCGCCGAGGATGCCTGGGCCTGCATCAGCGACTTCTACGAGATCAAGGACCACACAGCGGAGGATTGAGGGGCCGTTCAGCCCCTGTCGCGCACCGCCTGATGCCCCAGCGGGCCGTGGCCCGCGCCGTAGCCCGGCGCTGCCGCGATGGCGCTGAAGACGAATTCGCGCCCCAGCCGCACCGCCTCTGGCAAGGTCTTGCCGCGCCCCAACAGGGTGGCGATGGCTGACGAGAGCGTGCAGCCGGTCCCGTGAGTGTGGCGCGTGTCGATGCGGGCGTGATCGAACATCAGCGGTGCCTCGCCGGGGATCACCAGCACGTCGGTGATCGTCTCGCCCTCGCCATGGCCGCCCTTGGCCAGCACCGCTGCCCCGCTTGCCTCGGCAAGCTCCTCGGCCGCCGCGATCATCGCTTGCGTGCCATTGAACGAGCGGCCCGCGAGCGCGGCGAGTTCGGGGATGTTGGGGGTGATGAGAGCCGCTTCGGGGAAGAGCAATTCGCGCATCGCCGCCGCCGCATCGGGCGCAATCAGCGCCGCGCCCGAGGTTGCGATCATTACCGGATCGAGCACGATCGGCACGGCGACGCTCTCCAGCGCGGCGGCAACGGCGGCGATCACCGCTTCATCGTGGAGCATCCCGATCTTCACGGCGTCCACCCCGATGTCGCTGACGCAGGACGCGATCTGCTGCGCCACCATCTCCGGCGGGATTGCGACGATGCCTTGCACGCCGACGGTGTTCTGCGCGGTGATCGCGGTCACCGCGGTCATGGCATAGCCGCCGAGCATGGCGATCGTCTTGATGTCGGCCTGAATGCCCGCACCGCCGGAGGAGTCGGACCCGGCGATACTGAGGACGCGGGGGGCGCGAATGCGGGGAGGCTCGGGAGCAATCATGCTCTCCCATAGCACCACGTCCTGCGCGCCGTCAGCCCATCATGCTTTCGTCAGCGGGACCGTCTGCTGGTGCTGCACCACGCGCCACACGTCATGTTCGAGGCGGCGCATCGTCGTCGTGCAATAGGCTACGTAGCCCGTATCGTCCCGGTGCGCCTCGGCCTTGTAGGCGATCACGATCAGCCCCTCCTGCGGGCGCGCGACCTGCTGGTGGCTGAAGGTCACCTCGCTCCAGCGCGGGGTATCCTGCACCGCCGCGATGGCCTGCTCGCCGCTGAACACAAAGGGCTCCTCAGGCAGTACCATCAGGCATTCGTCGTCGATCAGCTCGCGGTAATGCTCGGCATCGCCGGTCCACAGACTTTCCTCGAATTCCCAGATGCGGGCGTCTTCCATGCTCGAACTCCTTCTTGGCTCTTGCGAACCGAAGGGGTTTGCGACGCGAAAGGTTTCGTCCCGCAAGCCTTGCCGTGCAATTGCCGGGACGGGGGGCGAGGGTCACAGCGTCAGCTTGCAGGATGCGACGGCATGTCCGGGAATGACCGCTTGTGGGTGGGTTGCGGAATGGCGGGTTTGAGTGCGGCAGCTCTCGCTAGCGGATTTTGGTCACGTTGCAGCGATACGCGAATGGATGATTTAGCTTGGTGTCTGCGCCTTCAAAATAGACGTATGCTCGCGCCTCATCCCAGTCGAGATTGCTGTTCTCGTTGAGTGTCGAAATCCGCAGATCGACAACTTGGTGCGGATAGCGATCCCGATACAGCATCACGCCGCTGACATCATCGGTTGTGGTCAGGAAGATCACTCCAGACATTCGCTGAGAGCCGCCTTCGAACCGCACCTCGCCATTGGCATGCCAAAGGTCAGTCCCGGTCTGCTTGTCAGTAGATCTCTTTGTCATCTCGCCCGAGAACTCAACCTTCTTCACAATATTTCGCGAGTTGGGGACATTGAGCGGAATGGCATCATCTTCGGCGTCGAATATGCAGTTTATGTCGGCGGTCTCACGACTTGAAGCCGGACTAAGATACTGACTTACAAAGAAGGCCGAGGTGCCCACAGCGGCGGCTATGGCATATCTTTTAAGGTCTCTCATTTCACCATCCTGTCGGAAATCGGCGCTGCTTGGAAGCGTGGCATACCTGTGAATTCATGTGAAACCGAATGACCGCAAAGGGGTCGCTAGCCGACTGGCAGCTTTTTACTGGACCACGCCCGAAGCGGACGGTGTGGCTCCCCCTTCACCCCTTGAACTTGCGCTCCGTGCTCGGCGGGAACTTGGCGTGGAGCGCCTTGGCGCGCGTCGGACGGTCCATCAGCTCGCCGCCGCAATTGGGGCAGCGGTCGTCGAGGTCCTCGGCGCATTCGGCGCAGTAGGTGCACTCGAAGGAGCAGATGAAGGCGCCCGGCGCATCGGCGGGGAGCAGGATGCCGCAGGTTTCGCAATCGGGGCGCATTTCGAGCATCGTGGGTTCTCCTAGACCGCGCCGCGCACCGCTTCGCAGATCGCGTCGACCACCTGTTCCACCTGCGCCTGATCGTCGCCCTCGGCCATCACGCGGATCAGCGGTTCGGTGCCCGAGGGGCGGATCACGAGGCGGCCCTTGCCTGCAAGGCTCGCCTCGGCCTCGGCGATCACCTTCTGCACTGCCGCGTCGTCGAGCGGCTTGCCGCCTTCGTAGCGCACGTTCTTGAGAAGCTGGGGCACGGGGTCGAAGACGTGGAGCAGCTCGCTCGCTGGCCTGCCTGACCGCACGAGGCTCGCCAGCACGCGCAAGGCGGCGACTGTGCCATCGCCGGTGGTGGCGTAGTCGAGCAGGATCATGTGGCCCGACTGCTCGCCGCCGACATTGTAGCCGCCCGCCTTCATCGCCTCGAGCACATAGCGATCGCCGACCTTGGCGCGGATCAGATCGAGGCCGCGGCCTGCAAGATAGCGTTCGAGCCCGAGGTTGCTCATCACCGTGGCGACAATCCCGCCGCCCCGCAGGCTCCCGCGCTCCTGCATCCGCCCGGCGATCAGCGCCATGATCTGGTCGCCGTCGACCGCGCGGCCTTTCTCGTCGACCACGATCAGCCGGTCCGCGTCGCCATCCAGCGCGATGCCGATATCCGCGCCTTCCTCGACCACCTTGGCCTGGAGCGCGGCAATCGCGGTCGAGCCGACGCCGTCGTTGATGTTGATGCCGTTGGGGGTGACGCCGAGCGCCACGACCTCCGCGCCCAGCTCCCAGATCGCGGAAGGCGCCACCTGATAGGCCGCGCCGTTGGCGCAATCCACCACCACCTTCAGCCCGTCGAAGCTGATCTCGTTCGAGACCGAATCCTTGACCGCATGGATATAGCGCCCGCGCGCGTCCTCGATCCGCCGCGCGCGGCCGATCTGTTCGGGCGGGGCGAGCGGGATGTCGGTGGCGATCAGCCGCTCGATCTCCATCTCCGCCTCGTCGGAGAGCTTGAATCCGTCGGGGCCGAACAGCTTGATGCCGTTGTCGGCATAGAGGTTGTGGCTGGCCGAGATCATCACGCCGAGATCGGCGCGCATCTCGCGGGTCAGCAGCGCGATGGCAGGGGTGGGCAGCGGCCCGGTCATGATCACGTCCATGCCCACGCTGGTGAAGCCTGCGACGAGCGCGCTTTCCATCATGTAGCCCGACAGGCGCGTGTCCTTGCCGATCACCACCCGGTGGCGGTGCCCGCCGCGCATGAAATAGCGGCCCGCCGCCAGCCCGACCTTCATCGCCGTCGCCGCGGTCATCGCGCCTGCGTTGGTGCGGCCCCTGATCCCGTCGGTCCCGAACAGCTTGCGTGCCATGAAATCCTTACCCGTCTGTGCGGCAATGTTGTCTCGCGCTTCTGGCGCGGTTATCGCCCAAAGGGAAGGGCCGGGGGCCCGCATAAGGATAGGCCGTTGCTGGAAAGTGAAAACACGCCCGCTGCCGGGGGCGGTCAGGGGAAGTTCGCGCTGGTTGCGATCCGCCTGCCTGTGGCGCTGACCTTCGCCGCGCTGGTCGGCGGGCTGGGCCTGGGCATTGTCGGCGGCCTGTTCGGCGCTCCGCCGGTGCTGGGCGAGGTTGCCGGGCTGATCGGCGGGCTGTGGCTGCGCGCCTTGCAGATGACGATCATTCCGCTGGTCGCGGCGCTGCTGGTGCTCGGGCTCAGCCAGATGATCTTCGCTGCGCGGGTCGGCACGGTGGCGCGGCGGATGATCGCGCTGATGGTGGTGGTGCAGCTGGCCGGCGGGGCCTTCACCTCGCTCGCCATGCCCGCGCTGCTGCGCGCCTTCCCCGTGCCGCAGGGGGCGGGCGCGTTCCTGTCGAACACGCCCGAGACCGTGGGCGAGGTTCCCAAGGTGCTCGATTTCCTCGCCAGCCTCGTCTCGCCCAACATCGTCGCCGCCGCCGCCGAGACCGCGATGCTGCCGCTGACGCTGTTCTTCGTGATGTTCGCCGTCGCCATCACTCGCCTTCCGCAAGATCAGGGCGAGCGGCTGCTCGGCTTCTTCCACGCGCTCGGCAATGCGATGCTGCTGATTATCGGCTGGGTGCTGGCCGCAGCGCCCGTCGGCGTGCTGGCGCTGGCTTACGGGGTCGGCGTGCAAAGCGGGGGCGGGGCCTTCGCCGCGCTCGGCCACTATGTCGTGACCGTGACCCTGATGGGGACCTTCATCTTCCTCCTCGCCTATGTCGTTGCCGCGATGCTCGGCGGGCGGGGACTCCTTGGCTTCGCGCGCGCGCTGCTGCCCGCGCAGGCGGTGGCGCTGTCCACCCAGAGCTCGCTCGCCAGCCTTCCCGCGATGCTCGACTCCGCCGGACGGTTGGGCCTGAGGCCCGCGACCGCCGAGTTCGTCCTGCCATTGGCGGTGGTGATCTTCCGCGCAACCAGCGCCGCGATGAACCTCGCGGTGGTCTATTACATCGCCGCTTTGGCAGGCGTGGAGGTCTCGCCGACCGTCGCCATCGCCGGCATCCTCATCGCCAGCGTCATCAGCCTGTCTGCCGTGAGCCTGCCCGGTTCGATCAGCTTCGTCGTCTCCATCGGGCCGATCGCGCTCGCGATGGGCGTGCCGGTCGAGCCGCTCGCGCTGCTCGTCGCGGTGGAGATGCTGCCCGATCTGATGCGCACATTGGGCAATGTCACGATGAACGTCGCGGTCACCAGTGCGGTTGACCGGGGGCGCGCCTCGTCAGAGACCGCCGAGACTTGAAGCTGCAACCCTTCGCCGCCATCTGCGTTACTGCTACACAGCTTCCCTTTTGATCAAACGACCCTGGAGAACACCATGGCTTTCGCACTTGCCCCGCTTCCCTACGACGACACCGCACTCGAACCCGCCGTTTCGGCCGAGACGCTGTCGTTCCACTACGGCAAGCACCACCAGACCTACCTCGACAAGATGAATGCCGCCATCGCGGGCACCGAGCACGAATCGAAGTCGCTCGAGGAAATCGTCGCCGCATCGCGCGGGACCAACCAGGGCCTGTTCAACAACTCGGCGCAGACCTGGAACCACGCCTTCTACTGGAACTCGATGGCCCCTTCGACGACCGAAGCATCGCCTGAACTGCTCGCCGGCATCGAAGCGGCCTTCGGCTCGGTCGATGCCCTCAAGCAGCAATTGAAGGACCGCGGCGTCGGCCACTTCGCGTCCGGCTGGGTGTGGCTCGCCGAGAAGGCCGGCAAGCTCAGCATCGAGGAAACCCACGATGCCGACACGCTGGCAGATCAGGGCTTCAACCCGCTGCTGGTGCTCGACGTGTGGGAGCACGCCTATTACCTCGATCACCAGAACAAGCGCCCGAGCTACCTCGACGCGGTGGTCGAGACCAAGCTCAACTGGGCCTTCGCCAGCGAGAACCTCGCGCGCGGCACGGTGTGGACTTACGCCTGATTGTATCGGGTTTGAAATGAGAGAGGCCCGGGGCAGCGATGCTTCCGGGCCTTTTCTTACACCGTCTCCCCGGACTTGATCCGGGGCCCCGATATCTTCCATCGAAGCGGGACGATCAGGAAATCAGCGGGATCCCGGGTCAAGCCCGGGAAGACGGGTTGAGCCTACCCCCGCGAGCTGACCCCGTTGCCGCTGGACACCATGTCCAGTTCTTCCAGAATGGCGCGGTGGGCGATGGCATCGTCGGTCGAGCGGCGCGGGATGCTGCCGTTGGCGAGCATTTCCGACAGGGCGGCGCGGGCGCGGCCGACGCGGCTCTTGATCGTGCCGACCGCGCAGCCGCAGATCGCGGCGGCTTCCTCGTAGGAAAAGCCGCCCGCCCCCACCAGCAGCAATGCCTCGCGGCGTTCGGCAGGAAGGGTCAGCAAGGCGCGGTGCAGGTCTGACAGGTGGATCGGTTCTTCCTGTCCTGCGGGCGCGGTAAGGATGCGCTCGGCAACCCCTTCGTCATACTCGCCGCGGAAGCGGTTGCGGCGCATGTCGGTGAGGTAGGCGTTGCGCAGGATCACGAAGGTCCAGGCGCGCATCGAGGTGCCGGGCTCGAAGCGTTCCTGCGCGGCCCAAGCCTTGAGCAGCGTCTCCTGCACCAGATCGTCGGCCAGATCGGGCCGGCCGCACAGGCCCCGCGCAAAGGCGCGAAGGTGCGGGACCACCTCGGTCAGCTCGCGCTTGAAGTCTATCTTGTCCCTGGCCGAACGCGCAGGTGCGGGCCGGCCCTCGTCGCTCATTGACTGGTGTCCTGACCGCCATCTTGACCGCGGCTGGTCGGGATCGCCTCGAGCCGGTCGAGCAGGTCCTTGAAGCTGTCGGGGAGCGACTCCTCGACCACCGAATCGTACAGCTGCTTCAATCCGTCGGCCCATTCCGGCGCGCGGCGCTGGGCGTTGCCGCCGCCTCCGCTGCCCCTGCCGTTCGAACCATGTGCTTGATTGGAGGCCATGTCGCTTTACGTTGTGTCCCTGATCCCGTCGTGCGTCCCCGGAGGGCCGATGTCGCTACCGGGCGGACGACAGAAGCGCTGCCCGTGCCCGGAAACACCGAGTTTGGACGATTCGGGAACGATGCGCTACCTGTTTGGTTCCGCCTGCGCCTGACAGGATAATGTAGCATCGAGCCTCTCGCCACCAGCCCTGACGCCGAACCGCCCGTTCCGCCCCCCTCGACCGGCGGCCGCGCGCGGCGCTGGCTGGTGCAATACCCGCGCGCGATCCCGCTCGCGATCTTCCTCGCCATCGCCGCGATCACCGCGCTCAGCGTCTTCGCGATCGAGAGCAACGCCCGCGCCCGCGAGCGCGCGCAGATGCGCGAATATGCCCAAGGTGTCGCCGCCGCGCTCGACCGCAGCGGCAGCGGGTTCGCTTCCTATCTGCGGGCCGGAGCGGCGCTGTTCGCGAGCCTCGACGACGTGTCGCCCGAAACCTTCGACGCCTTCGTGCGCGTGCTGAAGCTCAACACCGAATATTCGGGGGCGGAAGGGATCGGCTGGATCCCGGTGATCGAGGCGAGGGACGTGCCTGCCTTCCTCGCCCGCGTCCGGGCCGAACAGCCCGCCTATCCCGACATCTACCCCGCGCCGCGCTCGGCGATCGGGCGGGTTGCGCCGGTGGCGATGTTCGCGCCTGCCACCCCGCTCAACCGCCGCGCGCTGGGCTACGACATGTATTCGGACGCCGCGCGCGCCTCGGCGATGGCGGAGGCCGAGCTGAACCTGCGCCCTGCCGCCTCGGGCCGGATCATCCTGATGCAGGAGACGAGCGGCACCGCGCCCGCCTTTGCGATCTACATGCCGGTGCTGCGCGCCGGGCAGCCCGGCGGCCCGCGCCTGCTCGGCTTCGTCTACACGCCGTTCCGCGCGCGCGAATTCCTCGACGCGGCGATCGACCGGCAGGGGGAGGAGCGCTTCGGCGTCAGGCTCTATGACGGCGAGGTCGGCACCGGGCACCTGCTGGTCGCGCAGCCGGTTGCGGGGGGCACCAAGCAGACGGTCGAGCAGGAGGTCAACATCGCCGACCGCAAGCTGATGCTGGTGATCGAGAGCTCCGACGCGCAGGTGCTCTCGCCGCTGTCGATGGTGACGCTGACCTTCGGTCTTGCGCTCGCCAGCCTGCTGATGCTGCTCGCGCGGCTGCTCACCCAGCAGGCCTTCGAGGACCAGGCGCGGCTCGCCTTCTTCGAGGAGCAGCATTCGATCAGGAACTCGCTGACCCGCGAGCTCAATCACCGGGTCAAGAACACGCTCGCCAACGTGCTGTCGATCCTGTCGCTGACACGGCGGCGGTCGACCGATCTCGACGAATTCGCCGACAGCCTGCAGGGCCGGATCCGGGCCCTGTCCGCGACGCACGACCTGCTGACCGTGACCGACTGGGGCACGACCCCGATCCGGGCGGTGATCGAGGCGGAGTTGCAGCACTTCCGCGAGGTGCTGGGCGATGCGATCCTGCTGGAAGGCCCGGAACTGGAGCTGGCGCCCAACGATGCGTTGTCCTTCGGGCTGGCGGTCCACGAACTCGCCACCAACGCCGCCAAATACGGCGCGCTCAGCGTGCCCGGCGGTCAGGTCACGATCCGCTGGCATCGCGGCATGGAGGACCATGGCGCGGAGCAGGGCTCCGAACCCAACTGGGCCGAGGTCGAGTGGCAGGAGGTCGGCGGTCCGCCCGTCGCGTCCGAGCGCCGCCGCGGGTTCGGCACCGAACTGATCGAGAAGGTGGTCGCCCACGAGCTGCGCCAGCCGGTCACGCTCGACTTCGCCCCCGGAGGCGTGCGCTGCGTGCTGCGTGTGCCGGTGCGGCGGCCCGCGGGCTTCCGGATCCGCGAGAAGGACGGGGATCGAAGAGTGAGGAAGCCCTAGTTTGGCGATCGTGCTGGCGCACGATGCAGACCTCCCGCCCCGCCTCCCCACCCGGCCACCAATGATCCCATCAGGCTATGGTGGCCGGGTGGGGAGGCGGGGCGGGAGGTCTGCGCCACCGAAGGTGGCACGAAGTCAAAGAGGCCGCGTCGACCCGAAGAACAGCGCCTGGCTGATCGCCGCGCGCACCGTCGCCTCCTGGAAGGGCTTGGTGACGAGATAGGTCGGCTCGGGCCGGTCGCCGGTCAGCAGGCGCTCGGGGTAGGCGGTGATGAAGATCACCGGCATGGACCCGACGGCGAGGATATCGTCCACCGCGTCGAGCCCGGATGATCCGTCGGCCAGCTGAATATCGGCGAGCACCAGACCCGGCATCGCCTCGGCCACGGCGGCGCGGGCCTGCGTGCGGGTCGCCGCCGTGCCGCTGACGGTGTGGCCCAATCCGGTGACGAGGTCTTCGAGCTGCATCGCGATCAGCGGCTCGTCTTCGATGATCAGCACGCTGGTGGACTGTTCGCGGTCGATCTCGGCCACCGCATCGGCGACCAGCGCGGCCACCTCCTCTGGGGTTTTCTCGAGGATCGCCGCCGCCTCGGCAATCGTGAAATCCTCGAGCGTGGTGAGCAGCAGCGCCTGACGCGCAGGCGGCGTGATGATCCGCAGCCGCGCCTGCGCGCCGGCCTCGTGCTCGCTGGTCGCAGCGCCATCTGCCGGGGCGCCAGCCAGCGCGCTCGATGCGCTCGCCCACAGCTTGCCGAACGCGCGGTAGAGCGGCACGCGACCCCCGGCGAGGCTGGCCTTCAACTCCTCGTCCGCCAGCGCGCCTTCGAGCATCTCGCGCACATAGGCATCGCCGGTGGTCTGCGAACCGGTCAGCGCGCGGGCGTAACGGCGCAGGAAGGGCAGGTTGGCCGCGATCTGGCTGGCGAGCGACATGGGGCACCTTTTTCAATGATGACGGGCCTGCCGGAATGGGCCGGGCCGCTTGATTCGTAGCCATAGCGCGTCAGGTTCGCAACGTCGCGGATAACCCGCAAGTCACGGATTTCCCACGTTCCTTGAGGCGTTTTTCGGCGGACGAAAAAAAATTCTCCGGGTGCCGGGAACCGCTCGGCGAGCCGATCATTTTCCCCTTGTCACCGCCGAGACCCCCCTCCCGTCCAAGCGGCTGGTGATACGATCCCGAAAGGCCTCCGCTGTTCTGCAGCGGAGGCCTTTTTTCTTTTGCTACGTTTAGTGGCGCAGACCCCCTGCCCTGCCCATCGCGTATCAGCGCGACCTCTAAACCAACTTCCGCTCGTAGATCGCGTATTCGCGGTTGACCTTGCTCTGGATCGCGTCGGCAATCGCGACCATCCCCTGATTGTCCTCGAGCACCCAGCCGAGCTCGCCGCGGGTCGAGCCGAACTTGCCGTTTGCCTGCAGGCGGATGCTCTCGATCATCATGAAGGCCAACTGGCTCGCCAAGCGGCTGCTGTGGAACTCTTTCAGCACGCCCATCAGCGGCACACGCATGCCGGCGCCCTTGGGGTGGCGCATCCAGCGCAGCATGGTGATCCAGCCCAGCGGAAACAGCTTGCCGCGGATCTTCGCCAGCGCGCCGTTGACGTCCGGCCAGGTCAGCATGAATGCGACCGGCCGCCCGTCGAGCTCGGCGACCATGTTGAGCTCCTCGAAGATCAGCGGGCGCAGCTTCTTGCCCGCATAGGCGACCTCGGCAGGGGTGAAGGGCACGAAGCCCCAGTTGTCCGACCACGCATCGTTGAGGATCGCGAGGATCGTCGCCACCTCCTCGTCCCAGCGGCTCTTGTCCACTTGCCGGATGGTGATCCGCGCGTTCTTCTGGCCGGACTGCACGATCCGCTGCACGAGCGGGCCGAAGGGCTTCGAGATATCGAGATCGTAGGTGTAGAGCGTCTTGGCGCGGGTGAAGCCGGCCGCCTCGATCCAGCCGGCATAGTGCGGCGGGTGGTGGCCCATCAGCAGCATCGGCGGGTGGTCGGCGCCGCGCACCAGCAGGCCGGGTTCTTCCCAGATCGACAGCGAGATCGGGCCGAGCATGCGGTTCATCCCCTGGCCCGCCAGCCAGCCATCCGCCGCATCGAGCAGCGCCCGGGCCACGCCCTCGTCCTCGGCATCGAAATAGCCGAAGAAGCCGGTGCCGGGGCCGAAGCCCTGTTCGGCGGGCATGGCGAGCGCGAGCTCGTCAATATGCGCCGAAATCCGCCCGACCGGCTGGCCGGCGCGCTTGGCGATGAACAGCTGCACCCGCGCATGGCCGAAAAAGGGGTTCTTGCCCGGATCGACGAGTTCCAGCTGCTCGGAGCGCAATTGCGGGACGAAATGGGGGAGCCGGTCGGAGAACGCCCGGCCGAGGTCGACGAAAGCCGCCCGGCCCCGCTTGTCGTTGACCGGCACGATCTCTATTTCAGCACCGTGGCTTGCCACATCCGTCACGCCGCCATCCTCGTATTGCTTCAGGTCAAGGCGTCTGTGTCCCGCCCGCGCCATTCGCGCAAGGCTATCGATCACACTCACCAACAACGCCCGTTTGGCCCCGCGCCCGTTTTCGGGTAGGGCGGCCCCAGGAATGAAACCACTATGACCATGCACCAGACCATCGACCAGAGCGCCAAGAGCGCGCGCGAACCCGCGCCCCGCGCGACGCGCGCGCAGTTCATGGCCGAGGACGACAAGGCGATGCTGCGCGCCGCGCGCGACCTCACCAAGGGTCTGGGCGAGGCCAATCCGCGCATCTACTGGCCGGACATGCTGGTGTCTGCCGGCGTCGGCTATGCGGGCATCGCGGTCGCGATCCTGTCGGCGAGCGTCGGGGTCAAGATCGCGGCCGGGCTGGTCGCGGCGCTGGCGCTCTACCGCGCGCTGATGTTCATTCACGAGCTGACCCACATCCACCGCGACGCCCTGCCGGGCTTCCGCACCGCGTGGAACCTCATGGTCGGCATCCCGATGCTGACGCCCAGCTTCATGTATGAAGGCGTGCACGTGATCCATCACAAGCGCACGCAATACGGCACCATCGAGGATCCGGAGTATCTCCCCCTCGCGCTGATGAAGCCGTGGAGCCTGCCGCTGTTCGTGATCGTGGCGATGCTGCTGCCGGTGGCGCTGATCGTGCGCTTCGGGGTGCTCTATCCGCTCGGCCTCGTGATCCCCCCCTTGCGCAAGTTCACGTGGGAGCGGTTCTCGGCGCTCTCGATCAATCCCGAGTTCCGCCGCAAGGCTCCCGAGGGTGACTTCGCGCTGCGGGTGCGCTGGCAGGAAGCGGGCGCGAGCCTGTGGGTGATGGCGCTGATTGCCAGCGTCTTCGCATTCGGCTGGCAGCCGCTCGCCACCGCGGTCGCGATCCTGTCGCTCGCCGCGGTGCTCAACCAGCTGCGCACGCTGGTCGCGCACCTGTGGGAGAACGAGGGCGAGCCGATGACGGTGACCGCGCAGTTCCTCGATAGCGTCAACGTGCCCCCGCCGGGCCTCGCGGGCGAGATCTGGGCGCCGGTCGGCCTGCGCTATCACGCGCTGCATCACCTGATGCCCTCGATGCCCTACCACGACTTGCCCGAAGCGCACCGCCGCTTGGCGCGCGAGCTCGGCACCGGTTCGACCTACGAAGGCGCGAACCATCCGGGCCTGCTGGTGCTGGTCGGGCGGATCGCCAAGAGCACCATGGGGCGGCGGGCGGCTTAGGCTCCGGACTTCAATCCAGAAAGCAGATCATCGCGCAGCGGCGGTCGGCCGGCATCCCGTCGTCGACCTCGTTCGCCAGCTCGCCTGCAAGGCGCAGGTGGGCGTCGAGCGCGGTGACCTCCTCGAAGCCGAGGCGCGCGTAGAACGGTCCGTTCCATGCAAGGTCGCGGAAGGTGGTGAGGGTCAGCGCCTTGAAGCCGGTGTTGCGGGCATCGATCTGCGCGGCGCGGACCAGCCCGGCGCCGATCCCGTGACGCTGGAAGGCGGGAGCCACGTCCATTTCCCAGATGTGCAGCTCGCGCCGGAAGGGCTCGGCGACGAGGAAGCCCGCCAGCGCCTCCCCGACATGCGCGACGAGGCTGTGGCCCTTGCGGATCAGGCGGGCGTAATCGGCCTCGGAGCGGGTGCGGGCGGGATCGATGCTCGGCTCATCGGCGAAGGCTGCGGCGGCCGCGCGTTCGATGGCGGGCATGGCTGCGGCATCATCGGGCCGCGCGAGGCGCAGCGACCAGTCGTTCCGGGCGCTCACTCTTCAGTCCGGATCAGCACCGTCTCGCCCAGCAGCAGGAACAGCAGGAACGGCGCCCAGGCGGCGAGCAGCGGGGGGTAGCCGCCGAAACTGCCCATCGCCAGCGCCGCGTTGTCGACGACGAAATAGGCGAACCCGAGCGCCATGCCGATGATCGCGCGCACGAACAGCTGGCCTGACCGCGCGAGGCCGAAGGCGGCGATCGATCCGAGCAGCGGCATCAGCAGCGCCGAAAGCGGCCCCGAGAGCCGGTGCCACCAGTTGGCGCGCATCTCGTCGGTGTTGCGCCCGGCGATCTCGTAGGCGTCGATCGAGCGCTTGAGTTCCCAGAAGCTCTGCCCGTCGGCGTCGACCGATTGCAGCATGATCCGCTGCGGGGTGAGGCCCTCGCCGATCACCAGCGCCGGCAGGCGTTCGGTCACGGCGCCCGCGACATCGAAGCGCACCGCGTCCTCCAGCCGCCAGCCGGGCGCGGCGTAGGTCGCGCGGGGGCTGCGGATCTGTTCGCGGATGATCCCGCCCGGTGCACGGGCGTACCAGGTGACGCCGGTCAGCACCACGTCCTCGCCCGAGCCGGACAGCGTGGCCGCGGTGAGGATGTTCTCACCGTCGATGAGGTAGAGGTTCGACCGCACCCCGCTCGGCCCTTGTGCCTTGGGGATCGGGCCGAAGTCCGCCGCCTGCCAGGCATCGAGCGTCGCGTTGGCGCGGGTGACGATCCGCTCGTTGAAGCCGAAGCTCACCGCCGCCACCAGCGCCGAGGTGAGCAGCAGCGGCGCGAGCACCTGGTGGGCTGAGAGCCCCGCGGCCTTCATCGCCACGACCTCGCTGTTCTGGTTCAGAGCCACCAGCGTGATCAGCGTCGCCAGCAGCACCGAATAGGGCAGGAAGCGGCTCGCCAGCTGCGGCGCGCGCAGGCTGGCATATTGCAGGATCTCGGCCTGCCCGTTGCCCTTGACCGCAAGGATGTCGCCGGTCGCCGAAAGCAGGTCGAGGGCGAGCAGCACCAGCACCAGCATCACCAGCACCGCAAGGATGCGGACGATGAACAGCTTGGCCAGATAGAAGGTCAGCGTGCGCGAGGGGAAGAAATCGAGCTGCATGTCACTCCGCCGGGGCGGCCGCCTCGATGTTCAGCGCGGTGCTCCCGCGCGGCGCGCGGCGCTTGAACAGCTTGCCCACCTGCTTCGAGAGCTTGGCAAAGGCCATCTCCAGCGCCCCGATCGCCTGCCCGCCGGGGACATAGGCGACGCGGTAATACATCCACACGATCAGCGCGGCGAACAGCGCGAAGGGCACCCACAGCGCCAGCACCGGATCGACCCGGCCGAGCGCGGCGACATCCTCGCCGTACTGGTTCACCTTGTGATAGGCGACCACCATCACGATCGAGACGAACACGCCCAATGCGCTGGTCGATCGCTTGGGCGGGATCGCCAGCGCGACCGCCAGCAGCGGCATGAGCATCATCATCACCACCTCGACAAGGCGGAAGTTGAAGCTGGCGAGGCTCGCATCGCGGGCCTCGGGCGGGCTGGCGCGGCTCCAGCCCATCTTGAGCAGCTCGGGCAGGATGTATTCGCGCGTCTCGTCGCCGCGGGCGCGGAACTTCTCGATCGCGGGCAGATCGATCGGCAGGTCGTGGCGGCTGAAGCTCAGCACCCGCGGGGTCTGGCCCTTCATGCCGGTGTCCTGGATGATCGTGCCCTCGGTCAGGCGCAGGATGATCGTGTCGGGGTTGTCGCGGGTGGACAGGAACGCCCCCTCGCGCGCCGAGATGCTCAGCACCTGGCCCTTCTTGTTGGCGACCCGGGCGAAGATCCCGACCAGCCGCCGCCCGTCGTCCTCGCTCGCTTCGATCCGCAGCGCCATGCGGTTGGCGATGGTGTTGAACTCGCCGACCTTGATCGAGGCCCCGAGCGCACCCGAGCGCAGCTCGTATTCGAGCTGTTCGTAATAGTAGCGGCTGAGCGGCTGTACGTAGAACACCAGCGCGACATTGACCGCGACCAGCACCAGCGTGATCAGGTAGGGCATGCGCAGCAGGCGGTTGTAGGACAGGCCCACGGCGCGCATCGTGTCGAGTTCGGAGGAGGTGGCAAGCTTGCGGAAGGCGAGCAGGACCCCGAGCAGCAGCCCGAGCGGGATCGCGAGGCTCATGTATTCGGGCATCAGCGCGCCGAGCATCTTGAACACCACGCCCACCGGCCCGCCTTCGACCGCGACGAAATCGAACAGACGCAGCATCTTGTCGAGCATCAGCAGCGACGCGGCGAGCGCGAAGACGCCGAGCATCGGCACGATCGTGAGTCGCAGGATGTAGCGATCGATGCTGGAGTTCAGTGTGGGCAAGGGGCGTCAGGTCCGTCGGTTCGCGCGAAGGCCGTTCAGCCCTAGCGGCTTAGCGCGCCCGCGTCATGTCCCCAATTGCCCTGCTGCAAATGACGCCGCAAGCTGACCGGGCCGAGCTGACGCCGCAAGGTGAATGGGCCGGGCTGCCTACCAGAAGCGGCTGCCGGGGACGCCCTTGAACGGCCCGGCCTCTCGCGAGGTGATCCAGCCCCCGTAGAAACCGCCTGGCTGGGGGATGACCTGCTCGCCATCGATGGTCACTTCGTCGAAGGGCGCAGCGTAAAAGGCGATGTGATCCCGGATACCGGCGAAGGACGGGGTGGGCGAGGGGTAGGACCATCCCGCACCGACGATCCGCTCGCCGCCGACGATCACGTCCCAGTAGACCGCCTGTCCCTTCCATTCGCAGATCGAGCGGGCGGGATTGGGCGGAAGGTGCGTCATCGCGATGTCGGTCGGCGGGATGTAGTAGGTCGGCGGGTGCGATGTTTCGAGCGTGCGCCACGCGGCGCGGGTATCGGCAATCACCACGCCGCGGTGGGCGATGCGGATGTGGCGCTGTGTCCGCTCCGCAATCGCGGGGCGGGGATAGTCCCAGACGCTCTCCTGCCCGGGGGCGACCGGATCGGGCTGCGGGTGGTGCGCCTGCCTCACGCCTTTGCGTCTAGGCTTTTTCGAGCGTGCACTGGAGCGGGTGCTGGTTCTGGCGGGCGAAGTCCATCACCTGGTTCACCTTGGTCTCGGCGACTTCGTAGGTGAAGATCCCGCACACGCCGACGCCGCGCTGGTGGACGTGGAGCATCACGCGGGTCGCCTGTTCGAGGTCCATGCTGAAGAAGCGCTTCAACACCAGCACCACGAATTCCATCGGGGTGTAATCGTCGTTGAGCATCAGCACCTTGTACTGGCTCGGCTTCTTGGCCTTGGCGCGGGTCTTGGTGGCGACCCCGACCTGACTGCCGCCGGACCCGCCGCCGTCCTTGCCACCTTCGTCATTGCCATCCTCGTCCTCGCAACGGACGGGTGCGGCCGCCAGCAAGGGCAGGGTGTCGCGTGTCGCGCGGGCGGGAAGGGTCGGGGCAGGCATAGGCCTCCATTATGGGAGTCGCTTGCCAAGGTGCAAGCGATTGGTGAGATTCTGTCGCGACGAACGGGCGCGCCGGTCCGACCGCCAAAGAAAAGGGCCGGCCAGACGCTGGGTCTGGCCGGCCCGCGCTTTTCAGCGCGCTTTCGTGAACCGGGTTGGGAGAGAGAGGAGAGAGGCCCGGCTCAGAAACTTGTGTCGCTTACGCGGCCGTCTTGATCTTCTCGGCAGCAACGCTGACGCGGTTCGAGATCGGGGCGAAGGCCTCGTTGTAGAGCTTCACCCAGGCTTCGGTGCGCTTCGAGCCGTAGGAGACCAGCGCGTCGAAGTTGCGACGGGCGATTTCGCCCTGGAGCTGCATGAGCTCGGTCGGCGATTTGATCGCGGCGACCTTCTTGGCGTCTTCGGTGACGGTTTCGATCACGGTCTTGCCGGTCTCGACGTTGTCCTTGAGCAGTTCCTGCGCGCCGGCGAAGAAGATCTTGCCGCTCTCGACGACGGCATCGACGTTCGCCTTGGTGAACTCGGTCGCTTCGGTGGCGAGCACGGTGCTCTTCGAATAGGCGGTCGCATAAGCGGTCTTGGCGCGGGTCTGTGCCTCGGCGAAGGCCTGCTTGGCGGCGGCGGTCATTTCGGTGGTGTTGGCAGTGGCCATGATGGTGTCCTTGATCTTGAGAATGGGGTTGGTCTTGGGTGCGGCAACAGGCTTTTCAGCCGTCTTGGCCAGCACCGGCTTCTTGACCGGGAGCTTGGCGCCAGTCTTGGTGGCGGTCTTGGCGGCCGTCTTCTTGACGGTCTTGGCCGCTGCCTTGGTGACCTTCAGCGCCTTCTTGGCGACCGGGGTCTTTGTCTTGGGAGCGGCGATGATCTTGGCAGGGGTCGGGGCAGGCGCGGCGGCCTTCGGAGCGGCGACAGCTGCGGCTTCGACCTTGGGTGCGGCGACCGGCACCGGAGCGACCTTGGCCGCGGCTTCGGCGTAGGCCTTCTCGGCAGCAGCGTCGATCTTGGCGACCGGGGCCTTCACGGCCTCAGCCTTGACGACGGGCGCCTTCACTTCGGGAGCAGCAGTCTTTTCAACTTCGGGCATGACGACCTCACTTCATGTTGCACTGCACAAAGTAGCGAGTGCGCAAGCGAAGTCAAGCCCGTTTTTGTGCAGTGCAACATAGCGCGGGAAACCGAGACGCTTCAGGCACTTGACTGCCCATTCCCGATGGACCTGCCGAACGGTTTCACCCTCAGCGCGTCTTCACATAGCGCCCCGGAGCATCCTCGATCACCCGGTCACCCTTGCCGCCCGGCACGCGCTTGCCCGTTGCCGGAACCCGCGCATCGGACTGGCGGTGCAGCCATTCGAGCCAGTGCGGCCACCAGCTGCCCGGATGCTCGGTCGCGCCGGCGACGAACTCCTTGAGCGAGGGCGCGGCGCTGTCGCCGATCCAGTACTGATACTTGCCCGCAGCTGGCGGATTGACCACGCCCGCGATGTGGCCCGAGCCTGCCAGCAGGAACTCCATCGGCCCGCTGAAATGCTTCGTGATCCGCCACACGCTTTCCGCCGGCGCGATATGATCCTCGCGTCCCGCCTGCACGAAGCTGGGGGTGGCGACCAGCGTGAGGTCAATCGGCGTGCCGTCGGCCTCCAGCGCATCGGGCACCACCAGCTTGTTGTCGCGGTAGAGATCGCGCAGGTAGGCGTTGTGCCACTTGGAGGGCAGGTTGGTGACGTCGCCGTTCCAGTGGAGAAGATCGAAGGCCGGGTAGTCCTCACCGAGAAGGTAGTTGTTGACGACGTAGTTCCAGATCAGGTCGCGGCCCCTCAGGGCGTTGAAGGCGGCTGCCAGATAGCGCCCGTCGAGATAGCCCTGCTGGGACAATTGCCCGATCATCTCCAGCTGCCCGTCGTCGATGAAGTTCTTGAGGTCGCCGCTCTTCTCGAAATCGACCTGCGCGGTGAAGAAGGTTGCCGACTTCACCTTGTCCGCTTCGCCCCGGCGGTGCAGCACCGCGAGGGTCGCGGCCAGCGTTGTGCCGGCGACGCAATAGCCGATGGTGTGGACGTGGGGCACATCGAGCCGCGCACGGACATGTTCGATCGCTTCGATTTGGCTGCGGATGTAATCGTCCCAGACGACATCGCGCATGCTCTCGTCTGCCGACTTCCAGCTGACCACGAAGACCGTGATGCCCTGATCGACCGCCCACTTGATGAAGCTCTTCTTGGGCGTGAGGTCGAGGATGTAGAAGCGGTTGATCCACGGCGGGAAGATCACCAGCGGCACGGCCAGCACGTCCTCGGTGGAGGGATTGTACTGGATGAGCTGGTAGAGCGGCGTCTCGTGGACCACCTTGCCCGGCGTCGCGGCGAGGTTTTCGCCCAGGCGGAAGGCGTCGGGATCGGTGTGGGTGAGCTGCCCACGCTTGAGGTCGTTGACGAGGTGCTGCATCCCGCGCACCAGGTTCGCGCCCTTGCTCTCCACGGTGCGCTTGAGCACCACGGGATTGAGCGCGAGGAAGTTGTCGGGGCTCATCGCCTCGGCCAGAGCCGAGACCGCGAACTCGAGCTGCTGGCGCTTGGCCCGGTCGAGCCCGTCCATGCCCCTGACCGCCTGCCTGAAGTAGTCGGCGAGCATCAGGTAGGTCTGGTGGAGCAGCAGGAAGGCCGGATGCTCGCGCCATGCCGGATCGGCGAAGCGGCGGTCGCTCTTGGGGAGCGCGCCCGCCTCGGGAGCCTGCGCCAGCTTGCCGCCGGTGACGCCTGCGGCGAAGCTCTGCATCACGCCCGACCAAAGCTGCATCTGGCCTTCGGCAAGCTTGCCGGCAGCCTCGAACATCCCCTTGGGCATCTGGCCGAGCATGCCTTGCGAGACAAGCAGCCACTGCGCGGGATCAATGAGGCTCGCGCCGCCCTTGCCCGCCTTCTCGGCGGCTGCCTGTGCCTGATAGGTCGCGAAGTCGAGCCACAGCTGCTGGAGCTGCGCGGCGGTGGCGGTCCATTGGGCCATCTCGCCCGCGTCCAGACCCTGCCCGAGCATCGGCTCCAGCCCCTTGCCGGCGAACATCTCGCGCATCGCCTCGCCCTGCATGTCGAGGAAGCCCTTCAGCCCCTCGCCAGCCGTCGCCATCAGGTCGCCATCTTGTGCCATTGCCCGCAATCGTCCCTTTGTTCCGGCCTGTCGCCGTTAGTGCCGTCAATCGATTACCATCGCAACTCGCCGAAATCCCGCTTCCCTGCTAAGCCGATATTCGCCAAGGAAGAAGGCTGCGGCTGCCTCATCGGCACCGTACAAGACGAGGTTATGACACGCCATGAACGACCAGTTCTACCGCATGAAGCGAATGCCCCCGTACGTGATCGCGGAGGTGAACGCCATGCGTCATGCGGCGCGGCTGGCAGGGCAGGACATCATCGACCTCGGCATGGGTAACCCCGACCAGCCCCCGCCGCAGCATGTCATCGACAAGCTGTGCGAGGTTGCGGCCAAGCCCGATGCGCACGGCTATTCGCAGTCCAAGGGCATTCCCGGCCTGCGCCGCGCGCAGGCGGGCTATTACGCGCGCCGCTTCGGGGTCGAACTCGATCCCGAGACGGAAGTGGTGGTGACGATGGGCTCGAAGGAGGGCCTCTCCAGCCTTGCCACCGCGATCATCGCGCCGGGCGACGTGGTGCTGGCACCCAACCCCTCCTACCCGATCCACACCTTCGGCTTCATCATCGCCGGCGCGACGATCCGCTCCGTGCCGACCACGCCGGACGAGCATTACTGGGAATCGCTCGAGCGGGCGATGAACTACACCGTGCCGCGCCCATCGGTGCTGGTGGTGAGCTACCCCTCTAACCCGACGGCCGAGATCGTCGACCTTGCCTTCTACGAGCGGCTCGTCGCGTGGGCGAAGGAGAACCAGGTGTGGGTCATCTCCGACCTTGCCTATTCCGAGCTTTACTTTGACGGCAAGCCGACGCCCTCGATCATGCAGGTGCCCGGCGCAAAGGATGTCGCGATCGAGTTCACCTCGATGTCCAAGACCTATTCGATGGCCGGCTGGCGCATGGGCTTCGCGGTCGGCAACCGCCAGCTGATCGCCGCGCTGACCCGCGTGAAATCGTACCTCGATTACGGCGCCTTCACCCCGATTCAGGCGGCGGCCTGCGCGGCGCTCAACGGCCCGCAGGACATCATCGACGCCAATCGCGAGCTTTACCACAAGCGGCGCGACGTGATGGTCGAAGCCTTTGCGCGGGCCGGCTGGGAGATCCCGCCGCCGCCCGCCTCGATGTTCGCCTGGGCCCCTCTGCCCCCCGCCTTGCGGTCGATGGGTAGTCTGGAATTCTCCAAGCAGCTGCTCACGCAGGCGCAGGTCGCGGTCGCGCCGGGCGTCGGCTACGGCGAGAACGGGGAGGGCTATGTGCGGATCGCCATGGTCGAGAACGAGCAGCGGCTCCGTCAGGCGGCCCGCAACATCAAGCGCTATCTGCAATCGGTGGGAGTGAACAGCACGGCTGCATGACCGATCGAGGTCGTTGAAGACGCACAATTTCAAATAAGAGTGATTTGGTCCGATTTTAGTTAACGATTCGTCTGGCATGGGTTAGGAAAACCCGGAATTGGGGCGAATCGTACAGGGAGAGTTCCATGGCGTCCGGAGCCGCTCGCCGGCTGACCGACAGGCAACGTGCCGTGATGGAGCGCATCGATCGGCGTGTGCCGATCAAGGTGATCGCGGCGGAGCTCGGCGTGTCCGAGACCCGCATCAACCAGCATATCCGCGCGCTGAAAGACTTCTATGCCGCTGGCAGCCTCGGCGAACTGGTCGAGAACTACCGCGCCACGCTGCCCCGCCCGAGCGATGACGCCGCGGCGGGCTCTGCTGCGTCCGCATCGGACTCGGCCGAGGCCCTCGACGCCGGGGTCTTCAGCGAAACTGTATATACAAAAGGTCAGGTTAACGGGCCGGCTAATCTGACTGATTTCGATGGGCGGGACGATCCGGGCCACCTGGTCCTCAGCGACGCGATGCCCCTGATAGAACAGGCACCGTGGCTGAGGCAGGACGAGCCCAAGGTCGTCCCCGGAGTGCTCGATGGTGAGCATGCCGTTCTGTTTCGGCTTGGGGCAATCATCGGGATTGCATCGGGAATACTCGCTGCCGTTGTCCTTGCGGTGACGGCGGCGATGACCCTCAGCGCGGCAACGGAAGGCAAGGCGCACCTGCTCCGGGAAACCAAGGGACGCGACCGGGCGAGCACCGGCAGCGCTGGAGACAATCGATGGAAAACCGTATCCTTGCCGATGCCCACAATCTCAAGAAACTGATCCGTGAGGCCGAAGCTCTCGCCGACGAGGCGATCATCGCCATGGCGCGGCTCAAGCAGGCGATGCTCTCCGCCCGGCAGAACCCGGCAGTCGAGGTCAACACCGGCCAGCGCGCGCTGCTCCGCCTGACCGAGGCCGAAAGCCAGGCGATCGCGATGTCGACCAACCTGCTGCGCGTCCATGACGAGCTGAGCAAGGTTGCACAGGTCCATGCAGGCGGCGACAGCGGCATTCCGACCATCATCACCGGATCGGACATCGAGGCGCTGCCGGGCCAGAAGGACGTGATCCCGGCCTGATCCATGGGCGACCTGTTCGAACTCTTCAACGCCTACCGGGTCTCCGCCCAGCACCTCACCAGTGTGCTGCTTGCTGCAGCTATCTGGCGCTGGGGCGGGGCCCCGGAGCGCTGGTTGATCGGCGCATTCCTCGCGACCATGGTGATCCCGATCTACGTCGGGCAGTTGTTCGGTCTCGATGCCGTGGACCTGGGACCCTATGCCCCGCCGATCATCACCGGCGACCTTGTCGCCACGGTGCTGTTCGTCGGCATCGCGCTCAACGCGAACCGCAACTATCCGCTGTGGATTGCCGGTTTCCAGCTGGTCGCGGTGGTCGCGCACCTCGTCAAGGCGCTGGTCCCGAATGTCTCCGAACTGGCCTATGCCATCATGGTGATCGGGCCTTCATACTGCCAGCTCCTGGTGCTGATCGGCGGCTTCGTGCGCCATGCCCAGCGCCAGAACCGCTTCGGGCCCTATCGCGAATGGCGGCTCGGCAGTGCCGGCTTGCAGGGGCGGCGGGCATGACGCGGACGGCCCGTCCGGCGCCGCGCGCCGCAGCCGCTTGCGGACGTCCCCCATGTCGATCCTGACGCCCGCCCTCACGCCCGCGCGCCTGAGCTTGCGCCCGACCGTGCGCCCGCCCGCTGCGGCGCCCGAGCAGCGCACCGCGGCGATGATCGCCTATCTTCGCGATGTCGTGCTCGCCCCGCCGGCGACCCACGAGCGCGGCCATGCGATCTTCGTCGATTCCGCCCGCGCCTGGCTCGGCGATGCGCCCTGCGGGATCGGCTCGCTGAGCACGCTCACCCTGCGCATGCGGGCCCTGCTCGGAGAGGCGCTGCGCCATGACGCGGCGGGAATCATCCTCGCGCACAGCCACCCTTCGGGCCATTGCCGACCGAGCGGCTGCGACATTGCCGCCACCCGCCGCCTCGCCGAGGTGGCACGCGCACTCGACATCGCGCTCGTCGATCACCTGATCTTCACGCCGCGAGCAGTCTATTCGATGCGCGCGGGAGGATTGCTGTGAACGCGCTGCCGGGTCTCGGCCACTTTCCGGCGACCGAGGTCGCAACCTCGCGGTTCCGTGAGGCGGGAGACCTGACGCTCGACCTGTTTCATCACGACGGGCGCGTCGATGACCGGTGGCTGGGGCTTCACGCGCGCGAATTCGCGATCCTCTGGCGGCTTGCGGCACGGCCGGGACGCGCGGTCACGCGGGCCGAACTCGTGGCCGATCTGTCGCGCGTCCGCTTCGGCTGCAACGCGGGCAACATCGGCGAGCACGTCGATCGCCTTGCCGCCAAGCTCGCCGGCTTCGGCCTTGCGGGACTGGTCGCGGTGCACCCGGAGGGCGGCTATCTGCTGGCCACAGGCCCGGTGCCGCGCGTCCTGGCGGGTCCCTTGCCGCGCGGACACTAGCGGCCCCGGACCGCCGCGCTCTCTGGACAGCGTGCGGGCGATAGGCCAATCTCGCAGCCGCATTTCAGGCCCCGAGGGATCATACGCATGTCCGCAACTGCCACCACGATCGCCAATGACCGCATCGCTATCGAGCTGGGCGAGGACGGCGTCGCCGAAGTCCGCTTCGTGCGGGCCGACAAGATGAACGCGCTCGATCCCGAGATGTTTGCGCGCATCATCGAGGCAGGCCATGCGCTCCATCACATGAAGGGCCTGCGCGCGGTGGTGCTTTCGGGTGAGGGCCGGGCCTTCTGCGCCGGGCTCGACCTGTCCAACTTCTCGAGAAAGCCGCCCGAGGACGAGCCGAGCCTGACGGAGCGCACCTACGGCAATGCCAACCGCCCGCAGCAGGTGGCGATGCAGTGGAGGAAGCTCCCCGTCCCCGTGATCGCGGCGGTCCACGGCGTGTGCTTCGGCGGGGGTCTCCAGATCGCCAGCGGCGCCGATATCCGCGTGGTCCATCCCGCCACCCGCATGGCGATCATGGAGCTGAAATGGGGGCTGGTCCCCGACATGGGCGGCTATGCGCTGTGGCGGGGCCTGGTGCGCGACGACGTGCTGCGCGAGCTCATCTACACCAACCGCGAAATCACCGGCACCGAGGCGCTGACCCTCGGCCTTGCGACCTATCTCGACGAGAACCCCCGCGAACGCGCGCTCGCCATCGCCCGCCAGATCGCGAACAAGAACCCCCACGCGATCCGCGCCGCCAAGCGCCTCCAGGCCGGCATGTGGGAACGCGAGACCGACGCCATCCTGCTCGAGGAAAGCATCGAGCAGCACGCGATCATGCGTAGCCGCAACCAGGTCGAAGCGGTGATGGCCGAGATGGAGCGCAGGAAGCCCAACTTCGAAGACGTTTGAGCAAACTCGGAATACAGACTTGCCAGCCGGACTTCCGGGCCACCGGATGTTTCACGTGAAACACCGCCATTTCGCCTCTCCAAAGGGGGCCTAAGGGGGGTCTGGCGGGGGTCTGGACGGGGTCTAGGACGGCCTGACACCCGTTTGACCTGACAACCCGTTTGAAACGCGCAAGGCCAGCCTAAAGCGTGTCACCTCTCGCCTGAAAGCATCGCGCCTGCGTGGTCGCGTTGGTCACTGTCCCGACATCACCCGAACACCGCCACGCACTGCATTCCGTCGAGCACCTGCCGGCCGTCTGCGTCCCACAGGCGCAGCCGCTCCGATGAGTATCCGGCATCGGCGTGCTGGCTGGCGTTCTCGGCCAGATACCAGCCATCGCGCGACCGACTTGCCGGATCGAGGACGTTGAACGACCAGTTGATCGAGCTGATCGGGCCCTGACGCTGCATCGCGCGCATCGCTCCGGGCGGCATGACGTCGCCCATCAGTACGAGCTTGGACACCGGGTCGAGGTCATGCGCCTCGGTCAGCCGCGCCCAGCGGCGGACGGTGGCGCCGCGATCTACGCCCTTCGTCTGGCCGTGGCGAAGCTCGAAGTTCTTGGCGACGAAGGCCGGGGCGAACTGGTGGGTGACCACGGCGTTGTCCTCGGGCGGACCGGGCCAGTCCTCGGGCGGGGCGGAAGGGTGGTTTGCATTGGCCTCGCGTCCCTCGCCGAACAGCCAGAAGGCGCTGAGGGCGACGCGGCCCTCGCTCAGGATCTCGCTGCGGACCTGAGCGACGTTGCGGCCCTGGCGGATGATCTCGGCCTTGAGTTCGATTTCCTCTCCGACCGGAGCGACGAAAGCGATCTGGCCGGCGCGCAAGGGCGGCAGGTCCGGAAAGGCGCGCACCGCCATGGTATAGGCCACGAGCGCGGAGGCACCGCCGTAGAGCGTGCGCCCCTGCAGCCAGTCGGCGGCGTGATCGAGGCGGGCAGGGCCGGGCTGGCCGGTGACGGGTGCGAGCAGGCTGGCGATGGTCATGGGCGTGGGGTTTGCCGCGCGGCGGGGCCCTCGTCCAGACTGACGTAACGGAAAGCGGCACCGCATTCTCGCCCGTGATCTCGCCCGTAATCTCGCCCATAATCTCGCATTGCCTTTGGGACCCCGAATCGCTAGTGCCCCCGTTCCGATCGGGGGCATCGTCTCCGGAAGGCTCGGCCCGATGGCGGAGTGGTTACGCAGAGGACTGCAAATCCTTGCACGCCGGTTCGATTCCGGCTCGGGCCTCCACCTTTGCATTGCGCGCGCGGCCCGCCCGGATTAGGGCCGCGAGCGAGGATGCCGCTTTAGCTCAGTCGGTAGAGCACATCATTCGTAATGATGGGGTCACGTGTTCGAGTCACGTAAGCGGCACCACCTCTTGCCCGCAGCGCGGTGACCTTCGCAAATCGGCGTCACGCCTCCGCAAGGTCGCCCAGCGCCTGCTTGAGCGGACCCAGCCACTGCGCATAGGGCCTCCAGACCTCCATGCCGTCCCGATTGATCGGACGCCGCACCTGCTCGCTGCTGGGCGTGCGGACCACGCGGTCGAGCTTGTGGAAGGATCTGATCGCATCGTCCCATTCAAGGCCGAGGTAACCGAGCGCGGGGCGAAGCGTCGTCTCCGGATCGTCCACCAGTGCGCTGTAGCTGACATGGTGGATCATGCCCGGTGACACGGCATCGAAGTGGCGCATCAGCCGCACATAGTCGACGTAGCATTGCCCGATGTCCTCAAGCGCGAATGATGCGGCATGGGCCGCGGTGAAGGACTGGGTGAAGTTCGAGAAGCAGCAGTCCATCGCAGGACGCCGGATGTCGATGATGCGCGCCTCGGGCAGGATGCGGCGGATGAAGAGGATGTTGCTCCAGTTCTGCGGAAGCTTGTCGACGAAGATCGGGCGATCGGTCTTGCGATGGACCCGCGCGCGGGACAGGTAGTCCTGCGCCAGCATGGAGGCCTGCTCGTCGGTGAGTGACGCGATCGCCTGCGGGACCGACATCTGGCCGCGGCGGGTGGTGATCTCCATGAACGAGCGCAGGATGGCGGGGATATAGGGAAGCTCGCCCACCGGCTCGATCATGGGGTGGCTTCCCAGCATCTGTTCGAGCAGGGTCGAGCCCGAGCGCGGCAGGCAGACGATGAAAACGGGCTGGTCGGATCCGACCGGCCGGGACGGCATCCGCTGCATGAATGCAGCGTCGGCGAGGCGCTCGGTCTCGGCCACTTCGTCGGTCAGGGCACGCCTGTCGTAGGCGATGGCTTCGGCGCGGATCCGGTTGCCCTCGCTGTAATGATGGAAGGCGCTGGCGTAATCGCCGCGATCCTGGAAGGCCCGCGCCAGCGCGAAGTGGAGCGGGGAGATGTTCCCGTCGTCGATCGCGATGGCGAGCGCTGCTTTCATGACGACGATATCCTCGTCGGTCAGAACCTTGCGCTTGATGCCGGCCAGCCCCCACCATGCCTCGCCGAAGCCGTCATCGATGGAGATGACCCTCCGATAGGCGGCAATGGCGCCCTCGACATCGCCTGCCGCGCGCAGGGCATAGCCGTAGGTGAGCCAGTGCGCGACGGACCTGGGATTTTCCTCCACCAGCTGCCTGTGCATCGCCAGCGCTTCCTCGTGGCGTCCCATCCGGTCGAGGATCTTCGCTCTCAGGCTCCGCATCTGCAGGTCGCCGTTTTCGGCGATCAACCGGCCGGTGAAGGCTTCCGCGACCTGGAGGCGCTCCTGCTGGCTGTAGATCGAGGCGAGGGTGCGCTTCAGCTCCATGCTGTCCTCCCCCATGGCCAGAGCCTTGCGCAGGAAGTGCTCCGCCTGACCGAGCGCCCCGGTCTGGGCCGCGATCAGGCCGAGTTGCGCCATCCCGCGCGGCTCGTCGGGATGCTCCCTGAGATGGGCCATGACCAGTTGCGCGGCGCGGGTCGTCTCTCCCCGTTCGCGCAGTCTGGTCGCCTCCGAAAGGCGCGGAAAGACCCTTGTGGAAACGACGTTCGCGGTCATGCCTTGTTTGCCCTAGACATAGCCGAGCACGGCACGAAGCCCGGGCGCGTGGTAATCCACCAGCGCCTTGTGGCGGGCTCCGAGTTCCTTCGGAAGTTCGATCCCGACCCCGGTGAGGTTCTCCCGCGCGGTGCCGCTTTGCGCCGGGTCGGCGCCGATGCGCACCCGTTCCTGCCAGTCGGCAGGCATGTCGATGCCGCAAGCGTCCAGCAAGCCGGCGAAGAATGCCTCGGCATGGGGCGCTTCGAGCGTCGCCACGGCTTTGGTGAGGTCCTCGAGCTTCACGGCATGGGCGCGGGCGCCCAGCCAGGCGGCGGCATTGAGTTCATAGATGTCGTTGAGCGAGGGCAGCTTGGCCGGCAACCCGAAGATCATCATGGTCAGGAGCTCGTCCGGCTCGATCTCGCCCCTGCCGAGATGGTCGACATTGCCGGAGAACTGGTCCGACAGCAGGAACCGCGCGCGGGCGATCACCCAGTCATAGGGGTCGCGATACAGCACGATCCGGCGCGCCGCGGCGGTTTCGACCACCGAGGCATCGGCGAAGAACAGGTGGCCCCAGCTGAGGCTCGGCCTTGCAGGATCGAACGCGTGGCGATGCTGCCCGAGGTTGCCCCACTGGATGAAGTCGGCCGCGTATTGCTGGCTGACGGGCACGAACATCCGCATGATGTTGCGCAGCAGGTGGCTGCCGCTCTTGGGCACGGAATTCAGGAAGACCGGCTGCCGCAAGGGTGCCTGGGCGAAGCGGGCGTTCTCCGCATCGAGCGTATCGGCCTGGACGAGAACTTGGGGCATGGCGGGCAAAGGCCTCCTTCGCCGGCGGTCTATGACAGAAGAGGCGGCATGTTGCCATGCCGCCTCTTCGCTACGCCGTCAGTGGGATCGGATCAGAACTTCGTGGAAATGTTCACGAAGCCGCGGCGACCCACGAAGTCATACTGCGAGGTCGCGACGACCGGACCCAGCGTGCTGATCGTGTTGCCGTTGAGCACCGAAACCCGCGGCGGACGGGTATCGAACAGGTTCGACACGCCGGCCGTGATCGTGAACTTCCCGTCGGCGATCTCCTGAGAGACCGAGAAGTTGTGGTAGAAGACCGCAGGAACGTCGAGATCGGGGCAGTACCGGCCGTAGATCGGCAGATCGTCCGAGGTGTCGGCGGTGCCTTGCCCGTTGAACGAGTTGAGGCAGCCGTTCGCTGTCGGCCTGCCACGGTCGAACAGCTCCCGGGAGTCCGACGCACCGATCACGTTCACGCCGTAGAAGACGCTGAAGCCCGAGGGATGCGACCAGTTGGCGCGGAAATCGCCGACCCACTTGGGCGCGCCCACAAAGCCGTTTTCGTTCAGCACGGGTGAGGTCGGCAGAAGCTGCGACTCGTCCGTCAGCTGCCAGGTCATGTCCGCCGTAAGCGACAGCTTGCCGAGCGAGCCGAAATCGTGGCCGACCCGCACGGAAAGGTCGATACCCTTGTTCCGCTGGCTCGAGACGTTGATGAACGAGTCACGCACAGTGGCGATCTGGAGCGGGGCCGTGGCATTCTGACCGCGCGTGAAAAGATCGCACAGCGGCTCGGTTGCGAAGGCAATCGAGTCGTAGCAACCCGCCAGGATCGTTCCCGCCCCCAGCTGCGAGATCTCCCCTTCGACCTTGATGTCGAAGTAGTCGACCGCGATGCTGATGTCCGTATCGGGAAGGAAGGGCAGGCTGGGCGTCAGGATCGTCCCGAACACCAGCGATTCCGAGGTTTCGGATTCGAGAATGCCGATACCGCCCGAGGAGATGATGGTGGCGCTGATACCGCCGCCGCCATAGTTGCTCGGGATCCCGTCAGCCGCGCAGTTGTCCGCACGGCGCTGCGAGATCGCGCCGGCCGCCAGATTGGCGCCCCACGCGACGCAGGGGTCGATCCGGTTCTGAGGCACAGAACTCGTCTCGTCGGCAAGGAACTGCTCGAACAATGCCGGGGCACGATACGACGTTCCGAAGCTGCCGCGGAAGCGCAACCAGTCCGTGACCGTCCAGTTCACGCCCAGCTTGTAGGTGAGGTTGCCATTGTCACTGTCGTCGAAACCATCGCGGGCGCGGGTTGCCTTGACGTTGGTAATACGCCCGGCACCCGAGAAGGTCAGCTCCTCGAAGAACGGCTTGTCGGCGAGGATCGGGACATTGATTTCGGCGAAGGCTTCCGAGGTCAGGCTCTTGCCTGCCGTGATGCCGCTCGCCGAAGAGCCCCAGGCATTGCCGGCGAGGGTGATTTCGCCGGGCGTATCATTGATCCTGTCCTCGCGGACCGAGGCACCGAAAGCGAGCGACAGCGCGCCAGCCGGCAGCTTGAGAAGATCACCCGAAACGATCGCTTCCACGGTCTTCTGGGTGTAGATGGTCTTGCCTTCTTCCCAGTCGGTCAGGAAATCGGCCTGAGCTTGCGTAAGCTCGCCGCGCAGGAAGAACGGATCGGTCCAGGGGATGTCGATGCACTGCTTGCCCGAAATCGGTGTAACGGTGCCGACGCAGGACGACGTCTGGAAATAGCCGGTGTCGTAGGCATCCTGCAGAATCTGCTGGGTGCGATAGCGACCGATGTTGCGGCTGTACTGCCCGTGGATATCGTAGGTCCAGTTGCCCTTGCTGCTGATTTCACCGCGAACGCCCGCAACGCCGCGGTAGTAATCCACCTTCTGGCTGCTGTCCGACAGATCGGTGATCCCGGTCGGGCTCAGGAAGTTGAAGCCGGTCCATCCATTTGCCCACAGCGTGTCCGGCGGGCCGCCATTGTTCCTGAGGTCACCAGTATAACCGAAGTTCCAGAACTGGCGCCAGCCGTTCTGGTATGTCTCGCGGCGGTTGAACAGGAACTCGCCGTACAGCTCGACCGCGCTCGAAATCTCGAACGCGCCTTCGGCATAGGCCGTGTAGAGGTCGGTTTCCGGGATGATCGTCGACTGTGCAACGAAGGGATGGTAGGCGTTCTGGACCGCCATCGACGCGGCATTATATCCGGTCGGGAACCAGCCCACAGGTGCACTGAAGTCGTCCGCGCCGACGGGGGCGCCGAACGCCGGGATGCCGAGCGTGCCGGAACCGGGGCCGGTGGCATATTGATACTGCATCAGCTGCACCGAACCCGGCGTCGTCTGAATGCCAGTGTTGGGGCCGCCCGGACCGTCAAGCCGGAGGTTCTCGACCCGGTTGCCGCCTCTCGTGCGGATGTAGGTCCAGACATGGCCCCAGCGCAGATCTTCGCAGTGCGGCTTGCCGGTGCGCGGATCGATCAGGTCGGCGCGCTCGCCGTTTTCACGAAAGATGTTGGCTTCCGGACAGGCGAGATAGGCGCGATCGCCGCGAGCGAGTTCCTGGGTCTTGGTGTAATCGCCCGCGATCATGATGTGGCCGCGATCGAAGGTCTTGCCCCACGCGCCGCTGATGCGGAAGTTCTCGCCGCCGCTATCGAACGGCACCGAGGCGTTGAGATCGAGGGTCAGGCCGTCGAGCTTGTTCTTGGTGAAGATGTTCACCACGCCCGCCACCGCGTCAGAGCCGTAGACCGACGATGCGCCGGACTTGAGGATCTGGATGTCGCTGACGATCGACAGCGGCAGCACGTTGAGGTCGAAGGAGGACACGCCGCCGCGGGTACCGGCCGGGCCTGCACGGCGGCCGTTGAGCAGCACCAGCGTGCGGTTGGCGCCGAGACCGCGAAGGTCGATCGTTTGCGCGCCCGGGCCGCCGTTGGTCACGAAGTTGGACGAAAGCGCCGCGGTCACCTGGGTCGAGCCAGCCGCGATCGAGGAGCCCTGGAGCGTGCTCGCAAGATCGGTGCGGCCTTCCTTCTTCGCGATCTCCGGATCGAGCACCGCGATCGGGTCGGGGCTGTTGAACGGCGTTACCGAGCGAATGCGCGAGCCGGTGACGACGATCGCGCCGCTGGGGGCGTCTTCAGGAGCATCGGTCACTTCGGCGGGCTGGTCTTCCGCGTCCGCGTCCTGCGCGAACACCGGCTGCGATGAAGCGACCGCGCCGAGCGCAACGCCGATCATCAGGGCGACACGATTCTTGCGTGAAATCAATGACGATTGCATGAAACAGACCTTTTTCCCCACTGTTTGGAGCCTTCTTCTGCAAAACGCCCCCCAATATGCCAAGTTAAAGAAAGTTGCAGATAGCACGAAGCCGCCACAAACCGCCGAACTGTGTCAAATGTGTCACATTTTTGGGCCGGGCATTGGGCTTCCCGGTCGACCCCATCGACGAGCGGTCGGCACGCCTCGCTGGACGACTTGCGTCCCCCACATATGTGGGTGCGGTGTCTCTGGTGGGCGATGCGGGCGTCGCGCCCGGGCGCAGCGTAGGCCAGCGCGCGCTTGAGGGGGCAAAGTGCCGTTTAGACCCCCTCCAGACCCCCTCCAGACCCCTCCAGGGTGTGGTTTGGGGGTCGCCAGAGGCGGGCTAGCGCGGCTGTTTCACGTGAAACACGCCTGCGCCGAGAGGGATGGCCGGTTCCTCAGATCCGCGACCGGGCGGGCTCGGCGTGGACGCGCGGTGCGGGCCGGGCATGACTGCGGGCGCCGTGCTCGGACGCGAACCAGGCAAAGGTCTTGCGCAGGCCCGCAACCAGCGGCGTCGTCGGCTCCCACGCGAGCATCGCCCGGGCGCGGCTGATATCCGGGCGGCGGCGCGTCGGATCGTCGGTCGGCAGGGCGCGGTGGACCACCTCGACCTCCTCCCCGACGATGTCGCCCAGCGCCTCGACCAGTTCGGCGATGGTCAGTTCGTGCTGGTTGCCGATGTTGATCGGCGTCACCTCGGGCAGATCCGCTTCCATCAGCCGGATCAGCGCGTCGACCGTGTCCTCGACATAGCAGAAGCTGCGCGTCTGGCTGCCGTCGCCGTAGATCGTCAGCGGCTCGCCTTCGAGGATCTGGCCGATGAAGTTCGACACCACCCGCCCGTCATCGATCCGCATCTGCGGGCCGTAGGTGTTGAAGATCCGTGCGACGCGCACGTCCGCGCGGCCCATGCGCGCAAAGTCGAAGGCCAGCGTCTCGGCGGCGCGCTTGCCCTCGTCGTAGCAGGCGCGCGGGCCGGTGCAGCTGACATTGCCGCGGTAGTGTTCGGGCTGGGGGTGGATGTCAGGGTCGCCATAGACCTCGCTGGTCGAGGTGAGCAGGAAGCGCGCGCCCGATTGTTCGGCGAGCCGCAGCAGGCGGTCGGTGCCGACGACGTTGGTGAGCATCGTGTGCTCAGGGTCCGCCTGGTAGAGGTTGGGCGAGGCGGCGCAGGCGAGGTTGTAGATCCGCCGGATCGAACGGGTCTGGCGCATCACCTCGACGGGGAGAGGGTGCGAGATGTCGCCCTTCACGAAGCGGAAGGCGGGATAGCGCTCGAGGATGTCGAGGTTCGACACGCGCGAGGTCTGGAGGTTGTCGAGGCACAGCACCCGCTCGCCCCTCTCCAGCAGGGTCCGGCACAGGTGCGAGCCGATGAACCCTGCGCCGCCGGCGACGAGCGTCCAGCTGTCCGGTTCGGTTGTCATGCCACTTCTCTCCTGCTGGCTTTTCTATCGTTGTGTGTGTCGGTGCCCATCGCGCTGACGAGGTCGGCCTCGAACTGCGCGGCGCGCTGCTCGGCGCTGTGCTGGCCAAGCACCACGGCGCGGGCCGCTTCGCCGATGGCGCGGGCGGGCTTGTCGAGCGCGGCGATCACGTCGTCCGTATCGTCGGCAAGGATGATCGCGCGGCCCGGCGCGAACAGCTCGTCGAGGCCCCGCCAGCGGTCCGAGATGATCGGCGTGCCGCAGGCGCCAGCCTCGAACAGGCGCACCGAGGGGGACCATCCGGCGGCGATCATGTCGGCGCGGGTGACGTTGAGGGTGAAGCGCGAGGCGCAGTAGAAGGCGGCGTGTTCGGCCGGGGGGAGATGCTCGATGCGGGTGACGTTCGCCGGCCAGTCGATGCCTTGCGGATATTGCGGCCCGGCGACCGCGAAACGCAGGTCCGGGCGGCGGCGGGCGGGCTCGATCAGCAGCCGCTCGAGCGTCGGCTGGCGGTCGGCGCTATAGGTGCCGAGGTAGGAGAGGTCCCAGCGCACCGGCACATCGAGCGGGCGGTAGCGGGCGACATCGACCGAGCAATAGAGCGCCCGGGCGCACGGCGCGCCGTATTCTTCCTCCAGACGGCGCAGCGTATCGCCGCCGGTGAAGGAGAAGTAGATGTCGTAGCCGGCGATATTGTCGCGGGAGAGATATTCGCACGTCCCCCGATCGAGAGCGGCGAGGGTCACCGGCGTGTCGATGTCGTAGAAGCAGGTCAGCCCGCGCGCGTGGGCCTGCACGAAGGCGCCGACTGCGATGCCGTCCGGCACGTAGGAGCCGACCATCACCGCGTCCGCCGCAGCGATCACCTCGCGCCAGTCCTCCAGCCCGGTGAGGCTGTCGTAATAGGCAAGCTGGCAGAAATCGGGATCGGGTAGATCGCGGTGCTCGGCATACCAGGGCACGTCGCGTTCCAGGAACAGCACCTCGTGACCCCGCGCGGCAAAGGCGCTGAGCAGTGCGCGGAAGGTGGTCGCGTGGCCGTTGCCCCACGAGGAGGAGAGGCTGAGCCCGAGGACGACGAGCTTCATGCCGCCACCTCGCTTGCGGTTGCGTGGAGCCGCCGCACCACGCCATCGACGATGGCACCGCGCAGATCATAGGTGTGCTCGCGCCGCACCCGTTCGAGCGCCGCCGCGCCGATCGCCTGCGCGCGTTCCGGGGTGAGGGCGGCGAGATGCTCGGCGACGTCCTGGCCGTCTCTGGCGACCAGCACCTCGCGGTCCGGGGCGAGGAACATGTCGATCCCCTCCCACGCGTCGGTGATGAGGCAGGCACCTGCGCCCGCCGCCTCGAAGACGCGGGTCGCGGGCGAGAAGCCGACCTCGGCCATCGAATCCCGCGCGACGTTGAGCACGGCGAGCGGCGTGCAGTTGAAAGCGTTGTGGGCTCCGGTGCCGACATGGCCGATCGCCTCGACATTGCCGGGCATCGGCTTGTCCGCCCAGCCGTTGCCGCCGATCAGGAAGCGCTTGTCAGGCAGCAGCGCGGCCGCCTTCAGGAAGAACTCCTCCACCCGCGCCTCGCGGTCCGGCAGGCGGTTGGCGAGGAACGCGAGGTCGCTGGTGAAGCGCGGGTCGGGCGCGACGGGGTGGTGCGTCGACGGATCGAGCGCGTTGTAGATCGGCACGCATTCGCGCGCGCCGAAGCCGCGATAGGCGTCCACCACCGGCGGCCCGCCGCCATAGGTGAAGACCATGTCGAGATGGGGGAGCGCCTGCCGGACGGGGTGATCGGCTTGCCCTCGCATCTCGTCGAGCGTCGCGGCGGCATCCACGTCCCAGAAGATCTTCAAAGCACCTGGCCGCGCCCTGGCGATCACGCCTTCGAGCAGCTCGCGGTCATAGACCCCGACGCCGTTGGCCTTGACCACCACGTCGGCGCGGCACGCTTCGGCAAGCACCCCGGCCAGACCTTCGGGGGTGGCGGGATAGACCACCACACGCGCCCATTCCGGCGGGTCGATGTCGCGGTGCTGCTGGCGGTCGAAGGCGTCGGGCTCGTAGAAAGTGATCGTGTGCCCGCGCTCCGCGAGTGCGCGCAGGATGCCGCGATAATAGGTCGCCGCCCCGTTCCAGTAGGAGGACAGCAGGCTCGATCCGTAGAAGGCGATGTTCATGCGGTCTCCTCCGTGGCGGCGGCGGCGGCGTGCTTGGCGACGATCGCGAGCAGCTCCTGGGCGCGGTGCGCGCAGGTGTGGCGGGCGCGGATCGTCTGAAGGCCGTGGGCGGCAAGCTCGGCGCGCATCTCAGGGTCGGCTGCGAGGTCCGCGAGGCAGGCGGTCATCTCCTCGGCGTCATGCGCGACGAGATAGTCGGTGCCGGTCCGGAACAGGCCCTCCTCGTCATCCCACGGAGCCGAGACCAGCGGGATGCCGCAGGCGAGCGCCTCGAAGACGCGGATCGTCGGGATGCCGGGCAGCGCCTCGACATAGAAGCGGCGCGGCACGTGGACCGTGGCCAAGGCCTGCGCGAAGATGGCCGGCGCGAGCGCATTGGGTGCCCAGCCACGATAACGCGCCCCGTAACGCTCGAGCATCGCGAGCGCCGGCTTGGGATAGCGCACCCCGTAGATCGCGAGCGGGAGGCCCGCGGCGCGGGCCGGGCGCAGCAGGAACTCCTCGATCTCCTCGGTGCGTTCGCCGTCGCCCCAGTTGCCGATCCACACGAGGCCCGCGCGGGGCCCCTCGTGCGCGGGGGGGTGGAAGCGGGAGATGTCGGCGGCTTCGTGCCAGACGTGGACGCTGGCACCCCAGCCCCAGCCGCGATAGACCTCCGCCAGCGCCTCCCCAAAGGCGAGCACGCCGTCATAGCCGCTGAGGTCATAGGCGCGCATCGCCTCGGGCTCGCTTACGGCGCGGTGGTGGGTGTCGTGAAACAGCAGGGTAAAGCGCGCGCCGCGTTTCCTCAGGGTGCCGAGCCGGGCGACCAGTTCGGGCGTGTTCCACTCGTGGACGATGACGAGGTCCGCGCCGTCCACGAGCGCCTCGGGATCGGCATCGGCGGGGTAGATGGCCGGGACGAGGCGGGGGTAGGCCTGCTCGAAGGCGGCGAGGCCCGACAGGCCGTGATCGGCGATCAGATTGGCGCGGCTCCAGGCGCCTTCCGGCTCGTAGGCCCGCGCATCGTGTCCGCGGGCGACCAGCTCGTCGAGCACGCCGCGCAGGAAATGCGCGTTGCCGTGATTCCAGCACGAGGTGAGCGAGTGGGTGAAATAGGCGATTTTCATGCCGCTGCCTCCCGTCCGGCGAGGAGTCCGCGGTAGATCGCCGCCATGCCCGCAGCCGTCGCCGCCGGGGTGAACTTTGCCGAACGCGCCCGCGCCGCCTCGCCCAGATCGGCGCGGGTGTCGGGATCGGCGTGTATCCGGGCGACGGCGGCGGCGAGGGCGGTGGCATCGGTCGGATCGATGAAGATCGCCGCGCCCTCCCACAGTTCGCGGAACGTGGGGATGTCGGAGAGAATCAGCGCGCAGCCCGCCGCGGCGGCTTCGAGCACGGCAAGGCCGAAGGGTTCGAAGGTCGCAGGCGAGACGAAGATCGGCTGGAGAGCGAGCAGGTCGGCAAGGTCGGGGCCGGGAAGCTCGCCCAGGGCAACGACGTGGGCGAAGCGCGCCTCCTCGCCATGCGGCCCGGACAATGCTCCGGCGGCGAGGAAGGTGAGGTCGCTGATCCGTGCCACCGCATCGAGCAGCGCGGCATTCTTGACCGGGTCCCACATCCGGCCGACGCTCAGCACCGCGTTGAGCCGCTGCGCGCCATTGTCCGGCGCGGCCGGCGGGCGGCCATTGTGGACGACCAGCGGCAGGCGCGGCAGGCGATAGGTGGCCTGCAATGTGGCGGCGAAGCTGGCGCTCGGCGCGACGACGGCATCGGCGGCGATCAGCCCCCGGCGCATCATCTCGCCATGCCAGCGCAGGTCCGGCGCGACGGCCGTGCCCTTCGCGGCCTGCCACCACGTCGCGATGCACCCGTGGGCGGCCGCGAGGACAGGCACCGGAAACGCCGCTGCGCCCACCAGCGCCGGCGAATTGCAATGGACGAGATCCGCGCCGCATTCCTGCGCAAGGCGGGCGATCGCTTGCGCCGCGCCGCGCGCCTCTGCGTCACCGCCGCACATCCAGTCGAGCGGGAGCCCGGTCTCGATCAGCGAGACGCCTTCCACCCCGGCAAGGCAGCGGCGCTGCGCCGCGCTGGGCGGCGGGCCCATCACCGCGAGCGACACCAGCGTGCCCTCGCAGGCCAGTTCGGCGGCGAGCTGGCAGGCATATTGCCACACCCCGCCCACGGCATCGGCGGTCATCAGCACGTGGCGTGCGCCCATGCCGCTCATCCGACTTTCTCGGGCGCAGGCGCCGCTGCGGGCGGGGCGACGGGCGCGGGCGTGGCAGGCGTCTCGCGGCTGCGCGCCAGCCAGGCGGCGAGATCGCGCAGGCCCTCGCGCCACGCCTTGCGCGGGGCCAGCCCGAGCGCGGCGTCGGCGGCGCGGGTGTCGGCAACGAACCAGCGCTGGTCGCCCGCGCGCCAGCCGTCGAAGGTGACGCGCGGGGGCGTGCCGGTGATCCGGCCGATCTCGTCGATCAGGGTGAGGAGGCTGACCGCGTTGTCCGGCCCGCCGCCCCAGTTGAAGGCGCGCCCCGCAATTGCATCGATCCGCTCGAGCGCCGCGAGATAGGCGGCGCAGGTGTCGGCCACGTCGCAGATGTCGCGCACCTGCTGCCCGTCGCCGTAGAGCGTGATCGTCTCGCCGGCGAGCGCGCGGATCAGGAAGTGGGCGACCCAGCCTTGGTCCTCGGTGCCCATCTGGCGCTCGCCATAGATGCAGCTCATCCGCAGCACGGCGGCGGGCATGGCGTAGCTGCGCGCATATTCGAGCACATATTGGTCGGCCGCGCCCTTGGAGCAGCCATAGGGCGTGTGGAAGTCGAGCGGTCGGCTCTCGGGCACGCCGTGGTCGGCAAGCGCCCGGTCGGCGGGGGTGTAGCCCGCATCGCCCTGCGCGAAGGCGAGGTCGGCAAGGTCGCCATAGACCTTGTTGGTCGAGGCGAAGATCAGCGGCGCGCCCGGCCGGTCGCGGCGCATCGCTTCGAGCAGCGCGAAGGTGCCGGCAAGGTTGATCGCGAAGTCGCTGGCGGGGTCGGCAAGGCTGGTGGTCACCGCGACCTGCGCCGCGAAGTGGAAGGCGGCGTCCACCCCCTGCACCGCGCGCGCCACCGCCTGGGAATCGCGCAGGTCGGCGATCAGCGGTTCGACCCGGTCGCCATGCGCCCCGGTAAGCCATGCGAGGTTGCGCTCGACACCCGGCCTTTCAAGCGAATCCAGCACCCGCACCCGGCAGCCGCGTTCGAGCAGCCGCATCGCCAGGTTCGAACCGATGAAGCCCGCGCCGCCCGTGATCAGGACGGTATGCCCTTCGCCGACGATCATGCGACGAGCCCCCGCGCTTCGAGTTCCTCGCGGGCCTTGCCGGCGCGGTCCTCGGCGGTCTGTCCGGCGAGCCATTCGGCAAGGTTGGCAAGCCCCTCGCCGAAGTCCTGCTGTGCCTCGAAGCCCAATGTCTCGCGCGCCAGCGTCACGTCGCAATAGCAGTGGCGGATGTCGCCGGTGCGCGCCTTGCCGACGATCTCGGCCTCGATGGAATTTTTGCCCATCGCCTGCGCGAGCGCCTCGGAAACCTCTTTCACCGACCGGTCATTGCCCGACCCGATGTTGAAGGTGCCGCCGGGCGCGGCGGGGTGCTCGAGCGCCTCGGCGAAGGCGCGGGCGACGTCGCTCACATGCACGAAGTCGCGGCGCTGCTCGCCGTCCTCGAAGATCATCGGCGCCTGCCCGTTCATCAGCCGCGCGGCGAAGATCGCGAGCACGCCGGTATAGGGGTTGGAGAGCGCCTGACCCGGCCCGTAGACGTTGAACAGCCTGAGGCACGTACTCTCGATCCCGTAGGGGCTCGCCATGATGTGGGTCATGCGCTCCTGCACATACTTGTTCAGCGCATAGACCGACGAGAGGTTGGGGCGCTTCCATTCGGGCGTGGCGACGGGGGTGAGGGGGCGGCCTTGCGCGTCGACCGGATCCCACGACGACTGGCTGTCGCGCAGCACGCCGCGCCCCGCGTCTTCGACGAGCTTGCCGTCGGGGTCGAAATAGAGGCCTTCGCCGTAGATGCTCATCGACGAGGCGGTGACGATGCGCTTGACCGGATTGTCGATCAGCCGCTCCATCAGCACCGCGGTGCCGCAATCATTGGTCGAGGTGTAGCGCTCGACCTCGTACATCGACTGGCCGACGCCGACCTCGGCGGCGAGGTGGACGACATGGCTTGCGCCCCTGAGCGCGAGCGCCACCACCTCCCCGTCGCGCACGTCGCCGCGGATCAGTTCGGCTTCTTTGGGAAGATCGGCCGGTGGGGCGCCGTCCGGGTGGACCTGCTCGATCAAGGCATCGAGCACACGCACCTCGTAGCCGCGCTTCAGCAGTTCACGGGAAAGATGACGGCCGATGAACCCGGCGCCGCCGGTGATGAGGACCTTACCAGACAAATGAAGCCTCCAAACAGGGCGGGTTCTTGATCTTGTAAGTACCTAATCAACCGCTCGAAGGAGCTTCATAGTAGGTGATGCTAATTTATGTTCAGGATGAACTAACCGACGGCATTTCGCGACGAATCCCCAAGATCATCGGCTGAATTGAAGGGCCATAACACAGTTAATCAACCTGCCTGCTTGAGGGCATGTTGCCCCTCGGCTTCTACTTACCTCCTGAAACACTTCGGGAGCACCATGACCGCCACGATCCTCCTTGTCCGCCATGCCGCGCATGGGCACCTCGGCGCGGTGCTGTCCGGCCGTGCGGGGGAAGTGCCGCTCTCGGAAGCCGGGGTGGAGCAGGCGCGCAACCTCGCCCGGCGGCTCGGCGCGGAGCGGCTCGACGCGGTGCATACGAGCCCGGTGCGGCGCGCGCGAGAGACCGCCGGCGCGGTTGCCGGGGTGCAGGGTCTTCCCGTGACGATCGCCGAACCGCTCGACGAGGTCGACTTCGGCGCGTGGACCGGCAAGCGCTTTGCCGAGCTCCAGGGCGATGCGCTGTGGACGCGGTGGAACACCGAGCGCGCCTCCGCCGCACCTCCGGGCGGCGAGCCGATGCGCATGGTCGAGGCGCGGGTGCTCGCTTACCTGCGCTCCGTCGCCGCCGCTGCCGCAGGGCTGGTGGTGGCGATGGTCAGCCATGCCGACGTGATCCGGGCCGCGGTGTGCGGGGTCCTCGGCCTGTCGCTGGACCGCATCCTTTCCTTCGACATCGACCCCGCCTCGGTAACGCGGATCGAGGCTGGGCCTTGGGGCGAGCGGCTTGTGACCCTCAACGAGCGGGGCGTCTGACATGGCCGACGCACCGCCCCGCGACCGCTTCGGCGGGTCGGCCGAAGATCTGCGCCAACAGGTCGATGCGCTGGCGCCCTGGTTCCAGAACATCGACCTCGGCCACGGGATCACCACCGCGCCCGATCACTTCCTCGGCGATTATCCGGCCTTCAAATACCGCCGCTTCATGGACGCGCTGCCGAAGGACCTGAGCGGCAAGTCCGTGCTCGATATCGGCTGCAACGCGGGCTTCTACGCGATCGAGATGGCGAAGCGCGGTGCGGACCGCGTGCTGGGGATCGACAGCGATCCGCGCTATCTCGATCAGGCGCGGCTGGCGAGCGCGGCGCTGGGCTTCGGCCGCCTCGAATTCGCGCAGCTCGACGTCTATGACGTGGCGCGGCTCGGCGAAACATTCGATCTCGTGATCTTCATGGGGGTGCTTTACCACCTCAGGCACCCGCTGCTCGCGCTCGACCTGATCCGCGAGCATGTCGCGGGCGACATGCTGCTGTTCCAGACGATGCAGCAGGGCAGCGCCGAGGTGTCCGAGGTCCCCGCCGACCATCCCTTCCACAAGCCGGGCACCTTCGATCCGCCGGACTACTTCGGCGATCCCGGCTATCCGAGGCTGCACTTCATCGAGCGCGAATATGCGCATGACTGGACCAACTGGTGGGCGCCCAACGCGGCCTGCTCGCAGGCCATGCTGCGCGCCGCCGGCTTCGCCATCGAGGCCCAGCTCGAGGCCGAGGTCTATCTCTGCCGCGTCGCCCCGGTGCCCTACGCCGACATGGGTCCGGCCGCCGTCTATCCTGCGAGGGAGCCAAGCGCATGATCGAAGCCGCGATGATCTGGAACGAGCCCAACAACAAGTCGCACTGGAACCCGGAGCTCGACCCCGACTGGAAGATCTATGCCGACACGGTGATCCGTGCGGGCAAGTCCATCGCGGCGATCAACCCGCAAGTGACGCGGGTGCTCGGCGGGATGTCGCCGATCGACCCGCACTGGGTGAACAAGATGCGCGGTCACGGGGCGCTGGACGAGGTCGACGTCGTCGCGGTGCACGGCTTCCCGCTCGACTGGAACCTGTGGCCGATCAATGCCTGGCCCGACAAGATCGCCGAGATCGAGGCGGTCGTCCCCGACAAGCCGATCTGGGCCACCGAGGTCGGCGTCGGCAGCTTCGGGGCGGAGGAGGTGCAGGTCTTCGGCCTCGAACGCACCGCCGAGCTGCTGCTGGGCCGGGTGCCCAACGTCTACTGGTATTCGCTCTTCGACCTGCCGCAGGAATGGGGCGCGGAGACCCGCCACCGCGAGGCGGAAGGCTCGAGCTACTACCGCCACTTCTACATGGGCCTGATCCGCGAGGACGGCAGCCCCAAGCCCGCGCTCGAAAGCTACGCCCGCGTGGCGGACCGGATGGGCCTGATGCAGTGGTTCCACTTCCACGACCCGCGGCTCGACGATGCGGTGCGGATCATGAAGGATCTGGGCGTCCGCAAGATCCGAACCGGCCTCAGCTGGGCCGACCGCTTCCGCGAAGGGGCCTTGGACTGGTTCGACCGGCAGATGGAGGCCCTCGCCGATTTCGAGGTGATGGTGACCTATTGCTTCACGCCCGAACACCTGGGGGTCGAGGCGCACCACACCAGCTGCGCGCGCGATCCGCAGGCGTTTGCCGATTTCTGCGCCGAGATGACTGAACGCTATGCGCCAGCCCCTGCCAGCCGCGTGCTTGCCCGGGCCTAGACCCCCTTCAGACCCCCCTTAGCCCCCCGCAACATCAGGATAGACCCATGCTCAGCCCCCCCTCGCAAGGCATAAATGTCGCCCTCGTCGGCGTCGGCAATTGCGCAAGTTCGCTGGTGCAGGGCATCGCCCACTACCGCGGCGGAGCGAACGACACGACCGGGCTGATGCACCGCTCGCTGGGGGGGTACGAGCCGGGCGACATCCGCGTCGTGGCCGCCTGGGACATCGACCGCCGCAAGGTTGGCCGCGATGTAGCCGAGGCGATCTTCGCGCCCCCGAACTGCACCACGCGTTTCTGCGAAGCCGTTGAAAATACAGGCGCAATGGTGCAGATGGGCCGCAAGCTCGACGGCATCGCCGCGCACATGGCGGACTATCCCGAGGAGCGCACCTTCCTCCCTTCGACCGCGTCCGAACCCGACCGCAACGCAGTGGTCGCCACGCTGCGCGACACCGGCGCCGACGTGCTGATGAACTACCTCCCGGTGGGCTCGCAGAAGGCGAGCGAGTTCTACGCGGAATGCGCGCTCGAAGCAGGGGTGGCCTTCGTCAACAACATCCCGGTGTTCATCGCCAGCGACCCCGCCTGGGCCGAGCGCTTCCGCACGGCAGGCGTGCCGATCATCGGGGACGACATCAAGGCGCAGCTCGGCGCGACGATTGTCCACCGCGTGCTCACCGACCTGTTCGCCAAGCGCGGCGTGGAACTGAAGCGCACCTACCAGCTCAACACCGGTGGCAATACCGACTTCCTCAACATGCTGGAACGCAAGCGCTTGGCTTCCAAGAAGATTTCCAAGACCGAGGCGGTGCAATCGGTCGCCGCCACGCGCCTCGTGGACGAGAACATCCATGTCGGGCCATCCGACTACGTCGCTTGGCAGAACGACAACAAGATCTGCTTCCTGAGGATGGAGGGCGAGATGTTCGGCGGCGTGCCGATGAACCTCGAACTGCGCCTTTCGGTCGAGGACTCGCCCAATTCCGCCGGCGTCGCCATCGACATGATCCGCTGCGCGAAGCTCGCGGTCGACCGCGGCCTTGCCGGCCCGATCCACCCGGCGGCGGCCTATTTCTGCAAGCATCCCCCAGAGCAGATGACCGACGACGAGGCTTTCGCCGCGCTCGAAGACTTCATCGCGGGCGCCTGATGGTCGCGCCTGCCGGCCTCAGCGGCACCCTGCGCGACAATATCGTCGCCCTTTCCGAGCGCGAGGGCGCGGAGAATGCCAGCGCGCCGTGGAGCGAGCGGCTCGCGAGGGCGATCACCGCCTTCACCGGCTCGATGACTTTCGTCGCGGTCCATGTCGCGATCGTCGTGGTGTGGATCGCGCTCAACATCGGCTGGCTCCCGGGGCCGCGCTTCGACCCCAGCTTCGTGATCCTCGCGAGCGCCGCCTCGGTGGAGGCGATCTTCCTGTCGACCTTCGTGCTGATCAGCCAGAACCGGATGGCGGCCCTGGCTGACCGGCGCGCCGACCTCGACCTCCACATCTCGCTGCTGACCGAGCACGAGCTGACCCGCCTCGCCGAGCTGCTGCACCGGGTGGCCGAGCGGCTCGAGGTGCCGGTCGACCGCGCGGAACTCGCGGAGATCGAGCAGGACGTGGTGGCGGGCGAGGTGCTCGACGAGATCGATCAACACAAGGCGAGAGGTTCGTGATGAACATGCAGGCGGCGGTGCTGACAGGACCTGGCGAGATGCGGATCGAGGAGATCGCGCGGCCGGAGCCGGGGGCAGGCGAGGTCAGGGTGCGGCTTGAGGGGTGCGGCGTGTGCGCCTCCAACCTCACCCCATGGGCGGGCTCGGAATGGATGACCTATCCCACCGAGCCGGGCGATCTCGGGCACGAGGGCTGGGGCCGCATCGAGGCGGTCGGACCGGGGGTGACGGGGCTTGCCGAGGGCGACCGGGTCGCCGCCCTCGGCTACCGTTCCTACGCCGAGGCCGACATCGTGCCCGCGGGCCGGATCGTGAAGCTCCCGCGCGAGCTGGATGGCCTGCCCTTCCCCGGCGAGGCGCTGGGCTGCGCCTTCAACATCTTCCGCCGCAGCGCCATAGAAGCGGGCCAGCATGTCGCGATCATCGGCATCGGCTTTCTCGGCGCCGTGCTCACCCGGCTGGCGAGCGAGGCGGGTGCCAAGGTCATCGCCATCTCGCGCCGGCCCGAGAGCCTCGCCCTGGCGCGGCACTATGGGGCTGCCGAGACCATCGTCATGAACGATCATTGGCGGATCATCGAGGACGTGAAAGCCGCCACCGGGGAGGCGCTGTGCGAGCGGGTCATCGAATGCGTCGGCAAGCAATGGCCGCTCGATCTGGCGGGCGAGCTCGTCGGCTTCGGCGGTCGGCTGGTGATCGCAGGCTACCATCAGGACGGGCCGAGGCAGGTCAATATGCAGGGCTGGAACTGGAAGGGGATCGACGTGATCAACGCCCACGAGCGCGACGTCGGGGTGCAGCTTCGCGGCGTGAGCGAGGCGGTCGAGGCGGTCGCCAGCGGCCGGCTCGACACCGCCCCGCTCTACACCCACCGCTATCCGCTCGCCCGCCTCGGCGAAGCGCTCGACGCCACTCGCGACAAGCCGCGCGGCTTCGTCAAGGCGCTGATCGACCTCGCATGATGACGCCGCGCCTAGGTTTCCTCGGCACGGGCTGGATCGGCCGCCACCGCATGGCAGCGATGCGCGAGACCGGCGCAATCGAGGTCGCCGCGATCGTCGATCCGTCCGAGGAGTGCGCGCGCGAGGCGCTCGCCATCGCTCCCGAGGCTGAGATCCTGCCATCCTACGAAGCGCTGCTGGATGCCGGGCTCGACGGGGTCGTGATTGCAACGCCGAGCGCGCTGCATGCCGAGCAGGCGATCGCGGCGCTGAAGCGGGGGATGGCGGTGTTCTGCCAGAAGCCGCTTGGCCGCAGCGGCACGGAGGTCGCCCGCGTAATCGCCGCGGCCGAGGCCGCCGACCGGCTGCTGGGTGTCGATTTCTCGTACCGCCACACCGCCGCCGCTACGGCGCTCGCCGATCTCGTGCGATCGGGCGCGCTCGGCGAGATCTTCGCCGCCGACCTCACCTTCCACAACGCCTACGGGCCCGACAAGCCGTGGTTCTACGACAAGGCGCAGGCGGGCGGGGGCTGCATGATGGACCTCGGCGTCCATCTCGCCGACCTTGTGCTGTGGCTGACGGGCTTTCCCGCGGTGAGCGAGGTGACGGCGCGGATGTTCGCGGGCGGCCGGCCGCTCGGCTCGGGGGCGCAGCAGGTCGAGGACTATGCCGTCGCCAGTTTCGCCCTCGAAACGGGCGCGGCGGTGCGGCTCGCCTGCTCGTGGCGCCTCAACGCCGGCCAGGACGCCCTGATCGAGGCAAGCCTGTACGGTACCAAGGGGGGCGCGTCGCTGCGCAATGTCGCAGGGAGCTTCTACGACCTCGAACTGCTGCACTTCACCGGCACCGCATCCGAGCGCCTCGTCGCTCCGCCGGAGGACTGGGGTGGGCGCGCCGCTGCCGCCTGGGCATGTCAGCTTGCGCAGGGGAGGGGCTTCCGACCGGAGGCTCGCGAGATCTGCGCGGCCTCCGACCTCCTCGACAGGGCCTACCGCAGCGCTCTTGGCGGCTGACGAAAACGCGCAAGAGACCTAGGTTCCGGTTGAAGCTCCGGCAAAGATCGTCCAAGGGGCGAGGGCGTTCTTCCGCTCGCTCGGCAGCGACGCCGCGCCCGCGCGCCGGGCGAAAGGCCCGTAAGCCGGGCACAACACGCTTCATTGAACATTTTCGGCTAACACCCCGCGCGAGGCATCAGGAGGTCTGGAAACTTGCAGGTTCCGCAAACAGCACCGCGCTCCTGCGCGCTGTCGGTGGTGATCCCCGTCTACAACGAGGAAGCCGGGCTCGACGCGCTGGTCGAGCGGGTCACTGCGGCGGCCCGCGCGATCTTTAACGAGCGCTACGAGTTCATCCTTGTCAACGACGGGTCGAAGGACGCAAGCTGGGCGAAGATCTGCCAGCATGCCGAGCGTGATCCGCGCATCGTCGCGATCAATCTGGCACGCAACCACGGCCACCAGCTGGCGCTGACCGCAGGCTTGCACCACGTGCGCGGCGAGCTTGTCTTCGTGCTCGACGCCGATCTGCAGGACCCGCCCGAACTGCTCGGGCCGATGCTGGCGCGCCTGCGCGAAGGGCATGACGTGGTCTACGGCCAGCGCGTCAAGCGCCACGGCGAGACCGCCTTCAAGCGCGGCACGGCAGCGCTGTTCTACCGGATGCTCGGCAAACTGGTCGACACCCACATCCCGCCCGACGCGGGCGATTTCAGGCTGATGACGCGCCGCGTCGTCGAGCAGCTGAACGCCATGCCCGAACGCTACCGCTTCATCCGCGGCCTCGTCAGCTTCATCGGCTTCAGTCAGGTGCCCTTCCCTTACGAGCGCGACGCGCGCCTTGCAGGCGAGACGAACTATCCGCTGCGCAAGATGGTTGCCCTCGCGATCGATGCGGTGACGAGCTTCTCGGTGGTGCCGCTGCGTTTTGCCTCGCACCTCGGCATGCTGTTCGGCCTTGCCGGGCTCGTTTCGCTGGCCGGGATCGTCTGGGTGTGGATGCAGGGCGGCACCGTGCAGGGCTGGGCAAGCCTCGCCGCGCTGATCCTGATCATGGGCTCTGTCCAGTTGCTGGTGCTCGGCGTGTTCGGCGAATATCTGGGCCGCATGTACATGGAGGGCAAGCACCGCCCGCTGTTCATCATCGCCGAAGTGCGGCGCCACCCCGCCGCCGCCAATGCCGAGAATACGGGTGCCGAGCGGGATCAGAACGGGGAGGCGATCCGTGTCGCAGGCTGAATTCGACGCCTATGTCGATGAATATGACGCGCAGCATGCGGCCTCGGTCAGGCTGAGCGGCGAGGACCCCGACTTCTTCGCAGCCTACAAGGCGCAGGAAGCCGCGCGGGCCATGGCCGCGGCCGGCATCGCTCCGGCAAAGGTCATGGATTTCGGCGCGGGTCGGGGCAATTGCGTGCCGCACTTGCAGGATGCCTTCCCCGATGCGGCGCTGACCGCGCTCGACGTATCTGCCCGCTCGCTCACCCATTGCGAGGCGCGCGCGATCCGCCCGCTCGAGACGGTGTGCTATGACGGGAAGACCCTGCCGTTTGCCGACGGGACCTTCGATCTCGTCTTCACCGCCTGCGTGTTCCATCACATCCCGGAAGAGGATCACATCCGCCTCCTCGGCGAAATCCGCCGGACGCTGAGCCCGCAGGGACGCTTCATCCTGTTCGAGCACAACCCCTGGAACCCGCTGACGCAGCACGCGGTGCGGACCTGCCCGTTCGATGCGAATGCGGTCCTGATCTCGGCGCCCGAGATGCGCCGCCGCTTTCGCGCGGCGGGCTTCACCGATGTCGGCCTGCGCTGGACGCTGTTCTTCCCCGCGATCCTCGCGCCCCTTCGCCCGCTCGAGCGCGCGCTCGGTTGGCTGCCGCTGGGTGCGCAATACCGTCTCGTCGCACGCTGAGCCGATGCTGGCGCGCCTGTTCCGGTTCGGGCTGACGGGGCTCGCCAACTCGGCAGTCGGCTGGGCCGTGATCTTCGGCGGGCTGTGGGCGGGCTTGAGCGATTTCGCAGCCAATGCCGCAGGGTTCGGGGTGGGCCTGGTGCTGTCCTTCACGCTCAATCGGCGGTTCGTTTTCGGGGTTACGGGTTCTGTGGGTGCGCGTGAGGTCGGGCGGTTCCTAGCCGCCTTCGCCATCGCCTACGCGGCCAACCTTGCCGTCCTGTTCGCCGCGCGCGGCGTGCTCGGCGCCGGGAGCGCTCTGGCGCAACTGCCCGCGATCGCCGCCTATACCGTTGTATTCTTCGCTCTCTCCCAGTTCTTCGTCTTCAGGCCGAACACCACCGAATGACCCTTGCGAATTCCCTGAACGTGGCCGCGGGCAGCGCCCCGCAGTCTGAACCCGGCTGGCTCGATCGCTGGCCCGTCATCGCGTTGATCTGCCTCGCTGCAATCATGCCGCTGCTGCTGGTCGACTTCCCGCCGCTGGTCGATCTTTACGGCCACCTCGGGCGCTACGCGGTGCAGACCGAGCTGGCCCAGCGCCCCGCGCTGCAGCCCTTCTATTCCTACGATTGGAAGCTGATCGGAAATCTGGGCGGGGATATCCTCGTGCAGATGCTGTACCCCGTGCTGGGGTTAGAGACGTCGGTGCGCGTGACGGTGATCCTCACCCAGCTGCTCGGCGCGCTCGGCCTGCTGCTGGTCAGCCGCGAGGTCCACGGCCGGGTCACGCCCTTAGCGGTGGCGGCGATCACGCTGCTGTATGGCTACCCCTTCAATTACGGCTTCATCAACTACGCGCTGAGCATGGCGCTGGCGCTGCTCGCCTATGTCGTATGGCTCCGCCTTCACCGCCAGGAACGCGGGGTCGCGGCGGGACTGTGGCTGGGCGTGACGGGCGCAGGGATCTGGGTTGCCCACACCTATGGCTGGGCGTTCCTTGGACTGCTCGTCGGATCGACCATGCTCGCCGAGGTGTTCACCGCGCGGTCGCACCCGCTGAAGGCGATTGCCCGCATCCTCGGCGTGTGCTGGCCCCTGTTGCTGCCGATCATCCCGATGGTGATCTGGCGCGCCGAGAGTTCGGGCGCGGCCATGTCGGGGTGGTCGATGCCCTACAAGCTGCGCTGGCTATTCTCGCCGTTCAGAAACAAGTGGGCGGAAGCAGACATCGCTTCGCTCGCGATCCTCGCAGGCCTGCTCTACTGGGCGCGGCTGAGCCGCTCGGCCTCCTATGCCGGGGGGATCGGCATAGCCGCGCTGCTGTGTGTCGCATTCTTCTTCATCCTGCCCACCAAGGTGTTCGGTTCCGCCTTCGCCGACATGCGCTTGCTGCCTTACGGCCTTGCAGTGGCGCTGGTGGCGGTGAGGTTCGACCAGCTTGCGTCACGCCAGGTCAGGATCGTGAGCGCCATCGCGCTCGCGTTCTTCGTGGGGCGGCAGGCAGTCACCGCGGCGAGCTACATCGTGCAACACCAGCGCATCGAGGCGGCGTTGCCGGCGATCGATCACATGCCGCAAGGCGCACGGGTCGCCTTCTTCGTGATCAAGCCTTGCCAGATCGCCTGGGCGCTGCCCGCGCTCGATCACCTGTCCGGAGCGGCGCTGGCGCGGCGCGATGCCTTCGTCAACGACCAGTGGCAGCAGCCCGGCGTCAACCCGCTCACGGTGCACTATCCCGCCGCCGAGCCCTTCACGCGCGATCCCTCGCACCTCGTTCAGGGCGAGCGCTGCGGCCACCATTCGCGCCCGCCGCTGTCGGAGGCGTTCGCCCGGCTCCCGCGCGACGCCTTCACCCACGTCTGGATCGTCAGCTACGAGCCCGTGGACTGGTCCGTGGTACCCGAAGGTTTCGTGCTGGTGCCAGGCGGCGGTAGCGGCAGGCTCTACACCGTCCCGCACGCGCGCTGATCCCCCGGCTTTCGCATTGGGCGCCAGCAAGTTCGCCAGTTTACGTGCCAACCAGCGCGAGCGAACACGGTGAGGTCGCCGCCCGGGGAGAGCACCGCCATGTCCGTCATCGCCCGCCAGATCGTCCTTGCGCGCCGGCCCGAGGGCGCGGCGCGGCCCGACGACTTCGCACTGGCCGAGGTGCCCCTCGGCGCGCCGGGCGCGGGTGAGGTGCTGGTGCGCAACCTGTGGCTGTCGCTCGATCCCTACATGCGGCTCTACATGGCGGACAGCGGCAGCATCCACGGCTCGGTGGCGCTCGGCGAGGCCATGCCGGGAGGCGCAGTCGGCGAGGTGATCGCCAGCGCCAGCGAGGCGCTGCCGGTGGGTGCGCTGGTCCTGTCGATGGCCCATGGATGGCGGGATCACTACCTTGCGCCCGCCGCGCAACTTCAGCCGGTCAGCGCCGACCTCGGCCCGGTGCAGCGCTGGCTGGGGCTCTACGGGCTCACCGGCGTAACGGCATGGGGCGGCATCCACGGCGTGCTCAAGCCGCAGCCGGGCGAGACGCTGTTCATCAACGCCGCAGCCGGCGCGGTGGGGTCGATCGCGGTGCAGCTCGCCAAGCGTGCGGGCGCGAGGGTGATCGCCTCGGCAGGATCGGACGCGAAGTGCGCCTGGGTGCAGGAACTGGGCGCCGACCACGCGATCAACTACCGCCGCGAAGACCTTGCCGCGCGTCTCGCGCAGCTCGCGCCCGGCGGCATCGACGCGGCCTTAGACAATGTCGGCGGCTCGCAGCTCGAAATCCTGATCGACGCCGCGGCACGGCAGGGTCGGATTGCGCTGTGCGGGGCGATCGCGCTCTATGACAGCGCCAACTACCGCGCCGGCCCGCGCAACCTGTTCGCGACGATCGAGAAGCACGTCACCCTGACGGGCTTTAACGCCGGGTTCTACTTCCCCGAGGCTTCTGCAATCATCGCCGACCTCGCCGCCGCCGAGGCCGAAGGCGCGCTGACCGACACCGAGACGGTGCTGGAGGGGCTCGACGCGATGCCGCAGGGCTTCGTCGACCTGATGGCCGGCGCAGGCCGCGGCAAGATGCTGGTGAGGCTGTGACGATCCCGCGCGGCCTGGGCCCTAGTGGAAGCGCCAGTGTCGCGCGGCGACGCCGTCCCTAGGTTCGGATCAGGCACAGACCAGGGCGTGGACATCGGATGAGCATACTCGACAAGTTCCGGCTCGACGGCGAAGTGGCGGTCGTGACCGGCGCGGGCAAGGGGATCGGGCGGAGCATCGCGATTGCCCTTGCCGAAGCCGGGGCCGACGTCGCGCTCGCCTCGCGCACCCAGGCCGATCTTGACGCTGTGGCAGGAGAGATCGCGGCGCTCGGCCGGCGCGCCCTGCCGCTCGCCACCGACGCGACCGATCCCGCCGCTCTCGAACGTCTTGCGCAGCAGACCATCGCGCAGTTGGGCAAGCTGACGATCTGGGTCAACAATGCCGGCGGTATTCCCGATGGCACGCCGCGCTATCTGACCCGCACCCCCGAGGAGAACTTCGACGCCCAGATCGCGCTCAATCTGAAAGCGGTGTGGATGGGGGCAAGCGTGGCTGCGCGGCACATGGCGCAGGGCGGCGGGGCGATCGTCAACATCTCGTCGCGCTCCGCCTTCGGCCCGCAGGTGAAGAACGGGCCCTACGGCGCGGCCAAGGCGGCGGTGAACAGCCTGACGGCCACGCTGGCGGCGGAGGTTGCGCCGCTGATCCGGGTCAATGCGGTGGCGCCCGGCCCCGTTCCCACCGAAAACTTCGACGAGTGCATGGGCACCGATACCGAGGAGAAGCGGGAAAAGCTGCTCGCGATGATCGGCATCCCGATGGGCCGCTATGGCACGCCCGAGGACATTGCGGCGGCTGTGGTGTTCATGGCCTCGCCGGCGGCGAGCTGGATCACGGGCCAGTGTCTCTACGTCACCGGAGGAAGGTAGGAAGCGCGGATGGATCTGGGCATCAGGGGCAGGCGGGCGCTGGTCAACGGCGGCAGCGCAGGCATGGGTCGCGGCGCGGCGCTCGCTCTGGCGCGCGAAGGGTGCGAGGTGTTCATCTCGGCGCGCGGGGCGGAGCGGCTTGAGGCGACCTGCCGCGCCATTGCCGCCGAGACGGGTGCGAAGGTGCACGCCCTCGTTGCCGACCATGCTTCCGAGGAAGGCCGCGCCGCGATCCTCGCCGCCATTCCCGATCCGGACATCCTCGTCGCAACCTGCGCTCCGCCGCCCTTCACCGGCGACTTCCGGACCGTCTCGCGCGAAGATTTCGAGAAGTCGGTCGCGACCGCGCTGCTCAGCCCCATCGAATACATCAAGGCGGTGGTCGGGCCGATGGTCGAGCGGCGCTGGGGGCGGATCGTCAATATCAGCACCGGGGCGGCCAAGTATCCTGCCGCCATGCGCGTCCTCTCCGGGCCGCCGCGCGCGGCGCTCGCCAACTATTGCCACGCGATCTCCAAGGAGCTCGCCCCGCACAATGTCACGATCAACTCGGTGCTGCCGGGCATGCATCATACACCGGGGATCGAGGAGGTGCTCGGGCCGAGAGCGGCCGCCAACGGGCGCAGCTATGACGAGGAGGTCAACGCCTTCGTGAAGGCCGTGCGCCTTCCCGCCGGGCGCTTCGGGGATGCCGAGGATCTGGGCGCGCTGGTGGCGATGTTCTGCTCTGCGCAGGCGAGCTACGTCACCGGCCAGTCGCTGGTGGTCGACGGCGGGATCGGAACCTCTACCTTCTAGGCTGCTGCCCGGTAGCCGCTGCCGCGCACAAGCTGGCCCGGCCGCGCGCCGGTCGACTGGTCGAAGCGGCGGATGACTTCGCCCGCGACGATCGTGGCTTCGTAGCCGGTGGCGCGCTGGTGCAGGCGGCGGCCGCCTGCGGGGAGATCGCGGACCACCTCGGGGAGGTGCAAGCTAAGGCCGTCGAGGTCGATCACGTTGCAGTCGGCCCGGCCGCCCACTTGCAGCGTGCCCCGATCGGTCAAGCCCACCGCCCGCGCGGCCTTGGCCCCGAGCATGTGCGCCGCCTCGGCGAGTCCCAGTTTGAGCGGCCCGTCCTTCTGGACGAACTGGGTGAGGAGGTAGGTCGAATAGCTCGCATCGCAGATCGCCCCGTAATGTGCGCCGCCATCGCCGAGGCCCGGGACGCAATGCGGGTGGCGCAGCATCTCGTGCGCGCTGGCGAGGCTGGCGTTCTCGTAATTGCCCAGCGCGGCGAGGAACAGCCCGCGCCCTTCGGTCTCCAGCAGGCGGTCATAGGCGACCTCCTGCGGACTGCACCCGCGCGCCTCCGCCTGCCCGGCCATGCTCATGTGCGCCGGCGGGGCATAATCGGGCGGGTTGTCGAGCGGGAACAGCCAGCGCCAGTTGCGGGCGAGCTCGTTGAAGGGGTGGCCGGGCGTGAAGTCCTCGGAAATGAGCGCGGCGCGCAAGGCCGGATCGCGCATCGCGGCGACCTGCTCGGGGATCGGGAGGTGCGCGATCTTGCTCCAGCTGGGGCAGAGAACGAAGGGATGCACCGTCAGCTCCAGCCCCGCGATCAGCCCGATCGGGCGCGGCATCACCTGCGCATTGGCCACGCCGCCTGCGGCATTGGTGCGCTCCAGCATCTCCAGCACCCGCCGCCACCGCGGCGGCGCGTCGTTGCCCGAGGCGAGGGTGAAGGTCGCCGGGCGGCCGCTCGCCGCGATCATCCGCTCGATAACCGGATATTCCCTGTCCCACCCGACAAAGGCGTCGAGCACCACCTGAAACGTTCCTGCTCCGGCGTCCGCCATGCCGCGACCGATGGCTTCCAGCTCGGCGATGTCCGTGTCGAAGGTCGGGATCGCCTCCCCGTCGGCGGTCTTGTGGATCGAGAGCCGCGAAGTCGCAAAGCCCAGCGCGCCGGCACGCATCGCCTCGGACGTGAGGCGGCGCATCAGGGCAAGGTCGGCCTCGGTCGCCACCTCGCGCGCCGCGCCTCGCTCGCCCATGGCATAGACCCGCAAGGGCGAGTGCGGGAGGTAGGCAGCGACATCGATGTCGCGCTTTCCGGCGGCGACTTTGTCGAGATATTCGGGGAAGGTCTCCCAGTCCCAATCCAGACCCTCGGTCATCACCACGCCGGGGATGTCCTCGACCCCCTCCATCACGTTGATCAGCATGTCGTGATCGGCCTTGCGGCACGGCGCGAAGCCGACCCCGCAATTGCCCATCACCGCGGTGGTGACGCCGTGCGAGGAGGAGGGGGAGAGCTCCTCGGCCCAGATGCATTGGCCGTCGTAGTGGGTATGGACGTCGATGAAGCCGGGGGTGACGATCTTGCCCTTGGCGTCGATCTCCTCCGTCCCGCGCCCCAGACCTGCGCCGATGGCGGCGATGCGCCCGCCGGTGATGGCGACGTCGCCCTCGATGAGGTCTCCGCCCGTGCCGTCGGCGATCGTGCCGCCGCGGATCACCAGATCATAGTCGGCTTCCATCGCCCGTGCCCTCCTTCTCCTGAAGCCAGGATGAGCGCCAATGCTGGGCGAGGCAAGGGGCGGGCGGCAACTCGCACTTTTGCGGCCGGGATTGGCGCGCTAGGGATGAGGAATGATCGAGAGCCAGTCCAACCCCCGACGCGTGCTTCTGGCCGGAGCGAGCGGGACGATCGGTGCGGCGGTATTGCGGCAGCTCGAGATCGAGGGTCACACGGTCACGGCGCCCGGCCGCGCGGTTCTGAGGGACCCTGCGCCGCTCTTCGCCGAGGCGCGGCCCGAGGTGGTGATCTCCTGCATCGCCTCGCGCTCCGGCTCACCGAAGGACGCGCAAGCCGTTGATTATGAAGCGAACGGGGCGCTTCTTGAGGCTGCGCTTGCGGCAGGCGCGAAGCATTTCATCCTGCTCTCGGCGATCTGCGTACAGAAGCCGCTGCTCGCTTTCCAGCACGCCAAGCTGACGTTCGAGGCGCTGTTGGCGGCGAGCGGGATCGGGTATACCATCATCCGGCCCACCGCCTTCTTCAAGTCCTTGTCCGGCCAGGCAAAAAGGGTGAAAGCCGGCAAACCCTTCCTGATCTTCGGCGACGGGGAACTGACCCGCTGCAAGCCGATCAGCGACGGCGATCTGGCGCGCTTCATCGAGGGGTGCATCGACAAGCCCGAGGCGCTCGGCAGGGTGCTCCCCATCGGCGGCCCCGGCCCTGCCATCTCCCTGAAAGAACAAGGAGAATTGCTCTGCAAGGTGGCCGGGAAGCCCGCCCGCTTCAAGTCGATCTCGCCGAACATCTTCACCTATGCCGAGCGCGTCCTGAGCCTCGGTGCAGGTTTCTCGGACTGGTTTGCCGAGAAGGCCGAATATGCCCGGATCGCGCGCTATTACGCCACCGAGTCGATGCTGGTGCTCGATCCGGCGACCGGCGAATATTCTGCCGATCTGACCCCCGAATACGGCTCGGAGACGCTCGAAGAGCATTATCGGCGCCTTCTGGCGGGGGTCTAGAGGGGGTCTAAGGGGGGTCTGGAGGCCTCTAGCGGGGGTCTAGGTGCCAGCTGGCGGGGGTCAAACTGACCCCAAGATGCGGCACGAAAACGGGATGGGCGGCATAATTGAAGGTGAAAACATGGGTCTGCGTGCGCCGGACCCGGATTCCCTCCGGCAAGTCGATCAGCGCGATCCCCGCCTCGCCCGCCATCCGCTCGACCAGTAGCGCCAGCAGCGCGCGGTCGGGCCAGATCGCACAATAGCGCACCCGCCCGTGTAGGAAAATGACCCCGCGGCCTGCGCCATCCACCAGTTCCGCCTCCAGATCGCTCGCCACGTCCTCGCGCCAGCGGGTGACCGCAAAGCCCTCTGCCGGCTCGGCGACACCATCGCGAAGGCTCTCGACGCGGGTGACGGTGAGCCCTGCCAGCGGCTTGAGGTCGCCGGGTGCCAGCCCCTCGGGGATGCAAAAGCTCTCCGTCTTGCTCCCCGATCTCGGGCCGAGCAGCACCGGGCAATCGAGCGCGGCGAGCTTTTCCGCAAACCCCTCGGGCACGATCGGCAGGGTCGGCACGACCACCATGCGGTAACCCGTCAGGTCCGCGTCCGGCGAGACGATATCGACGTCGAGGCCCCGGCCCCGCAGCGCCGAATAGCATTCGAAGACCAGCTCCAGATAGCGGAAGCTCCTGCCCTGCGGCTGGATGCCGATCACCCAGGCCGCTTCGTAAGAAAACACCAGCGCGACCGGAGCCTTGGCGCATTGCTGAGGTCCGATCCCGGCAAGCACCGCCGCCGCCGCGCGCACTTCGTCTGCCGCCTCGGCCTCGGAGCTGTCGGGCCGCAGGAGGCCTGCGTGCATCTGCTCCTGCGCGAAAGGCGCCTGCCGCCAGCGGAAGTAGCTCGTCAGCTCCGCCCCGTGCGCCGCCGCCTCCAATGTCCACAGCGCCACCATCCCCGGCAGCGGCGCGGGGTTGAAGCGCGCCCAGTTCACCGGTCCCGGCTGCTGCTCCATGACGCCCCAGCGGCCATTTGAGCAGCCCCGGTAGAGGTCGTGGTGGAAGGCGGCGATATCGGGGTGGCCCTGCCTGAGGTAGGCTTGCTTCTCCTCACCTGAGAACCAGAACTGCTCGAGAAAGCCCAGCGGGTAGGAATCCCACGTCGCCACGTCGATATCGCGGCCGACGGCGTGATGATCGAACTCGGTGAAGAAGCCCATGAAATTGTGGGTGATGTCCTTGCCGGGCGAGAGGCTGCGGATGATGTCCACCTGCTCACGGTTGAAGCTTGCGACCTGATCGGACGCGAAGCGGCGATAGTCGAGCCAGTGCGCGGGGTTCGCCTCGGTGACGGTGAGGTGCGGCGGATCGATCTCGGCGAAGCTGCGGTATTCCATGCTCCAGAAGACATTGCCCCAGGCTTCGTTGAGCACCGCGATGTCGCCATAGCGCGCCGCACACCAGCCGCGAAAGGCCGAAGCGGCGGCGGCGGAGAAGGAGAGGACGGTGTCGTGGCAGCCATATTCATTGTCGGTCTGCCACATGGGAATCGCAGGGTGCTGGCCGTAACGCTCCGCCACAGCGGTCACGATCCGGCGGCACTCTTCGCGGTAGCCCTCGTGGCTGAAGCAATAATGCCGCCGCGAGCCGAAGCCCCTCGGGCGACCTTGTTCGTCGATGGCGACCATGTCGGGCATCCGGTCGACGAGCCATTTGGGCGGGGTGGCGGTCGGCGTGCCGAGGATCACCTTGAGGCCCGCCGCTTGCAGCGTGTGAATCGCGCGGTCGAGCCAGCCCCAATCGTAAGTCCCGGGCTCGGGCTCGATCCGGCTCCAGGCGAATTCGCCGATGCGGACGAGGGAGAGGCCCATCGCCGCCATGCGCCGGGCGTCCTCGGTCCACCATTCCTCGGGCCAGTGTTCGGGATAGTAGCAGCAGCCGAGTTTCACGCGATTTTCTCCAGCGCGATGATCCACGCGGTTTCGGGGTGGGTGAGGGGAAGGGCGAGGCCGTGGCCCATCAGCGCCGCGCCCGAGAGGGTGAGGCCGGTGCGCCACTGGTCCGCGCCCGCGAGGTAGTGCTTCGCCCTCGGCGGCCAAGGCTCGGCGAGTGTCACGCGGTAGCGCGCCTGTGGGTCGAGGCCCGCGAGGCGCACCGGCGCGGCGTCGAACACGGGCGAGAAGGCGGTCTGCGCGACCAGCGCGAGGGCCTTGTCTGCGTGGCTCACCATCATGCCGGTCACGTTCGGATCGGGGTGGGCGAGGCGATGGAGCCTGCCTTCATGCAGCACCCCGCGCCACTGCTTGTAGATCGCGATATGCGCGGCGAGGCAGTCGCGCTCCTTCTCGGTCATCCGCGCCGGGTCGGCCTCGACCCCCATATGGCCGAACACCGCGACCTTGGCGCGGAAGTCCATGCTCATCCGGCGCCCGGTGATCGGGTTGGGCGAGGGGCCGACATGGCTGCCGAGCACCTCGAGCGGCAGGAACTGGCTCCACGCCGGGATGATGCGCAGGCGCTCGATCGCGTCGTTGTTGTCGGACGGCCAGACGCGGTGGGTGCGGGTGAGGACGCCGAAGTCGATCCTTCCGCCGCCGCTCGAACAGCTCTCGATCTCCACGTGGGGGTGCGCGGCGCGCAAGGCATCGAGGAGCGCGTAGAAGCCCCGCGTCTGGCCGGGAGCCGAGGGGAAGAGGTCGCGGTTATGGTCCCACTTGAGGTAGGCGATGGCGTGGTCGCGCAACAGCGCGTCGAGGCGCTCGAACAGGTAATCGCGCACGTCATCGCGCGCCATGTCGAGCGCCAACTGCCCGCGCATCGTCGGACGCTCGCGGCCCGGAGTGTGCAGGCACCAATCGGGGTGGGCGCGATAGAGGTCGCTGTCGGGCGAGACCATCTCGGGCTCCACCCACAGGCCGAAATCCATGCCGAGCGCGTGGACGCGGTCGATCAGCGGGGTGAGGCCGTTGGGGACGACTTGGGGCGAGACGGTCCAGTCGCCAAGGCTGGTGGTGTCGTCGCGCCGCCCGCCGAACCAGCCATCGTCGAGCACGAAGCGCTCGATACCGAGGCTGGCGGCGTCGTCGGCCAGCGCGATCAGCGCAGGTTCGGAGAGGTTGAACCCGAGCGCCTCCCACGAATTGAGGTGGACCTTTCGCGGCGACCATGTGGCGCGCGCGGGCAGGACTGCGCCGCGGACGTGGGCGTGGAAGGCCTGCGCGAGCGCGGAGCGGTCGGGTGCGAGGGTGAACACCGCTTCGGGGCTGGCGTGACTCTCGCCCGCTGCCAGCACGACCTCGCCAGGGTCGCAGCCGGCGCCCATCATGAGCACCGCGCGCCCGTCGGCGGCGCCCTGACTGTCGGGCTCGAGCGTGAGCCACTGGTCGCCGCTCCATGCGAGGTGAGCCGCCAGCACCTCCTCCCCGGCGTGCAGCAGCACCCACCCCGCGCCCGCAAAGCCCGGCTTGCCGCTGGCGCTCGCCCGCGCGAACCCGTCAGGGGTGATGGGGCGGCGGTGCTCCTGCATCTCGGCGGCCCAGCGCCCGGAAAATGAGGTGAGCCCGGTGAAGCGCGCCGGCACCGGCAGGGCGAGCGCGGCGCAGCGTTCGATCTCGAGCGGCGCGTCGCCCCTGTTGCCGAGCGCCAGACCACAGCGCAGCACATCGCCCGCGCCGATCCGCCAGCTGACGGTGGCCTCCACGCCCGCAAGGCGATCGGCGAAGCGGACCGCGAGGGCGCCTGCCTGCACGTCCCAGCCGGTCATCCGGAGATCGGTTTCGACCCGCGCATCGCCGCGCCGCAGCGCCGCGGCCGGTGTCCCGCTCCACCCAAGCTTGCGTTCGGGCAGCAATCCGGGGCGAGGCGGCATATCGGGCTGGCTCTCGTGGCGGCCCCGTGCGCTTGCGGCGGCAAGGCTTGCGAGGTCCTCGCTCCCAGGCAGGCGCGGGCCCAGATAGGCGAGGTCCGCCGTCCCGCCCATTTCAAGCGCGAACACCAGCGTCAGCCGTTCGCCGTCCAACCGCACGAATTCCACGCCTTCACCTCTCCTCGTCCGGTGACGAATTGTCCAACAAGGCTTGTCCGCCGCTCCCCGATGCGCTGTAACCGCGCCGAGAGAGAGGGGAAAGCGGACAATGACAGATAGCCTCACGGGGGGGAGCGCGGTGCAGATCGCGGTGTGCCTCGGCGTCACGCTCGCCATCGCGCTCGCGACATGGCTGACGGTCAGGCGCTCGGGACATGACGGGTCGCGCAAGGACGTCTATCTCGCGGGCGGAAAATTGAGCTGGCTGTTCGTTGCCGGCGCGATCACGCTCACCAACCTCTCGACCGATCAGCTCGTCGGCATGAACGGCAACCAGATGCTGCTGCTCGCCTGGTGGGAGATCAGCGGCTTTGTCGGCCTCCTGATCCTCGCCTATGTGTTTGTGCCCATCTATTACCGCGCCAAGGTCACGACCGTGACCGAGCTCCTCGAACAGCGTTATGGCGGAGGCGGCATCCGCACGCTGGTGTCGGCGATCTTCCTGTTCGGGATGGTGCTGATCTACCTGCCCGCCGGGCTCTATTCGGGGGCGCTGTTCCTCAAGACCGCCGGGATCGACCTGCCGATGCTGGCGCTCGCCGGGTTCCTCGGGGTGGTCGCGGCGGCCTACACCATGGCAGGGGGCCTGCGCGCGGTGGCGGTGATGGAGACCTATTCGGGCGTCGGTGTGCTCGCCATCGCGGTGCTGATCGTGATCCTCGCGCTCAACGCCGTTGACTGGAACATCGCCAACGGCGTCCCCCCTGAGCGCCTGACGATGATCGGGGCGGCGGACAGCCCGATCCCGTTCCACACCCTCTTCACCGGCATGATCTTCATCCAGATCTACTACTGGTCGACCAACCAGCCGATCACCCAGAAGGCCATGGCCGCACCCAATGTGCGCGAGGCGCAGAAGGGCGTGCTGGCAGCGGCGCTGGTGCGAATCTGCATCATCCCCGCCATCGTCGTGATCCCCGGCGTGGTTGCCTACCAGCTGTTCGGCGATGTCGACGATGCCGCCTATGGCAGGCTGGTGAGCGAGGTTCTGCCGCCCTGGCTGACCGGCGTGTTCGCCGCCGCCATCGCGGCTGCTGTCATCGCGCACACCGCCGCGGTGATGAACGCGGCCGTGGGGCTCTATGCGGTCGACTTCCACGAGAAGTTCGTCGCCCCGGTCAAGAGCCACTGGCGCCTTTCCGGCATCGTCACCGCACTGCTGACGATCACCTCGATCGCGCTGGTGCCGGTGTTCGAGAACGCCAAGTCCATCATCAACCTGCTCCAGCAATTGAACGGATTGTCCTCGATGCCGATCCTGTCCGCCTTCGTGGTCGGGCTGCTGTTCACCGGAGTGGAATCCCGCGCGGCGATCGTCGGCGTGCTGTGGGGCTTTGCGCTCTATGCGCTCTACACCTTCGTGTGGCAGCCGTCGGGCGGGATCGCGCTCCACTATATCGATTTCATGGTGGTGACGCTGGTGACGAGCATCATCGCCGCGCTCGCCTTCAACCGGCTGGCGCTGGGCGGGCGGGCCGAGTTCGCGCCGCGCAAGGTCTTCGCCGCACTTGCCGATGGCCCGAAGGAGGGCTCGCCCGCGTGACCCTCGACCTCGCCCGCCCGCACCGCCGCTACAATCCGCTCACGGCAAGCTGGGTGCAGGTGTCCCCGCAGCGCATGGGGCGGCCGTGGCAGGGCGAGGTGACCGAGCCCGACCCGCTGCCGCCCGCCTACGACCCCACCTGCTACCTGTGCCCCGGCAACGCCCGCGTCGGCGGCGAGACGAACCCGGCCTATGAGGGCGTCTACGTCTTCGCCAATGACTTCGCGGCGCTCGCCGACGAGGAAGGCGGCGCTGCGAGCGATGACCCGCTGTTCCGGGCGGAAGCTTCGGGCGGCGTGTGCCGGGTGATCTGCTTCTCGCCCGATCACGGCAAGTCGCTCCCCCGCCTCGCGCCTGCGCAGATCCGGGACGTGATCGATTGCTGGGCCGATCAGACCGCCGAACTCGGCGCGCGCTTCGCTTACGTGCAGGTGTTCGAGAACAAGGGCGCGATGATGGGCTGCTCCAACCCGCACCCGCACGGACAGGTCTGGGCGACCGCGCATGTTCCCGAGGAACCCGCGAAGGAAGACGTGCAGCAGCGCGCCTATTTCGCGCAAGCCGGCCGCCCGCTGCTGCTCGACGTGGCGGAGCGCGAAGCGACAAGCGAGCGCGTGGTCGAGGCCAATGACGACTGGCTGGCAGTGGTGCCCTTCTGGGCGGCCTGGCCGTTCGAGACGCTGCTCCTGCCCCGCTTCCCCGTGCAACGCATGCCGCAGCTGACGGCAACGCAGCGCGACAGTCTGGCGGGCATCCTCAAGGCGCTCACCACCCGCTACGACAACCTGTTCCGCACCTCCTTCCCCTATTCGATGGGGTGGCACGGTGCGCCGTTCACCGAAGCGCCGACCGATCACTGGCAGCTTCACGCCCATTTCTACCCGCCGCTCCTGCGCTCGGCATCGGTGCGCAAGTTCATGGTGGGCTATGAAATGCTCGCCGAACCGCAGCGCGATCTCACGCCGGAGCGTGCCGCAGAAATGTTGCGTTCTGTCAGCGGCTTGGTGCATTACGCCGACTGACTCCGACTGAGGAATTCCAATGGATCGCCGCGAACGCCTGATTGCCCGCGCCCGCCAGGGCTTCCGCCTCGCCTACGGGGTGGAGCCGACGCGCTTCTTCGCCGCGCCCGGGCGGGTCAACCTGATCGGCGAGCATGTCGATTACAACGACGGCTATGTCCTGCCCTGCGCGATCGACCGCGAAGCCATCGTCGCGCTCGGCCCGCCCGACAGGGATGCCCCCGTGCCGCGCTTCGAGGCGGTGGCGCTCGACATGGGCGATATGGCGAGCGCGCGTGACAGCTTCGATCTCGTCGGCAAGATCCTTCCGGGCGAGAACAACTGGCAGAACCATGTGCGGGGCGTGGTGCAGGCGCTGGGGCGCTACGGCCACAGGGTGAAGCCCGCGCGCATCGCCATCGCCGGTGACGTGCCGATCGGAGCAGGGCTGTCCTCCTCGGCGGCGTTCGGCGTGGCGGTGGCGCTCGCCTGTTCGGAACATTCGGGCCTGAGCCTGAGCCCCGAGATCCTCGCCAAGGTGGCGCAGATCGCCGAGAACGATTTCGTCGGCTGCGCCTGCGGGATCATGGACCAGATGGCCTCGGCGGCCTCGGTTGCCGATCATGCGCTGCTGCTCGATTGCCGGAACCTCCAGACCCTGCCGATCCCGATCCATCCGAGCCTTGCGGTGACGGTGATCGACACCGGCCTGCGCCGCGATCTCACGGAAAGCGCCTTCAACCAGCGCCGCGCCGAGTGCGAGGCGGTGGCAAAGCATTTCGGGGTGGCGGCGCTCCGCGATCTCGATGCAGGCACGCTGATGGCGGCTGAAGCCGATCTCGATCCGGTGCTGTTCCGCCGCGCCCGCCATGTGGTCGGCGAGATGGAGCGGATCGAACCGGTCGCCGTCGCGCTTGCGAAGGGCGATGCGGCCACCCTCGCAGAGGTGCTGCACGAGGCGCATGTCTCGCTGTCCGAGGATTTCGACGTCTCGCTCCCCGCCATCGACCGGCTCGCCGCGCTGGTGCGCGAGGCGCTGGGGGACCGCGGCGGCGTGCGGCTGACGGGCGCGGGCTTCGGGGGCTGCCTCGTCGCGGTGGCACAGGCCGACGCGCGCGGCGCCATCGACGAGGCGATCGCCCGCTACAACGAGACCAGCGGCGGGCTCCCGGCCTCGGCCGAGACCTTCAAGCCGATCCGCGGGGCTGCGCCTATCGTGTTCTGATCCGCTTTGCATCCTTGATCCTCCTCAGGAGGTTGAGGACGATTTACAGATATAAAAATATCTTTATATGATCCTCGGACACATGGTGATCGAGGACATCTTCAAGGCCCTGGGCGATCCGACCCGGCTGCGCATCGCCCGCCTTCTGGGCGCGATGGAGCTCGCCGTGGGCGAGCTTGCGCAGGTGCTCGGCCAGAGCCAGCCGCGCGTTTCGCGCCATGTCGGCATCCTGTGCGACGCGGGCCTTGCCGAGCGCCGCCGCGAGGGGTCCTGGGTGTTCCTGCGCCAGAGCGAATCGCGCGGGGCCGTGATCGACGCGATCCAGCAGCTTCTCGCCCTCGCCGAGGAACAGGAGCCCACCTTCGCCGCGCTGTGCGAAACCGACCGCCGCAAGCTCGCCGCGATTCGTCATGCACGCGAGGCGGCGGCCGAGACCTATTTCGCGCGCCACGCCGGCGAGTGGGACGAGCTGCGCGCGCTCCACAGCGCCGACGCCGAGGTCGAGCGCCGTCTGGCCGAGTCGCTCGCCGATGCGCCGCTCGGCGCACTGCTCGATATCGGCACCGGCACGGGCCGCATGGCCGAGCTGTTCGGGCCTCAGGCCGACCGTGTCGTGGCGCTCGACAAGAACCTCGAGATGCTGCGCGTCGCGCGCGCAAAGCTCCAGCATCTGCCCGCCGCGCAGATCGAGCTGGTGCAGGGCGACTTCGCCGAGCTGCCTTTCGCCGACGCGAGCTTCGACACGGTGATCGTGCATCAGGTGCTGCACTTCGCCCCTGATCCCGCTCCGGCGCTGGCCGAGGCCGCGCGGGTGCTGCGCGACGGCGGGCGGATCGCGATCGTCGACTTCGCCAGCCATGATCACGAGGAGCTGCGCACCCGCCACCAGCACGTGCGCCTCGGCTTTTCGGACCGCCAGATGGCCGAGCTGCTCAAGGCGGCCGGCTTTGTCGCCGCTGCGCCATCCGCGCTCGAAGGCGGCAAGCTGGTGGTCAAGATCTGGACGGCCAAGCGCCGCGCCCTTGCCGCTTCTCCCTCAACATCTTCGACGCCCCCCGCTCTGGAAACTGCCCGATGACCCCCACGCTCGACCAGCTCAACGAATACCGCACCGCCACCGACGCCCCGCTGTTCTCGGGGTTGCCGGGCGATGTCGCGGTCAGCTTCGAATTCTTCCCGCCCAAAAGCGCAAAGATGGAAGAGCAGCTGTGGGATGCGGTGACGCAGCTGAAGCCGCTCGATCCGAGCTTCGTGTCGGTCACCTATGGCGCGGGCGGTTCGACCCGCGAGCGCACCCACGCCACGGTTGCGCGGATCATCGCGGAAGCCAAGCTGCCGGCGGCCGCGCACCTCACCTGCGTCGCGGCGTCGAAGGCGGAGATCCGCGAAGTCGCCGAGCAATATTGGGAAGCCGGCGTGCGCCACATCGTCGCCCTGCGCGGTGACGCGGGCGAGCCCGGCGCGCCCTTCACCCCGCACCCGGAGGGCTATGCCAGCGCGGCGGAACTGGTGAGCGGCCTGAAGGCCATCGCGCCGTTCGAGATCTCGGTCGCCGCCTACCCGGAATGCCATCCCGATGCGCTGAGCCCGCAGGACGACATCGACAACCTGAAGCGCAAGCTCGATGCCGGCGCGACCCGCGCGATCAGCCAGTTCTTCTTCTCGCCCGAAGCCTTCTTCCGCTTCCGCGACGCCTGCGCCGCCACCGGCATCGACGCCCCGATCCTGCCCGGCATCCTGCCGGTCACCAATGTCGCACAGGCGCGCAAGTTCGCGGCTGCCTGCGGAGCTTCGATCCCGGCATGGATGGACGGGTTGTTCGAAGGTCTCGACGAAAAGCCCGCCGCGCGCCAGCTGGTCGCGGCGACCGTCGCCGCTGAACTTTGCCGCCGCTTGTATGCGGGCGGGGTGCGCGATTTCCACTTCTACACCCTCAACCGCCCCGAGCTCGCCTATGCGATCTGTCACATGCTCGGAAAGCGTCCCGCCGGAGAAGCCGCATGAGCGCCCGCCAGCAACTCCTCGCCGCCGCATCCGAACGCGTGCTGATCTTCGACGGCGCCTTCGGAACGCAGATCCAGGAGAGGAAGCTCACCGAAGCCGATTACGCCGGATCGCTTAGCCTCCCGGCGGACCAGAAGGGCAACAACGACATCCTCGCGCTGACCCGTCCGGACGTGATTGCCGACATCACCCGCGCCTATCTCGACGCTGGCTCGGACGTGGTCTCGACCAACACCTTCTCGGCCAATCGCATTTCGCAGGCCGATTATGCGGCGGAAAGTCTGGTGCGCGACATCAACCTCGCGTCCGGCAAGATCGCTCGCGCTCTGGCCGATGAATATGCGGCAAAGGACGGCCGCCCCCGCTTCGTCGCGGGCGCAATCGGACCGACCAACAAGACGCTGTCATTGAGCCCTGACGTCGAAGATCCGGGCTTCCGCGAGATCGACTTCGACGAGCTGGTCGCGGTCTACAAGGAACAGGCCGCCGCGCTGGTCGAAGGCGGGGTGGACTTCATCCTCATCGAGACGGTGTTCGACACCCTCAACGCCAAGGCCGGGATCATGGCGGTCAAGCAATTGGAGCGTGATCTGGGCCGGGAAGTGCCGGTGATGATCTCGATGACGCTCACCGACCTGTCGGGCCGCAACCTGTCGGGCCACACGGTCGAGGCCTTCTGGTACGCGGTGCGCCATGCCAAGCCGGTGACCATCGGCCTCAATTGCAGCTTCGGCGCCGAGCAGCTTCGCCCGCATGTGAAGGTGCTCTCGCAGATCGCGGACACGCTGCTGATGATCTATCCCAACGCCGGTCTGCCCAACGAGCTGGGCGAATATGACGAGATGCCCGAGACCACCGCAGGGCTGGTCAAGGATTGGGCCGATCACGGCCAGGTCAACATTCTCGGCGGCTGCTGCGGATCGAGCCCGGCGCATATCGCCGCAATTGCGCGCGCGGTGGCCAAGAGCGAGCCGCGTGTCATCCCGCACCCCGAACCGGCGATGAAGCTGGCAGGGCTCGAGGCGTTCATCGCCGCCTGATGACCTTTGAGAGAACCCAAGTGACCCAACCCTCCTCCTCCGCCCGCTTCATCAATATCGGCGAGCGCACCAACGTCACCGGCAGCGCGGCGTTCAAGAAGCTCATCATGGCGGGCGATTATCCCGCCGCGGTCGAGGTCGCGCGCCAGCAGGTCGAGAACGGCGCGCAGGTGATCGACGTCAACATGGACGAGGGCCTGCTCGATGCGGTCCACGCGATGACGACCTTCCTCAAGCTGATCGCCGCCGAGCCGGACATCGCCCGCGTGCCGGTGATGATCGACAGCTCGAAGTTCCACGTGATCGAGGCGGGGCTGAAGTGCGTCAGCGGCAAGCCGATCGTCAATTCGATCAGCATGAAGGAGGGCGAGGCGGCCTTCCTCGAGCATGCGCGCATCTGCATGGATTACGGCGCGGCGGTGGTCGTGATGGCCTTCGACGAGACGGGCCAGGCCGACACCAAGCAGCGGAAAGTGGAAATCTGCAAGCGCGCCTACGACTTGCTGGTTGCCGAGGGCTTTCCCCCTGAGGACATCATCTTCGACCCGAACATCTTTGCGGTCGCCACCGGCATCGAGGAACACAACAACTACGGCGTCGACTTCATCGAAGCGGTGCAGGAACTGCGCGTGCTGTGCCCCCATGCGCATTACTCGGGCGGGCTTTCCAACCTCAGCTTCAGCTTCCGCGGAAACGAGACCGTGCGCCGCGCGATGCACTCGGTGTTCCTCTATCATGCCATCCCCGCCGGGCTCGACATGGCGATCGTCAACGCCGGGCAACTGGACGTCTACGACCAGATCGACCCTGCGCTGCGCGACGCCTGCGAGGATGTGATCCTCAACCGCGATCCCGACGCGACCGAGCGCCTGATCGCGCTCGCCGAGAGCTACAAGGGCAAGTCGGTCGCCGATGAAAAGGCCGCCGAGGAATGGCGCGGCTGGCCGGTCGAGAAGCGGCTGGAACACGCGCTCGTCAAAGGCATCGACGCCTATGTCGTCGAGGACACCGAGGAAGCCCGCGCCGCCCGCGCCGCCAATGGCGGCCGCCCGATCGAGGTCATCGAAGGCCCGCTGATGGACGGCATGAACGTCGTCGGCGACCTGTTCGGCAGCGGCAAGATGTTCCTGCCGCAGGTGGTGAAGTCCGCGCGCGTGATGAAGAAGGCGGTCGCCCACCTCATCCCCTTCATCGAGGCGGAGAAGGACCTGCTCCCCGAAGAGGAGCGCAAGGCCAAGGGCAAGATCATCATGGCGACGGTGAAGGGCGATGTGCACGACATCGGCAAGAACATCGTCGGCGTCGTGCTCCAGTGCAACGGCTATGACGTGATCGACCTTGGCGTCATGGTGCCGTGGACGACGATCCTTGCCGCGGCCAATGACAACAAGGCCGACATGATCGGTCTTTCGGGCCTCATCACGCCCTCGCTCGACGAGATGGTGACGGTCGCCGAGGAAATGCAGCGCGCCGGCATGACCATGCCGCTGCTGATCGGCGGGGCGACCACCTCCAAGGTGCACACCGCACTCCGGATCGACCCGGCCTACGAAGGCCCGGTGATCCACGTGCTCGACGCGAGCCGGGCGGTGGGGGTGGCCTCCAAGCTGCTCTCGGACACCCAGCGCGACGAATATGTGGCGCAGGTCGAGGACGAATACATCCACGTCCGCGATGCGCGCGCCGGCAAGTCGCAGAGCGTGCTGCTGCCGATCGAAGAGGCGCGGGCGAATTTCTACGACGCCTTCCTCTCCGACAAGCCCGCCCCGCCGGAACAGCCGGGCGTGCATGTCTTCCCCGACTGGTCGCTGGAGCATCTGCGCGGTTTCATCGACTGGACGCCATTCTTCCGCGCCTGGGAGTTGCACGGCAACTACCCCGCGATCCTCACCGACGAGGTGGTCGGCGAGACCGCGACGCAATTGTTCGCCGATGCCAATGCGATGCTCGACCAGATCATTGCCGAAAAGTGGCTGACCGCACGCGGCGTCGCCGGCCTGTGGCCCTGCGCACGTGATGGCGACGACGTCACGATCCACCTGCCCGAGACCGAGCAGCACGTCCGCCTCCCGTTCCTGCGCCAGCAGGTCAAGAAATCGCGCGAGCGGGCCAACATGTGCCTTGCCGACTTCATTGACCCCGATGGCGACTGGATCGGCGGCTTTGCGGTCGGCATCCACGGTATCGACAGCCATTCGGCGCGCTTCCAGGCCGACAAGGACGACTATTCGGACATCCTGCTGAAGGCCCTCGCCGACCGTTTCGCCGAGGCCTTTGCCGAAGCGCTGCACCAGCACGTGCGCACCACGCTGTGGGGCTATTCGCCGAATGAACAGCTCACCGCCGAGGCGCTGATCAAGGAGGAATACCGCGGCATCCGCCCTGCACCGGGCTATCCTGCCTGCCCCGATCACTCGCTGAAGCCGATCCTTTTCGACCTGCTCGATGCGCCGAAGAACACCGGCCTGACGCTCACCGAAAGCTTCGCCATGTGGCCGACTGCGGCGGTCAGCGGCTTCTATTTCGGTCATCCCGAAAGCCAGTATTTCGGCGTCGCCCGCGTGGGCAGGGACCAGCTCGAGGAATATGCCACGCGCCGCGGCGTCGATCTGGCGACTGCCGAGCGCTGGCTCAGGCCGAATCTCGATTGACGCTGGCTCGGGGGCGGTGATGATGCGCGGTATGATCCGCTGCCTCTTCGCCGTAGCCCTTGCGCTTTTCGCCGCTCCCCTCTCGGCACAGGACGCCGCGCCGCCGCCTGCCACGGTGGTCGTCGCCTTCGACCGGGAGACCATCCGCCCGCTGATCGTCGAGGGGCTGGCGAGCAGGGAAACGGGGCGCCCGGTAGAGGCGAATGATCCGGTGCGGATCGCTTCGATCTCCAAGCTGATCATGGCGCTGACCGCGCTCAGGCTCGCGGACGAGGGCAAGGTCGATCTGGACCGCGATGTTTCGGATTACCTCGGGTGGAAGCTGCGCTCGCCCTATCACCCTGACGCGCCGGTGACGCTGGAGCATCTGCTGATGCACCGCGCGGGGCTTTCGGACAAGGCGGGCTATGTCATCCCGCTTGGTGAGAGCCTTGCCGAGAAGCTGGCCGACCCGGCCGCATGGCGCGAAGTCGGACCTCCGGGCGAAGCGGCGTTCGAATATGCGAACCTTGGCTCGCCACTTGTGGCAACAGCGCTGGAGGCGGCGAGCGGGGAGCGTTACGACCGGCTGGTGGAGCGGCTGGTGTTCGCGCCCTTGGGCGTGAAGGCCTGCCTCAACTGGATCGGCTGCGGCGCGGATTTGCAGACGCGTGCGGTGACGCTCTACCGCGACACCGGCGAGATCGCGAAGGACGGTCCCGCCGATCTTCCGCCGAACTGCACGATCCCCGTGGCGGAGGGGCAGGCGTGCGATCTCGATGCCTATGTCCCCGGCACCAACGCCTCGATCTTCTCGCCGCAAGGAGGCGTGCGGATCGGGATGATGGACCTCGCGAAGATCGGGCAGGCTATCTTGCGCGGCCAAAGCACGGACTTCTTCCAGCCCGATACATTTGAACGGTTCGGTATGTCGGCCATGCTAGGCAAGACCGGCGCGCAGGAATTGTTTTGCCATTATGGCCTCGGGCTTCAGATCATCGAGATGAATATGTCCGATTGCGAGGACACCCTGTTCAATAATGGGCAAATCTGGGTCGGTCATCCCGGTGAAGCCTACGGCCTGCTTTCCGGGCTGTGGTTTGATGGTGATGCCAAGCAGGGCTTCGTCTACTTCACCACCGCCAACCCGCCCCCGCCGGGCGGCGAGGACACAGGTAACTTCACGGAACGCGAGAAGGCGCTCATGAAGCAGGCGATGGAGATGGTGGAGAAACCCTGAACCCGTTCGTGCTGAGCCGGTCGAAGCACTGTTCTTCTTTCGCACCTGCTATCGAGAAAAGGACAGCCCTTCGACAAGCTCAGGGCGAACGGCGCTTGGCTAAGCCTCGGCCTTCACCCGCTCGCCCAGCCTGGCGATCAGCGGCGTCGCGAAGGGCTTGGTCAGCATCGTGCTCCCCACCGCCATCAGCAGCAGCGCGGTGAAGGTGGTGGGGGTGATGATCTGCTTGTCGAGCAGAATGTTCGAAAAGATGATCATGATCAGCGCCTTGGTCTGGAGCAGCCAGCCGATCAGGCTCGCCTCGGTGCGGCTCCAGCCGAGCAGCTTGCCGGCGATGTGAACGCCCAAGAGCTTGCCGCCCACCGCCGCCACCAGCAGCAGCGCCGCGACGCCGAACACCGCGAACCCGCCGCCCTCCCACTGGGTGCGCAAGCCGGTCGAGAGGAAGAACACCGGCATGATGGTCAGCAGCACCACATTGCGGAAGCGGTCCATCGCCTCGTGGCCGAACCACTTGGCATCGAGCACCACGCCCGCAAGGAAGGCGCCAACCATGAAGTGCAGCCCCGACCAGTCGCCCGCAAAGCCGCACACCGCGAGCCATATCAGGCTCACCGCCCAGCGGTCTTCCTGCGACAGGCGCTCCATCAACCGGCGAATGATCGCGGCGGCGACGATGAAGCCGACGAGGAATACCGCCTGCCGCCCGATCCGCTCCCAATCGAGCAGGATCAGCGCCAGCACGCCCCAGATCGCGATATCGTCGAGGCTGGCATAGCGCAGGATGCGCTGGCCGAGCTGCTGGCGCAGAATGCCCAGCTTCTCCATCAGCAGCACGAGGATCGGGAGCGCGGTCACCGCGCAGGCCATGCCGATGCCGAGCAGCGCCTGCCAATAGGCCCCGTTCGGCCCGCGCCAGCCGGGATATTGCAGGATAACAGCCGCCGCCGCCGTGCCCGCGAGCAGCGGCATGCCGAGCGCGAGGCCTGCCGTCAGCCCGGTCTCGCTCCGGTGCTTCCACGCCTGGGAGAGGTCGAGCTCGATCCCGGCGACGAAGACGAACAGCATCACCGCCCACCACGCGACGCCATTGAGGGCAATGATCACGTCGGGCCTGAAGACGAAGGCGTAGTAGTCCGGAAAGACTGCGCCCATCACGCCCGGGCCGAGCAGGATGCCGCCGACGATCTGGACCACCACCAGCGGCGCCCAGTAATCGGTGCGGAGCACGCGCCACACCAGCCACGGCACGGCGAAGATGATCGTCAGGGCGATCAGATAGATTTCGGTGAGGTTCATCCCGCCCGCGTGTCTATTGGGCCGCGCTTGCCGGAGCAAATGCATTATCCACATGGTCCTCGGGCGTTCGCCCGATTGACGCGGTGCAGCAATTCGCGCAGGGCACAAGCGTCTTCCGCAGCAGAAGCGATTCTGTTGCGGGCAGGCGAGCGGGAGAGCCCGATGCGTCCCTTCTCGAGGGGGTGCAAAGGCGCCGAAGGAGCAACCGCCCCGGAAACTCTCAGGCCACCGGACCGCTCGGCTGCGTGACACTCTGGAAAGCGTCCCGTCCATGTTGGCCGGGGCCACCGAAGGGGAGGTGTTCCGCCACGTTGGCGGATGCGCCGAAGCTCTCAGGTCACCCGACAGAGGGGGCAGTTATGAAGCGGCGCCATAGGCGCTGCCGGACTGCCGTATTCTGCCGGGGATTTCGTAAGTGACCGATCACGACACCGAAGACCATCTCGAAGATCTGCCGCTCGAAGCGCTCCCGCTCGATGCCTGGCACCGTGCGCGCGGGGCCCGGATGGTGCCGTTTGCGGGCTACGAGATGCCGATCCAGTATGAGGGCATCGTTGCCGAGCACAACTGGACGCGGGAAAGCGCCGGCCTGTTCGACGTCAGCCACATGGGCCAGCTCTACATATCGGGCGAGGGCGTCGACGCCGCGCTCGAGGCCGTGCTGCCGATCGACCTTTCGACCCTCAAGCACGGCAACCCGCGCTATTCGCTGCTGCTCGACGAGAACGGCGGCGTGCTCGACGACCTTATGGTCACGCGCTGGAGCGAGGGGTTCTACCTCGTCGTCAACGGCGCGACCAAGTGGGACGATATCGCGCACCTTCGGGAACACCTGCCCGACGAGGTGACGATCAGTCACATGGACGAAACCGCGCTGCTGGCGCTGCAAGGCCCGCAGGCCTTCGCCGCGCTTGACCGGCTCGTGACGGGCGAAGCCCCGCTGGCCTCGCTCACCTTCATGAAGGGCGCGGCGTTCAAGCTAGGCGGGGTGGACGCATGGATCAGCCGCTCGGGCTATACCGGCGAGGACGGTTTCGAGATTTCGCTGCCCGCCGAGAGCGTTGCCGCTGTCGCCGACCTCGTCTGCGCCGAGCCCGAAGTGAAGCCCATCGGCCTCGGCGCGCGGGACTCGCTGCGGCTGGAGGCGGGCCTGCCGCTCTACGGCCACGACATGACGCCCGAGACCAGCCCCATCGAGGCCGGCCTGCTGTTCGGCATCAACAAGCGCCGCCGCACGGAAGGCGGCTTCCCCGGCGCCAACCGCATCATCCGCGAGATCGCTGAAGGCACGGCCCGCAAGTGGGTCGGCCTGAAGATCGAAGGCCGCTTGCCCGCGCGCGAAGGCGCCGAGGTCTTCTCAGGCTCCGACCACATCGGAACCGTCACCAGCGGCGGCTTCTCGCCCACCTTGAGCGCGCCCATCGCGATGGCCTACGTCGCCAGCGACCACGCCGCGCCCGGCACCGCGCTCGAAGTCGAGGTTCGCGGCAAGCGCCTCGCCGCCACCGTTTCGCCCACACCCTTTGTCCCCCACCGCTACTTCCGAGGGAGCTGACCCATGCGTTACTACACTGACGAACACGAATGGATCGATGTCGAAGGCGACATCGCAACCGTCGGCATCACCGAATATGCACAGGGCCAGCTCGGCGACATCGTGTTCGTCGAACTGCCCGAAGTCGGCGCACTGATCGAGCAGGGCAAGGACGCCGCCGTGGTCGAATCCGTGAAGGCCGCCAGCGACGTCTATGCCCCCATCACGGGCGAGATCACCGAGGTGAACCCCGCGCTGGAAGAAGACCCGGCGCTGGTCAACTCCGCCCCCGAAGACGGCGGCTGGTTCTTCAAGATGACCATCACCGACCCGGGCGAGCTCGACGCGCTGATGGACGAGGACGGCTACAAGGCCTTCGTCGAAGGGCTCTGAGACCTCCTCCCCGCTAACCTCTCAAGCGAGGCTGAACACCGATGCGCTACCTCCCTCTCACCGACACCGACCGGCAGGCCATGCTGGCAAAGATCGGCGCCGCCACCATCGACGACCTGTTCGTCGACGTGCCCGAAATCGCGCGCCTCGATGGCCCGATCCACGGGCTGCCGATGCACGCCAGCGAGATGGCGGTCGAACGCCACATGAAGAAGCTTGCTGCCAAGAACATGGCGGCAGGCGACGTGCCGTTCTTCCTCGGTGCGGGCGCCTATCGGCACCACGTGCCCGCGAGCGTCGACACCATCATCCAGCGCGGCGAGTTCCTGACCGCCTACACGCCCTACCAGCCGGAAATCGCGCAGGGCACGCTGCAGATGCTGTTCGAGTTCCAGACGCAGGTCGCGCGGCTTTATGGCTGCGCGGTGGCGAATGCCTCGCTCTATGACGGGTCGACCGCATGCTGGGAGGCCGTCGCGATGGCGACCCGCGTCACCCGCCGCAAGCGGGCGGTGCTGTCGGGCGCGCTGCACCCGCATTACGCGCAGGTCGTGAAGACCATGGCGCACTTCACCGGCGACACCATCGCCGATGCGCTTCCGGCGATCACCCCGGACCCCGAGCTGTCGGGCCTGATCGCCCGCATCGACGAGGACACCGCCTGCGTGGTGGTGCAATATCCCGACATCCTCGGGCGGATCAGCGATCTCTCGGCGGTTGCCGAAGCCGCCCATGCCAAGGGCGCGCTGCTGGTCGTCGTGAACACCGAGCCTGTCGCTTTGGGCGCGATCAAGTCGCCGGGCGAAATGGGCGCGGATATCGTCGTGGGCGAAGGCCAGTCGCTGGGCGTCGGCCTCCAGTTCGGCGGGCCGTACCTCGGCCTGTTCGCCGTGCGCGATCCCAAGCACGTGCGCCAGATGCCGGGTCGCCTCTGCGGCGAAACGACGGATGCCGAGGGCAAGCGCGCCTTCGTGCTCACCCTCTCGACCCGCGAACAGCACATCCGCCGCGAGAAGGCGACCAGCAACATCTGCACCAACTCGGGCCTATGCGCGCTCGCCTTCACCGTGCACATGACGCTGCTGGGCGAACGGGGCCTGCGCGAGCTAGCGGCGGAGAACCACCGCCTCGCCTGCATCGCCGCCGATCGCTTGGCCAAGGTGCCGGGCGTTGAAGTGCTCAACAACGCCTTCTTCAACGAGTTCACCCTGATGCTCGGCGGCAAGCCCGCGCGCGAGATCGTGCGCGATCTGGCGGATCGCGGCGTGCTCGGCGGGGTATCGCTGGGGCGGCTCTATCCGGGGGTCGAGGCGCTCGAGCACGCGCTGCTCGTTGCCGTGACCGAGACCACCACCGAAGAGGATATCGAACGCCTCGCCCAGGAGCTGGAAGCCTGCATCAAGGAGACCGTGTGATGAACGCCCCCAACAAGAGCGGCTGGAAGCCCGAAATGGAACTTGCCGCAGACGGGATGCATAACGGCCCCGCCACCACAACCGGCAACCGTGCGCTGATGCTGGAAGAGCCGCTGCTCTTCGAGATCGGCCGGACCGACGTCACCGGCGTGGACCTTCCCGCGGTTGACGCCGATGCGCCGACCCGCCTCGGCGGTCTTGCGCGCTCCGAAGCCATCGGCCTCGTCGGCCTGACCGAGCCCGAGACCGTGCGCCACTACACCCGCCTCAGCCGCCAGAACTACGGGATCGACCTCGGCTTCTTCCCGCTAGGCAGCTGCACCATGAAGCACAATCCGCGCCTCAACGAAAAGATGGCGCGCTTGCCCGGCTTCGCCGATATCCACCCGCTCGCCCCGCAATCGACGGTGCAGGGTGCGCTCGAGGTGATCCACCAGCTCGGCCACTGGCTGTGCACGCTGACCGGGATGCCGGCTGTCGCGATGAGCCCCAAGGCCGGTGCGCATGGCGAGCTGTGCGGCATCCTCGCGATCCGCGCCGCGCACGAGGCCCGCGGCGACGCGCGCGAGGTGGTGCTGGTGCCCGAGAGCGCCCACGGCACCAACCCCGCCACCGCCGCCTTCGCCAACTACCGCGTGGAGGATATCCCCGCGACGCCCGAAGGCCGCGTCGATGTGGCCGCGCTCAAGGCCCGCCTAGGGCCCGACGTGGCGGCGGTGATGATCACCAACCCCAACACCTGCGGCCTGTTCGAGAAGGACTTCCGCGAGATCGCCGACGCGGTCCATGCGGTGGGCGGCTACGTCTATTGCGACGGGGCGAACTTCAACGCCATCGTCGGCAAGGTGCGCCCGGGTGACCTCGGCGTCGATGCGATGCATATCAACCTGCACAAGACCTTCTCGACCCCGCACGGCGGCGGCGGGCCGGGTTCGGGGCCGGTGGTATTGTCCGAAGCGCTCGCGCCCTACGCGCCGCTGCCCTTCATCCGCCAGAAGGACGGGGGCGAGTTCTACCTCGTCGAGGAAGAAAACCGCGAAGAGCGCGGGCCGACCTTCGGCCGCATGACCGCCTTCCACGGGCAGATGGGCATGTTCACCCGCGCGCTCACCTACATGCTCAGCCACGGGGCCGATGGCTTGCAGCAGGTGGCCGAGGACGCGGTGCTCAACGCCAACTACATCCTGCGCAGCATGGAGGACATCCTCCACGCGCCGTTCGCTGCCAGCGGCCCGTGCATGCATGAGGCGCTGTTCGGCGACAAGGACTTCACCAATGGTCTCTCGACGCTCGACGTGGCCAAGGGGCTGATCGACGAGGGCTATCACCCGATGACGGTATACTTCCCGCTGGTGGTCCACGGCGCGATGCTGGTCGAGCCGACCGAGACCGAGAGCAAGGCGGCGATCGACCAGTTCATCACCGCCTTCCGCGCCGTGGCGACCCGCGCGCTGGAAGGGGACGAGGGCTTGAAGCAGGCCCCCTACTACGCCCCCCGCCGCCGCCTCGATGAAACCGGCGCGGCGCGCAAGCCCAAGCTCGCTTACGAGGGGTAAGGCTCAGGGGATAAGGCTCAGGCAGGGGGAGGGGCGGGCTCGGGTTCCCGCTCCTCCTCCGGCTCCTCGACCACCAGCCGGATCTGGCCGAGGTTGAGGATCGCGACGTAGAAGCCGATCACCGCAAGGCTGCTCGATCCCAGGAGCGCGAAGGCCGCACCCTTGGCGCCGTTCCAGTCGATCGCCGCATCGAGCAGCACCAGCGCCAGCGCGGTGGGCACCGCGCGCACGATGAAGGAAATATGCGCCTTGCCCGCCGAGACGAGCAGGCTCTCGAGGCTCGCTCCGACCAGCTCGACCGCGCCGGCGATGGCGAGGATCACCATCGCCCAGTAGAATACGCCGAACTCCTTGCCGGCGATCAGCTCCAGCCCGGCGCGCCCGAACAGCACCGCTGTCACCACCGCGATCACCCCGCCGACGGCGGCGATGTTGGCCATGCGCCGGGCGATATCGAGGGCGTTCTCGCGGCTGTGGACGAGCTCGGGCAGGATCGCCTTGGAGACGGTCTGCGCGAGGCTGACCAGCGCTTGGCCCAACTGGCTCGCAACCCGGAAGCCGCCCGCCAGCGCCGCGCCGCCGAATGTGCCGACCAGCAGGATCATCACCTGCTTGCCCGCGACCGAGAGGCTGCCTGAAAGGTTGGTGGAAACGACGAAGCGCCATGCGTCCTTGTGGCGCGCAGGGATCGCCTTGAGGCTGACCGCATCCCAATGCAGCGGCTGCACCTGCATGGCGACAATCCACAGCGCCGTCGCCACCGCCACTTCGGATGCGGCGAAGGCGAGGACGAAGCCGGTCACGGTCGGCATGAAGGCGAGCGCGAGGAGCGCGCCCAGCGCGCGCACCACGGGCTGCACCGCCTCGGCCGCGGTGGCGTTCGCATATTTGAAGTGGAGCCTGAGGATGCCCGTCGGCGTGGTGCGGATCGCGGCGAGCGACACGGCGCAATAGGCGAAGGCGAGGCCCAGCAGCTCGCGCGGCACTTCCAGCCAATAGGGCGCGCTGAGGATCACCGCGCCCGCGATCACGAGGCCGAACCCGACGGAAATCGCGTCGAGCGCAACGGCAAAGCCGGTCGCCTCGCGCGCCTTGTCGGGATCGACGCTGCCGCCGTCGCCGTTCGCGCCCCATTTGACGATGAACTGCCAGGTCTGGAAGTTGGCGATGCCGGTGATCGCCTGGCCCAGCGCCACGATCAGCGCGAAGTGGCCGAAGCCGATCGTGCCCAGCGTGCGCGCGGCGATGGCGAGATAGACGATGCTCAGCACCGCGTTGATGCCGCGGCCGCCCAGCAGCCAGCCCATGTTGGCGAAAACCCGCTTCATGCTGCTTGACGCCGGGGGCTCAGATCTCGCCCGAGGCGGGCAGGGGGGTACTCATGCGCGGGGCCTTAGCCGCAAAGCAGCGGGTTGGCAAAGCGCGGATGATGCGCCGCGCGCAAGCAGGCGCCCGTCGCCCCGTATCAGACACGGAGCGACGGGGGAGGTTTCCAGCTTCTAGCTCACCCCATGGTCGGGATGACGAAGGCGTTGGAGCCGTCAGGTGAGCCGTCGGGCCAGCGCTGGGTGACCTTCTTGTTCTTGGTCCAGAACCTGAGGCCTTCGGTGCCGTACTGGTCGATGTCGCCGAAGCCCGAGCGCTTCCACCCGCCGAAGGAGTGGTAGGCGACCGGCACGGGGATCGGCACGTTGATGCCCACCATCCCGACATTGACGCGCGCGGTGAACTCGCGCGCGACGTGGCCGTTGCGGGTGAACAGCGCGACGCCGTTGCCGTACTGGTGTTCCGAGGGCAGGCGCACCGCCTCCTCGAAGTCGGCAGCGCGCACGATCTGGAGCACGGGGCCGAAGATCTCCTCCTGGTAGGATGTCATCTGCGGAGTGACGTGGTCGATCAGCGTCGGGCCGACGAAGAAGCCCTTCTCGTGGCCCTGCAGCGTGAAGCCGCGCCCGTCGACGACGATCTCGGCGCCCTCCTGCTCAGCGGTGGTGATCCACTGCTCGATCCGCGCCTTGTGCTCGGGCGTCACGACGGGTCCGTAATCCGCGTCGGGATCGTTGGAGACCCCGATGCGCAGCTTGGCGATGGAGGTGAGCAGCTTTTCCTTGAGGCGCTCGGCGGTCTCCTCGCCCACCGGCACCACCACGGGCAGCGCCATGCAGCGCTCGCCCGCCGAGCCGAAGGCCGCGCCGGTGAGGTCGTTGACCACCTGGTCGAGGTCCGCGTCGGGCATGACGATGCCGTGGTTCTTCGCGCCGCCGAAGGCCTGCACGCGCTTGTTGTTCGCGGTGCCGCGCGCGTAGATATATTGCGCGATGTCGGACGAGCCGACGAAGCTGATCGCGGCGATATCGGGGTGGTCGAGGATCGCGTCGACCATCTCCTTGTCGCCGTGGACGACCTGCAAAAGGCCCTCGGGCGCGCCCGCTTCGAGGAACAGCTCGGCAAGGCGCACCGGCACGCTCGGGTCACGTTCCGAGGGCTTGAGGATGAAGGCATTGCCCGCCGCGCAGGCCATGCCGAACATCCACATCGGGATCATCGCCGGGAAGTTGAACGGCGTGATGCCGACCCCGATCCCCAAAGGCTGGCGCAGCGAGTAGACGTCGATCCCCGGCCCTGCGCCATGGGTGTATTCGCCCTTCATGATCTGCGGGATGCCGCAGGCATATTCGATCACCTCAAGCCCCCGCTGCACGTCGCCCCTGGCGTCGGGCACCGTCTTGCCGTGCTCGGAGGAGAGCATCTCGGCGAGGTCCTGCATGTTGTCTTCGACCAACTGCTTGAAGGCGAACATCACCCGCGCGCGGCGCTGCGGATTGGTCGCGGCCCAGGCGGGCTGGACGCGCTTGGCGGTCTCCACCGCGCG